>CAMKEI010000113.1 GCA_946411525.1 uncultured Clostridia bacterium | reverse complement strand
TCTCTTTCGTTTCTGTTCCGCTTTCCGGATGCAGGATCTTATTCATCACATCAAGTGGTGTGGATACTTTCATCAGGCTGATCATCAACAGCTGTGCCAGTGCTTCCCGGCTGTATTTTTTCCCGGTCGGCTTGTCGATCAAGCCTGCTTTGACATAGTTGTTGATCATGCTGGACGTCAGGTCGAGCCTTCCGCTGATACCGGGGAAAGACCTCGCCACATAGGTTACCAACTGATCCATATATAGACCGAAATCCGGAAGCTCATCCCACTCCGGAAGGCGGCAGCCTTCCAGCCGTTTCAGAATTTCATCATGCGTCATGGAACAGTTCCTCCGTTTTTTTCTCCAAGATATCACAAACGAACAAGCAAATCAATAATACTGCTTGACAAATTATTATAAACGTTTTAATCTGGTTTTGATTACTAGATTAAATGATATCGGAGATAAGAATCCAATGAACGAGATCTGTCTTTTCGGTGATTCCGCGGCGCAGGGGATTGTCCTGGATGAATCAGAAAACTACAGGGTTTCCAGGGCAGGATGCATCCGGCTGATGAAACGCGGCGGATATCCCATTCGTAATTACGCGGTTCACGGATATACGGTCAGCCAGGGACTGGAATGCTTCCGTAACACGAAGACTGACCCCGGAAATCCATGCGTTATTGAATTCGGCGGCAATGACTGTGATCTGGATTGGGACGCGGTTTCACAGGATCCGGATCATTTCCATGACGGTAAAACTCCGTTGGCTGAGTTCAGGAATCTTCTGAAGCAGTTCATCCGGGAAGCTAGGGACCGGGATCTTGATCCGATTCTTGTCACACCGCTGCCGCTTATGTCAGGCCGGTATTACCGCTGGGTTTCAAAGGGACGGGATGCTGACCGGATCCTGAAGTATCTTCGGAACGATCCGGAGAGCATTTCCAGATGGCAGGAACGATACGCGATTGCCGTACGAAATACCGCGGCAGAATGCGGCTGCCATCTGGCAGACGCCAGAGCCTGGATGCTGGAAGAACTGAACTATCCGTCCCTGATCTGTGAAGACGGGATTCATCCCAATGAAGCAGGTCATGAGATCATTGCCCGGAAAGCGATGGAACACTTTCCTCGTAAAGGATAATGCACCGCAAAGCATCAGAAACCGCTTACCGGCAGGTTTTCATAAACTAGCTTTATTGGACGATTTTCAGCTGTCAAGGTACGCATTTAAATTTGCAATCTACATGAACTGCTTAAGGAGTAGCCAATAATGGATATGAGGATTATGCTACATCTGGCGTGAAGCTTTGAACATTTTCCCACTGACATGCAATATTAAAGAAGGAGTGGAAAATGGCATGACAAGACAAGCGTTATTGCAGATACTGACCGACAAAGGCATCCGCTTTGAAATCACGGAACATGTGCCGGTCTTTACGATTGACGAAATGCTGGCGGCGAATCTGCCGCATCCGGAGATTATCGCAAAGAATCTCTTTGTTCGTGATGATAAGAAGCGGAATTACTATCTGATCACGGTGAAGGAGGATCGGCAGGTCAACCTGAAAGCATTTCAGGAGCAGTTCGGGACGCGAAAGCTGTCCTTTGCTTCTGAAAACGACCTGATGGCGATTCTCGGCGTGATAAAAGGGGCTGTTACACCGTTTGGCCTGCTGAATGATGCGGAGAAGAAGGTTCACTTTTTCATCGACAAGGAATTCGATCAGTTGGGAATCCGCTGGAGAACACAGCGACGGTCTGGATCGCGGCAAAAGAACTGCTTGAACTGGTCAAGGAGCACGGCAATGAGGTGACTGTCTTTTGATTCGCAGGTGTATCGTTTTCAAGCTCTCAGGACAATAAAAACTCCAGCCGCATTTACAGCTGGAGTTATATTCGCCGTTTTGGAAAAGGTATATTGAACTGTTAGATACTGTTACAGATCCGTCCGGATCAGATATAAGGTTGTTGTCCGGATCCCTTCCGGGGCAAGATCATAATGGGCGTTCTGCGTTGCATCCCGGGTCGTTTCAAAAACCCTGAGCACTTCCGGCAGTGTATCCTGCGCATAGGGAAGCAGCGTGCGGGCCAGTTCCGCTTCCGCGTCCAGAATGGATTTCTTCAGCTGCTGCGTCCCGTTCGTATACAGGGTATCAGCACCCTGCGCCAGCATGGATGCGCCGTTCTTCAGTTCCGCCATTCCGGCGTTCAGCTTTTCCGCGCCATCCGCAGCCTGCGCAGTTCCGTCCGTATAGGCTTTCACGCCGTTTACAAACGTGTTTACCTGGTCCAGCTGCGCTTTCAGCGCTGTCAGGCTGTCTGCTGCTTCCCCGGCCTGCGTCAGCTTTGTCTGAACCGTTTCATCCGTTGAAAGGTAATTCTCAACATTTTCCCTGATCAGTTCCTCTTTCTTTTCAGAAACAGCCGCGTCAATGTTTGCAGCAATCTCCTCTGTGGCCATCTGCGCGTCCACGGCGGCGCTGACCTGTGCCGCCTGGTCGGCTGTCACCATGCCCGCCTT
>CAMKEI010000112.1 GCA_946411525.1 uncultured Clostridia bacterium | reverse complement strand
GCAGAGCGGATGACATCCAGGTCATGTTCAATCACAATGACCGTTGCGCCATGGTCAATCAGTGTCTGGAAAACGTTCAGCAGGGTTTCCACATCCTTCGGATGCAGTCCGATGGTCGGCTCATCAAAAACGAAAACAGCATCATCCTGTTGCCTTCCCATTTCAGACGCAAGCTTCAGCCGCTGCGCTTCACCTCCGGACAATCCCGGCGTTTCTTCACCAAGCGTCAGATAGCCGAGTCCGAGATCCTGCAGGATTTGCAGCCTTGGTTTCACTGTTTTCATTTCCCGACAAAAATCAAGCGCGGTGCTGACGTCCATCTCCATCAGCTCAGGCAGCGAGCGCTCCTCTCCCGCCTTGTTTTGACAACGTACTTTCTTTGCGTCTTTCCTGTATCGCGACCCGCGGCATTCCGGGCAAATGATCTCCACATCCGGAAGGAACTGAACGTCCAGCGCAATCTGTCCTGTGCCATCGCATACCGGGCATCGGAGTGATCCTGTATTGTAGGAAAAATCCCCGGCCTTGTATCCAAGCTGCTTTGCTGATTTGGTTCCCGCGCAGATTTTCCGAAGTTCGTCATGGACATTTGCGTAGGTGGCAATCGTGGAACGGACATTGATCCCAATCGGTGTCGCGTCAATGAGTTTTATGTGCCGGATTCCATCCGCTTCGATCTTCCTGACATGATCGGGCATTTTTTTGCCGTTGCAAAGAGTCTCCAGCGCCGGAACAAGGCTTTCCAGAATCAGAGTTGTCTTCCCTGAACCCGAAACCCCGGTGATCACCGTCAGCGCATTTTTCGGAATACGAACAGACAGTGGCCTGACCGTATGGATCCGGTCTGTGTCCATGCGGATCTCTCCGCTTGCAAACAGTTCTTTTCCGGTGCGTTTCCGGGCCGGAGCCTGCTTCCCGGAAAGATACCTGCCAATAACGGAGACTTCGTTCTCTTCAATCTGCTCAACAGTTCCTTCCGCAATGACGGTTCCACCGTTCCTTCCGGCTTCTGGCCCCATCTCGATAATCCAGTCGGATTCTTTCAGAATCTGTGTGTCATGATCAACCAACAGGACGGAATTACCGTCCCGGACCAGATCATGCATCACCCCGTTCAGCCCGACAATATTGGCCGGGTGCAATCCGATGGAAGGCTCATCCAGGACATACAGAACGCCGGTTGTCCGGTTACGGACCGCCCGGGCCAGCTGCATCCGCTGCCGCTCTCCGGTGGACAGGGTCGAGGACGCTCTGTCCAAAGAAAGATACCCCAGTCCCAGGTCCAGCAGCCGGGCCGCAGTTTCCAGATAGGACTCGCAGATGTTATGTGCCATCGGGCGCATTTCTTCCGGCAGGGAATCCGGGACACGTCTGACCCATTCAACAGAGTTTTTCAGCGTCATTTCACAGGCCTGATCGAGCGTGATCCCCATCAGCTTCGGCGCTCTGGCTTCCTCCGACAAGCGTGTGCCATGGCATTCGGGGCAGACATCCTCCTTCAGGAACTTCTCCACCCGCTTCATGCCCTTTTCGTCCTTGACCTTGCTCAGCGCGTTCATAACGGTTGCCGTTGCGCTGTAATAGGTAAAATCCATTTCGCCGGCGGTCGCTGTGTCCGCCTTTTTCGGGCGGTAGAAGATATGCTTCTTTTCCATGGGACCGTCAAAGACGATCTCTTTTTCCCGCTCAGTCAGGTCTTTAAACGGAATATCCGTCCGTACACCCATGGCTCTGCAGACGTCTGTCATCAGGGACCACATCAGGGAATTCCAGGGAGCGACAGCGCCGTCATCAATGGAGATGCTCTCATCCGGAACCAGGGTGCTGCGGTCCACTGTCCGGACTGTGCCTGTCCCTCCGCAGCATTTGCAGGCCCCCTGCGAATTGAACGCAAGTTCTTCCGCCCCGGGACCGTAAAAGCGTTTGCCGCATTCCGGGCATACGATCTCCTGCATCAGTGCCACCTGAAACCCGGGCTTCACATAGTGTCCATTGGGACAACGGTGGGATGAAAGGCGTGAATACATCAGCCGAAGACTGTTCAGCAGTTCTGTGCCTGTGCCGAATGTCGAGCGTATTCCCGGCACACCGGGCCTCTGATGCAGCGCAAGGGAAGCGGGAACATACAGCACCTCATCCACATCCGCCCGGGAAGCCTGCGTCATCCGTCTCCTCGTATAGGTTGAAAGGGATTCCAGGTATCTTCGCGATCCTTCCGCGTAGAGAACGCCCAGGGCAAGAGACGATTTTCCGGATCCGGACACCCCCGCAATTCCGACAATTTCATGAAGCGGAATGTTCACATCAACGTTTTTCAGATTATGGACACGCGCGCCTCGGACTTCAATATTCTTCGGTTCATTCATGATTCAAAGCTCCTGTAAAGATCTGAAATACTCGTTCTCATTCAGAACATAGCTTTCTGTTTTCATTTCCCCAGGTACATAACTGATCCAGCACTTTCATGAGGGAGCGGCCCCGTTCTGTCAGGGAATACTCTACTTTTGGAGGGATTTCAGGATACATCTTTCGATGGATCAGTCCATCGCGCTCAAGCTCCTTCAGATGAAGGCTCAGGGTTTTATCCGCAACCCTGCCAAGATATCGCTGCATCTCATTAAACCGCACAGGCTCATACTCCATCAGGCAATAAAGGATAAC
>CAMKEI010000111.1 GCA_946411525.1 uncultured Clostridia bacterium | reverse complement strand
ATGGAGGACTTTGCCATCGACATCATGATCGGCAAAGGCCCGACCGCGCGCAGCATCCGTGTGGACCTGCCGCGTTTCACCCTGGTCGGCGCCACCACCCGTGCCGGTCAGCTCTCCGCTCCGCTGCGGGACCGCTTCGGTATGCTTTTCCGGCTGGAAATGTATACCCCGGAGGAACTCAGGCAGATCGTGGAACGCAGTGCGGGTATTCTCGGCGTGGATGCGGACAGCGAAGGCCTTCTGGAAATCGCCCGCCGCAGTCGCGGCACCCCCCGTATTGCCAACCGGATGCTCAAGCGCGTCCGGGACTATGCCGAAGTAAAAGCCGGCGGCCACATCAGCCGGGATATCGCCCGGGAGGCTCTCGCCCTGCTCGATGTGGATGAGCTTGGCCTGGACAAGGTGGACCGGAACATCCTCTCCTGCATGATGGACAAGTTTGCCGGCGGACCTGTAGGCCTGGACACCCTGGCCGCCACCACCGGCGAGGACGCCGTTACCATTGAGGACGTCTACGAGCCCTATCTCATGCAGCTTGGCTTCCTCATGCGGACGCCCCGCGGGCGGCTCTGCACGCCCGCCGCCTGGAACCACATGAAAAAGAACATGCCCGCCACAGCGGAAGCCCAAATCAGGATGGAGATCTGATCCCCATGAAAACATCCGATTTCGATTATGACCTGCCCGAGGAACTGATCGCCCAAACCCCCGTGGAACCCCGGGATCACAGCCGTCTGCTGGTATATCACCGGAAAAACGGACAGACTGAACACAGACACTTCTACGACATCATTGATTATCTCAACCCCGGCGACGCATTGGTCATCAACGAGACCAAGGTGATTCCGGCGCGCCTGCTCGGCGTCAAGGAGGGCACGGGCATCCCGGTGGAGGTCCTGCTCCTGCGCCGGCGGAATGCTTCGGACTGGGAAGCGCTTGTCCGCCCCGGCCGCAGGCTTCGTCCAGGTACTGTCTGCTCTTTCGGGGACGGACTGCTCCGCTGCGAGGTATTGGACAATGTGGAGGAGATCGGCGGCCGGATTGTCCGTTTCCGCTGCGACGGTGTTTTCGAGGAAATCCTGGACCGGCTGGGAGAAATGCCGCTCCCGCCCTATATCCATGAAAAACTCCAGGACGCGAACCGCTACCAGACCGTTTATGCGAAGGAAGAAGGTTCCGCCGCCGCGCCGACAGCCGGGCTGCATTTTACTCCGGAACTGCTGGAGCGCATCCGGGCAAAGGGCGTCACCGTCGTGCCCGTCCTGCTCCATGTGGGCCTGGGCACATTCCGCCCCGTGAAGGTTGAGAACGCGGAAGAGCACGTCATGCACAGCGAGTTCTGCCAGGTCACGCCTGAGGCGGCGGACACGCTCAACCGCGTCCGCCGGTCCGGCGGCCGTATCGTCTGCGTCGGCACCACTTCCGTGCGCACGCTGGAAACGATGGCCGACGATAACGGCGTCATCCATCAGGGTGCCGGGGACACAGCTATCTTCATCTATCCCGGTGTTAAGATCAAGGCAGTGGACGCTCTGATCACCAATTTCCACCTTCCCCAGAGCACTTTGCTTATGCTCGTCAGCGCACTCACCGGACGAGAGGAAGCGCTGCGTGTATACAATGAAGCCGTCCGGGAAAGATACCGTTTTTTCTCCTTCGGTGACGCCATGTTCATCGACTGACTGTTCATCAGGAGCTGCCTATGCCGAACCAATCCTATGATCCTTCCATCCACCAGGCTTTTGAGTGCTTCCGTTTTGATTCTGCCGCCGTCCCTCACCTGTTCCCCATCGGGCCGCAAAGCCATTATTTCAGTGAGGTCCTGCTGGTCCGCAACGGCACCTGCCGGATCGTCCGCGGCAGCATGACCCACATCCTGAATCCGGGAGAGCTGATCTATATCGCTCCGCTCATCCGCCACACCATTGAGTCTGCGGACGGAAATCCCGTGGTTTTCGACGTTGTCAAGTATTCAGCCACCCGCCTGAAAGAGATCCCTTCCTATATGCAGGACTTTCGTGCCCTGTCCATGGATGTTGCTCAGGTGCTCCTGCCGATCCAGATGAACGCGGAGGAAGTAAAAACGTATCATATGGACCGCATTATCGAGGAATGCCTTTACGAAAGTGAGCGGCATGAATTTGCCTGGGACCTGCATATCCGCGCACTGCTTTATCTGCTGATTACCGGTTTGTCCCGTTTCTGGATCAGAAAGCGGGAGGATTTTACGGATCAGCTCTCTCTGCCCCATGATCCCATCATCGATATTCCCGCCTATATCGAGCAGCATATCGACGAACCCCTCCGGGTGGAGGATCTGGCCCGCCGCTGCTCCCTCAGTTATCCGTGGTTTGCCAAGCGTTTCCACGATCATTTCGGCATCAGCTGCAAGCAGTGTATCGAACGGCTTCGGGTGCAGACCGTAGAGCAGTACCTGACCTATTCCGGTCTGGACCTGTCGGAAATCAGCAGCCGTACCGGCTATACCGACTGCAGCCATATGGTCAAGGACTTCCGGAAAATGACCGGTATGACCCCCGGGCAATACCGTTCCATGATGAAGATTCAGGGGCAGGCACCCTTTTCCCGCTTTTCCGGTCAAACTGCGCCGATTCATCCCCCAAAGGGTTGACACGCAAAGGAAAAACAGATAAAATACCTTTTGTTCGCAAGTCTTCAAGGGCTTGATGCGGAGCATGCGGGCGTAGCTCAATGG
>CAMKEI010000110.1 GCA_946411525.1 uncultured Clostridia bacterium | reverse complement strand
GTTGTAAAGCCGCTCACAGGTTTCGCTGTTCACACATCATCACCTCCTTTCCCGGTTCAGTCATGGGTTAGACGGACAGAATCCGATTTCGTTACAAAAAAACTCAAAAAAATTTCGGCAGTTGCTGCCGCCGGTATTTTACTGCAGGTTCCGGCCTGTGTCCACCGGTTCATCTATGCGTTTCGGCCGCGGTATGCTACAATAGTAAAAATATCATCCGGATACAGAGGGGGGAGACACGCATGATACAGTCCGCGAACGGCTGCCGCCGTGCGCTGCTTCGGGCATTTCTCCTGTCCGCGCTCCTGCTGCTGGTATCCGGACCGGCCGCGGCGGACGAGCACCACACCTTTTTGCTGAAATGCACCGGCGGAGGATTTGCCGGCCGGTCTGCTTCCGGTGTGAGAAGTGAGATCATCCTCGAGCCGGCCGACGGGTTTACGACGGAAGACGACCGGGAATGGTCGCTGGACGAACTGAGGAACCTGCCGGATTTCCGCCTGGAAGGCGCGGCGCTTCGCTTCACCGTCACAGGCGTGCAGGGACTGGAACTGCGATACGGGCTGGTCTGCGGCAACAGCGGATCCATTCCGCAGACCGTCCGGACAGGACGGAACCTGTGGGATGTGACGGAACCGCTGAGCGAGTGGATGAACGGACCGGAGAAGACGCTGAGCATCGTGCCCATGTATGAGCGCGGTCCATGGGGCATGAAGGCCGCGGAGGGTTCGGTCAGCCTGCAGCTGACTTTTTCCACGTCCGCGAAGCTGACCGGTTTCCCGATGGACCGGGTCCAGTACAGAAAGATCTATGAGGCAAGCCTGTCCATGCTGGAGGAGGGAAGCCTCTTTGTGGAGCGTTACGACGATACGGCGGACAGCCTGATGGAAGTCTCACTGCCCCTCGGCGTGCCGTATTATTACGCCGGCGGCAGTGAGGAAAAGTTCCTGCACCGGTTTTTCCCCTCCACCACGACGCATTATTACCAGGATACGCACATGTACCTGTGCGGGCTGGACTGTGTGGGGATGACCCGCCTGGTCTATGAAAAAGCCGGGCTGGAGCGGCACCCCTCCATTTCGGACGTCCTCTTCAGGGGAATCGGGCACAGCGCACTGACGGAAAACGATCCGTCGCGGTGGTATATGCTGCTGCAGCCGGGCGACCTGATCTGCGTGAAACACGGAACCTTCCATGTGATGATGTACCTCGGGACGATGCGGATGTTCGGCTGGACGGAAGCTTCCGCAGGGGAGGCGGCCTCCCTGCTGGACGAGCCGCTGGTGATCCACTGCGGCGGCAACCCGTTCTATTACGACCGGTACAGGGAATATATCCGGGAAAAGCAATACCGCAACACCTACCCGCCGGACGGCGGTGTGACGGTATCCGTGATCCGGGAAACGGACAGGGATGCGCCGCACAGTACGGACACGTCCTGGGGCAAGCATTTCGGCTGGTACAACATCACGGACAGGCAGCCGCTTCTGGTTTTCCGGCTGGACGACTGCACAGAGCTCGCCTGGTACGGACCGAAAGGGCAGATCCGCTGAAAAAGCTCGCCGGCAGGAAGGAAAACCAGCCCGCCGGGGAGAAATAATAACGGCATTCGATCATCGTTCAATATCGTATATAAAGAGGAGGACTGTTCATGGACAAGATCAAGGAAATGCTGACCGGTACCGCCGGGAACATTCTCGGGGCAATTGTGATCCTGATCGTCGGAATCATCGTCATCAGGCTCGTGATGAAAGCGCTTCGCAAACTGAAGGGCTTTGAGAAGCTGGATCAGACGATGACCCGGTTCATCCTGAACTTTATCAAGTGGGTGCTGTATGTGATGCTGATCATCGCTGTGATCGGTATGCTGGGCGTTCCCATGGCTGAAGTGATCGCGGTGCTGGCTTCCGCGGGCGTGGCGGTCGGCCTGGCCCTGCAGGGCGCACTGAGCAACCTGGCCGGCGGTATCCTGCTGATGATCCTGCGGCCGTTCAAGGTCGGAGACTATGTGGACGCAGGTGGAGCCAGCGGCTTTGTGCATTCCATCAACCTGTTCTATACCGTGATCCTGACGATCGACAACAAGCGCGTCACGGTGCCCAACGGCAATCTGATGAACGCCAACGTGACGGACTATACCGCGGAACCCAAGCGCCGGGTGGACCTGGTGTTCGCCTGCGCCAAGAGCGAAAAGCCTGCGGAAATCCAGCAGTGCATCCTGGACGCCGTGGCGAACAGCAAATATGCGCTTCAGGATCCGGAACCTTTCGCCCGCATCAGCGGCGGCACCAACGAGTCCATGGAGTTTACCGTACGTGTATGGTGCAACACGGAAGATTACTGGGATCTGTACTTCGAGCTGAACCAGATCATCGTGGAAGCCTTCGCGGCGAAGGGCGTACAGGCGCCTGCGCTGCGCGTGCTGAACGAAAAGGCGTAACAGCAGACAGATCACGGAGATATCAGCCGGACCCGCAGCATACACGGGTCCGGTTTTTGAAAGGAGAAGGAAGATGGAACTGATACAGAATACGCTCAGCCGCTTCGTGGACGAGGGGAAGATCGCCGGCTGTGCCGTGCGGATCATGAAGGACGATGAGGTCCGTTTCGAAGGCAACTTCGGTTTCGCGGATATCGAAAAGAAGGTGAAGATGTCCTCGGAGAACACGATTTTCCCGATCGCTTCCATGTCCAAGGTCATCACCGTTGCCGGGATCATGCAGCTGTATGAGCAGGGCCTGTTCAAGATGTGGGATCCGGTCAGCGAATACCTGCCC
>CAMKEI010000109.1 GCA_946411525.1 uncultured Clostridia bacterium | reverse complement strand
CTACCAACTGTGCTAATGCCCCATATTGGGTCCCGGAGGTTTTCCGGGGGAGTTTCCCGCGTTTTTCGTCTGCGGGTCTGGAGACGCCGCTCATCTGAGCTCTCGCATGGGCTTCAGATCATTGCTGATGCCCCGTGCGCAAGCGGCAGTATAACACAGAGGAACGGAAAAAGCAAGGAAAAGATGAATAAAGTATTTATAATCAGCGAAACAGGATTTCGTCGATGATGATCCTGTCCCTGACCGTGTGCCTGGCGTATTCCCGGAAGCCGAGTTTCCGCAGGAGGCGACTGCTGGGTTCGTTGTCACTGAAGTGACCGCAGTGGATGTAGGCTGTATCCGTGTGCAGGAACAGATACCGGATATACGCTTCCAGCGTTTCGGTCATGTATCCCCTGCGCTGGTACGCCGGAAAGATCGCGTATGCCAGGGTTCTCCCCTTTTCCGGCAGGTTTTCCGCCGACTCCTCCGGCAGTTCGGGATCCACGTCCAGCAGAAAACCGGTCATCTTCCCCGCAGCCTTTTCGGCGATCGCGTACGCATACGGTAATCCCCGGAAATGACGGAAGATTTCCGGAGGAACTGTTTCGTTCACCTCAGCAGGAAAACCGTAGGCAATGCGCAGCGCTTTGTCGGCGATCCCTTCGGTGAAGGCTTTTTCATCCGTTACCGCCATCGGTCTGACCGTCAGTCTTTCAGTTTCCATCCGTCAGTTCCAGCCGCATGAGAACATTTTCCTGCCATTTCCCTTCCCGGGTACGGAAGCTTTTGGGATTCCTGCCATATTCGATAAAACCTGCGCTGCGGTAAAGTGCCAGTGCCCGTTTGTTGTCCGCAACAACCTCCAGCTCCAGCTGCACATATCCCATGGCTTTCGCGCATTCAATGCAGGCATCCGTCAGCGCCCGGCCGATCCCGATACCCCACCAGCTTTGGTCGATGCTGATACCGAAGTGAGCCCGGTGTTTTGTTTTGTCCATGGCGCCCATGCTGTCGACGCCGGCCGTTCCGGTGATAACCCCGTCAACCTCCGCAATCAGGGCGACGTCCCGCTTACTGTCTGTTTTTCCTTTCAGATACGCTTTTTCCTGCTCGATCGTAATATGGGTTTCGTCCGGGTAGGTCGTCAGGAATTCCGTCTGGGCGTGGGTCGCGATAAAGTTGGTCAGCACGCCTTCCGCGTCCTGTTCTGTGCCGCTGCGCACAACACAGGACCTGCCGTCTTTCAGAAGTACTTTTTGGCTGTATTCCATAGTCTGCTCACCTCAGTTTTGTTTCTGGATTACAAAGCATTCCGGCGCACCTTCACCGGCGTTCAGGAATCGCTGGTGCAGGACGTTGAATTGCCGGTTGCTGAGGCCGGAAAGGAAAGCTGTCAGTTCCCGTTCCTCCCGCTCGCCTTCCGCGTGCCCGGGATACGCGCAGATCACCAGCACGCCCATCGGGGCAAGCAGGTCCAGGGCACACTCCACGGCCTGCCGGGTAGTCTCCCACCGGGTGGTCACCCCGTGGTCGCCTCCGGGCAGCCACCCCAGGTTGAACATGACGGCTCTGACCGGCTCCTTGACATATTCCGCCATATGCTCGTGCCCGGCGTGGATCAGCCGCGCCTGGTCCGTCACACCCTGCGCCGCGAGGCGTTTTGCCGTTTCAGCCACCGCCTGCGCCTGGACATCGAACGCGTATACGCGGCCGGCGGGGCCGACAGCCTCGCAGAGCATCAGGGTATCGTGCCCGTTCCCCATTGTCGCGTCCACCGCAGCATCCCCGGGAAGCACCGTCTGCAGGATTACTTCCCGGGCCAGATACCGGGCGGATTTCAGTTCATAGCTCATCTTTATCAGTCCAGGGAGGCGTACATGGATACCATCAGTTTCGGGATAAAACGGTAGTGGTCGCCGGGCAGGTTTGTCGTCAGGTAGACGCAGGTCAGGTTTTCTTTCGGATCCACGCAGAACCAGTTGCCGAAGGCACCGTCCCAGCCCCATTCGCCGACAGATCCGTTGATTCCCGCCAGCTCCGGATTGGTCATCACGCGCACGCCCAGGCCATAGCCGTAACCGCGCTGGGTATCCCAGCTGTCGCCCTTGCGCTGCTCCGGCGTGAGGTGGTCCGTGGAGATCAGGTCCACCGTCTTCCGGCCGAGGATCCGTATGCCGTCCAGCGTACCGCCGTGCAGCAGCATCTGGGCAAAGCGGGAATAATCGTGCACACAGGAATACAGTCCACCGCCCCCGCTTTCAAATTCGGGCTTTTTCGTTTCATACCAGCGTTCTTCCGCCCGCAGGCCTTCGTTGATATGATAGAGCGTCGCGACCCGGTCCAGCTTTTCCGGCGGCACAAAGAACCCGGTGTCCTGCATGCCCAGCGGGTCAAAAATGTTTTCCTTCAGGTATTCGCCGAGGGTTTTTCCACTCAGCACCTCGACGATCGCGCCGAGCACGTCGATGGAAAAACCGTACATCCACCGCTCCCCGGGCTCAAAGGAAAGAGGCAGCTGGCCGACGAGGTTGGCATATTCCACCGCTCCGGGCATAGGTTTTCCCGATTCCTGCCATTCCTTTTCCTTTTCAATGCGGATGCGGCCCGCCGCGGTGTCTCCCCAGCCGTATGGCACGCCGCTGGTCATGGTGAACAGCTGCCGCATGGTCACCTCGCCCTTCGCGTCCTCAATTTCATAGGAGCCGTCCGGTTTTTCCTTTGCCACCTTCGGATTCTTGAATCCGGGCAGGTATTCGCTGACCGGATCCCACATCTTGAACAGGCCCTGCTCATACAGC
>CAMKEI010000108.1 GCA_946411525.1 uncultured Clostridia bacterium | reverse complement strand
TCTGAATACACCGCAGGGCATGAGTCAATTCATCCCCGCAGTGATACAGCACGATGCAGGCGGAAAGGATTGAAGCCATCAGCAAAACCTCCGGCAGAAGAATTCTGACATTACCTTTATTTTACAGGCTCAGGACCGATTTGTCCATAACGGAACCGTGAGAAGGACGGAGGCCGGGAGGAAAGCGGCATGCTTTTCATTGTCATGATCCGATCAGTTATGGTAGAATACGGGGCGGGAATCCGAAAATGATGACAGCGGAGTGATCGGACGATGAAGATGATATCCTGGAACGTAAACGGACTGCGCGCGGCGATGGGAAAAGGCTTTATGGACGCTTTCGCTACACTGGACGCCGATATCTTCTGCCTTCAGGAAACGAAACTGCAGGAGGGCCAGATCGAGATGGATCTGCCCGGCTATCATCAGTACTGGAACTACGCTGAGAAGAAAGGCTATTCCGGAACAGCCGTCTTTACGCGCAGGGAACCTCTTTCGGTTCATTCAGGGATCGGACAGGATGCTTTTGATCATGAAGGCCGGGTGATCACCCTGGAGTATCCGGAGTTTTACTTTCTCACGGTCTATACCCCCAATTCCCAGGACGGCCTGCTCCGCCTGCCTTACCGGATGGAATGGGAGGATGCCTTCCTTGCCTATATCCGGAAACTGGACAGCGAAAAACCGGTCATTTTCTGCGGAGATCTGAATGTTGCCCATCAGGAGATCGATCTGAAGAATCCCAAAAGCAATCAGCGCAACGCCGGTTTTACCATTGAAGAACGGAACAAGATGACGCAGCTGCTGGAGAACGGCTTTCTGGACAGTTTCCGCTGGTTTTATCCGGAGGCGAAGGATCAGTACAGCTGGTGGAGTTACCGCTTTCATGCGCGGGAAAAGAACGCGGGATGGCGGATTGATTATTTTATTGTTTCGGAGCGCCTGAAGGACCGGCTGGAAAGCGCCGGCATCCACCAGGAAATATACGGATCGGATCACTGTCCGGTGGAGCTGAAGATCCGGATGGACTGACGAAGACTGGCCATTTTCCGCCGGAGATGTTATACTGTCAGAACCGGCTGATGAAAGGCCGGGTCTGACTGAAGGAAGAAGGTTTTATTCTGAGTAAATTTGCTGTATTTGTCGATCTGGAAAACTGCGGCGCCAAAGTAACCACCCTGAAAAGTATTCTCGAGAAGGTCAAGATCCGCGGCGACATCCTGCTGGGCAAGGTGTACGGCTATACGGACAAGTTCGGGGATCTGAAGGAAGTGCTCCTGAGCAATACCTTTACGGTTGTACCGAGCCTGCGCTACGGGATCAGCCAGAAGAACAACGCGGATATCCAGCTGGTGATCGACGCGCTTGAGGTCGCCTATAAAAACGAACTGATCGACAGCTTCTGCATCGTTTCCGGCGACAGTGACTATACGCCGCTGGTAGGGAAGCTTAAGAGCATGGGCAAGTTTGTCCTGGGGATCAGCAGGAGCGAGGCGGCAAGCAATATTTTTATCAACGCATGCAATGAGTTCCAGTTCCTGGAATCCGTCGGAAAGCGGAATGTGGAGAAGCCGAAGCGCCAGAAAGCCAGTACCGCAACGGAAGAATCTGCTGATGAAAGCGAGCTGAACAAGCTGCTGACGACGGTGCTGGAAGAGCAGGACCAGGATGAGATCTACGCCAGCGAGCTGAAGGAAACGCTGCTGCGTCTTCGCCCCGACTTCAATGAAAAGGCGTACGGATGCGCGACGTTCTATAAACTGCTGACAAAACTGGCAAACCGGTTCGGTGACCTGAGCGTTCACAATGACAACTTTAACGTGATGGTCGGCCTCACAAACGCCGGCGACAACGGAGAAGTTATTCCACAGCTGACCCGTGAAAACTGGAAGGAAGCTTTTGCCGCTCAGATTCGTGCTTATAAAGAGGGAGGCTTTGACCGTGTAAATCCGTCCATCCTCAAAGCCGATATCATTACTGCCTATCCGGATTTCAATGAGCGGTCCATCGGCTTCAAACGCTTTTCAGACGTAATGAAGCAGCTGGAAAAGGACGGACTGGTTGTCGTGGAAATGGATGAGCAGAAAACCATGCTGATCAAACTGCTCTGACGGATAATCTGCAACACGGAATGAAGAACCCCCGGAAAGGAGACCGCATATGAAATATCTGCGCCGGATCGTCTGGTTTTTCGCCTACCGGCTGCTGGTTCTCTGCGTGATCCTCGGGCTGATTATGACCGTATTTTATTACGCCATGAACCTGAGCAATATCCAGATTGTCCTGAAAGACGGCATGGCCAACCGGGCAAAGTATATTATGGGCATGGAAAGCAACCGGAAGGAACTGGAGAAGTATTTCCTGACAGCCTGCCTGGAAAGCGACAGCGCCGTGCTGATAACGGGGGAAGGAAATTCACCTTACGCAGATTATAATGTACGCGGCATCGACCACCGGCTGGAGATGGGATTTCTGTGGGTATGGCCCTGGGACAGTGCGGTCAGACTGACAATCACGGAAAGGATTCCGAGAATCGACGGCCGCGTGAAGGGCAGCAGAGCGGATGAGGTGATAGAGCGGGACGGAGCGGAGGCGCTTTATCCGCCGGCCTGGAAAGACGCGGAGTACCGGGTTCTGCTGACCAGGGAAAACGGGCAATGGAAGATCAAAACGCTGACTGACGCAAAACAATAACTGAATCGTAACGTATTTTTCTGAAAAATCACAAAAAAACGCTTGACAAACCGAAATGGGTTTGATATTCTATTCAAGCTCGCCCACCGGAAACGGGGAAGAGCGGGCCGGCGAACCTTGAAAACGATACAGAGAAGAAACGCGCAAACAAT
>CAMKEI010000107.1 GCA_946411525.1 uncultured Clostridia bacterium | reverse complement strand
TCTGGATAGCCATGATTCGTTCCTCCTCCTGTATGAAATTCTGTAAAACGGTATTTCTGTGAATCTACTATAAACCTTTTCCCTCTTGAGAGCAAGTGGGCCGGCGGAACAGCCTGTCCTGATTAACAGGCAGTGATAGCGGAATGCACATTTACATTATCGAGTTCGAATAGAAACATAGGTTCAATACTTAAGAAATAAGGCTTCCTTGGCTTTTGACTAGGGAAAAAACAGGAAAAGAAAATCCTGTTTTTGTTCTAATATTCCGGAAAAAGCCGGATTTGAAAACAAATTCAAATCCGTTTTTTTCCGGAATTTTATGCCTCTTTCATCTTCATCTGAGGCGCATTTTTGTATAAATGAGTACTTTTCATGTCACAAACTAAGCACACTTACGGAGGTCTTTTTTCGTGTCTGGATGCATCTTGGTCGCGCCTGAGTGCATCATGGTAGCGATAATATTGATTGTCCGGCTGAAGCCTGTATGATATGTTCTGCGGATAAGCAAAACCGCAATGAACGATCGGAAGGAAGGCATCGTATGAAAACCATTATTCATGATCTTGGAAAAGAGCGGAATGAAAGGATGCTTGCCGCAGCGGATTACGTCATCTGCGCAGACGGCCGGTATGCCCCTTGCCAGGGGTGCTTCAGGTGCTGGACAAAGCATCCTGCAGCCTGCGAGATGAAGGACGAGCTTTACCGGGTCTCCCGGATCCTGGGATCCTCCGAAGACCTGACCATCATTACCGAAAACCTGTATGGAGGCTACAGTCCCGCGGTCAAAAACCTGCTGGACAGAAGCATCGGAACATCAACCCCGTTCAGCACATACCGCGGAGGGCAGATGCATCATACGCTCCGCTACGGAAAGCGGAACTGCCTGCGGGTCGTCGTTTACGGGGATATCACTGAAGCAGAGAAAAGCACCCTGAAGCTGATTGTTGAACGAAACGCAATCAATATGGGATACACAGAACACAGCGTACGATTCTGCCCTGACGCGGAAGAAGCGGGAGGAATGACATAATGGAAAAGACAGTGCTGATCAACTGCAGCCCGAAAAAGAAACTGAGCGCTTCAGGTTTCATCATGAGGTGTGCCGGACTCATGATCCGGGGCAGAAAGGAATACCTGCACCTGCGGACCCCTGCTGACCGCCAGGGGATTCTGCAGGCGCTGGCGGATGCTGGCAAAGTGGTCTTTGCCGTTCCACTGTATGTCGACGGCGTTCCTTCGCATGTGCTGCCGTTCCTGAAGGAAATGGAATCTTTCTGCAAAGAAAACGGCCTGCGCCTGAAGGTATATGTGATCGCAAACAACGGGTTTATCGAAGGCCGGCAGAACGAACCCCTGATGCAGGTCATGGAGCATTTCTGCGGCCGTGCCGGTCTGGAATGGTGCGGCGGCATCGGGATCGGCGGCGGCGTCATGCTGAATGTGGAACGGATCATGATTCCGGTCATGTTCTTCCTGATGATCCTGAACATCCTGCTCGGCGCCCTTAACGGGGAGGACGTCCTTGAACCGGTCCGGTCCTTCGGAACCACAATCGGGACGTTTCTGCTCCTGTGCTGCGGGATCATTGCCTTTACCGTCCGTCTGGCGGCGCATATCAGCAAGGGCACGGACGCAGGAAAACGGTATACCCGCATCATGCTTCCTTCCTTCATCTTCATCCTGTTCGCGGATATCTTCTTCACGGTAATATCCGTTTTTCAGGGCGGAATCTTTCGCGGATGGTTTGCCCGGTTCAAACCGGACGCCGGTTGTAGTATAATCACGGTAAAAGATCATTGATGCGCGGCAAAGGGGAAACATCATGCGGGTCCGGTTTGAACAGGTGGATGGAAAGGAAAAGGAACAGGCGCTGATCCGCGCGGTGGAGAAAACCGCGGATATCGTCAGCGCCATGGATCTCCTTGAGAACGGCTCCGGCAGCATCGCTGTCGTCCGGGACAGGTGCACCTTTTTCTGCAAGCTCACACAAATCTACTATATCGAGTCTGTGGACAAGCGGACGTACGTCTATACCAAAGACGACTGCTATGAAAGCCGGGACCGCCTGTATGAACTGGAGGAGATACTGGGAATGTACTATGTGCGCATTTCCAAGTCCATGATCGTAAACCTGCGGAAAATCCTGCACGTCAGCGCGGAACCGGGAGGAAGGTTGATGGCTGTTCTCCTCAACGGAGAACGTGTAATGATATCCAGAAGCTATGTCAAAGACATAAAAAGGAGGCTTGGGATTCAGTGAACGGCGCAAGCAGGATCTTTGTCCAGAGTATGGCTATCGCCACAGCAATCCTGTTCCTGAACGGAATCAACGCGGTGATACAGCATTTTGTCGGAAATGATATTGCCATGGAATGGTATCATCCCATTACCATTGTACTGACCGGCTTTTTCTGCTCTTTGCCGACCGTGCTGCTGGGTGACGTGTATCAGTGGGACAGAAAAACATTCTGGATCCGGGTATCCATCCACTGCCTGTCGCTCTATGCGATCGTGGCCGGCGCAGGCTGGCTTTTCAGGTGGTATACGGACTGGGACAGTTTTTTCAGCGTAAGCGTCATCTTCTTCATTGTCTATGTTTTTGTCTGGATTTCAAGCCACTGGCTGGACAAGCAGGATGAGAAAAAAATCAATCACGCGCTGGATACGATCCGGGACGAAGTGTAAATCTCGGTGTAAATCGCGTCCTGTGAAACATCTCCGAAAAGCCTGTTGCTGCCATTGAGTTCGAGTAGTCTGATGCCCAAAAAAGTGAGGCTACATAAGGCTCCCAGGGTTTAATGGGGCATAGATTGGGCACTACAATCTTTTTTCCGTCCCTATGAAAATCAAAACCACCGGCTAAGCCGGTGGTATGCACCACGCCTTCAAGGCGATAATA
>CAMKEI010000106.1 GCA_946411525.1 uncultured Clostridia bacterium | reverse complement strand
GGTCATGAAATCAGAAATATGAATCTGCTGAGGGCAGACCTGTTCACAGCTCTGGCAGTGAAGGCAGGAGACAGGGCGCTTTTCTTCCGGGATTGCCATCAGGGCCATCGGCGCAATGAACGCCATTCCGCCATCCTCTGCAGTCAGCAGGTGTTCATTGTACAGGGAGATCAGCCGGGGAATATCCAGCCCCTGCGGACAATGGCTCACGCAATAATGGCAGGCGGTACAGGGAATGGACTTCCTGGACAGCATCCTCTCCGCGACCTTTGACAGGGCTGCGTTTTCTTCTGTTTTCAGCGGTTTCTCTTCCTCAAAGGTCTTCAGGTTTGCCTGAAGCTGTTCGAAAGTGGACATCCCCGAAAGAATCATCGTCACGCCCGGGACTGACAGCAGAAAGCGGAAGGCCCACGCCGGGATCTCTTCATCCGGGCGGAGAGATTTCAGCGTTTTTTCGGATGCTTCATCCAGCTTTGCCAGTTTGCCTCCGCGCAGAGGTTCCATAACCCAAATCGGTATCTTCCATTCGTTCAGCAAAGCCACTTTTTCTTTTCCGTGCTGGAATTCCCAGTCCAGCCAGTTCAACTGAACCTGGCAGAATTCCATATGCTCGCCGCAGGCAGTGAGAAAGCGCTTCAGCACATTCATCTCTCCGTGGCAGGAAAAGCCGAGATGACGGATGCGTCCTTTACGCTTCTGTTCCATCAGATAATCGAAAATCCCGAATTTCGGATCCAGGTATTCGTTGATGTTCATCTCACAGACATTATGGAACAGATAGAAATCAAAGTAGTCAACGCCGGTTTTTTCGAGCTGCTTTTCAAAAATCTCCTTTACTTTCGGCATGTTGGAAACGTCATACCCGGGGAACTTTGTGGCAAGATAAAAACTGTCCCGGGGATACTTTGCCAGGGCTTCTCCCATGACGGTCTCAGAATTTTCCCCGTGATATCCCCACGCGGTGTCATAGTAGTTGATTCCCTTCGACATAGCCTCGTCCACCATGCGGAAGGTTTCCTTTTTGTCAATCCGGCTGTCATTGCCGTCAAGCACCGGCAGGCGCATCGCGCCAAAGCCGAGAGCGGAGAGCGTCAGTTCCTGAAACTGTCTGGTAATCATGGCGTTCCTCCTTATCATTCCCGGTTCTGTATGATTGTATGCGGTTCTTTGATTATAGCATAATCCGTTCCGCAAATGATTCCCTTTTTTACGGATTGGCTGAAAGAATGACCGTCACGTCACCGCTGCCGAGAATTGCTTTCAGTTCAACCTGTTCAATATCAATATGCCCGAGTCTTGTAAAATCCCAACGGTTTTCGTCATAGTAAATGGTGAGCTGATTCCCCTGATACAGGATCACATCGCCCGGGGTTGTGGTGATATCCTCATCATTACGGGGAATGGAGGTTCCCAGGGGGCCGACCTTCTCGAAACTTCCGTAATCATGCATGGAGATTGTGATATCGCCGGCTTCCAGCAGCTGCAGCAGTGCCTCTGACGAAGTGTTATTTTCTGCTTTAACAGGCAGAACCGCGTCATTGACATGGATATAAAACATGACGGGTTCCTCCTTGGCGAGGCCGAGACTCTCCGCCCAGGCCCGGATCTCCTCCGCGCTGCTGCCGTTGCTGATCCGCTTCGCGTCCAGCCATACAGCGCTTTCAGCGGTCAGCTTCTGCAGGTTGGACGCGCTGCTTCCCACACCGGAAGAACCGGACGTGCAGAAGGGGATGATGGTTTTTCCGGAGAGGTCAACGCTCTCCATAAAGGTATAAAGGATTCTCGGAGCCTGTCCCCACCAGATCGGATAACCGAGGATGATTGTATCGTACCGGCTCAGATTCTCCGGCAGGGCAGCGATGGCCGGCCTGGCCTGCGGATCGTTCTGTTCGATGCTTGTCCGGCTTTGGCTGTTATGGTAATTGACATCATCCGCCGTATACGGTTCGGCAGGCCGGATCTCAAACAGGTTCGCGGACAGGGCTTCCGCAATGGTATAAGCCGCCGCGCGGACCGTATCATCTGTGGAAAAAAACACCACCAGGATACTGCTTCCGGTTGATTCAACAACAGGAAGCCGGTCAACGGACAGCGTGGCGGAGGATACAGCGTCCTCCGCAAGGGAAACGCTGCAGATCAGCAGCAGTGCAGTCAGAAGAGCCATGGCTTTTTTCATTTTCACTTTGTCCTCTCTTTCTGTCGGTACCTTTATGAAACACATTCCATCGAAATACGCAGCGCGCTCCAGTTTCTTGTCCAGAACAGCATTGCCAGCGGAATACAGATCAGTTCGGAAATTACAAACGCCAGCCAGACGGAAGGAAGCCAGCCGGTCCGGCTCAGAAGAAGCGTAAGCAGCACGGGTAGAATCGCCTGTCTCAACATGGTTAGAAGCATGCTGGGTTTCGGTATGGACAGTCCCTGCAAAGCTGCCGCGAAGACCAGACTCGGAATAAATACGAGCCAGGCAATCGCCATGATCCGTACTGCGGGAATGCCGATGGCCATCATGTGCTCCGAGGCGTTGAACAAACGAAGGACCATGCCGGGGAATACTTCCAGAACAATCAGGATGGGAAGATAAAACAATCCGGAATACAGCATCGCCCATTTCACGGAATCCTGAATCCGTCCTGCCTTACGGGCTCCGTAATTGTACGCGGCAATCGGGATCAGCCCGTTGTTGATGCCATGCACACCGACCGTGCAGAGTCCCATCATCCGGCTGCAGACTCCGTAGACCGCAACCGCCGTGGATGAGAACGCCAGCAGGATCGTATTCATGACAATGGATACGAAGGAAGTCAGCACCTGCACCAGCGTGGAAGGGATACCGACCCGGAGGATCGCGCGGACGCTTTCCCAGTCCGGCTTCAGGGTGAAGGAGAAGGTGATCTCCCGGTTCCATCTACGGTTGATCAGAATTCCGGCAAGCAGTCCCATAAACTGTCCGATTACCGTTGCGATTGCCGCGCCTCTGGTGCCCAGGCCAAAGGTAAAAATGAAGATGGGGTCCAGAATCAGATTCGTAATCGAAGCAGCCGATAGCGTAAACAGGAATAGGTGGGATTTGCCGCTGGC
>CAMKEI010000105.1 GCA_946411525.1 uncultured Clostridia bacterium | reverse complement strand
GATACTTCTCCGAAGGAGAAGCTGACGAATACCAGCACCGGTACAACAACAATCATCAAAGCAATCCGTTTCCTGAACCGTATAATGCCCAGCCCTCCTGTAAATAACTTCACGACCGAACGTTGTTCCGAATGTCCTCCGTCAATCAAAAACCGTACGAAATTGTGGCTGTTTTCGATTAGGGTGTGTTTCTGAAATGTGGCATGTGCAGATTCGGGCAGATTGCACTGTGATACCTGCTTTGCTCTGTTATGCTGCCGCGGTCACTGATCCCGGTATACGTTCACCACCGGGGAGTCTGCGCGGACCGCCCACCAGAGAGGAACAGACAGATAGGGATCTGTCACAAGGGTGTTTTCCGGCTGGTCCTCGAAATCGGCGCCTTCCCAGTTTTCAAAATCGCCGACTTCCATCCAGAAGACGATGTCGCAGACGCCGGTCGCGAGCGCGATACCCCTGGCTGCGCAGTTCACGTTGACGAATTCTACGTTGATCCCCAGCCCTTTGGCGATTTCGGCAATCAATGCCGTATTAAAGCCAAGGGGTTCACCTCCGGCGGAAACATAGTCCATGGGCGGACGGTCTCCCGTCACTGCCACCCTGATTGTCGGGGCACCCGGAAAGATTTCGGGCTCCACCGCATCGGGGTCGACGCCCGTGATGACATCCTCGACATAACGCTGCCTCAGCTGCTCCAGGGTGCCGTCCTCTTTCATCTCGGCAATGGCCGCGGACAGCCGGTCACGCAGTTCCGCGTCCTCTTCCCGCAGGAGCATGCAGAAGAGCAGGTTGTTCGGATTGAGGTACGGCGGGCGGTCCACGATGCCGTCGTTCCTGGATGCGATATACCGCACGGTGTTCTGATCGGTTTCAAGCACGACAATATCGCCCCTCTGCAGGGCCATCAGCATATCGGTCATCGTATCGTAGAACACATACCGGTTGCAGATGCTGTTGACCATGATATCCTTGAGCACATCATTCAGCTGGTCTTCAGTAATGTTCAGCTTGGACAGCCGGCCGATGTTGCCGTATTTTGTGACTTCGGCGGCAGGCTCGGCGCCTGCAGGCAGGCAGAGGGAAAGGACCGTCAAGAGCGTAACGGCCAGTAAAACCAGTTTCTTCATAGGGTATGCCTCCTTTGCGATGATCAAAGTGTGATGTTTAGCTGATTTCTGTTGTTGATAAATTGATAATCCAGCTGCCTGGACATATTCCTCAGAATGGTCACGCCCAGGCCGTCCTCCGCCTGAGCGAAGGGATCATATTTCTCCCCGCTGCAGGTAAGTCTGATCTGTGTCGTCCGGTCTGCCTCCGCATAGGAGATATCCATCTTCATCTCCACTTCATCCCGGTTCGGATAGCAATGGGCCAGCAGCTCATAGATCAGCTCTTCGCAGCAGATCTGCAGCCGGTTGATGCGTTTGCTGTCCAGGCCGTATTTCTCGCCGAAAATCTGAATACCGCCCTGCAGAATCATCAGGTCAAAATCTTTCCGGTCGATATCATAGGTGAAGTATTTGATCTTCTGAATAAAGGCAATCGTCTTTTCCCGCCTGGGACTGTCAAAGATCTCCGCCGGTGTTCCCTGCTCATAGATCCCGCCGTCCGCAAAGAACAGCACCCGGTTCGCGACTTCCTTCGCAAAATTCATTTCGTGGGTAACAATGAGCATGCTCATGTCCCGCTTCGCCAGCATCCGGATCACTGCCAGCACTTCACCCACCATCGTGGGATCCAGGGCGCTGGTGGGCTCATCGAACAGCAGCACCTTCGGCTCCATCATCAGGCAGCGGCAGATGGCAATCCGCTGCTGCTGGCCTCCGGAAAGCACCGTCGGCCAGGCGTGGGCACGGGCGGCAAGGCCCACCTGGGAAAGCAGTTCCATGGCTTTCTTCTCCGCTTCCGCACGGGGCATTTTCAGGATTCGCGTCGGCGCGAGACACAGGTTGTCCATCACGTCCATCTCGGAAAACAGGTGGAACTTCTGAAATACCATGCCCATGCTGCGGCGAATCTCGTCAATCTTTGCGCCTTTGGCAGTAATCTCCCTCCCGTCGATCACGATTTGTCCCGCGTCCGGTTTTTCCAGCAGGCACAGGGAACGCAGAAACACGCTCTTGCCGCAGCCGGAACCGCCGATAATCGCGATTCGTTCTCCCTGTTCCACGGTCAGGTCTATGCCTTTGAGCACTTCCAGAGAACCGAAGGATTTCTTCAGCCCTTTCACTTCAATCAGACTCATGCCGCCGCGCCCCGCTTTCTCATTCTGATTTTGTCAGAGAGCGCAAACAGTCCGAACACGATGTAGCTCAGCGCCAGGTAGATCAGCATACCGATGATGATCGTCAGCAGCGGCTGCATGGTCCGGGAGGCGGTGTTGTTAATCACGCGGGTCAGATCGGTGATCGTCACATAGCCCACCACGCTGGTCCACTGGATCAGGTTCACGATGGTGGACTGGTAGACGGGCTTGGCGATCCGCAGCACCTGGGGCAGCGTGATCAGCCGGAAGGTATCCCACGCGGAAAAGCCCAGCGTCCGGGCAGCCTCGGCCTGGCCTCTGTCGGCGGCCTCCAGCGCGGAGCGAAGCAGTTCCGCCACATGGGCGGATACGTTCAGAGCAAAGGTGAACACAGCCACCATCACCGGCGCAATGCCTGCTCTGGCCAATACGCCGTAATACAGCAGGAGCAGCAGCATCAGCACCGGAGTGCCCCGCAGGATGGCAATGTAGGCAGACCCGATCCCCCGGACTATTGGATTTTTCCGCGTGCGCAGCAGGCAGATCAGAGCGCCAAGGACGGTGCCCAGCACCAGCGCCAGCGCCGAAATCTGAATCGTAACCCACAGGCCGCCCAGGATCGTCTTCCACGATCCGCCCTGGATCAGGATCTTGTCGAGCTTCTCAGAAAGTGTCATAACTCATCTCTGCTTTCTTCGCCTTTTCTTCCACTTCTCCTGTTTTCCTTCTCAAACACGTGTCGAAGCCGATGCTGATTATATGTAAAGTATACTGATTCATTCCGGAATGATCAAGCCATGAACACAAAGATCACAAAGAAGGTATGTCATCTTGGATACTACTTGATACCGCGGTCCGTCCTACCGACTGAGCCATGCCACCTCACCGTTTGATGTTTCAACCACCTAGGACTACCGACTGAGCCATGCCACCT
>CAMKEI010000104.1 GCA_946411525.1 uncultured Clostridia bacterium | reverse complement strand
CCGGAACTGATCAGCCAGACGATCGACGCGGATATGGCCTATATGCATGAGCACCATGTGATCGATGAAGACGGAAACGCCGGCACGGAATACTACGAGGATGATGAAGCATTCGAGTATATGGTGGAAAAATTGGCGGAAGAGAATGATCTGGATCCCGTAAAAGCTGTCAAGCTCGCGTCCCTTGTTGACGATTACATGGATTATCAGCAGGAGTATCTGGAGTCCAAGGGACTGGTGGACTGGGACGACGATTAAGGACAGAAAGCGGACGGAGTGAACAGATATGCCCGGGACAGGAATCGGGATTATTACTTTTCTGCACAACGACAATTTCGGCTCAGCGCTTCAGGCTTATGCGCTTCAGCGGACAGTGCGGGAGCTCGGATACGAATGTATGCATCTGGATTATCAGCCGGACCGGACTGAAAAGATACGGAATCTGCTGATGAGCGGAAACAACCCGAAGCTGATCCTGGACGGTATCCGGAAGCGGGAAGTGAAGGCCGGACAGACCGGCGCGCAGCGCAAGAGCGAAGCGATTCCGGAATTTTACCGGCGCCGGATGCACCTGAGCGGGCCCTGCCGCAATCAGAAAGAACTGCGTGAAGCGAGCAGGAACTGCTCGCTGCTGATGTGCGGCAGCGATCAGATCTGGAATCCCGTATGGATGAACCCGGCTTATTTCCTGACTTTTGCGGACAGGAGCATTCCGAAAGTGGCCTATGCGCCGAGCCTGGGCGTCAGCCGGCTTCCGAAGACAGCCAAGATCCGGAAGATCCGCCGCTGGACAAAGGATTTCCGGGCGGTTTCTGTCCGGGAACAGGAAGGAGCAGAGCTGCTGGAGCAGATGACAGGCCGGAAAACAGCTGTGATGCCTGATCCGGTATGCCTTCTTTCCGCCGCTGAATGGAAAGAGATTGCCGGCCCCGCTCCCGGAGGGGAACCGTATCTGCTGTGCTACTTTATCGGAAGCAATCCTGCCTATTGGGAACGGGTTCAGGCGATTCAGCGTGAAACCGGCCTGCGGGTGCTTGTACTGCCGGTATCGGCGGAAAGTTACCGCAGCGGGTATGAGCTGCTGGACGGAGCCGGGCCGGAAGAATTCCTGGCCGCTTTACGGGACGCCGCCTGCTTCTGCACAGACAGCTTCCACGGGCTGGTTTTCGGGACAATCCTCGGTACGCATACGGAACTGATCCGCCGGTACCGGGAGGATGATCCGGAAAGCAAAAACAGCCGTGTGGATCAGTTTCTGCGGCTGGCGGCCGAAAAGGGAATGGATGAACTGAGAGAAACCGGTCGCGGATGGCTCCGTGACAATATTACGATATAAATGAAAAACCCGTCTGCTGCACGACAGACGGGTTGATCCTTCATTCGGGGGCTCAGGCCTCTTCGTGAATCTTGGGCAGCGCGCGCTGCACATTGCCGCTGCGCAGGCAGCGGGTGCACACGTTCATCCGCTTTGCCACACCATCAACCATCACGCGGACACTCTGCACATTGGGCGCCCAGATGCGATGGCTCTTGCGGTTGGAGTGGCTGACGTTGTTGCCGTTCAGCGTGCCCTTTTCGCAAATCTCACAATACTTACCCATGGAAATCATCCTCCTCGTTGGAGTGTTACACATCAAGCCTGACTATGATATCACGGCCGAAATCAAATTGCAAGCAGTTTTTTGAATCATTTATCCGAAAAGGATCTGGCCGAGCCGGGTGACCGGGTTCTGCATGACGCAGCCCATCCTTCGGACGGCCAGAACCCTGGGAATCTTGGGCATGTGCTGCGTGGCAAGATATCCGTCCACGATCTTTCGTGCGCGGGGAGGCAGTACTTTGCCGAAAAGATTCTGAAACACTTTGGTATGGGTGTAGGTCAGCAGGATCCGGCGCTTCGCGTTTTCATGATTCCTCAGGGCGGAGACGGCGCGCGCAGGCAGAGACCCGGCGCTGGCTCCGATGACGTTGCCTTCATGCTGGCGGTAGCGTGTCAGCGGCCGGTTCACGAAGACGATACGTCCGAAGGATGCGGCAGCCAGCGCGATCAGCCAGTCATGCATGAACAGTTCTTCGGCCCGGGCATGTCCGGCGATCAGATTCCGGAGCGGCCTGTTCATGATCAAGGTACAGCCTGTCACGTTATTCTGTACCAGAAGCCGGGGTAGGGTGACTGCCGCGGGATCCCAGCCCTGATGTCGGAAGAAGCTGCCACAGAGCTGCTCTCCGGTTCTGCCGATCAGCGTACAGTCGGAATGGACGAGCAAGGGTGTGCTGTCGCCATGCTGTTTTTCCAGATCCAGCATGGCCTGTTTCAGCACGGACACCTTTTCAGGTTCCCAGATATCATCCTGATCACAGAGGAGACAGTAATCCGCATCCGCCTGGCGGATCAGCGAGAGGAAATTGCCGGCGGCTCCCAGATGCTGTCCCTGCTCTGACCCGAAAACGAACCGGCTGTCCGCCGCGGCAGCGTTCTGAAGCAATTCAGGCGTACCATCCGCAGAGCCGTCATCCTGCATTATCACGGTGAAATCCGGATCTGTCTGAGCGCGCAGGGAATCCAGCAGTTCCGGAAGGTGAGTGCTTCCGTTGAAGGCGGTCAGCAGAATGACGGTCTTCACCAGGTGACACCCCATTTCAGGAAGTATTTGATCACGGAACGGATTTGCCGGATCCGGCCTTTGAAGGTGCGCGTATTCTCCCTGGCCCACTGATGGGTTACCTGCATATCCGGATGATAGACGATGCTGCCAAGTTTCTGTTCGAGGACGCGGCGGCTCAGGTCAGAGTCCTCCTGATACAGGAAAAACCGGGGATCAAAACCGTTCAGCTTCTGAAAGATCTCCGTACGGATCAGCAGGAAACATCCCGTGGCAAACTCAACGGGAACCGGATTCTGCACAACGGTATCGGCCATGGTGAATTCGCTGCGCCAGCGGCGGAAAACGCCGCCGAAGTTTTCCAGAAGACCGCCCAGGAGATAATGAACGGAGATCCGTTTTTTCGGAAGGAACTGTTCGGTTCCGTCTTCATTCATAACCCGTGGCGTCAGGATCGCGATGCCGGGATGGGCTTCCATATAGCTGACCATTCTGCTGAGAAGGGAAGGGTCAAAGGTGACATCCGGATTCATGATCAGATGGTATCTGCTGTGCAGCAGCGGCAGCACGGCGTTGTTGGCCCTGCCGAATCCGATGTTTCCTTTCTGGGGGAGGACTGTGACGCCGGGGAACAGCCATTGTATCTTTTCCGCGGTCATCTCTTCCGGCGTATTGTCAGCCAGGAATACGTCCACTTCCAGATCGGCATTCTGAATACACCGCAGGGCATGAGTCAATTCATCCCCGCAGTGATACAGCACGAT
>CAMKEI010000103.1 GCA_946411525.1 uncultured Clostridia bacterium | reverse complement strand
AGAACGCCCTCCGGGCGTACCAGCGCCTGAACGCGGCCGCCATCGCGAAGGTCGCCCCGGGCGGTTTCGTGTTCACTTTCAGTTGTTCGCAGGTCGTGGACAAGGAGGCCTTCGCCCTCGCGGTCTTCTCCGCCGCCGCCCAGACCGGCCGCAGCGTCCGTATCCTGGACCGCCTCAACCAGCCTGCCGACCACGCCGTGAACATCTACCATCCGGAAGGGGAGTACCTGAAGGGGCTTCTGCTGTACGTGGAATAATTTTGGAAATCCAAAAAAACTGCATATATTTGCAGTCCCAACGGTGCTATGGCCGAGCGGTTAGGCACAGGTCTGCAAAACCTGCTACAGCGGTTCGATTCCGCTTGGCACCTCCAGAGTCCCCTGCACAGGCGGACTCTTTTTTTATAGGATCATGATTCGCGTCGCTTGCATCGGAGACAGCATTACCTGGGGATTCACGCTGCTGAATCCCTGGAAGCAGAGTTATCCCGCCCTTCTTCAGGAAAAGCTGGGAGAAGGCTATGAAGTCCGTAATTTCGGGTACAATGATGCATCTGCCCGCTTCGATGCCGATACCCCCTATGTCCATAAAAGGGTATATCGGGAGAGCCTCGCCTGGAATCCGGATATCGTCCTCCTGATGCTCGGAACCAACGATACGAAGACCCGGAACTGGGATCCGGACATCTTCCGGAGGGACTACCGGAAGATCGTCGGGTCCTACCAGAAACTTCCTTCCCAACCGCGCGTCATCCTGATCGCTCCCATCCGGATCTTCCTCATTTTGGGAAAGCCGCTGCTGGGCGTGCATCCGGAGACGCTGGAGGAGGGTGTCCGTCCCGCCATCCGGGAGATTGCGGCCGAGACGGGACTGCAGCTGATTGACTTGCAGGATCTGTTCCTCGACAACCGATACTGCCGCGACGGCGTGCATCCCCAGCGTACGGGTGCCCAAATGCTGGCGGAGGCTGTTTATTCTTCGATCTCCTGGTAACGCTGCAGAAGACAACGACATTGAAACGTTATGACTGATTTCGCAGCGATCGATTTCGAGACCGCCAATGAATTCCCTTCCAGCGTATGCAGTGTGGGTGTGGTGGTCGTCCGCGGAGGAGTGATCGCGGATCGGTTCTACTCGCTCATTCACCCGGAGCCGGAATACTACCAATGGTTCTGTCAGCGGGTGCATGGGCTGTCCCGTGAAGATACGGAAGATGCCCCGGTTTTCCCGTCCGTCTGGGAGAAGATCGAACCGCTGATCGAGGGACTTCCGCTCGTCGCCCATAACAGCCCGTTTGACGAAGGATGCCTGAAAGCGGTGTTCAAGGTGTATCGGATGGACTATCCGGATTATCGGTTCTATGATACGCTGGCGGCTTCCCGCCGCGTATTCAGGCACAGTCTGCCGAATCACCAGCTCCAGACCGTCGCCGCCGCATGCGGTTTCGATCTCACCCATCACCATCATGCCCTCGCCGATGCGGAGGCATGTGCGTATATTGCGATGAAAATACTGGGGTGATGGAAGAGGGGAGCGCTGATTCAGTCTTTTCCCAGGAAATCCAGCACGGCCCGGTTGAATTCGTCCGGGCATTTGTTCGCGATGAAGTGATCCCCGTCGATGAAGACCAGGCGGGCATCCGGAATACGGCTTGCGATCAGCCTGGTGTGCTGTTCTTTGATCATGTCTTTGGTACCGGCTATGACCAGGGTCTTCGACTGAATCTTCGCCAGCTCCTCGGGAGACACGTCCGGGTCATGGACCATCAGTCCCAGCATCTCGGCATGCCTGGCGGCTTCTTCGCTTTTCCGGGCGAACAACCGGGCGAAACGGTATCCGATTTCAATGGGAATCTGAATGGTGCTTTTCACGCCTTTCGCGTCCAGGTTCGCGCCATCCAGGATCAGGCGGTTCACCCGGTCGGGGTACTTTATCGCAAAGACCATCGCGATGTTTCCGCCGTCGGAAAAGCCCAGGATGTCCGCCTTTCCGATATGGTGTTCGTCCATGAACGCAAGCAAGTCATCCGCGAACTGACGGATGGTGAAAGGGGCTTCACCCCGGGGTGTTTTCCCGTGTCCGCGGGTATCCAGGGCATAGACGTGATAAGACCGGGAGAACGCATCGATCTGCCCCACGAAATAGTCGCTGTTCTCTCCGTTGCCGTGCAGGAGAATCAAAGGCGCTCCCTGTCCTTTTTCGACGAAATGATGTTTGATATCCATGCTTCGTACATACCTGGACCAAAGGTAGCAATTATTCATAAAAAAAACCTCCCCCGAAGGGGAGGCCGCCGGGGCAGTCGGCACTCGGTAGTGATAAGTACGCCTTAAACTGTACGCCTGTGCGTGGTGCTGAGCCGGACAATACCGAACAATGGAATGGCTCCGTTTCCGATCACCTCAGTGATAGATGGACGTTTTTACCTCCCGTCCGGAGGTGTGCCCGCCCTGCCTCGGCTTAAACTACTTGAGGTCGGTCGTCCAGTTCGCCTGCTGGAGTTTGGAATCCAGCACCCGCAGGTCCCGGGACAGGTAATCGACCTTTTTCTGGAGCGCGTTCACGTCGATGGTGCGGACGAACTTGATCTCGTTGCGGGAATACCGGTCATTCCGGACGTTGGTGGCGTCCAGGGTGGCGCGGAGGGCGGCGAGATGCATGGACAGGACGTCCTTCTCGGCGATGATCTCCGTCAGCGTCTTCCCCTCCCAGACCGTCTCCTGGTTGGTCCGGTTGATGCTCACGATCAGGTCTTTCAATTGCTTCAGGGCCGCTTCCAGTTCCCTGAACAGGTCTTCCGGCTTCTCCGCCGGCTGGTCGCCCTCCTGGACCTTGACGTTGTTGGAGAGACGTTCCCGGAGTTGGGCGATCCGCCGCTGCAGGTCCGCCCGCTGGTTCAATGCTTCTGCTAATTTCATATCGCTTCAGTTTGATTCTTTCCAAGTCATCTTGATGTGCGGGATGCCGTCGAGCATGAAGGGTTCGGAGGACTGCCTGAAACCGACCTGTTCGTAAAAGCCTTTCGCGTATTCCTGGGCCTCGATGTCGATGACCCGGGCCCCGAAGTATTCCCGAGCCGCAGCGATGCCCTCCCGCATGATCTGCTTGCCGTAGCCTTTTCCGCGTTCGGTGGTGATGACGCGGCCGATGGAGATTTCGCGCATGTGTGTCCCGGCAGGGCAGACCCGGCACAGGGCGACAACCTGGCCGCCTTCCGTGAGCCACAGGTGGATGGAGGCCTGGTCATCCCCGTCCATGTCCTGATAGACGCAGTCCTGTTCCACGACGAAAACCTCGCTGCGGACCCGCAGGAGTTCGTAGAGCTCGTCCACCGTCAGTTCGGAAAACGCTTTTTTATGCAATACGGCAGCCACGGTATCAAAGATAAGGAATATTTCTTTTTTTTCGTATCTTTGCCGCCGCGATGTCCTTGAAAAGACGCATATTTGCCGCCTGGCTGCTGTCGGTCGTCCTGCCGA
>CAMKEI010000102.1 GCA_946411525.1 uncultured Clostridia bacterium | reverse complement strand
CCGGGAAAGGAGGTGATGATGTGTGAACAGCGAAACCTGTGAGCGGCTTTACAACGCCTATTACATGAGGGTCTTCTCCTATGTCATGACGCTTGCCGGCGACCGGCATACGTCTGAGGAGATCACCCAGGAAGCGTTCTTCCGCGCCTTCTCGAAAACCGCCGATTTCCGGAACGAGTCGGATGAAGTAACCTGGCTGTGCGCGATTGCGAAAAACTGCTTCGTGGACGAGACGCGCCGGCGGAACAAAACCGGCCCGATTCCCGAAGAGCTTCCCGCCGCCGGAAAAAGTATTGAGCAGCAGGTCATGGACAGGGATTCATCCTTCCGGATCCACGCAGTGCTCCATACCATGGAAGAACCGTACCGGGAGGTGTTCGAACTCCGGATCTTCGGCGAACTGTCTTTCAGTCAGATCGGTACCATCTTCGGAAAGACGGAAAACTGGGCGCGGGTCACATATCATCGGGCCCGGCTGAAACTTCAGGAAAGGATGGATGAACAATGAATAAAGATTGTGAAGTGATCCGCGATCTGCTTCCGCTCTATGCGGACGACGTCTGCAGCGGCAGAAGCCGCGAACTGATCGAGGAACACCTCCAGGAATGCCCGGACTGCTCTGCCATACTGGAAAAGCTCCGGACCCATGAAATAGAAACGGATCTCCGGGAGGAGAAGGAACAGGTGATCGAATACCAGGCGAAGCGTTTCCGGCGCCGCAGCGCCACGGTCGGCTCCGTGATCGCCGGACTGTTCATGATTCCGGTTGTGGTGTGCCTGATCGTCAACCTCGCTTCCGGCGCGGCGCTGGGCTGGTTCTTCGTTGTGCTGGCCGGACTGGCCGTGGCGGCCTCCCTGATCATCGTCCCGCTGATGATGCCGGAGAACAGGCTGTTCTGGACCTTCTGCGCGTTTACGCTCAGCCTTCTTCTGCTGCTGGCGGTCTGCTGCTTCTACACCCGCGGTCACTGGTTCTTTACCGCGGCGTCCGCCGTGCTCTTCGGCTTCTCGGTGATCTTCCTGCCCTTTGTCATCCGGGCGAAACCCGTCCGTGAACAGATCGGAAGCTTCAACCGCACGCTGCTCGTCCTGTCCGTGGACGTGATCCTGTTCGCCAACATGATGAACATGATCAGCCTGTGGACCAAGAGCATCTTCACCACCATTCTGATCCTGCTGCTGTGCGCCGCCGGCGGCTGGCTGCTTTACAGCGCAATCCGTGAGAAAAGAGGAGAAACAAAATGACCAAATCCAAAATGCTGACAGTTGCCCTGATCATCGTACTTGCTGTCCTGGCCGTCGCCGCCTGGTTCATGTTCGGCAGAACCGCCGGCGGCATGGACTATCCGGACGCGGACAAATACACCATCGGGAACGAAACGGTTACCGGCACGGTAAACAGCCTGTTTATCGACTGGACCTCCGGCAGGGTGAATATCGAATACCATGACGGCGACGGCGTCATCATCTCCGAGACTGCCAACCGGACGCTCTCCGATAACGATAAACTCCGCTGGTGGCTGGACGGGGATACCCTGCGGATCCGCTATGCAAAGCCCGGTTTCCGCGTCACTGTCAACCTGGAAAAGGAACTGACCGTTTCCCTGCCCCGGGATACCGTACTGAAAAGCGCCGATATCAGCTCCACCTCCGGAGACCTGAATATCCCGTCTCTGGCCGCCGATGAGATCCGTCTGGATTCGACCTCCGGCAGCATCGGCGCCGGCACGGAAACGAAGAAGCTGACCGCTTCCTCCACCTCCGGCGACGTGACGATCCTGCAGGAGAGCGATCTCGACACTGCGTCCCTGAACTCCACCTCCGGCAGCCTGTCCCTCAGCCTGAAGGGCAGCGTGAAAACCGTCACCGCTGATTCCACCTCCGGCAGCGTCGCGCTGACCGTATCCGGTACTGCCGAAAACGTGAGGATGCATTCCACTTCCGGCAATCTCTGTCCTGACTTCTCCTCCGTGGAACAGGCGGATATCGGCTCCACCAGCGGAGGCGTTACCGGCACGGTGGCCGCCTTCCGCGATCTGAAGGTCGGCACGACTTCCGGCAGCGTCAGCCTGAAGCTCGGTACCGAGCCCGGCTTCACCTGCAAAGTATCTTCCTCCAGCGGGGATTTCAACACAGCGCTCTCGCTGACGAAGAACGGCGACACCTACACCTGCGGCGACGGCAGCGCAAAACTCAGTATTGATACCACCTCCGGAAACATCCGGATTGAAAAAGCCGATTGACTTCTCTGAACATGCTTCACTCCGGGCAGTGCCCGGAGTGTTTTTTTCGCAGCGGGCTTGTCCCGGCTTCCAGAAGCGCAGTATAATAACTTATCAACTTACAGGAGGATATTACTATGAATGAAGTCTATGAATTCCTGAAGAAATGCGGCACCTACTACCTGGCCACCGTGGATGGCGACCAGCCCCGCGTACGCCCTTTCGGCACTGTGGACGTTTTTGAGGGAAAGCTGTATATCCAGACCGGCAAGATCAAGTCCGTGTCAAAGCAGCTGCAGGCGAATCCGAAAGCCGAGATCTGTGCCTTTGCGGACGGCACATGGCTTCGTGTGGCCGGACAGCTGATCCGCGATGACCGGATCGAAGCGAAAAAACATATGCTGGACCAGTATCCTTCCCTGCAGGCGATGTATTCCGCTGAGGACGACAACACCGAAGTTCTGTACTTCAAAGATGCCGTCGCGACCTTCGCTTCCTTCGGCGGCGCTCCCCGTACCGTTACGTTCTGATCCTGCCGGTCCCTCTTTCCACCGGATATATGCCCCGCAGGCCTTTGCTCCACTACATGTGGCGGTTGACAGAAACACCCGGAAAATCTACAATTAAGAATGATCCTGTATGAATATAACAGTATTGGAGACGATGAGCATGAAGTCCGTATTTTTCCGGGTCATCCTGTCCGTTCTGTTGATTGCCGCGCTCATCCTGCCGGCCGCCGCCCTGTCGGACGAATATACCCAGCCCGATCCGCTCAGCAGTTCCTACGCCTGGTGGGATTGCTGCCCGCCTGTCGTTTACAAGACTAAGGTGGTATACCGCCAGTCTGAGACCCTGATCGAGTCCATCCCGGCGGAAGGTTACTGCTACACCGCCATCAAGCGGGTGAACGTACGTTCCATGCCCAGCATCTACGCAACCAAGGTGATGTCCATCAAGTCCGCCGGAACGGAATTCATCGTGACTGCGCGCGTCAAGAACAGCTCCGGTGAAATCTGGTACGCCGTGGAACTGGCAAACGGCACCCTGGGCTACATCCGTTCCGATCTTCTTAACACGGACCATGTCATCCTGATGGGTGATCCGTACGCATATGAATCCTGGGTGGGCACCCGTCCCGCCTCCGCTTCCGAATCCGGCTCTGACGTGATCCAGATCGCCACGCCGGCGGAAGCTTCCGCGCCGACACCGAAGGTCATCTACGTGACGCCTGAACCCCCGGCGACGCCCACCCCTATTCTGGTCTACGTGACGCCGGCGCCGGAAGGCGTGTCCGAGGCGGAGATCACTCCCCAGATCATCTACGTCACGCCTGAACCCTCAAAGGACGAAGGCTGACAGACAGCATGCTCAAACAAACGCGGAGCCAAACGGCTCCGCGCTTTTCGTTTACTCTTGTTTCACCTGAAAATCCGGGGAAGGAAGGAGCGGATGCAGCGGCGCCACACCGTCCAGTCGTGCCCGCCCGGGAAGG
>CAMKEI010000101.1 GCA_946411525.1 uncultured Clostridia bacterium | reverse complement strand
TGAAGATTACCCTGGTGAAATCTCCGATCGCCAGCCTGCCCAAGCATAAGGCGACGGTTGCCGCCCTGGGCCTGCGCAAAGTCGGTCACACGGTTACCCAGCCTGACAACCCCGCTATCCGGGGCCAGATCTTCGCCGTGAAGCACATGGTGAAGGTTGAGGAAGTTGACGAATAAAGGAGGTTGAACCCCTATGAAACTGCATGAACTGCGTCCCGCCGAAGGGTCCACTTCCGCTCAGAAGCGGCTGGGCCGCGGCGCCGGATCCGGCCTGGGCAAGACCTCCGGTAAAGGTCACAAGGGCGCCAAAGCCCGCAGCGGCGGCGGCAAACGGCCCGGATTCGAAGGCGGCCAGATGCCTCTGTACCGCCGTGTCCCTAAGCGCGGATTCAACAATGTATTCGGTACCGAATACGCCGTTGTGAACGTGGAACGCCTTGAAGTCTTCGAGAACGGTGACGTGGTTGACGCCGCTGCTCTGCTCGAGAAGAAAATCATCCGTAAGGAACTGGACGGCGTGAAGATTCTCGGCGTCGGTGAACTGACGAAGAAGCTGACTGTCAAAGCGGCCAAATTCTCCGGAACTGCCAAAGAAAAGATCGAAGCTGTCGGCGGAAAGGCCGAGGTGATCTGACATGATTGAAAGCATTCGTAAAATGTGGAAAATCGAGGAGCTTCGCAAGAAGATCCTCTATACCTTCATGATGCTGGTGCTTTTCCGTCTGGTCGGCGTCATCCCCGCACCCGGCGTTGATGTTGTGAAGGTCATGAGCCAGAACAACACGAACAGCCTGCCGCTGCTGGAGCTGGTCAACATGATGACCGGCAGCAACTTCGAAAAGATGACAATCATGGCCATGGGTATTACGCCCTACATCAACGCGAGCATTATTATGCAGCTGCTGACCATTGCCATTCCCGCCCTGGAGCGGCTGAGCAAGGAAGAAGACGGCCGTGAAAAGATCAACCGGATCACCCGGTATGTAACGGTCGGCCTTGCAGCGCTGCAGGCGATCGGCCTGGTTCGCGGCCTGGGCTTTATCAAAGCAGGCTGGCTGAACTATGTGCTCGTCGGCGTGACCATGGCCGGCGGTACCGCGCTGGCGATGTGGATCGGCGAACGGATCACTGAGAAAGGCGTCGGAAACGGCGTTTCCCTGCTGATCTTCGTCGGTATCATCTCCAACCTGTTCAACGGTATCGTATCCGGTTTCAATACCGCTACGACCACAGGCACGACCTCCGGCTGGATCAACCTGCTGGTGATTATTGTGACCTGTATCCTGATGACCGTGATCGTGACCTTTGTGGAACTGGGCGAGCGCAGGATTCCCCTGCAGATTGCCAAGCAGGTGAAGGGCCGCCGCGTCTACGGCGGACAGAACACCCACATGAGCCTGAAAGTGGTTTCTGTCGGTGTGCTGCCCCTGATCTTCGCTTATTCCTTCCTGGCGTTCCCCGGCACGATCGCACAGCTGATCGACCCGAATGCGAACGGATGGTTTACCCGGTGGTGGCTGACGAACATGTCTACCGGCAGCGTCTGGTACCTGATCATCTCCGCCCTGCTGATCATTGCCTTCACGTTCTTCTATTCCTCCATCAGCTTTGATCCCAAACAGCAGGCGGAATCGCTGCAGCAGCAGGGTGCCGTAATCCCCGGACAGCGGGGCAAGAACATCCGGCAGTATCTGCAGAATATCGTAAACCGCCTGAACCTGTTCGCTGCTTTCTTCCTGGCCATTCTGGCCGCTGTGCCCACGCTGCTGCTGCGGCTGGCCGGCGTGCAGGTGCCGTTTGCCGCCAGTTCCATTCTGATCGCTGTGAGCGTATCGCTTGAGACCATCCGGACTATCCAGGGTGAGATGAGCGTCCGCGGCATCGATATGGACATGGACGGGTTTATGTAATACAGGAGTATTCGTATGAATATCATCTTCTTAGGGCCTCCCGGAGCCGGCAAGGGAACGCAGGCGCAGCGTATCTGTGACGCGCTGAATATTCCGCAGATCTCCACAGGAGATATTCTCCGCCGGGCGATCAAGGACGGAACGGAGACAGGGCTGAAGGCGAAGAGCTTTATCGACGCCGGCAAGCTGGTTCCGGATGAAGTCATCATTGACATCGTGAAGGAACGCCTCGCCATGGATGACTGCAAAGGCGGATATATCCTGGACGGGTTTCCCCGGACTGTACCCCAGGCCGAAGCGCTGGACACCTTCGCCAGGATCGACACTGTCATAGAACTGGCGGTGGAAGACCAGGTGCTGGTGGACCGGCTGAGCGGACGGCGTGTATGCCTGAAGTGCGGCGCGACCTATCATGTAAGCATGCTGAACGGTAAAACCACCTGCGACAAATGCGGGGAGGAACTGATCCAGCGCGCGGACGACAAGGCTGAAACCGTGCTGAACCGGCTGGAAGTGTATCACGCTCAGACAGCGCCGCTGACCGGCTATTATGAGCAAAAAGGGCTGCTGCGGAAGATCGCCGGAGATCAGGGAATCGAAGGCACATTCGCGGCCATCATGAACGCACTCGGAGCGAAGGCATGATCAGCCTGAAGAACACCGCGCAGATCGCAAAGATGCGGGAAGCAGGGAAGATCCTGCGGGAAGTGGAGGATGAGGTCCGGCTTGCTATCAGACCGGGCGTAACCACGGCGGAACTGGACGTGCTGGCCGAAAGGCTGATCCGGAAACACCGGGCGATTCCTTCCTCCCTTCATTACGAGGGTTATCCCTGCAGCATCTGCGCGAGCCTCAACGATGAGGTAGTACACGGTATTCCCAGTGACCGCAGGGTCCTGAAGGAGGGAGATATCCTCTCCGTGGACTGCACACTGATCCTTGACGGCTGGCAGGCCGATTCCGCCTTTACGGCCGGCGTCGGAACCATCAGCGAAGAGGCAGAGAAGCTGATCCGGGTAACCGAGGAATGCTTCTGGAAAGCGGTACGCCAGTGCGTGACGGGAAACCGGCTCGGCGATGTGGGTTATGCAGTGCAGAGCCACGCCGAAGCGAACGGATTCAATCCGATCCGGGAATTTACCGGTCATGGAATCGGCAGAGAAATGCATGAAGATCCCGCCGTGTATAATTTCGGTGAACCCGGCAGGGGGATGAGACTCCGAAAGGGGATGACCCTGGCGGTGGAACCCATGATCGCTGCGGGGGACTGGCACCTCTCCATTGACGAGGACGGCTGGTGCGCCCGTACCGTGGACCACAGCCTGACGGCGCATTACGAGCACACGATCGCCATTACGGAAGATGGGCTTCCTGAGATCCTGACCCTTCCCGGGTTCAGCTGGGAGGAACAGGAATGAAAGAGCCTTTCAGCTTTGAACCGGGCCGGGTAGTGGAAAGCATCCAGGGAAGGGACAAAGGATACTTTTTCCTGGTGCTGGAAGCAACCGAGGTCATCGTAATGATTGCCGACGGACACCGACACAAACTGGACAACCCGAAGAAGAAGAAGACGAAACATCTGCGTGCGAAACCGGTTCTGCTGGACCTGAAGGCTTTAAGGCCGGAGGGAGGTCCGCTGCAGGACAGCGACCTGAGAAGAGCACTGGAAACAAACGGTTTTGCCGAGAAACACTCGCTGCGAGAGGGGGACTGATTCTTGTCCAAGAGCGACGTGATCGAAATGGAAGGCAAGGTTGTTGAAGCTTTGCCGAACGCCATGTTCCAGGTGGAGCTTCAGAACGGCCACCAGATCCTGGCGCATATCTCCGGAAAGATGAGGATGAACTTCATCCGGATCTACCCCGGCGACAAGGTAACGATTGAATTATCGCCCTATGATCTGACCAGAGGCCGGATCACCT
>CAMKEI010000100.1 GCA_946411525.1 uncultured Clostridia bacterium | reverse complement strand
CACTGTAAATTCCAGTTTGTCGGGATGAACGCTGGCACATAAAATCGGAAGATAGAGTCTCACGCCCGGACTGCATCAGCAGCCCGGGCTTCGTTTTCCCTCCTCACCCGGATCAGCTCGACAATATCCAGCAGGTCGTCCAGGGTATAGGTCCCGTCCCAGAGCTCATGCTGTTTCCAGTAACCGGCGGCCACCGGCAGGAAAAGGAACTCGTCGATGTTCGGGCAGGTTACGGGGCAGTATCCGGCGGAGCGGGCGGAGAAGTCCGTCCGCTTCCGCCGAAAAAACCGGACAGGCTCCAGGCGATGCCCTCCAGCAGGAGCTTCATGCAGGAAGGGGTATCGTGCTCCAGTTCCGGGTATCCCCACTCGGACCCGGTCATGACAGGATGGGGGCCTGCCGGCAGCAGGACCGATACATGGTTCAGCACCGATGTCATGACGGAGCGCAGCTCGTCCTCCGACAGGGAGGCGATCAGGTCCAGCATGGTGGGGTGATCATTCTGATTCTCCAGCCGCATCAGCAGCCGCAGCAGCGTGACGCCGGAAAAGGCATCCAGTTTGGAAAGGCTGAAAGATACAGGATTTCCGTCGATGGTGACGGAGATGTCTTTTGTAATCTGGCGCATAGCAGCCTCCCGGTTATTGACTTTTCGATTCCATTCTTTTATATTGTACACAGAGGGTAACCGGAGTCCGGCTTAACAGCCCGCAACCCGGGCGTCTTTATGACGAGCCCTCTGTTTTATTGCTCCGTAATCGTTGCGGCCAGCAATGTATAGGTCACGTTCGTGGCGGTCCGGTCATAGGTCCGGTCCGGAGCCTTCTGCAGGGAGACGCCGGTACAGACCGTTTTGAAACCGGACACGTTGTCCGTGATCGTCAGCGTTCCCAGGGCGATGCGGTTCGCGCTGTTCGTAGCCCTCGCCCACTTCGCCCAGCGGCGGAGAAAACTGTCCCCGATACTGTTCTGCGGCACCTCGATCTGGACGGTGCCGTTTGTCGTCTTCAGGCGGTTCACCACCACATACCCGTCCGCCGTGGTGGTGTGGGACGTCAGGTCCCCCGCCGCGGAGACCGTGATCTTCCCGATGCCGCACAGGTGGAGATTCGCCGTGCCCACGTCGGGGTGATAGAGGACGGACTTGACATCAGGTAAAGAGTAGACATTATAAGCCATATGGATAACCTCCTGTCGTGACATCGTCTACGGAAAATGATATAATAACCGGGAATCTTCAGCTCGTTTACAACTGAAGCGGGTCATGGCTTATGAGCAGGAATGCGTCAAAAAAGCCGGAAAGAAAGCCTTCTTCCGGTAAAAGATCATCGGATAAAGGAGAAACGCTGATATGAGGCCGAGACGGAGACGGAGCAAAATCACCCCAAAGCAGTTCCTGATTTACGCCGTGGTGGTTATCGGTTCTTTGATCCTGCTGGGAATTCTCTTCTGGATTTTCAAACCTTTCTCCTATATTGACAGTACGGCAGGAACCATGTACCGCTACACAGTATACTGATTATCCGACCCTTTTCCTTTTCTGAATTATACCTGCACATTGACCGTAATCACGATGCTTTCAATGCTCCCGGCCAGCGTCAGCGCGCACTGCACTGGCACGGCCTTATGCGCCGCGCGGTCGGCGTCGGACTGGTCGTCGTAGCTGCCTGCCCAGAGCAGGAAACCGTTCTCGATGACGTCCCCGTTCCTCACCGGGCCTATGTCGGCGCCCCGCCATAAGGAAGAGGCAAGCACGCCCATATCGGTATAGTTCATGAGGATCGACGAGAACCGGTTGATGAACTGCGCCGTGGAATCATCCGTCTGGGGCAGCTTGTCCGGGTTCTCCGCCAGCAGGGTCACCGCCGCGTTTTGCAGATCCTCCGCGATCTTGTCTACATACAAAACCTCGTCGTACCGCTGGCCGTTGGAAACCGTGCCGTTCTCCAGCAGGAGATGGGTGTAGCCCCGGGCGACGTACACGTTGCAGTTCAGCGCCTTCAGGCTCTCCGTTTCAGACTGGGTCAGGTCCGAGGGCTGGACGCCCTGGATCGTCTTGTAGCACAGAGCGAAGGCGGAGCCTTTATGCGACAGCTCCAGCCCCATGGCCGTGCCCATCAGGGCCCCGGCGTCGGACGGCGCCGCGCAGTAGAAGGTCACGGCCCGCTTGATCTGCGCTTCGCGGAGCGTGTCCGCGATACTGTTCTCCGCCGCCGCGGAAACGGCTGTGCCGGTCACCGGCACAAAGAGCATGAGCGGCACGCTCAGGGCCTCCACATGCCGGGCGAAGTCCAGCCAGGTCGCCGCAACCCCGGTATCCACGGTCGTCACGCCGTAGAAGGCCGCCGTCCGGTCCAGCACCGCGTCCAGCGCGGTCTGGAGATTCTCGGAGGACGGATAGCAGGAAACCAGCAGCCGGGACGGCGAAGGCGAGGCGGCGAAGTACTTGACCGCCGCCTTATAAGGCTCCGTGGACGTCCCGAGCCCCAGGGCGATCATCCCCGCGGCGGCTTCCTCCGCGGAATCATAGGTCTGCAGGCGCCGGGCGTCGGTAAAGTTGTTGTCTTTCACCAGCAGGAGGCCGGTGTCGAAGGACGACGGGGATGCGCTGGCGCGGACGGTGTTGACGACGACGCGGGCGATGGTATTGATGGAAAGCATTTCCTGTCCCTCACTTTTTACATTTTGTATTATTTCGATTGGACAAATTCAGTCAGGTATGTTATAAAGGAATTGAGCATGTTATTTCCTTCATAATCCTCCTTTTACTCCCTCTGTGAACTGAGAGGGAGTCTTTTTATGTGCGGCAATCAGTGAAAGATAACCGCCGGAGCAGTCGTAATAGCATTTCTTGCCTGGGCCGTCTGCTCATCCCGGACCCGAAGGGAGACCGTCAGGTCGGCTCTTTTGCGCCAGAGGGAGCCTTCCTCCTCATGGAGCAGGGACGGCTGCGGCGGATCCGGGACCGGAAAAATCCCGGCGTCCCGCAGGATCCGCCGGGGAAAGCCGGCGCCGTCCAGGAAAAGCATGGCGCGGATCCGGCAGGCATATTCCTCGCAGGCGGGGCCATAGCAGACGATGATCAGCTGATACTTCAGGGTCGTCCAGACTGTCGGAACATGGCTGCCAGTACTGTCGGCCTCCGCGACATATTCCGTGGACACCGGATCGGACGCCGGATCCTGCAGGATCGTCCAGTAGATGACGTTCCGGTTCCTGGGCGGACGGGGAACGTTCTCCGGCTCGGCGTAAGCCTCATGGATCAGTCTGATGCCCTCCGCGGCCGACAGGTTCAGACATGCGCAGAGAGCGTCGAAAATTGCTGTATGAAAAGCACTGTTTCCACTGATCATGTTCCCTCCGACATTTTTACTGCCAGCGCCTGGACATAGCCGAAACCCTGCCAGTCCCGGATGCGGACAACGCGCCAGGTCTGATTATTCCAGTGGATCCGGTCCGGGGCGATAAAGGAAGCACCGGAACTTTCTGGTGTTCCGGTGCTGAGCGGATAGTCTGTATAGATCACAATATATGTTTCGTGCTGCTCCTCCTCCGGGAGGAGCTTGATCATTTCCGGCGTACCCGGGTGAATACAGCCCCGGGCCCGGGCAGTGCGGCTGTGGACACCTGTGCCGGAGCGCGTCCGGGTATAGGTGATCCGCTCCACAGTGAAGGCAGTGCAGCCCATCTCGGGATCAAGAATGGCGGAAGTAATGTCCATGAGAATCACTTCTCCGTAATCTCATAATCAAAATCGTTATACAGCGCCTCGGTATCCTTCATGGGTGTGCTGCCGGACTTCGCGGAAACAAGCACGCCCTTTTTCGCGACCCGGTTATAAATCCAGCCGCCGGAAAG
>CAMKEI010000099.1 GCA_946411525.1 uncultured Clostridia bacterium | reverse complement strand
CCGGAATGCAGCATGTCCGGGTTCGTGACCACGATGTGGCCTGCCTGCCGCACGGCCCGGCGGGCTGCGGCGGGCGTATCCCCGTCGTAGGTATAGGTTTTGATATCGACGCCCATTCCCTCGATCATGTCATACAGCTCGCTGACCTGGTCCGCGGAGAGGGCTTTTGTCGGAAAAAGATAAAGCGCACGGGCGTCCTCGTTCCGCAGGATGGCGGACAGCACCGGCAGATTGTAGCACATGGTTTTACCGGAAGCGGTGGGCGTGACCACGGTCACGTCCTCCCCCCTGGCGGTGGCTTCAAGGCTCTTTGCCTGGTGGGTGTACAGGCTGTGGATCCCCCGCTCCGCCAGCACGGGAATCAGCCGGGGATCCAGGCTGTCCGGGAAGGGAGACGTCTTCGCAGGCCGGGCGGGAATGACCTCCCACCGGGTGACGTCCTTCATGAAGTGGTTGTCCCGCCTGAGCTGGTCCGCAAGCTGCGCCACGTTCATCTTTCCGGCCTCCTTGATCCCTGTTTGGTTTGCTTTCCGCTGATTGCTTTCATTATAGAATCATCCCCGCGCCATTGTAAAGGCGAACAAACTGATTTTCCGCATGCCCCGGATATATAAAAACGGGGCAGCCGTCAGCTGCCCCGTATACGAATCATTTGTTTTTCAGCCGCTTATCCAGCTTTGCCGCCAGCCAGGTACCGGAAGACTGGATGATCTGGGTAATCAGCACAAGTACGATCACCGCAAGGTACAGAATCGCGAAACGGTACCGCTGATAACCGTACGCCAGTGCCAGTTTTCCGAGACCTCCGCCGCCGACTGCGCCGGACATGGCGGTATAGCCCATGATAGTCGTAATCGCCAGGGTAATGTTGGTTACCAGGCTTGGAACACTTTCCGGGAGCATCACATGGATTACAATCTGCATCGGGGAAGCACCCATGGACTGTGCCGTCTCAATGATATTGGGATTCACTTCACGCAGGCTGCTTTCAACCAGCCTCGCGATGAACGGGAACGCCGCGATCGTCAGCGGAACGATCGATGCCACGGTTCCCAGGGAAGTTCCCACAATCACACGCGTCAGCGGAATGATCATCACCATCAGAATAATAAACGGGATCGAGCGGAGAAGATTGATCAGCACATTCAGAAATCCCATCACCGGAGCGGGCAGCGGGCGGATTCCCTTCTTTTCTCCCGTCACCAGCAGCACGCCCAGCGGCAGACCGATAATCACCGCAAACAGCGTGGCCAACAGCGTGGAATAAACCGTTTCCCAGACTGCAAAAGGAAATTCGTTCAGCAGGCAGTCCCAGGCTTCCTGCAGCCGTTCCGGCGTAAAAGCATTGACAAAATTCATGCTTCCACCTCCTTCGCGGCATACTCTGCCTCAACCTGCACGGTAATATCCGGTGTGGCGCTCAGATAGCTGATTGCCTTGGCCAGTTGTTCAGGTGAACCGGGAATGTCCAGCAGCATATAACCGTACGCCCGGTTTCCGACCGACCGGGTCGAAGCGCCGAGAATACTTGCCAGAATGCCGCAATCAAGTGCCATCTTCGCAATCAGGGGCTCCCGGGAGGCGATCGCCCCGTTGAAAATCACCCGTATGCGCTGTCCTCCCTCCGGGAAAATGGAGCTGCCATCCGCGCTTTCCGGATAAATCAGATTACGGGTCGCGTTGGCTCGCGGATTGGAGAAAACCTCCGCCACGCCGCCTTCTTCCACCACTTCACCGTTTTCGAGGATGGCGACCCGGTTGCAGACCTCCTGCACGACGCTCATCTGATGGGTAATTACAATCACCGTGATGCCCAGTTTTTTATTGATATCCCGAATCAGTTCCAGGATGGAATGAGTGGTTTTGGGATCCAGCGCGGAAGTCGCTTCATCGCACAGAAGCACATCCGGTTCTGTAACCAGCGCGCGGGCAATCGCCACTCGCTGCTGCTGCCCGCCGGACAGCTGCGCCGGATAGCTGTTGGCCTTATCGGGCAGATCCACAAGCTCCAGCATTTCACGGGCTTTGGTTTCAGCTGTTTTTCTGTCAGTGCCGCCGAGGCGAAGCGGCAGCATAATGTTGTTCAGGCAGGTCCTTTGCATCAGCAGGTTAAAGCCCTGAAAAATCATGGTTATTTTACGGCGCATAGCCCGCAGTTCTTTCTGGCTCATGGATCCCATGTCTTTTCCATTCACCAGTACAGACCCTTCTGTGGGCTTTTCCAGCATATTGATACAGCGCACCAGCGTGCTTTTGCCCGCACCGCTCATCCCGATGATGCCGTATACGTCCCCGTCCTGAATGGTGAGGTTGATATGGCGCAGTGCATCCACGGATCCGTCCAGCGTTTCAAACTGTTTGGACAGATTCTTCAGTTCGATCATGCCTAAGCCTCCGTTTTTCGTAATCCGGTTTTCATTATAGTAGGGACCCTGACCGATACGCAATCCCTTTTCGCCGAAAAGAGGCATCCGGGAAACCCCGGATGCCCTCCGTTTTCTTTCAGGAAGGAACTGCTGCGATGATTCTTACAGTCCCAGCGCGGCCAGATCAGCCTGCTGTCCGGCATAGAGACCCATGGGCTCCACATGCACGCCTGCAATGGTCACCAGGTTGGTGCCGTTCTCCTCGTTAAAGTTGTCCTGATAGGGCTGATGAGCGAAGAAGTTCGCAAATGCGTCTCCGTCATTCACTGCCGTATTCGGCGTCACATAATCGTCAACCACGGTCACTTCCAGGGTAATGCCCTTCTCAGCCAGGATTTTCGCGGCGATGTCCAGCACATAGGAATGCGGATCCAGCGTCGCGACAATCTTAATGGTCTCACCGTTCAGCGCGTCATAGTCCACTGTGGCGTCAAAGCCATCGGTGGGATTCTCCACAACAGAGATGGCCTTGTCATAATCGTTGAAGAAATCCTTGACCTGCTGGCTCAGCACAGCAGCCGTAAGAACCTTGGCCTTGTCGCTGTCCTTGTCAGCTTCGTTCACGCTCACCACATTCACATAGGGAGAATCCGCGTTTTCATAGAGCAGTGCGGCAGGCAGCTCGGCGGCCAGCGCATAATTGCCGTTGATGATGGCATAATCCACATCCGGCAGCGCGTTGGGAACCAGCGCGGCTTCCACTTCGATAAACTCGATGCCCAGAGGATTCTCAGTAATATCGTTAACCGTGGCAATAATGCCGGCATTCTCATCAACCTTGATCAGGCCGTAAGCCTGGAGCAGAAGCAGCGCGCGGCCTTCATTGGTGGCGTCATTGGGAATCGCGATCTTGATACCGTCCGCGAACGATACGGTCAGGGACAGGGTCAGTACCAGGGCAACAACCAGAGCGATAATCTTTTTCATGGGGATATCTCCTTTCATATTACAAAACAACGTTCAGTTTCTGTCATTCGGGGCGCCGCATATTTGTACGCCGGCACATTCGTCCGTCCCGCCAGGTGATATTTCCTTTCACGGCGCTCCCTCCTCGTGTTTTGATGTTTCGTATTATATCCGCCACTTTCTGTTCTGTCCAATACCTGAAAGCAATAGGCAGTTATAGATTGAAACTATAGCTATGATTGTGGCAAAAACTGTCAGCGCCGTTTCGCAATCGCCGTGTTTGTGGGGATTATGTGGATGAATTCCATATAATGTTCTTATAGACAGGTTGCTGTGTGTCATTATTGCATTCATCAATGTCCTGTTTTTTTCGTTCAGTGGGTGTTTATGGCTTTCCTTCCCTTTTCCGGATATTCTGTTGACATCCGGGGTTTTTCCTGTTATTATTCGTTTAAACGATTAAATGATTATTTAATCATAATGCAGGAAAGAGGCGATTACAGTGAAGAAAACCTACAAGATCGAAGTGGACTGTGCGAACTGCGCCAACAAGATGGAAGACGCCGCCCGGAAAATTGCGGGTGTAAAAGAAGTCACCGTAAACTTCATGACTCAGAAGATGATCGTGGAGTTTGACGAAAGCGCCGACGCCGCTGCCGTCATGAAGA
>CAMKEI010000098.1 GCA_946411525.1 uncultured Clostridia bacterium | reverse complement strand
CTGGTGAACATCGTGGGCACGGCCATCGCGACCCTGCTGTTCACCACGCGCATCCTGCCCGGCAGGGAAGACCTGGCCACGACAGCGGCCTCCGTGATGATGACCGTGCTGGTGCTGTTCCTGGGCGAGGTCGGCCCCAAGACCCTGGCCAAACAGCAGCCGGAGCGGTTCGCCATGGCGGTCAGCCCGATCATCAGCTTCCTGATGATGCTTCTGCGTCCCCTGGACCTCCTGTTCAGCCTGTGGCGCAAGCTGCTGGGCAAGCTGATCAGGCCTGAACCGGAAGAAAGCCAGATCGAGGACGAGCTGATGACGATGATCGACGAGGCGCAGACCGAAGGCGACATCGAAGAGGAAGAAGTGGAGCTGATCCGTTCCGCCATCGTATTCAACGATCAGGACGCGGCGGATATCATGACGCCCCGGGTGGACGTGACTGCGGTCGAGGACAACGCTTCCATTGACGACGCGGCGGACCTGTTCCGCGACACCTGGTTTTCCCGTATTCCCGTTTATCACGAGGATCTGGACCATATCGTCGGCATCCTGCATGAGAAGGACTTCTACAAGATGACCCATGAGGGCTGCACCGATATCACGCAGATCATGAAGGAGCCGGTGTTCGCGCCGGCGAGCCTGTCCATCGGCAACCTGCTGAAGCAGTTCCGTACCTCCCAGACGCACATGGTGATCCTGCTGGATGAATTCGGCGGCACGGAAGGCATCGTCACGATGGAGGACGTGCTGGAAGAGCTTGTGGGCGAGATCTATGACGAACATGACGAGGTGAGCGAAGAGGTTGTCGAACAGGAAGACGGCACCCTGATCGTGGACGGCAATATGCAGCTGCAGGAGCTGCTGGACAAGCTTGACACGGACAATGACGAATACGATACGGACACCGTCGGCGGCTGGGCCGGCGAAATGCTGGAAAAAGTGCCCGAGGTCGGCGACACATTCACGCTGGGAAAGCACCAGTTCACCGTCACGGAGATGGATGGATTCCGGGTGACGCGGATGCAGGTGACGGAGCTGCCGGAGGAGCAGCCGCCCGAACCTGAGGCTGAAGAGGAAAAAGAAAAGAAAGACGAATAAAAACAGGCCGCCGGTGCAGCGCACCGGCGGTCATTCATTTGCCGCCTGTCAGCATTTGAACCGTTTGTCCGGATGGGGCGGGAAGACAGGGCCTTCGCGCCTGTCTCCGTCGGGCCGGGGCGGGAATCCGTGAGGACCGTGTCCGGGTGGAGGCGGAGGCATTCTGCGGCTTTCCGGCAGATCCAGCGCGAGCCGTTCGATATGCTCGCTCAGCCTGTCGCACAGGACGCAGAACTGCCGTTTTTCCTCTTCTGTCAGGCAGGACGTTTTCTTCCGCGCGTCCTCATCGCGGGCTGTCTCCATCTCTGTGACAAGGCGGCTGCCCTTGCCGGACAGCGTGATGCGCTGGATCCGGCGGTCGTCTTCATCCACAGCCCGGGTGAGCAGACCGTCCGCTTCCGCGCGGGCGAGCATCTCGCTCAGGGAAGAGGGACGCACATCCAGCAGTTCGCACAGTTCCCGGGAGGAAACGCCCGGATTTTCCGCCGCGCAGGCCAGCAGCCGGCCGATGGCCGGGGGGAAGGGAGATTCCCCGCGCTCCGGCGGGCAGCGCCTCATGGCGCGCGCCAGCTTCAGGGAGGCAAGGATCACGTCACAATCTGGATTTCTCATGTTTTATCGCTCCTTTCAGCGTAACTGTCAGCAAAAAATTAGGTACCGAACAATTATATTATAGTTCGGTACCTAAACATTGTCAAGCGTTTTATTTTTTCCGGCTGTATTTCTCTTTCATGGCGGCCTGATGCCGCTTGCGGCAGTCCGGACAGTAGGAAGGGTAGCGGGCGGTATCACTGGGGAAGGTGAAGAACTTTCCGCAAGCCTTGCACTTCCGTTTGATCTCCCGCAGGGCACCGGCACGCTGCTTCATTTCCTTTTCCTTCACGAGCTGCTGCCTGCAGTCTTTGCAGAAGGTGGGCACATAGCCCCATGCGGGATCGACGGTGAAGGTCTTCCCGCACTTTTTGCATGTTTTCTTCAGCTTCTCGGGCGCCTGAGGCTGCGGAACCGTTTCGGGTTCCTCCTCCCTGAGAAAGCCACGGATCTTTTCCAGCAGTTTCATCTGTTACCCCTCCGGCAGGAATGTCGGATATTACCGGGCCGGGACGATGTCCAGGCTTTTCATGAGTTCCAGGCAGCGGCTGATCTCCGCTTCGGCCAGGGCCCGGCCTTCCGCCGGGAACAGGGTCATTTCAATCTCATATCCGAAGCAGACGGTGTAAAAGTCCAGGAACTCGCCGTCCGCGTCCCGGATCACAAGCAGGTTGTCGCCGGAAGCGGTTTCAAAGGATTCAAAAGAGACGCTGCCTTCTCCGCTGAAGCTCAGCTTTACCAGCGCGAGTTCCTCCTCGCTCAGGTCCTTCAGACCCTTGGCCTTCGCATAGCTTTCATTGTCGTTGAAGGCGATATAAACCTGCAGGACCGGCGCGGCAGGATTATCGGAGGCAATCCGCCCGTCCAGGGTGGTTTCGTTCCGGGACGCTTCGGAGAAACTGTAACCTTCGGGCAGGATGCCGTCCAGACGGAACGCGCCGCTGATTTCAACAACGGAGCCGCCTTCCGCGGACGCAAAGCAGGCTGTCACCAGCAGGATGACGCACAGCAGGACAGAAATCTTCTTCATGGCGGGAAAAACCTCCTTTTTTCAGCAGAATCAGTTCATACGGGTCGTATAGGCTTTCATGATGAAACCGGTGGTTTCCGAACCGGGATCTGTCACCTGGTACCAGTTCTGGGTTTCGGCGATGACGGTCAGCCGCTCGCCGTTGCGGTAGGTTGCGAGGACTTCCACATCCGTGCTCGGGGCCCATCTCATGTTCACCCAGCCGCTGGCGCGGGTGGGACGGACGATGATGGTAAAGGGAGAGACCATTCTGGCAGTCCGGAACTCAGCGTTCAGGGCAGCCAGGTTATCCGTATAATACGGTGCGGCTGTAGGGTAGGGGACAGCGGTCGGGTAAGGGACAGCTGTGGGGTAGGGGACGGCAGTCGGATAATACGGAATCGCTGTCGGGTAATACGGGATCGCAGTCGGGTAATATGGGACGGCAGTAGGCGCGTAGGTCGGCACACTGGTCGGGGCAGCTGTGGGAACCGGCGTCACCGGGACATCCTCAGGTTTGTTCCAGACCAGATAACGGCTCTGGACATAGCCTTCTCCGATGACATTCCATCTGATGCGGGCCCAGCCGTCTTCCCGGAACTCCAGGACCTTGATTTCGGAACCGTAGGGAGCCAGGCCGATGATATTGTTGCCTGTGCCGGGATAACTGCGCACGTTCAGGCTCTTTCCGTTGTCTGTATAGACATACATGGTTGTGACGGAATTGGCTTTGGTATCATTGGCGGTATTGCTTTCGGTCTCGGCAAGCGCGGAGAATACGCACACGAACAGCGCCAGCGCCAGCGCAGCGGCCAGGATCCTCTTGTTCATATCAGACGCCCTCCTCATATTCGGATCTGTCCGGGACACTGCTGCCCGGGTTTTTACCGATTATACCAAAAAAACGCGGATTCCGCGAGTAATCTTCCCGGCATGAGAAAAAAACGGCGTTTCGCGTTTTTCATTGACAATCCGGCAGGGATGGACTACAGTAGGGACAGATGATTTGTCCGTACTTTTCGGACGTGAAAAACGACAGAAACAGGCGCGAGGAGGAATCATGATGCAGCAGAAGTGGCCGCTGGATGTTACGGTATCTTTCGACCCGTATTTCGGAGAGCCGAATCGGGACGGCATACAGGGCGCGGAAGTCCTGCCGGACGGGAAGGTGCTTTTCCGGATTATCGCGAAAGACGCGAAAGAAGTTGTGATTGACCGGTTCGGAACGCTTTTTCCGCTCTCTCCGACTGGGGACGGGGCGTGGGAAGGCACGTTTGACATGGGAACAGGGTTCCTGTATTTCTTCCTGAAGGTGGACGGCGCGGACGTGCTCTGCCCGTATCTGC
>CAMKEI010000097.1 GCA_946411525.1 uncultured Clostridia bacterium | reverse complement strand
ATTCCAAGAGAAAGATCGGCCACCGTCAGCCCTACACCAAGGTGGAGATCACCACCGTCAAGGCATAATGATCAAAGCAGTCCTGTACCGGGAAGGAAAGAACCTGACCGGCTGCCGGCTGAAGGGCCACAGCGACTGGGCGGAATCAGGCAACGATATCATCTGCGCGGGCGCTTCGATCCTGACATGCTCCTGTGTCAACACGCTGGAAAACGTATACGGGATCATTCCCCGGATGAACGAGGTCAATGAGGAAGAAGCCATTCTCGATTTCGACCTTCCGGACATGACGGAAGCAGAGAATGAGAAAGCACAGGTTCTCATGAATATGCTCAGGCAGGGACTGGAAGATCTGTCAGCGGGACATCCGCAGAACGTGACACTTTCCATCAAAGAACGGAGGAAACAAAAATGATGAAGCTTAATCTTCAGTTTTTCGCTCATAAAAAAGGTATGGGCTCCACCCGTAACGGCCGCGACAGCGAGTCCAAGCGTCTTGGACCGAAGCGTGCCGACGGACAGATGGCGCTGGCCGGCAACATTCTCGTGCGTCAGCGCGGCACCCACATCCATCCCGGCCACAATGTAGGCATCGGCAAGGATGATACCCTGTTCGCCAAGACCACCGGTATCGTTCGGTTCGAGCGCCTGGGCAAGGACCGCAAGCAGGTCTCCGTATATCCCGTTGAGACCGCGGCCGAAGCTCAGTAAGTACGGGCAAGATGATTCAGGGCTGTTGCGTCGCAACAGCCCTTTCATGATTATACAGGAGGAATGAACCATGAGTGAGACCAGAAAGACCTTCTACATCACCACACCGATCTATTATCCGTCCGGCAATATGACCATCGGCCACACCTATACCACTGTGGCGGCGGATACCATGACCCGGTTCCGGAAGCTGCAGGGCTACGACACCTATTTTCTGACAGGCACGGATGAGCACGGTCAGAAGATTGAGAAGAAGGCGACAGAAGCCGGTGTTACGCCGATTGAGTATGTGGACAAGATTGTCGCGGAAACGAAGGAACTCTGGAAACTCATGGATATCCGGTACGACGATTTTATCCGTACCACCGAAGAGCGGCATATGAAGATCGTTCAGAAGATCTTCCGGCAGTTCTATGACCAGGGGGATATCTACAAGGCCGAGTACGAGGGAATGTACTGTACGCCGTGCGAGAGCTTCTGGACGCCCACCCAACTGGTTGAGAAGGACGGCGTGAAGGTCTGTCCGGACTGCGGACGTCCCTGCCAGCCCATGAGGGAAGAAAGCTATTTTTTCAAGATGAGCAAGTACCAGGACTGGCTGATCGACTATATTGAGACGCATCCGGACTTCATCCAGCCGGCAAAACGGGCGAATGAGATGCTGACCAATTTCCTGCGGCCGGGACTGCAGGACCTGTGTGTGAGCCGTACAAGCGTGAAGTGGGGCATTCCGGTGGACTTTGACGAAAAGCACACCGTATACGTATGGATTGACGCGCTGAGCAACTACATCACAGCGCTGGGATACGGCACGGATCATGACGATCTGTTCCGGAAATACTGGCCGGCGGATATCCACCTGGTAGGCAAGGAGATTGTGCGTTTCCATACGATCTACTGGCCGATCATGCTGCACGCGCTGGGACTGCCCCTTCCGAAACAGGTCTTCGGGCACGGCTGGCTGCTGTTCGGCGCCGACCGGATGAGCAAATCCAAAGGCAACGTGGTTTATCCTGAACCCATTGTCGCGCGGTATGGCGTCGATCCCCTCCGGTATTACCTGATGAGGGAAATGCCCTTCGGATCAGACGGTAACTATACCAACGAGTCCTTCCTGATCCGGATGAACGCGGATCTGGCCAATGACCTGGGCAACCTGGTCAGCCGGACCGTGGCGATGATCGAGAAGTATTTTGGCGGAGAGCTGCCCGCCTGGACCGATGCTGTCGATCCGGCGCTGGATACGCCTCTGAAGGAGCACTGCGCCGCGCTGCCGGCCCTTGTGGACGAACAGATGGACAAGCTGCAGTTCTCTCAGGCGCTGGCGGAGATCTGGAAGGTTATCGGCGAGTGCAACAAGTATATCGACCTGACCCAGCCCTGGGTGCTGGGCAAGGATCCGGAAAAGAAGGACCGGCTCGCCAATGTCATGCTGACGCTGGCGGAGTGCGTCCGTTTCGCGGCGGTGCTGATCGGGCCGTTCATGCCCTCCACGCCCTCCCGGATCTTCAGCCAGCTGGGCATCAGCGACGACAGCCTGAAGAGCTGGGAAAGCCTTAAGACTTTCGGCGCACTGCCCGCCGGCACCAAAGTGCAGAAGGGTGAAGCGCTGTTCCCCCGCATCGATGTGAACAAGGAACTGGAAGCGCTGAGCGGCGGCAAGGAAGAAAAGAAGGGAGCCAAGGCTGCGGAGAAGCAGGAGAAAAAGGAGCAGAAGGCTGAAAAGAAGGCTGAAAAGAAGGCTGAAAAGAAGCACGAGGAGCCGGAGTATCCTGCGGAGATCGCAATCGACGACTTCTTTAAGTGCAAGATCCAGGTAGCCCGTGTGCTGGCCTGCGAAAAGGTGGAGAAGAGCAGTAAGCTGCTGAAATTCCGCCTGGGACTGGGCAAGGACGGGGAGCGCACAGTGGTGAGCGGCATTCAGAAGTGGTATGAGCCGGAAACGCTGGTCGGAACCCAGGTGGCGGTCGTCACCAACCTGAAGACCGCGAAACTGGCCGGTATTGAAAGCCAGGGCATGATCCTGTCCGCCATGGATGAGAACGGCAACCTGCGCCTGGTCAGCGTCGGCGAAGGCGTTGAGGACGGCGCCCTGATCGGATGATGGAATGGTTTGACAGCCACTGCCATGTGGACGAGGAAGCTTTTGACAGCGACAGGGAAGAAACGCTGGCCCGTATGGCTGAGTACGGTATCACCCGCTACGCGGTGATCGGTTCCGATATGGAAACATCCCGCCGGGTTATCCGCTTTGCCCGTGAACATACCGGCGCCGTTGCCGCCGGCGGTATCCACCCCCACGAGGCGAAAGGTTTCCGCGAACCGGATCTTGAAGAGATCGCGGACTGGTATCGCAAGGGAATGATCCGTGCGATCGGGGAGATCGGGCTGGACTACTATTACGATCACAGCCCCAGGGACGTTCAGCGGGACGTCTGCATCCGACAGATGGAGCTGGCCTGGGAGATCGGCGCGCCGGTGGCGTACCATATCCGGGATGCGCACGCAGAGATGCTTGAGATCATGAAAAGCATGAAAGCGAAACTGACCGGCGGGATCATCCACTGCTTTTCCGGCAGCACGGAGATCGCAAAGGAATACCTGAAGCTCGGATATTATATCTCCTTCGCCGGGCCGTTAACCTTCAAAAAGGCGCCGAAACTGCAGGAGGCATGCCGGATTGTTCCGCGGGAACGCCTGCTGATCGAGACGGACAGTCCCTATATGGCACCGGAACCGATGCGCGGCCGGAGAAACGAACCGGCGAACGTCCGGTATGTCGGACTGAAAATGGCGGAGCTTCGCGGGGAATCCCCGGAGGAAGTTGCCGCATACACGACGGAGAACGCTTTGAGAGCATATGGATTAAAATGACGAACCGCTTCCCGCAAGGGAAGCAGTTTTTATATCTTTTCCCCCGAAGATATGGTAAAATCCAGTATCAGGAGGTGCGGCATGGGAAAGATCGTTGTGGTGGCTGAAAAGCCCAGCGTGGGCAGGGACATTGCCAGGGTGCTCGGCTGCCGGACCGGCGGGGACGGCTGTATAACCGGAGAAAAGTATACTGTCACCTGGGCGGTCGGACATCTGGTTACGCTTGCGGAACCGGACGAGCTGGATCCGAAGTACGAGAAGTGGTCTTTCGATACGCTGCCGATCCTGCCGGAAACTATTCCGCTGAAGGTGATCTCCGCCACCAGAAGTCAGTACGGCAAAGTCAAAAAGCTCATCAACGACAAGGAAACGGATTCACTGATCTGTGCTACGGACGCAGGGCGGGAAGGCGAACTGATTTTCCGGTATATTTATGAAATGGCCGGCTGCAAAAAACCGTTTCAGCGTCTGTGGATTTCATCCATGACTGATGAAGCGATCACGGAGGGATTCCGGGAGCTTCGCCCCGGTACGGACTATAATGGGCTGTATGAAAGCGCCCGCTGCCGGAGCCGGGCGGACTGGCTGGTCGGAATGAACGCAAGCCGGGCTTTTACCCTGAAATACAACACGCTTCTGTCAATCGGCAGAGTTCAGACCCCGACGCTGGCGATCCTGGTGAAGCGCAGGAAAGAAATCGAAAACTTCAAACCGGAAGG
>CAMKEI010000096.1 GCA_946411525.1 uncultured Clostridia bacterium | reverse complement strand
CGTCCACGGCGGCGCTGACCTGTGCCGCCTGGTCGGCTGTCACCATGCCCGCCTTCACAGCGGCCTCATACTGTTCCACTGTCAGATCAGGTTTCACCTGCGCAAGGACCGCCTCCAGCACTTTTGCTTTCACGGCCTCTTCCACGCCGGCGCGGATCTGATCCTCCTGCGCCTCAACCTTCGGGCGTACAACCGTTTCCACCTGCGAATATGCGGCTGCCTTCAGGGTTTCGGGGTCCAGCTGCGCCAGCGCGGCGTCCAGTACCGTTTCATAGTTCTCAGCCGTCAATGCGGGGAGTTCAATTCCGGCGGCATCCAGTCCGGATGCGGCAATCTGCGTGTTCGCGGTATCCAGGATGGCTGCGAAGATCGCGTCAGCACCGTTATTCAGGGTTTCATTGTTCTGTGTCAGCGTCGCCAGGCCGCTGTCCAGTGCGGCTACGCCGTCAGAAAGGGCAACGGCACCGGTGGCTTCAGTCCCGGCTGCTTCGTCCTTTTCGCTGCCATACAATGCCTTTGTTCCGTCAGCAAGCTGCTTCGCGCCGTCATCCAGTTTTACCAGGCCGTCGTTCAGCTCGTTCAGCTTCTGCACAAGGTCCTTTGCCTTTCCGTCTGTTTCCGGAAGTGTTTCATTCCGGCTCATTGAGGACAGAATCGCCGCTGTTTCATCCAGTTCCGCGTGCACGTCGGTATCCACCTTTTCATCTATGCCCTTACAGGCAAGACGAATCGGATCGGAAGAGACAATCGTCATCATCCATCCCAGATCCGCATGATCCGCATGGAAGGAAGCGGTGAAAGACGATGGCAGGTCCAGCGCTGCGTCCGCGCAGGGCACCGCATAACCGATCAGAATCTGCTTTCCCATTTCCGTGATGACGGAGGCATTCTCCGTCTTCAGTCCTGAAACACCGTTCTCCGGCAGAAGCATCGCGGTCACGGCCAGTGCCGGAACGTTTTCATGAACCAGGTAGGTCACGGTCAGAACCGCTTCACCTTCCTTTTCCTTCATGTCGTCAGCGGAGATTGTCTCCCCGTCCAGGGTGATTGTCACAACCGGCACGACGGCGGGTAATTTGTCGGAAGTTCCCTGGTAGATAATGTCTTTCCCATTGGCCTGCCAGGTCAGCACACCATTCTCCAGCGTGAAGGTTTCATCTCCGCTCAGGTTTTCAATCCCTGTCAGGAGGGTCTGGTCTGTGATCGTCTCCAGGCCGTCCGTGTTCTCCAGCCGTACATTGTCCGTAACGGAAGCCACCGTTCCGTCAGCGCCGGCCACCACGTATACTTTTTCCTGTTTGCTTGTTTCCGCTGTCGCGGATACGCAGCCGAGAACCATCAGGATCGCAAGGATCAGTGAAACTGTTTTTTTACACATAATGATCATTCTCCTTTCCCGCTCAGCGGGCCGTTTTCATATCCAGGGTGGTATGCACAATGAACTTATCCAGAAGCAGCAGCATGGCCGGCAGCAGGAACAGCACGACCGCCACCGAAAGCAGCGCGCCACGTGCAATCAGCCTGCACATGGACGAAATAATATCCACGTTGGAGTAAAGGCCGACGCCGTAGGTTGCCGCAAAGAATCCGAGACCACTGACCAGGATACTCTGGGCTGCGGAAGCGACCGCTTTTTCAACCGCTTCCTTCCTGTCCATGCCGGACAGCCGGTTCTGCTTATATCGTGTCGTCATCAGGATCGCATAGTCTACGGTCGCGCCCAGCTGGATGGTCGAGATCAGGATCGGGCCGACAAAGGGCAGCTCGGTACCGAGATAATACGGAATACACAGGTTGGCAGCAATCGCCAGCTCAATGACAGCCACCAGCAGCACAGGCAGGGAGAACGACTTCTGGACCAGCAGGATAATCACAAAGATCGCGATAATGGAGATCAGGCTGACCACGGTAAAGTCGTGGTCTGTGCAGGCGATCAGATCCTTCGTGCAAGGCGCTTCACCGATCAGCATGCCGCCTTTGTCATACTTTTTCAGCACGGCATTCAGGCTGTCGATCTGCGCGTTGACCTCGTCGGAAGAGGTAACATAGGCTGAGTTGACCAGCATCAGCTGGTACCGGTCGCCTTTGACCAGGGATAAAACCTCCTCCGGCACAATGGATTCAGGAATGCCCGCGCCGAGCAGGCTGTCGATCCCAATGACATCCTTTACACCGTCAACCCGCTTCATTTCCTCCGTCATATCCCGGACATCCTTCTGGGATACGTCGGCATCCACCAGCAGCAGATGGGTTGTTGCCATGTCAAAGGTATCTTCCAGTTTGTGATTGGCAATAATGGACGGAAGGTCCTGCGGCATGACCTTGCTCATATCATAGTAAACACGGTTGTTCGCGTAGCCGTAGAAAGCCGGGACGATCATGACCAGCAGCACAACGCACAGCGCTTTGTAATGTTTCGCTACAAACCGCCCGATTCCGCCCACATCGGGCAGCAGCGGTTTATGTGTCGTCTTTTCGATTGCGCTGTCCAGCAGGCGGATCACGCAGGGCAGCAGCAGTACGGTGCCGAGCAGGCCCAGTATGACGCCTTTGCTCATCACAATGCCCAGGTCTTTGCCCAGCGTAAAGCTCATAAAGCAGATGGAAATGAAGCCCGCAATCGTCGTCAGGCTGGAACCCAGGATCGAAGTAAAGGTCATATGAACCGCTTCCGCCATTGCCTCGTCCTTATCCGCCAGCTTTTCCTTCTGCTCCTTATAGCTGTGCCACAGGAAGATCGAATAGTCCAGTGTGACGCCCAGCTGCAGCACAGCAGCAACTGCCTTGGTGATGTAGCTGATTTCCCCCAGGAAGAAGTTGCTTCCCATATTCCACAGCACGGATACACCGATGCAGGCCAGGAAAATCAACGGCAGCAGGAAGGAGTCCATCGTAATCATCAGCACGACGGCACACAGCGCCACAGCGATTGCCACGTAGATGCCTTCCTGGTCCTCCACCAGCTGCTTGGTATCGGTCACCACAGCTGACAGGCCGGATACGAAACACTTTTCTCCGGCCGTGTTCCGGATCTGCTGAATCGCTTCCATGGTCTCCTCGGAAGAGGAACCATCATCAAAGAACACAGCGGTCAGCATACAGTCACCGCGGCTGAACTTTTCCCGGATCTCCGCCGGAATGAAATCCAGCGGAATTGTTCCCTTCGTCAGGGAAGCATAGCCAATCACGGAATCCACATGTGGTATCTCCCGGACGGCGTTTTCCATATCTTCCTGCTCCCGGACGGGCATTCCTTCGGTGACCAGCAGGGAAAAAGCCCCCTTGCCGAAATCCTTCAGCAGGATCTCCTGTCCCTGGACTGTTTCAAGATCCTGGGGCAGATAATAAAGCAAATCGTACTTGGTCTTTGTCGCGGCCATCCCCAGTACGGACGGAATCATCAGTGCCAGGCACAGGATGATCACCAGAACCCGATGACGGATCAGCCACTTTGTGAACCTTTTCACGTTTCCTTCCTCCTAACTGGATGTTTTAGAACACCGTGTTGACTTTCTCAACACGGCGAATTATAATAATCTCCGCGATTGAAATCAATAATCAATTTGATTATCTATCGTTTGTTAATCAACAATCCCCGGGGTTTGCTGCCGTTATCCGACAGGACGAAATGAAATTGTTGAGAAAGAAGGAAGGGGAACCATGGAAACAAAAAAAGAAGACCGCCGTGTCCGGCGGACTAAAAAATTGCTGACGCAGGCGCTGACGCAGCTGCTGCAGCAAAAGCAGGTAAACGAGATCACAGTCAGGGAACTGACTGATCTGGCCGATATGAACCGCGGCACCTTCTACCTGTATTATAAGGATATATTTGATATGCTCGAAAAGATCGAAGATGAACTCTTCGAGAACCTGAACGGAATCATTGCCCTGCGGGGAAATGCCAATGTTTCTGAACAGGCGAAGCCGATCCTGCGGGACCTGTTCACGTTTATTGAGGACAATCAGGAAATGTGCCGGGTTCTGTTAAGCCCGAACGGGGACATGAATTTCCTGCACCGGCTGAATGAAGTCATGCGGGAGAAGTGCCTTCAGTTGTATCAGACAGTGGAATTGAAGGGTACAGAGGATGAATTTGATTATCATTACAGCTTTATCGTTTTCGGCTGCGCGGGAATCATCCGGGCCTGGGTGAACCGCGGTTGTCCGGAAAGCGCTGAAGAGATGTCAGAACTGACCAGCCGGATGATCCTGAGCGGCGGCCTGGCATAATCATTTCATCCCGAGGCCGATATCTGCCATGACGATAACCCCTGAAATCCGAAAGATCAATTGCGTTCCGTTCCGCTGTCTTGTTTAAGATTCTGATCATCAGCATTCAGGATGCTCATAAACTCTTCACCGGTAATTGTTTCTTTGTTTAGAAGGTATG
>CAMKEI010000095.1 GCA_946411525.1 uncultured Clostridia bacterium | reverse complement strand
CCGGCGCAGTAGCCGGTCAGCATGCTCAGGTCATGGATATGGATCGCGGCGCTGCGGTGCGCCTCGGCGATTTCATTGTCATAGATCTCGCTGAGCCAGTAGTTCGCCGTGATGGCGCCGGAATTGGACAGAATCAGTCCGCCCACGGAATAGGTGACGGTGGAGTTCTCCTTTACCCGCCAGTCGTTGATGCGCAGATAGTTATCCACCAGGTCCTTATAGTTCAGGAGCGCGGAATTGACGTTGCGGACTTTCTCACGCTGTTTGCGGTAGAGGATATAAGCCTTGGCGACGTCGGAATAGCCGGCCTCGGACAGCACCTTTTCGACGCAGTCCTGGATCGTTTCCACGGCAATCATATTATCACGGATCAGCGGCTCGTATTCCGCTGTGACCCGGAGGGCCAGCATATCGATCACGCTGGGATGATACTGCTTCTCCAGCGCTTCAAATGCCTTGGTGATGGCTTTTGAGATTTTACTGATCTCAAACTCGGTGACTTTTCCGTCTCTTTTGACAACCTGATACATGCTTCTATGCGCTCCCTGTTTCCGTTTTTTAGTTTTGACGGGGCAGATTCACCCCTTTCAACGTGCTCAGATAATATATCATGCCGATGTGGGGAAGTCAATATGTTGTGAGGGAAAAAACAAAATAAACTATATATTGTGCATTCTGTTATTTTTAGCGGTTTCCGCGCTTCTGTCCTTGTTTGCCTGATAAGCACGGTGTATACTGACATTATCGACAGGAGGGATCCTTATGGTCAGCTTTACCGTCACCTTCGGCAACGTGCTGCTGATGCTTCTGTATCTGCTGCCCGGATTCTTTATGTGCAAGGCAAAAAAAATCCGGCCGGAGCACTTGAGCAGTGTCAGCGTAATCCTGCTGTATATCTGTGCGTTCGGCCTGTACCTGAGCTCCATCACGGAACTGGATCCTTCCCCGGAGCTCTTCGCAAAGATGGGCCTGTTCTTCCTGTTCTCCATGACCGCGCAGATCGCGATGATTCTCCTGCTGCTCCTCCTGATGGGAAAAGAAAAGCGGAAGGATTTCCGCATGAGAATGCTGTCCATCGCTTCCGCTCTGGGCAACGTCGGCTTTTTCGGCATGCCGGTGGTCAGGGCGCTCTTTCCGGAAGCGCCGGAAGCCGCCGTTTATTCCTGTGTGTTCAACATGTCCCTGAATATTCTGGGTTGGACGGTCGGCGTCTTTACGCTTACCGGGAACAAAAAATTCATCTCCCTGCGGGCCGGCCTCCTGAACCCCTCCGTCCTGGCCGTCATAACAGGAATCATCCTCTGCCTCCTGAAATCAAAGGAATGGCTCCCCGCTGTCTTCCGGACCGGCTTCAGCACGCTTGGCTCCATGTCCACACCCCTGTGCATGATCATTCTCGGTGTTCGCCTGGCCACCATGGATCTGAAAAAACTGTTCACCACGCCGTTGGTCTGGCTGATCTCCGCCGGAAAGCTGATTGCTTTCCCGCTGTTCTGTTATCTGCTGGTGTTCTTCTTCCCGCTGGATCCGGTGTTCAAGGGCAGCCTGCTGATCCTGGGCGCCGCTCCCTGCGCCAGCATCCTGCTCGGCCTGGCGGAGATCCATCACAACGGGCAGGAACTTGCCGCCAACTGCGCGCTGCTCTCCACGCTGCTCAGTCTTCTCACGATCCCGCTGCTGAGCATGCTGGCATAACAATTCATGTTTCATGATGAAAGATGATGCCTTTCCCACGGGATGGTTTGTTCCGCATACAATGGTATATCAAAACGCTCCGTTTCACCCTGACGTTCGGGAAGCGGAGCGTTTTTCTTATTCCGGCAAACCGGAAAACCTCTGATTCTGAATGATGAATTGTGAATTCTGAACTGATTAATAGGTTCCGTAAATCGCACGGTACTGGGTAGGCGTGCAGCCTTTCTTCTCCCGGAAGACCCGGTTGAAGGTCGCCACGCTGCCGAATCCGCTGTCGATGGCGACGTCACGCATGGACCGGTTGGTCCGGATCAGCAGGTCCATTGCGACCTGCAGGCGCTTCTGGCACAGATAGTCCTTGAAGGAATATCCCGTCTGCCGCTTGAAAGACCGGGAGAAATAGTAACGGCTGAAGCCTGCAAACCGGGCCACGTCCTCCAGTGACAGTTCCTCGCGGTAATGGTTGTTGATATACGTCATCACCGCGGTGATTACCTCGGAATCCATGTTCCGGACACCGTCGTCCGGCCGCGGCCGGATTCCGCTGAGATAATGCTGACCCAGGGTGGCATAGATCTGCAGGATGCTGCTGTAACACACCGTGTTCCACATCAGTTCCCGCTTCTCATAGGCGTCCTGCGCGCGGAGCAGCAGCTCCCGGATCCGCACATGCCCTTCCGATCCGTCCCTGAGATGGAACGGCTTGTTGAAATACATTGCCATGGACTTGATATCCCGCATGACCATGATTCCGTCAGGCTCAAACAGGAAAAGATAGCGGCTGCTTCCTTCCTCCATGGTCAGGGAATGCGGCATGTCCGGCGGAATGATGAGCACTTCGCCCTTGCGGACCTGGAACACCGTGTTCTCCACGGTATAGGTCACCACGCCCTCGAGTGTCAGCAGGATCTCCACGGCGGAATGATCATGATTCTCATACCGCCACGGCACGTCCGAATACCAGATCCGTACGGACGAATCGTCCGGATAGGTCACATATTCCCGTTTGCCCTGCAGCACGCGGAAACCGTCCTCATAGCGCGCGGCCCGGGCAGATCCCTCGCGTATTCTCAATTGTGACACCGAGCCGCACCTCCTTAACAATCAATGTGATTTCTGTGGTTTTTCAAAAACTTACGTCTTTGATGCTTCCGAAACCTCAATCGGCGCAACTCCACACTGTGGAGATCGCTCCCTTTCACCTGAATTCGGATTCGATGAAATTCCTGCCACAGGCAGTCATCGAATCCTCATCCTTTAACTGCGCCAAGCGCCATGCCGGTTACGAAGTACTTTTGCAGGAAGGGATAGACGATCAGGATCGGCACGGTGGAGATCACCGTGATCGAGCAGCGGATCGTCACCGGGGTGGTCAGGGTGGTGCTCTTCAGGGCTTCCACCGAAGTCTGAGCCGCGTTGGCACTCTGCTGGGTTGTCGCCAGTTTCATCTTCAGGATGTACTGCAGGGTATACAGGTCTTTCTCACCGCCGCAGTACAGGTAGGTGTCGAACCAGCTGTTCCAGGCGCCCACCGCGACAAACAGCGCGACGGTCGCCAGCACCGGCGTGCACAGCGGGAAGATGATCTGCCAGTAGGCCCGGAGATCCCCGGCGCCGTCAATCCGCGCGGATTCCACCAGCGCGTCCGGCAGGCCGGCGATATAGGTCCGGATGACGATCATATTGAAGCAGGAGAACATCGTCGGGATGATGTAGACCAGGAAGGTGTTCCGCAGATGCAGCGTATTGGAGATCAGCAGATAATTCGGAATCATGCCGGCGTTGACGTACATTGTCAGCACCAGCACGGTGGTAATCACCTTGCGGAGCACATATTCCTTCCGGGACAGGGCGTATGCCAGCATGCCGGTCCAGAACAGGTTCAGCAGGGTGGTCAGGACCGTCTTGGCTGCGGAAATGAACGCCGCGGTATAGACGGACTTATCCGACAGGATGGATTCATAACTCTTCACGCTGAAGACCCGGGGCCACAGGCCGATGCCGCCGCGCAGAGCGTCCGTGCCGTCGTTGAATGAATAGGCCACGGTGTTGATGACCGGATACAGGGTCAGGAACATCAGCAGAATCAGGATAATTGTATTGACGATCGGGAAAACAATGTCCCGTTGCTTTCTGGGTCGATTGACAGTTGCCGTTGTCATGCTCTCCACCTCCTCAGATCAGCGTGTCCTCATCCAGTTTCTTGGCCGTGAAGTTGGCAGCCAGAAGCAGGATGATGGCAACAATGCTCTTGAACATACCGGCGGCAGTGGCAACGCCGTACTGCTGTTTCGAAACGCCGTACTTCAGGACGAAGATATCGATCGTTTCGGACCAGTCAATCACGACAGAATTGCCGAGCAGGTACTGGATCTCGAACCCGGCTTCCATCAGGTGGCCGATGTTCATGATCAGCAGGATGACAAAGGTGGATTTGATCCCGGGCAGCGTCACGTGCAGGATCCGCTGGAAACGGCCCGCGCCGTCGATGGCCGCTGCCTCATACAGGCAGGGATCGATCGCCGTCATGGCGGAGATGTAGATAATGGTGCCCCAGCCGACTTCCTTCCAGACGTTGATAACGCCGACCAGCCACCAGAAGTATTTGCCTTCGCCGAGGAACCATACCGGTTCCTTCACAAGGCCGATACCCTTCAGGGCTTCGTTGATGGTGCCGTTGCTGGCAAAAATGTTCTGCGCCATACCGACCACGATAACCATGGACAGGAAGTGGGGCAGATAGGTCA
>CAMKEI010000094.1 GCA_946411525.1 uncultured Clostridia bacterium | reverse complement strand
AACGGCGCCACCCAGGGCAAGACCGACCTGGCCAAGAAAGCCAAGGAACTCGGCCTCGACGCCATCCATGACACGGTCCACGAAATGGCCCGCGATGAAGCCCGTCACGGCAAAGCCTTCAAGGGCCTGCTGGAGCGGTACTTCAAATGACCGTCGGGAATATTCTGCTCATCATTGTAGCCGTAGTCCTGGCGCTTACAGCGATCGGCTTCCTGATGAAAAGGCATTCCGGCAGCAATACCGATGACGATAAAACGATCACGGAAAATGTCGCCGACCTGAACGACAGGCTCAACCGCGCGCGGTATATGAGTCAGGACGGACAGTAACACAGAGCATCTTCAGGCGTCCGTCGGGAAGGTGCTCATGGCAGGTGTTTCAAGGTTTTCACAGGATTCTCTCAGATTGAGGGAATCCTTTTTTGATGCCTTCCCCGAAATTCGGGTCCGTGCTTTGGTTGTAACAGAAATGAAAACAGAACACTGTTTGTCAGGCGTCGGAAGAAGAAAGAGAAAGCACTGTGAACTCTTTGCTGTTTCGGATCGCGGAAGTATCAGTCTGTATAAATAAAAGTAATTCCTTCACAGCCTTCAAATGCGCTGTCTGCGACTTTTGTGTCCCTGGGAAGATATACATAGCGAAGATTCTGACAATTTGCGAATGCGCGGCTGCCTACGGAAGTGCATCCTTCGGGAATAATCACAGTCATGAAATCCCCGCCTTCAAACGCCGCGTATCCGATCTCCTTCAGATTGTCCGGCAGCTTCAGTTTTCCGCCCTTGCCGGTGTACTCGACGAAAGTCGGGCGGGAGGGATCGCTTTCGTGTGACCGCCCGTTTTCAATTTCTGATTGCACCTTGTTTTCCGCCCATCCTCCCGGCAGATAATATACCGTCAGATCACCGCAGGAATAAAAAGTATATGTATACCACCATGTATCCTTCCCATCCAGGTACAGCCTCCGCAGATTCCGGTTCGAACTGCGTGCAAAGGAAGTGCAGCACATGTCTTCAACGCTTTCCGGCACATGATAAGTCGTGTTTTCTTTTGCGACAGGATAATTGATCAGGATTGTTTTCGCCTTGTTGAAGAGCACTCCGTCCACAGAACAGAAAACCGTGTTCTCCGGATCAACTGTGATTCTCTCCAGATCATAGCTGTAGGAAAAGACATAATCCCACATATTGTCATCCGGATTGTCGCCGAAATAAGTCACCGTAGCCGGAATGGACACCGAAGTGATACCGTAGGAGCCATAGAAAAGCTGCGCTGCCAGATTTGTCACGGTATATCCGCCGATCCGGGACGGGATCACCACATCCCCTTCCACGCTGCAGCCGGTGATGCTTGCCGTCCCGTCCGGAAGAACCGTGTAAGTAAATCCTCCGGACTGGCCGTCTGCGGCCGCGGCGGAAAAATGCAGCGCTGAAAAAACCATCATGAAAAGCAAAATCCTGAAAGCAACCCGTCTCATCTTTTTCTCCTTCAGTTATTCTGTTTCAGTTTCCTCCGCCTGTTGTTTGCCGCCGGAATCCGTTTTTGAAGCACGTTACGGTTTGTGGTTCGCCATCCAGATATCGTCGATGGGAACAAAGGCGTAACCGTTGGCTGCGGCAAACTGCTCCGCGGTGCTGCCCAGATAACCGTAGATCGTGGTTACCTTGCTGCCGCTGAAGGGGTTTGCAGTGGTAATCGAAGTCACTGTCTTCGGGAAGACGACGCCCTTTGCCTTGATACCGGCAAAGGATTCGGTATCAATACTCGTCAGGGAACCCGGCAGGAAAAAGGTTGCGTCGCCAAGGGATCTGAAAGGAATCGATTTTGACGTGGCGTAGGTCTCCGCGGTGGAACCCGGCCAGCCGACAATGACCACAGCACTGCCGCAGTTTGATAAGATGTTTTTGCCCAGGCTTGTATCTACATTGAAGAACGTGACGCTCCTTAGCCCCACGCAGTAGGAGAACGCGTTGTCCTGGACCTGGAGCACGCTTTTCGGCAAGGTCAGAACTTTCAGGCTCTCGCAGCCGGAGAACGCGTAATTATCAATCTTCTGTACGGTATCCGGAAGCTGCAGGCTTGTGATGCATGTATCCGCGAAAGCCGATTCCCCGATCTCCGTCACGCCATCCGGAATGGTCACGTTTTTCAGCCCGGCCCACAGGAAAGCAGACGTCTCAATCTTCTTGATCCCTTTCGGGATATCCACGCTCGTCAGGTTTCCGCACTCCATGAACGCGTAAGCACCGATCCTGTTCATCCGCTCCGGAAGCCCAAGTATCGATATGTTGATACATCTGAAGAAAGCGGACACGCCGATTGATTTGACGCTGTCCGCCAGAACCGCCATCCGCAGGTTTCCGCACCCGCTGAACGCGTAGTCCCCGACGCTTGTCACGCCATTTTCGATTTCAACAGTATAGATAAAGCCCCTGTAATCATACCAGGGAGAACCTCCGTCGCTGAAAGGCCACATCTCCCCCGTCCCGGAAATGGTCAGTTTGCCGGTGTAGGGGTCCCCCGTCCATGTCACGTGATCCCCGCACTGGCCGGACTCTTTCAGCGCCTGGAACGTGATACCGTTATCCGAAGCGTATTCCTCGGCGGACGTGTTCTTCCAGCCGCGGATGATCAGGTTGGTCGGGCAGTCCCGGAAGGCTTCGTTCCCGATCACCGGAACCGGATTCAGGATCCGGACCTCCTTCAGTGATGAACAGGAATAGAACGCGTGAGCGCCAATGCTTTTCGCTGAAAGGGGAAGGGTCACGCTGGTGAGGGGTGTCCCGGCAAAAGCATAGTGCCCGATGGACCGGAGATTGTGCGGCAACTCCAGCCGGGTCAGGCCCGTCAGCCCAAAGGCGGAGTAACCGATGGATGTCAGCGACTGGGGCAGTATCACTTCTTCAAGGTTCGAACAGGAGAGTAACAGATTGTCCCCGATCCTCGTAATGCCCTCTCCGATAACTACCTGAGTGAAGTTCGTCCTCCCGGCAAGGGGCGACACCGGCGTTCCTATACGCTCGTTCTCATAATAATCCGGGATCTCTCCGCTGCCCAGGATCGTCAGGACACCGTCCTCCGACAGATACCAGTCGATATTGTCTCCCAGATGCCCGTCCGCGGCCGCAGCTCCGCACAGCAGGAGAGCCAGCAGTGCGAGTGCCAGCACTGTCCACAGTTTCCGCTTCATTCCATCCCCTCCTTCATCCATGATGCAAAAAGACGAGGCAGAACCGCGCCGGAGTAAAGCCTTCCTGTTCCGTTTATCGCTTTATTTTATTATATTCAGAAAGGCGGGGAATGGCAAGGAGGAAAGCTTTTCCGCGCCTCCTCCGTTACTCCGTTTCCATACGCGTCTTTTTCCACGCGTCCTTATACAGCCGCTCCAGCGAGCGTTCCGTTCCGGAGCGGTAGTTTTTTGCCAGGTACTCGGCGATGTCGCCCTGCACGCCGGCCACCTCCCGGCGGAATTCCCGGGCGGACGTACGCAGGGCCTCGTTCCCAAGGGCGATCAGCTGCTCCGGCCGATCTGATGTCACCACCCGGATCCGGGCCCGGTTCCGCGCCAGCAGCGTGGTTTTTTCGATATAGGCGTCAGCCGTCTGGGCTTCCCTGGTATAGACGACGTAGATATTCTTGTACCGCTCCGCGGATCCCGGATTGCCCTTGACTTTGTAAGCGTCGAAGACCAGGATGATGTCCCGGCCGGTCATACCGGCGTAGTCGCACAGCAGTTCCGTCAGCTGCATCCGGGCCGCCTCAAAGCTGTCCTGGAGCAGGTCCTTCCATTCTTCCCAGGCGTAGAGCAGGTTATACCCGTCCACCAGAAGGATCTCACCTTCCGGCGCCGGTTCCTTCTTTTCCTCCGGCACCGCATCCGGGGAAGCCTCCTTCGGTACCGGCGCCATCAGCTGGCGGGTCTTTACCGGGCCGTATGTTTTCTCAAAGATGATCCGCAGCGTTTCCTCCTCTTCCGCCGAACCCGCGTGCGCCGCGGCGGGACGGGCACGGAGCTCCGCTTCCGGTACCGCCTTCTTCATCTCCTTCAGCGGCAGATGCATGTACTGCTCCACCTGATCCCAGGGAACGGCCACACCGGCGCCGTGGGAACAGAAGACGGAATCCGGGGAGTTCATCAGGTCCCGAAGCGGATCGTATCCCTTCTCCGCGATGATCCGGTCCGCCTCCGCGCAGGGCAGGTACGCGGAAAAAGCGGCGGTCATCCGGCCCTGGCCGCCGGTCCGGGCGTTCAGTTCCCGGGCGTATTCACGGCAGGCGGAAGCAGGGACGGTCGCCCGGATTCGCCGGAAACCGTCCTCCGCGTCCTCCGGACCTTCCGGTTTCCCGCCCATCAGCGACAGGTCGCTCATGATCCGCCCGAGGCTGTCCTGCGGCGCGGTGATCTCCAGCGACAGATACGGCTCCAGCAGCACGCTCCGGGCTTTCATCAGCCCCTGGCGGACCGCCCGGTAGGTGGCCTGGCGGAA
>CAMKEI010000093.1 GCA_946411525.1 uncultured Clostridia bacterium | reverse complement strand
CTTTCCGGCGGCTGGATTTATAACCGGGTCGCGAAAAAGGGCGTGCTTGTTTCCGGAAAGTCCGGTTCGATTCCCCTGGTTGATACAGGACAGCTTTATAACGATTTCGATTATGAAATAAAAGAAAGGTAATGATCCCATATATGAAAAAGGCACCGCCCGTTCGGGCGATGCCGGGAATTGCTGTTCTCAGGTGTTGCTGGCGTCCTGGTCAGCGGGAACTGCCGGTGCGGCGGGAGCTTCCTGAGCCTGCGGCTGGGCAGGTACGGTATTGCCGAAGCGGCCGTGCCTTCCGCCAAAGCCGTTCTGGTTGTTCACATCGTTGCCGGGAGTTGTTCCGCCCATAAAGCCGTTACCGAAACCTTTTCCGCCGCGTCCGCCTTTGCCGCCCCGGCCGAAACCGGTGCCGTTCTGCTGCATAAGGGTCAGCTGTTCGGCGTAGTATTTCAGGATCAGGTCAGCCTGCTCCTGGGTCAGGGTTCCGGCGGCCACATAGCTGTCCAATTCTTCTTTCAGACTGGTCAGGATGGCCAGCTTCCGGCTTTCAGCCTTCGCCTTGCTGTAGGCTTCCAGGGCTTCGTTCAGTGCATTGGTTTCCGTCTGGGCGGCGTCCGCCGCAGCCTGTGCTTCATCGGCGGCTGCTTTTGCCGCGTCAGCGGCAGCGGTGTCAGCGGTTTCAGCCGGACTCTCGGCCAGCGCCGCCACACTCAGACAGGCAGCAATCATCAGGGCCAGTACGATCAGGATGGGTTTCTTGTTTTTCATGGTTGTTGTCTCCTTTCGGATTGTTTTGTTCCTGTTGGGAACAACTGCATTATCCAGGAGGAACCTTTAAATAACCTTGAACAGAAATTATTTTTTTACCTGGAGTTTACATGGACATTACTTCCGCCATTCTTGATCCCGAGATGGGCTGCACTGCCTTCACTGTGGAGCGGATCACCTATACCCGGACGCGCTCCGGCACAGGCGTCCACAGCCGTACAGCACATGCCCGGGGCTGCATTCACCCGGGCACGCCGGAGACGATCAAGCTCCTCCCGGAGGAGGAGCGGAACGAAACCTTTATTGTGATCTATACGGATTACCCGCTCAGTACGGGGACGCCTGAGAATGCCGGCGCCGTTTCTTTTACCGCCCCGGACCGGATCCGCTGGAACAATCAGACCTGGCGCGCCATCCGCGTCCGGGACTGGCAGGGCTTCGGCTATGTCCAGGCGCTGGCGGTGCTGATGCAGGAAATGTAAGAGTAAACCGTTACGTCAAATTGTCATCCTGAGGTTTGTAGCGCCCGGAGAAAGAGCCAGTGGCTCTTTCTCAGCGGAAAACGGGCGGAAGCCCTGAGTTAGTCGAAGGATCTCCCCGCCCGCAGGCGAGGGTCTCCTCATTGTGAATTATGAATCATGAATTATTCCGCGAAGCGGTTTTCGACGCCCTCTGCGCCTGCCTGAACCTGTCGGCGGCGGAGGGACTCAGACTGATTCATGAGGCCTACGCCGAGCCGGAGAATGTTCACCGTCCGCCCAGGAACCGGAACGTCATCTACTGGACGATCCTGCAGGATCCGGCGTCCGATCCGGTGTCAACCGAATACCATTCCGAAGCTGCCGGGGCCGGCAGAAACATGCCTGTGATGTACACAACGCTGAAGTATCAGCTGATTATCGTCTGCTACGGCCCCGACTGCGAGGAATTCGCCCAACGGATCCGCGCCATGCTCTTCCTGGACGGCGCCGGCTTTCCCCGACGGATCCTGCGGGACGCCGGGATCTTTCCGGTCCCGGACCCGCCGCAGCCGTCCCTGCTCCATGAGGAGGAGGGCTCCCTTTGGCGCAAACGCGCCGACCTGACTGTCTCCCTGCGGGTCAGGGATGAGCAGACAGCGCAAAACCGGGGATCCATTGCATTTCCCCCCGCTTTGATTCTTCATAAGTAATTGTGAATTATGAATTATGAATTGTGAATTGAAAGCGTCCCATGGCTTATAATACCACCCCGCGGACGGATATACGGCGGTGAACCGGGATCCGGCCCGGAGTATTGCGGGCATCGTGATTACAGTAAATATACAGGTGTAAGGAGAAAAGCCTTTAGCCGGAATTATCTGCCGCCGCGGGAGGCAAGGTAACTCACCATGTCGTTCAGTCCTTTGCGGGCCGCGGCCTGCAGCGCGGTCCTGCCGTACATATCCGTCGCGTTGATGTTCGCTCCGGCATCCAGCAGGATTTTTACGATCTCCTTATGTTTGGCGTCATAGCCTTTTCCGGCGGCGCCGATCAGCGGCGTTTCATCCGGGCCGTAACGGTTCACATCCGCGCCGCCGGCAATCAGCTCACGTACTTCATCGACATCCCCCTCAACAGCTGCCCAGAGGAGCGGGGGAACGGAGCCGTTTTCCGGTGTTTCGATGCTTCTGCCGCAGCGGACGCATTTGCCGCCCTTGTACTGATGTTTTACAGACTGCGTCCTGTCGCAGTATTTGCATTTTTCCTCGCACTTGCCCGGAACAGGTTCCCAGGTATGCCTGGCTTTCCAGGAATCACCCTTTGCGCCGCAAACGGAACAGACAGGGACGCACTGGCCTTCCACGTACTTCCAGGTATGGCCGGATTCCCGCTCTTTGCCGCAGACGGCGCAGCGCTCCCTGCACTGCCCTTTGACGCGCTGCCATTTGTGTTTGGCGTTGACGGGGGATTCTTCTTCCCCGCAGCGCGTGCAGACCTTGACGCATTTTCCGGAAGCGGGTTTGAAATCGTGCTCCGTCAGCGTCCATCCGCAACGGGAGCATTTCTTTGTGCACGGGTGGTCGGTGGGCTGGTAATCATGGGGTACGTCGATGGCTTTTCCGCATCTGGTACATCTGCCGCGGCAGCCGCTGCCGTTGAAAGAATAATTATACCGGTGCCCGAATAAACATGCGATGCCCATAACGCCTCTCCTTTGATTATGCAGTTTTTCCCTTTCGGTTATACAGGTTCCTTGTATGCTGAGATCAGACGGACCTGGGTTCCCACGTGTTCCCTGAATTCCGGCTTTCCTTACAGCAGCAATGTTATCCATACCAATATAACACAAAGTGCGAATATGCGCCAGATTAACAAAGCCCGCGCAGCGATTGCCGTGCGGGCATAACGGTCCCTGTTCCTCCTGATTACTTCTTCTCCATGATAATGATTGTTCCCGTGGCTGCCTCTGTCATGGACGCTTCATTGCCATCCTGACTGGATTCTTCCCCTTTTATTTACGCTGTTTGATACGCAGGTTCCTGCCGGATGGCAGTAAACGTTTGCAAAAAAAAGAAAGTTGCCCAAAGGTGGCCAACACAGTAAAATCCAAACCCGCTGTCATTCGTCACACAGCGCATGATTCCTGTCAGCAGAATCCGTACAGCAAAAAGCCTGCCGGTCCGGCCGGACCGGCAGGCGGGTTGGGACGACAGATTTTGCCGGCAGCCGGGCCTGAGAAGTTTCTTTCATGGTGAAAAAATATATGTTCGCGTTTCGTCTAATATAGTATAATCTGCCCCGAAAGTGATTCCCTTTTGACGGATTGGCTGAAAGAATGTCTGTCACCTCACCGCTGCCGGCGGTACCCGGAAGGATGGGAACATTTTCGATGATGCTGAACCTGCAGGCTGAAAACAGGAGAGTTACAGGTTCATTCAGGCAGAAAACCGATGATCGGAGGAAAAAAGGTTGAAGCGGTTCATGATTATGGCAGCGGTCCTGCTTCTGACGGTAATGGCCTGGAATGTGACAATTGCGGAGGAAGCGATTCATCCGGTGATTGTGATCAGTGAAGTGATGGCCAGCAATGATTCGGTCGCGACTTATCCGAATGCGGGATATACCGACTGGGTCGAGATCTTCAATTCCGGAGACGCTGACGCGGATCTGAGCGGATGGGGGTTAAGCGACAATCCGGAAAAACCGCTGAAATGGCAGTTTCCCGACGGAACAACGATTCGCCCCGGGGAATACAGGGTCATCCTGTGCGACAAGGAAGCGGAAAAGAGCAGGGACGCGGAGCTGCACGCTTCTTTCACGATCGGCCGGAAGAGCGGAGAGGTTATTACCCTGACTGACGCGGAAGGCGCCGTGCATGACCGGATCACGCTTCCTGAAATGAAAACGGATATCTCCTTCGGACGGAGTCCGGAGGATGGCGGCCTGTACTGGTATGACCAGCCTACGCCTTTTGCGGCAAACGGCTACGGCTTCGCGGGATATGCCGCGGCGCCGTCGTTCTCGGCGGAGCCCGGTTTTTATGATTCGCCCCAGTATTTGCGGATCGTCGTCCCGGAAGGCACACAGGTATTTTATACCCTGGACGGATCGGAGCCGACGCGGGAATCCGCGCCTTACGACGGGGAAACGCTGGAAATCACCGCTACGACCGTGATCCGGGCCAGGGCTTTCGCGGGGGAGACGGTCCGGCCCGGCGATACGCTCACAGGTACATTCTTTATCCAGGCGGATCACAGCCTGCCGGTGGTATCCGTCACGGTGGACCCGGACGACCTGTGGAATCCGAAACGGGGAATGCTGACCGTTGGAAAGGGCGTCAACAAAAAAGAGGGCCTGCCCT
>CAMKEI010000092.1 GCA_946411525.1 uncultured Clostridia bacterium | reverse complement strand
CAGTCCGGGTATTCGTCTCACTTTTCCGGGATTCGAAATCCGCTTACGGCACATACACAGACCGGCTGTACAGCCGGATCAGGGAAAGCAGCTGCAGCCCGAAGTCCGTTTCCGTCAGATCCGCCAGATCGGAAGAAACGGATGCAGAGGAAGAGGAGGCCCCGGACGAATACGTTACGGCGACCTCCCCTACTTTTTTGCTGGTGATTTTCTGCCGGGCTTCGCCCGCCGCGGCGATCGCGGCCTTTGACGTATGCGTTCCTTCCGGCAGCGCGACCCGGGCATACATCGTCAGCTTATGGGCCGTATACAGCCGTCGGGCTTCCTCCGCGTCCTCCGCCGTGAAGGAAGAGAAACGGGCGTTTGCCTGCCGGATATACTCAAAAAGCACAACAGCGGGCGTGAAGCCGGCAAACTGGGGATAGAAGGCGGTGAATTCAGACGCGGTCATGGATCAACCTCCCTTCTGATTCATAATTCAGAATTCATAATTCTTAATCGCCGTTATCCGCAATCCGGCCGTGACGCTCCGCAGGGAATCGTTCCCTTTCGGTTGACCCGGAACCGATGAAACTGCCAGGGCGGTCATGTGATCCGTATAAACAGACGGAAGGCCGGTGACGGCCGGATATGAATGAACCAAATGAGGTGTTTATCATGACGAAAGCCCTGAAAAAGAAACTCCCGTTCCTGGCCCTGTCGCTGGTCCTCGCCGGTGCCTACGTCCTGTTCAGCAGCCTGGTCAACGGCGAGCCGATCCTGGACACGTTCCTGGATCCGGGCACCTGGATCTTCATGGCCCTGATGGTCGTCCTGGACTTCTTCTGCCTCCGGAAGGATTTCACCTGATCCCGGCAGGAAGCGGCCATACGAAAGCAATCAGACGGCAGCACAGCTGCGGAAAGGATAAAAGCAATGAACAAAATGAATGAAGAAAAGAACCTGGAAACACTTGAAAAGGCTGTAGGCGGCGCAGGGACCGCTGACATGACCGGCGACGAAAGAATCCGTGAACTGATCCGATTGAACCTGATCTCCGCCCGGAATGAGGGAATGAAACCGAAATCCGCGATTAAATTCATCAGGTACGGTTTCCCGGACGTCCTTACGTCTGAAGAACTGAAAGCGCTGGTTGATGAAATCTGGGCCGGCGCCTCCTCCGCTGAGTGAAGTCAGTCCCGGGTCCGGCAGACAGGCTTAACGGGTGTCTGAGGACTGAAGACCCGGCAGCGCAATTCCCGCGGATCTTGCAGATCCGCGGCTTTTTTGCAATTTGTACGATTTATACTGGACAAAACCCGTACAGTATGGTATAGATTAGGTACCAGGGAAATTTCTTCATATCCATCCTCTTTCTCCCTCTATGCAGGTAGAGGGAGTTTTTCCGTGCCGGATCCGTTTGTCAAACGATCAGCGATATGGTATGATGCCTCCGGTGAAATACCGGCCGGTCCCGTCGGCCGGAGAGGAAGGAGGCCGGTTATGAACGGACAGGATACGCCCCGTGACCGGAAGACCCTTAAGCAGGTCCGGATCCTGAAGGCCCTGTGCCTGTACGCGCTTTTTCCGCTTCTGTGCCTCCTGCTCCTTGCGAAGCCCGTCGGCAATGCCGTCCGCGGCTCCGAAGCGGCGGCCTTCCTGATCCCGCTGGCGGCGCTGGCCGCCGTCGGCCTCAACTGGCTTGCCTATACCGTCCTCCGCCGGAAGCGGCCCACGCTGCTGGTGTTCGCAATCGGCGTGTTCTGGCTGCTGGCCGTGACGGTCATCGCGTATGAGGCGCTGCCCCATTCCGAGCCGGCGGCCTCAACCCTGGCGATCATCGCCGGCTGCCTGGCGATTGCTTTCCTGTACCTGCTGAGCTTCTGGTTCGCGTCCCGCCGTTCCAGGCCGGGGCGCGTCATCGCCGTCGGGCTCTGGATCATCATCGGCGTGATATCATTCTTCATTCTGTATCAGGCCATCCGGGATATCGAGATCCGCAATGTGACCCGGGATACCTGGATCTCCTTCGTGATCCTGGCCGGCATCGCGGTGGCCGCTTTCAGCCGGAAGATCATTTCCTCCGCCCGCCGCAGCCGGCTCCGGAACAGCGCCACCGCCGAAACGGAAGGCGTCATCCTGCAGATCCTCGGCGAAACCCACCTGGACATGGACGAGGACGCCGTCACCGATTACCACGCCCGCGTGCAGTACGAAGTCGGCGGAACGGTGTACGAAACCCGCACCGTCATTGCGAAAATCACCTGGCGGAGATTCGGCAAAAAGGCTTTCGTCGGCCAGAAGATTCCCGTATACTATGACCCGGACGATCCTGCGAACGCGTACACGGACCGGATCGACAGGCACTTCTTCGATTCGCCGTCCGCTGACCATGAAAAGGAAGACGGCTGAACCGCCGCGGCGTCATCGCGGACGCCGGAGCGCATATGAAAACCCGGGCTGCTGCAGCCCGGGTTTTATTGATGTTTTTTGTCTTGTTTACCGGATGATGGCGAAGGCGACCACCGCCGCGTACACCGCGATCATGAGGAAGCCTTCCGCGCGGTTGACCTGCCGGCCCACCCGGGCGAGGATCCACGTGATGCCCGTGATGACCAGCAGGATCAGCAGGTCCCAGACGGAGGCGACGTTCACCGTCACCGGATGGATGGACGCGGAGACGCCGAGGATCATCATCATGTTGAAGATGTTCGAGCCGATCACGTTTCCGACGGCCAGGTCCGTCTCCTCCTTCTTCGCCGCCACCAGGGAGGTAACCAGCTCCGGCAGGGACGTACCCACGGAAACCACCGTCAGCGCGATCAGGGTCTCGGTCATGCCCAGCGCCCGGGCGATTTCCTTGGCGCTGTAGACCACCGCCTGGCCGCCCGCCACGATCAGCGCGGCGCCGGTCAGGATCAGCAGGGCGCATTTGCCCTTTGTGTACTTGAAGCCGAAGCTGTCTTCCTCTTTGCGGCGGCTTTTTTTCGCCTGCCGCGTCAGCAGCCAGATGTACCCGATGAATACCGCCAGCAGCGTCAGGGCGATGGGCCGGGTCACGGTGCCGGCCACGGCGTTCATGTCCATGCGGAGCAGTTCGCCGCCGAAGAGCCTCAGTCCGCCCATCAGCAGGAACACCGCCAGGGTCGGGACCGTCACCACCGTAAAGTCCTTTCGCAGGACCTTTTCGTCCACCGGAATGGGGCGCACGGCCGCGCAGACGCCCAGCACCATCAGGATGTTGAAGATATTGGAGCCAACCACGTTGCTGAAGGCGATCTCGTTGGAACCCTCGATCGCCGCCACCGTGCTGACCGCCAGTTCCGGGGCGCTGGTACCCATCGCCACGATCGTCAGGCCGACGATCATCGCGGGCACCCGGAAGATCCGCGCCAGGGAGGCGCTGCCGTCGACAAACAGGTCCGCGCCTTTGATCAGCGCGGCGAAACCGGCGACGAGGATCAGGATGTTCAGAAAAACCATGTTCCCTCCTGCTTTTGCCTGAAGTGCAGAAAAAAAGACTTTTCCCGCACCGTATGATGTGCGGCCAAAGTCTCGCTTCTCAGAACATATTCCGGGGATCTCTCCCGTGATGACGGAAACATGTCATGCGCCGGAGCGCACAAGCTACTCCCTCTTGCCTGAGGAATATTTTACCAGTGCCGGGCCGGGATGTCAAGGGTCCGGCTCCACCGCGGCCTTTTTCGCCGCGGTCCGTTTCCGGCCCGAGGCGTCCGATCCTTCCATGGGATCGGCCTCCAGCTCCTTCTTCCGCACCTGGGTGACCGCCGCCTCCAGCGAGCCTTCGTTGATCAGCATCTGGAAGAGCGGATCCTCCCGGATGGTTTCCGGGGCCTCGTGGAACACCAGGCGGTTGGCGGGGGTGACGCGGTGGACGGTCTCCCCCCTGTGGTTATGAAAATCGACGCATACGCGGGATAATATCAGCATTGAAAGCATGCTCCTTTCTCAAATCAGATCCCGTCAAGATAACGTACGGTTGAAGGATACAGAAATCTGACTTCGCTGAACTGCGCGATGTAGGGGATCTTGATGCGCATCTCGGAATACTCCGTGTCCATGCGGCGCAGGGGCTGGGTCAGGTTGAAGCAGATGCGGTCCACCCGGTTCATGTAGACCACCATGCGGTCGCTGGCATTGCTGCCGGCGCCCGAGCACCACTTGCAGGGCGAAATCGTCAGCTCCCCGCCCTGCTGGGCGGTAAGGTTGTTCTCCAGCACATAGGTCAGGATGGACCGCTCGGAATCGTCGGACACCTTGCGGGTCACCAGCATGCCGAACTGCTCCACGGGAATCAGGATATGGTTCGGCAGCGCGTCGGAGGAGCAGTCGTTGTCCCGCCAGAGGGCGGAGATGGCGCTGTTGATATCGTCCAGGATCTCATCCGCGGTCTTGTCCTGCCACCGGGTGTCCGTGCCGCCGGAAGTGTGCGGCGCGGCGGAAGCACGGCTGATCGCCGGGCTGTTGCACAGGCCGGTGGAGGAGACCTTCGCAAAGCCCCGGTACACGTTCCGGTCGATCAGCTTGTCGCAGTGCAGGCGGATGCCCTTGTTCAGGAAGGTTTCCGGGTCTCGGCCCACCTGCGTCATCTTGTCCCGCTCCAGCCGGGAGAA
>CAMKEI010000091.1 GCA_946411525.1 uncultured Clostridia bacterium | reverse complement strand
TTCCCGGCAGTTCTCTTCCCCCATATGTCTCTTCCCTCATTTACCGCTTTTCATTATCAAATCTGTTGCGGATTAAGGCGGCAGACCGAGTCCGCCAAAAGTAGTAGAAAAGTAGTAAAATCGCTCGAAATTACTACTCGGAACCCGTGCCCTGATCTTTTTGTAGAATACCATATTGAGCCCATCACGGGCAACAAAAAAACGGCTGAACAACGTCAGCCGATGAAATGCAGATATTTTACTGTGCCGCCGCCCATCGTTTTGAAGTTTGATGAGAATCAACTTAGCATCCGAAGTCTTCACATGCCGTACCGGCGTATTCTCATAAAAAATCTGAAAATCTAAAAAAATAACATACTTACTGCCGCCGGACGAAAAGCTGCGTATGAATCAGTGCATCCGAACAGGATAGCAACGATTGAAGGGATGATTGTTATGAAGAAGTTGATTTCAATCCTGGCGGCAGCCGCCCTGATGCTGACTCTGACAGTTCCCTTTGCGTCCGCAGAGGGAGGCGACCTTGGCCTCGGAACCATGTTTGTGTATACAGAAAACGGAAAGACCCTGAACGTGCGAAGTTCGCCTGAAACCGGGGACAACATCATCGGCCAGCTGCAATACGGCGCTGAAGTCCATGTGACCGGCTTCGAGGGCGGCTGGGCTAAAATCGCCTACCTGGGCGGTCCGGCCTGGGTGCAGAGCCGTTTCCTGCAGTGGTATGCGCCGGGCCCCAAGCCCACACCTCAGCCCGAACCCGTTCCTGATCCGGAAACCGAACAGATGTACGCAGAACTCCGGAGTGAGGTCAGCATTCCCCAGACCGCCATGCAGGCGCAGGCAAGCCGGTCGTCCGGATGGGTGAACATGCGGATCTATCCTTCCAAGGTAACCGGACGCGTTCAGACCTGCCCGGACGGCGCGCCGCTGACTGCCTTTGCGGAAACCACCAACTGGTATCATGTCATGGATCCCGCCACCGGGAACAGCGGCTATATCCGCAAGGACTTCCTGAAAATCGTGCCTGTTGAGCAGCCTGTTGTGGATGAAGAAACCCGGATCGGCACACTGAACGTGAACGGGGAATTCATGCTTCAGGGAAAGGTTCCCGAAGGATACAAGCTTCAGGTGATCTCCGCCCGGAATTCCAGGATTATCGCCGCCCTGATCACAGAGGACGTGAGCCGTCCGCAGATGCTGCTGACCATTGCCTTCGATGAAATGTTCGCGGACGTTGAGCGGATGAACGACCTGAGTGCTGAAGAGATTGATACGCTGAAAGCATCCTTCACCGATATGAACGAAGTGGAGTTCTCCGAAGCGGAAACGGCCGCCGGTACAAAACTGCTGATCGCCAGGGAAACAGGCAGTGACGAAGACTTCGTCAGCATCCTCTCCCTGTATAAGGGATACTCTGTGGAATTCGTTCTTTCCCCGAATCCGAATGCCGCGGATCAGAATCTGACGGATGAGCAGATCCAGGCAGGAATTGCCTTCCTGAGCGCCCTGGAATTCATTCCGGCCAACTGATCCCTGAAAGATAAGCAACCCCTCAGAGCTGTAAATCGGGTAGGAGGGCGTGATCAGTTCCCGTCCTCCTGCCACACCGTAGCCCACACGACCAGCTTATTATCGTCGCAAGCAGCGTGCCGATAATAAGCTGCCGGTTCTTTGCCACGGCGGCAAAACTTTTGAGTGTAACCGGCGCGCCGGCAGGGGGCCGCTCACGCACCATCGACATCACGATCAGTCCTGCGATGCCCGCGGCCGCGGCAAGCAGAAATGCGTACAGCTCTCCCAGTCTGTCTGCCAGCTGCGCGCCAAGCAGCATCGCGATGATCTGGGAACCGCACTGCGGCACAACAATGCGGCTCATAGCGGCCGCCACCTGACCGCCCTGACAGCTTGATGAATAGAGCACGGTGAAATTGACCCAAGTTGCAGCGGTCATACCCGGTATTCCCCGGAACAGCAGCGCTGCCGCAGCAAGCCACTCCGGCACGCTTTCGCCCCCCGGCGCACAGCGCAACAACCGAAAGCCCGGAGCATGCAGCGATCGAAAGCCCGAAGCCGATCATTACGAACAGCTTTCGCTTTTTTAGCAGGTCGGATGCAATGCCCAGGGGAATACGCAGCACCATCTGCATAAGGCCGTAACTTCCTACGATCATGCCGGCCATGACCTTTGTGGCGCCCAGCCCGTCCACAGCATAAGTCGACAGAAAGGACGGGTAGGTATACACCGAAAACCAGAAAAGGAACACCGAAAAGAATAGCAGATGGCTATTCTTTCGATCCGTGCTTTGTTCACTCTCATCTCCGGAAAGGTTTTTGCCATTCTCCGGATCGATTCCTCCGCCGCAGCCGTGCGGAAGGTTACCTCCTTGCAGGGCAGACCGCCCTTCACCAGCCGTTCCGCCAGCGGCAGCGCGTCCTCCGCGTTCTCAAGCACCACAACCGGCACAATGCCGATTTTCTGAAGATTTTTCATCGTCTCTGTTATCTGAATATCTCATCTGTTTTTTGCCGTTACTATTCATTGATATGTTTTTCTCCAAATTCAGAGAATCATATTCCAGGTATGCCCCTTTCATCGGCGAAGCCGCCAGTTCGGAAAAAAGCCGCAGGACGCCGGAAACATATCTGACCGGCTTTGGATGCCAGTTTTTCTTTCTTTGTTCCAGCACTTTCCGGATTTCTTCATCCGGCATCGGTTTTCCGGCTATTCCCACGATATCCAACCGGCGATCCGGAACGCTCAGGCGGATCAGATCCCCCTCTTCCACCAGCGCGATCGGACCGCCCGCCTGGGCCTCCGGACTGCAGTGCCCGATCACCTGGCCGGTGGAAGCTCCCGAGAACCGCCCATCAGTGATGAGCGCAATGGATCTGCCCAGATCTTTATCAGAAGAAATTGCCTCCGAAGTGTAAAACATCTCCGGCATTCCGCTGCCCTTGGGCCCTTCATACCGGATGAACACGGCGTCACCGGGTTCCACCCTGTGATGCAGCACGGCGTCGATGCATTCCTCCTCGCTGTCAAACGGACGGGCAACAAGGGTTGCTTCGAACATTTCCCTGGGACAGGCGGTGTGCTTGATTATCGCGCCTTCAGGTGCCAGGTTGCCCTTCAGAACGGCGATGGAGCCGTCTTCGCCCATCGGCCTGTCAAATGGTCGGATCACGTCCTCTTTTTTAGTCTTTTCCGCCGATCTGTGATATAATATATACGAGACAAACCGTTTTCTGCAGATGCTTTCCGCCGGCTCTGATTTGCTTCGGACCGGAGGATGGCAATGTCTTTCTTTATCCTGCTCAAACATATATAGGAGGGAAACAGTATGCAGAAGTTATTCAAGAAGGGATTTCAGCGGGATGATATGCTCATATGGTCAGCGGTTGCGGCCGGCAGGCTGTGGATTGCCAATGCTGTGATGAACACCGTTGCCTGAAGCTGCACAGCCGTGGCCATCAATGTGCTTCATATCCTCTGTACGTTGACGCTCTGCGCGGCAGAATTAAAAAAGGAAAATAACATCGTCCAGGGAATGATTGGCGCGCTGATGGCCTTTTTTGTGATCGGGAACCTGAATATTGTCCCCCAAAAACAGATCATCCGGGCATTACTATCGAAGGCAGCGGTTTCTCTGCTATGATTTTCCTGGCTTCATCCTGTGTGAAATCGAAAGAAAAGGTGACTGAATATGACGCGGGAAAAATTGTTCATGACCGTCCAGGCGGCGCTGTGCGCGGTAATCGCCGCTCTGCTGGCAGCAGGCGCGCTGAACCTGTACCTGGATGGCGCGGCAAAGCAGGCCGAAGGCGACCTCTTCTACTATATGTTTACCCGGGAGCGGGTTGCTGCGAAGCTGCTGCCCGTCCTGCCGCTATTGTTCTGTGCGGTCGGTCTGACAATCGCCGGGGTAATCCTGGGGATCCGGGATGGAAACGCGGAAAAGCCCCTGAAGGATGAAAAAACGCTGCGGGATCTCGGCAGTATCCGGGAAAAGGCGGTACACCAGCAAGCAGATCAGAAAACGCTGACTCTACGAACGGCGGTGCTGGTAATCGCGCTGATCCTGATCGTGATCGGAATCATCAACGGCGGTCTGGAGGACGTACTGGCCAAAGGTGCCGCCATCTGTACGGAGTGTGTCGGCCTTGGTTAAGACAGTCTCCCGTCCGTGTACCCGCCGCCTTGTCCAGCTGTATGCCGCCTTGCTGTACAACGCAAATATAAAGGGGTTCATTGACGGTCATATCTATTCCGGAAACCTGAAGGCCCTTTGTGTGCCGGGATTCAACTGCTATTCTTGTCCCGGCGCCGTTGCCAGCTGCCCCCTGGGTTCCCTGCAGAACGCGCTGAACGCCGCCGGGCATACCGCTCCCTGGTATGTGATGGGCATCCTGGCGCTGTTCGGCGTCATCCTGGGCCGCACCGTCTGCGGCTGGATTTGCCCCCTGGGCCTGATCCAGGAACTGCTGCACAGGATCCCGACCCGAAAAATCCGGAAGAGCCAGATCACCCGGAATCTTGCATACCTGAAATATGTTTTCCTGGCGGTGTTCGTCGTCGCCATTCCGCTCATCTGGGGCATCGGAAAAGGGGTTATCCTGCCGGGTTTCTGCAAGTATATCTGTCCGGCGGGCACCTTTGAGGGGGCCGTCGGCCTGCTGC
>CAMKEI010000090.1 GCA_946411525.1 uncultured Clostridia bacterium | reverse complement strand
TCCACCGGGGAAGCCACGTCGCCGAGTTTCTGGAAATTGACCCCCTTGACCACCCGTCCGTCCTTCACGTCCAGGCAGGGAATGATGCGCTTTGTGATCATTTGCATACCTCAATCGCTTTTTTCAGGTCGATATCCCCGGTGTAGTACGCCTTGCCGATGATCGCGCCGTACAGGTTCATCTTTCGCAGGCTCCTGATATCCTCCAGCGTGGACACGCCGCCCGAAGCGGTAATCTGCAGGTCCAGCGTCTCCGAAAGCTGCCGGTACATCTCCCTGTTTGTGCCGCGCATGGCGCCGTCCCGGGAGATATCCGTGCAGATCAGCGTTTTCACGCCAATGCGTTCCATCTCTTTGCAGAAATCCATAAAGCGCAGGGCAGACTTCTCCGTCCAGCCCTTCACGGCCACAAAACCGTCCCGTACATCCACGCCCACGGCAATCCGCTCCCCGTAACAGTCCACCGCCGTCCGCAGGAAAAAGGGATCCTCCACCGCCGCCGTTCCCAGGATCACCCGGTCCAGCCCGGCGTTCAGATAGGTCCTCACAGTCTCCATGCTACGGATACCGCCGCCGATCTCGCAGAAAAGGCCGCTCGCTTCCTTCAGTTTCAGCACCGTATCCAGGTTCGGCGTCGTGCCGCTCCTTGCGCCTTCCAGATCCACCAGGTGCGCATGTGTCGCGCCTTTGGCTGCAAAGTCCAGGGCGATTTCTTCCGGATGCTCGCTGTAAACCGTCATCTGTGCGTAATCGCCCTTATACAGACGGACTGCTTTGCCTTTATATAAGTCGATCGCGGGAAAGATAATCATGAAGCGGAAACCTCCTCACAGAAGGCTTTCAGGATCCGCAGTCCGACCTCCCCGCTCTTTTCCGGATGAAACTGGCAACCGAACACGTTGCCTTTGCCCACGCAGGCGGTCAGATCCGCACCGTATTCAGTCACGGCCAGCAGGCTGTCGTCGCAGTCCACCGCGCTGTAGGAATGGACAAAGTAGACATATTCTCCTTCTTTTGCGTACTTCAGCAGCGGAGAATCCTTCACGATCTTCAGACTGTTCCAGCCCATCTGGGGGATCTTGAGCCCCGCCGGAATCCTCTCCGCAATCGGGCGGATTTCACCCTTCAGCAGTCCCAGTCCTTCGTGAACGCCGTATTCATGGCTGCGTTCAAACAGCATCTGCATCCCCAGGCAGATCCCCAGCAGCGGTTTCCCCTTTGCTGTTTCTTCTTTTACTCCCCGGTCCATGCCGGAAAGACGCAGCTTTTCCGCTGCATCCTGAAATGCGCCGACGCCGGGCAGGATCAGACGGTCCGCCCGGCGGATCTCCTCGGTATTGCGCGTCACAACCGCTTCCTGGCCGATTGCAGCAAAGGAGGACTGGAGGGAAAACAGGTTCCCCACCCCATAGTCGATAATCGCGATCATCACAGGACTCCTTTCGTGGAGGGGATTTCCTCCGCACAGGCAGGGTCGATTGCCGCCGCGGTCCGCAGGCTGCGGGCAACGCTCTTGAAAGCGCCTTCAATGATGTGATGGCTGTTCCCGCCGGCCAGCTGCCGGATGTGCAGCGTGGCGCCGGCGTTGTGGGCCAGTGCCCGGAAGAATTCTTCCGTCAGTTCCGTATCGAATGATCCGACCTTCTCCGCAGGGATCGCAAGATCATAGACCAGCAGGCCGCGGCCGGACAGATCCGCGGCACTCAGAATCAGGCTCTCGTCCATCGGCAGGATCGTACTGCCGTAGCGGGTCACGCCTTTTTTATCTCCCAGGGCCTGCTCAAAAGCCTTTCCCAGGGCGATGCCGATATCTTCCACGGAGTGATGGTCGTCCACATATGTGTCCCCCTTGCAGGACACCTCCAGATCGAAGCGGCCGTGGCGGGCAAACAGCGTCAGCATGTGATCCAGGAAACCGACGCCTGTATCGATACTGCTCTTCCCGGTTCCTTCCAGCGTCAGGGCAACCCGGATATCCGTTTCGCCGGTCGTGCGGTTCACTTCAGCCTGTCTCATCAGCTCATCCTTCTTTCTTTTCATCAAGAATCTGCCTGATATTCTCAATCAGGATTTCCATCTGTTCCGGCGTACCGACGGTAATCCGGTTATAATCCCGTATGCGTTCTTGGTCAAAGTGGCGCACCAGGATCCCTCTCTCCTTCAGTGCCAGATACAGATCTCTGCCGGAGATCGACGGATGGCGTGCAAAGAAAAAATTGGTTCTGGATTCCGGCATTTCAAAGCCCATATCGCGGAGTTTCCGTCCGTAGCTTGCCCGGGTTTCCATAATCATACCGCAGTTCTTCATATTGTAATCGTCGTACTGCAGGCAGGCGACCCCGGCTGCCGAAGTCAGGCGGTTCACATTATAGGGATTGGTGGAATTCCGGACAGCGTTCAGATCCCCGATCAGATCGGGATTCCCGATTCCGAAGCCCAGCCGTGCGCCGGCCATGGAGCGTGATTTTGAAAAAGTTCGGGTAACCAGCAGGTTGTCATATTTCCGGATCAGTGGAAGTGCGCTCTCAGCGCCGAAGTCTACATATGCCTCGTCCACGACCACAACATTGCCGGAATTGTGTTTCAGGATCTCCTCAATTGTCTCCCTTTGCAGTGCCAGAGATGTAGGCGCATTGGGATTGGCCAGGAAAACCGTACCCCCGCTTTGATAAAAATCTTCCGGCTCAATGCTCAGGTCATCCCTGACCGGGATTTCCCTGTACGGCACCTGGTCTATTGTCGCGAATACAGGATAAAAGCCATAGGTGATATCCGGAAATACCGCCGGTGTATGCCGGTCACAGAAAGCCATAAAGGCAAAATTCAGGATCTCGTCGGAGCCGTTGGTCATGATCAGCTCGTCCGCGGACACATCCAGCAATCCGGCCAGCATATTCCGCAGGTCCCTGCTGTCCGTATCGGAATAGAGATGCAGCAGCCTGCTTTCAGCCGCGACAGCCTCCGTGACTTCCGGATGCGGCGGATATGGGTTTTCATTGGTGTTCAGCTTGATAATCTGCTGCTGTTTCTGCGGCTGCTCTCCTGGCACATAGGGTTCCAGTTCCCTGTATTTCTCTGAAAAGAACCGGCTCATCCTGCATTCTTCCTCTCTTGCATCAGCCTGATATTTCACTTGTCTGTTATTTCCGTCATCCAAAGCTTAATTGCTGGAAATGCGTTTTGGTACTCCGAGTTATGCTTCCGTCCGGATCAGTGCGCTGCGCGCATGTCCGGTCAGTCCTTCTTTTCTGGCGAAGGCGGCCACATCCTGCGCCACTGCTGCCAGCGCGTCCCGCGTGAAATAAGTATACTGCGTTTTCTTGACAAAGTCATCCACAGAAAGCGGACTCGAGAACTTTGCAGTTCCCTGCGTCGGCAAGGTATGATTGGGTCCGGCCAGATAATCGCCCAGCGCCTCCGGGCAGTTCCGCCCGAGGAATACGGATCCCGCGTGCCGGATGCTGTCCAGCCAGTCAAACGGATTGTCAACGCATAGTTCCAGGTGTTCCGGTGCGATTTCGTTGGCGATGTCGATCACGGTCTTCAGATTCTCCGCAACGATAATTTTGCCGTTATTGTCGATGGATATGCGGGCAATCTGAGCCCGGTCCAGCATCGGGATCTGCTTTTCCAGCTCATCCCTCACCTGCTCCGCAAGTTCCATGGAGTCGGTCACAAGGACCGCGCTGGCGACTGTATCGTGCTCTGCCTGGCTCAGCAGGTCCGCCGCCAGGTATGCCGGATTGGACTTGCCGTCCGCCGCTACAAGGATCTCGCTGGGCCCGGCGATCATATCGATGGCGACAGCGCCGTATACCTGGCGCTTCGCTTCCGCCACATAAGCGTTCCCCGGTCCGACAATTTTATCTGCCTTCGGGACGGACTCCGTACCGTATGCCAGCGCGGCGACAGCCTGTGCGCCTCCTGCTTTCACAATCCGGTCGGCGCCGGCAACTTTCGCTGCGGCCAGAATCGCCGGATCGATCTTTCCGTCCTTTCCGGGCGGTGTGGTCAGGATTACTTCCTTTACCCCAGCGATCTTCGCAGGGATCACATCCATCAGGACCGTGGAGGAAAGCGGTGCCGTACCGCCTGGCACGTATATGCCTGCCCGGTCCACCGGAATCACCTTCTGCCCCATGATCACGCCGGGTTCGTCATTGATGATAAAAGAATTCCGCACCTGCCGGCTGTGGAACTTCCGGATATTGGCTGCGGCCTTTTCAAGGACAGCCATGAACTCCGGATCAGTCTGTGCCAGCGCCTCTTCCATCTCTTCTTCTGTCACCAGAAGGCTGTCCGTCTTCACCCTGTCATATTTTTCCGTATATTCCCTGACTGCGGCGTCTCCCCGTTCCCGTACGTTTCGGATAATTTCCGTTACCTTATCAGTCACGTTCATCGTGGGCATGGAGCGTGCGAAAATCTCCTCATTGGAAACCTCGCCGTATTTCATAATGCGGATCATGCTTCCTGCACTTCCTTTCTTAGTCCCTCCGTCAGCTTTTCAATCTGCGCTGTCCGGAATTTGAATCCTGATTTATTGGCAATCAGCCGGGCGGAAATCGGAACGATCTCCTCTATTACTGAAAGATTGTTTTCCCTCAGGGTTGTTCCCGTTTCAACGATATCAACGATTACATCCGACAGTCCGAGAATCGGTGCGATTTCGATGGAACCGTTCAGATGGATGATGTCAATATCCCTTCCAATCGAAGTATAGTAATCACGGGCGATGCGGGAAAACTTTGTCGCCACCCGAAGCGTCCGGTTCATATCATCCTTGAATCCTGCCGGCGCCGCGACAGCCATCCGGCACTTTCCCACATTCAGGTCAAGAAGTTCATATACGTCCGGCCGGTACTCCAGCAGGATATCCTTGCCGGCCACGCCGATATCGGCGG
>CAMKEI010000089.1 GCA_946411525.1 uncultured Clostridia bacterium | reverse complement strand
CCCCGGGTGATGAACCGGGATCCGGAGAAGGCGGCCGCCTTCACCGATTTTTTTATCCTGGATCCGCTTCCGCCTGAAGGGCTGCGCCGGAAACTGCACCTGCTGCACCTGCACCTGCTGCAGGGAATGATGAAGAAAAACGTGGATTACAGCCGGTTCGAGCTGAAAAACCGGATTCTGCTGAGAACGACCCACCTGCTCGGGCTTCCGTTCACCTACGCGTGGAAAGCGAAGCGCTATGAGAAGGTGTCCACCGCAATAAAGACCGGAAACGACCTGCACATGTCGAACGGCGCTTTTGAACTGATGACGCATGTATGGCATCCGGAACAGTTTTCGGAGAAAATCCGCGTACCGTTCGAGGATGTCGAATGCCTGATTCCGAAGCGGTACGACGAGGTGCTGACGATTCTCTTCGGACCGGACTATATGACGCCGCCGCCGGAAAACGAACGCGTGGCAAAACACCTGGATCTCTGACAGCCGGGCTGTCAGGTCCGCAATTCAGCAGGAAAGGGGGAATGAATACATCCATGGATATGTATTTCTGCCCCCTTTATTCCGGTTCGAGCGGGAACTCACTGTACTGCCAGTACGGGGAAACGAGACTGCTGATCGACGCGGGAAAATCCGGGAAGACGATCGAAGACGCACTGGCTTCCATCGGCGCGGACATCCGGTCTGTCAGCGGCGTGCTGATTACCCACGAACACAGCGATCATATTTCCGGCGCCGGCGTGCTGGCGCGGAAGTATCATCTGCCGCTCTACGCCACCCGGGAGACCTGGTGGGCGATGAGTGACAAGATCGGAAAGATTCCGCCGGACACGGTGCGGGAGATAGAAGCGGGGAAGGACTTCTGGCTGGGCGATATCGGCGTTGTGCCTTTTTCCATTCCCCATGACGCAGCCGATCCGGTCGGCTTCCGGCTGTACGGAGGGAGCATGAGCATTTCCACTGCAACGGACCTGGGCTGTTTTTCAGAGGACGTATATGCGAACGTGGCGGGCAGCACCCTGGTCCTGCTGGAGAGCAACCACGATCCGGATATGCTCCGGGCGAATCCGAAGTACAGCACGGCGCTGAAGGCGCGGATCCTCGGCGATCACGGACATCTGAGCAACGAAGCATGTTCTGCGGCGCTGCTGAGGCTGATTCACGCGGGTACAGCCGATGTGATTCTCGGCCATCTGAGCGGAGAAAACAATACGCCGACGCTGGCGCGGCGGGTTTCCACGGAAATGCTGGTCCGAGAAGGGATCCGGCCGGATGAGGACGTCCGGCTGCAGGTGGCGCTGCGGGATGAAGTCGGCAGCGTGTATATACTGAAAGAGAGAATATAAAGGCATGATCATACTGGCCCTTCAGGAAGTGAAGAAGAGCTTCGGCACCCATGAGGTGCTGAAGTCTGTTTCCTTTACCCTTCAGGAGGGTGAGCGCATGGGCATGGTCGGGGTAAACGGGAGCGGCAAAAGCACCCTGATGAAGATTATCGCCGGAGAGGAGTCTGCGGACGCCGGCAGCATGAACATGCAGAAGGGCCTGCGCATCGGATATCTGGCCCAGCAGGGCGCCCTGACAGGGGAAGAGACGGTGCTGGAGACGCTGGAGAACGTCTTTGAGCCTCAACGGCGCATGGAAGCGGAGATGCGCGCGCTGGAGCAGGAAATGGCCGTGTCCGGCACGGATCCGGATACGCTCAGGATCCTTGGAGGGAAATACGACGCGCTGACGAATGAATTCGAGCGCAATAACGGATACGGCTGGCGATCTTCCGTGCAGGGGGTGCTGGCGGGCCTGAAGCTCCGGGAGTTCCAGGATATGAAGACCGGCCTGCTCTCCGGCGGAGAGCGCACGCGGCTGTGCCTGGGACGGCTGCTGCTGACGGAACCGGATCTGCTCCTGCTTGACGAGCCGACCAATCATCTGGATCTGAAGAGTATTGCCTGGCTTGAAGATTATCTGGCCTCCTTCCGCGGCGCAGTCATCGTGATCAGCCATGACCGTTATTTCCTGGACCGGGTATGCGGCCGGATGGCGGAGCTGCTGATGGGCAATGTGGAGACCTACGACGGCAACTATACGGAGTACCTTGAAAAGCGGACGGCGGTCTATGAGATCCGCATGAAGGCATGGCAGCTGCAGCAGAAGGAGATCGCCCGGGAAGAGGCGATTATCGCCACCTATAAGCGGTTTAACCGCGAAAAGAGCATCAAAGCCGCGGAAAGCAGGGAAAAGCGGCTTGAGAAGATCGAACGGCTGGAAAAACCCCAGGAGGAGGGGAGCGTCCGTTTCCGTTTTGAAACGCGGCGGCGCACAGGTGACGACGTGCTGATTACCGAGGGGCTGAGCAAGGGCTTCGGGGAGCGCGTGCTGTTCCGGGACCTGAAAATGCATGTACGCGCCGGGGACCGGATCGCACTGATCGGTGACAACGGAACGGGCAAGAGCACGCTGCTGAAGTGCCTGACGGGGGAGGAAAAGCCGGATTCAGGCAGTATCCGCTGGGGTACCGGTGTGGATCTGGGATACTACGATCAGCATCAGGCTGGACTGCAGGAACGGAAGACAGTGCTGGACGAGGTATGGGACCGGTTTCCGCGTATGGAACAGTATGAGGTACGCGGCGCGCTGGGGCTGTTCCTGTTCACAGGCGACGATGTGTTTGCTCCGATCAGTACGCTGAGCGGCGGAGAAAAGGGCCGTGTAGCGCTGACAGAGCTGATGCTCCGCAAGGACAATGTGCTGCTGCTGGACGAACCGACGAACCATCTGGACATGGACAGCAGGGAAGTTCTGGAGGACGCGCTGAGCGGTTTTCCGGGCACAATCATCGCGGTGAGCCACGACCGGTACTTTATCAACCGGTTCGCGGACCGGGTATGGGTGCTGGACGGGCAGGAAATCAAAGAATATCTCGGAAACTATGACAGTTATTTCGCGAAAATCAGCCGGGACCAGGAACCGGACGGAAACGTTCCGCAGCAGACCCGCACCGCGCTGGACAAGGAAAAACGCCGGAGCCGTGAGGCGGAAAGAAAAGCGAAAGAACTGAAGGACAGACTGAAGACGACAGAACAGGCAATCAACCGGGCAGAAGAGGAGACCGGCAGACTGGAGAAGGAACTGGCGGACCCTGAAACCTGGAAAGACGCGGAACAGGCTGCTGAAAAAACCAGGCGGTACAACAGGCTGAAGCAGGAAATCGAACTGCTGTATGATGAATTTGACAGGCTGGACCGCGATGTTTCGGAAATGCGTGACGGAAAGTTGACATAAAAACAGGAAATGCTGTATATTTTTACCAGAACGGAAACACTTTCATTTCTGATATTTGTTCAGGAGGTTTTATCATGAGAAAACTGCTCGCCTTATTCCTTGTGCTCGTATTGATTCTGATGAGCTGCACCGCCCTGGCGGACGACCGGACAACGTTCTGGATTCCCGAGAACCTTTTTGACGTAGAAATCGAAGAACTGCCGACGGACACTTTCCCGGTTGTGAGAACGAAAACCGCAGACGGCGTTATTTCCGTGGCTGTGATCGGGGAAACGGACAAGCTGTACGCCAACTGGATGGGCTATGGCGAGGAAAAGGAGGAAGTAATCCTGGACCACGGCGTCGGAACGGTTTCCCAGGACGGGCACAAGTACCAGCTTGGCGCCAGCTATGTAAACTACAGCTGGAAGGACTGGATTGACAGCTATTCGTATCACTGGGACGGGAAGACCCTGGAGGATGCCGAGCATTACTTTGAAGAAAAATACGCGGACGCCATAGCGGCAGGCGCCAGAATCCAGGATGAGCCCTTTAAAGGCTATTATGTTTTCTATACATACGATCGGTATTATTTCACGGAAAAAGGCGGTCAGACTGAGTATCATCAGATCGGCGATTACGAGTTCAAAAAGATCGGTGATTACTTCCAATCCTACGAGGAAGCGGAAAAAGCCGCCAAAGAGCTGGGCGGGATGAGTTACACCGAGGAAGAGAGCGCTGAATACAAAACCACGGTATATACCAGTACCGGATACGGCGTTACAGAAGACGGCGGATATGCCTGGCTGTATACCACGCAGAACGCTATTTCCCATGGCTGGCCGAACAGGGCGTATACCCTGCTGACCGGTGAATACGCGATTGATTACACCCGCGCAGGCGTACCGGTATACGCTACCCGTACCACGGAAGGAAAAGATTTCTTTGAAACCGGGATTGAAGGCGCTAAGAGCTATGTCAACTGGGAAATCGGAAAAAAGAAGAACAGGGTTCTGAGCTACAAAACCGAGTATCCGGAAGGGAGTGACATCGCAAGCATTTATGTTTCCTTCCCGACGAACGGCCGTTTTTACCATTATACCATCACGTACAGAGCCGGCGAAGATAAAACGTATGTCGCAATATACTCCGCCAAGGACGAACTGATCAAGGCAAGATACAAAGTCGGCGACCAGGTGATTGCCCAGAATTCTTCCGCGGTCAAGTGGATCAACTGCGAGACCCACAGGGAAGAACACGACCTGGAGCCTCTCAGGGGCGAACTGCTGGGTCATCCGGCACATATTACCTCCCGCTGACAAGATGGCGGCGCCATCAGCCGGAGCTGCACAGTATCCTACATACAGTGGTTGAAAACACCGGAATATTCAAGATCTTGTAAAGACGGCCCGGGCATCTGCCCGGGCCGCTTTTCCATGGAAAAAGCGGAGCCAGGGAATAGACACACATGAAAGTGTGTGTTATTAATTACCGTTAAAGCATTGAAAAACAACAATATAGAGTGAATGGGAAAATAAAAATCCGGTTTCAGACAGGAAGACCTGCATGAAAAATGAAAAAAGATAGATACACCCGTAACAGTGTATAATAAGAAGACCGGGAAAGCATGAAATATGGATGGTCTGCGCTGGGCAAAAACAGTAAAAATGTCAAAAAAAAATTAAAAAACATCGGTTTATCCTCTTGAAAAAGAAAAACAGGTCATGTATAATTCACCTGTTGTCTGTTTAGGGATGAAGTGGTAAGTTGCCGTCCGGCCAGACGGGTAATTATCACGGACCAGC
>CAMKEI010000088.1 GCA_946411525.1 uncultured Clostridia bacterium | reverse complement strand
GCAGATTCGCGGAAGCCAGCACCGGCAGGATATCGCCGGAATCGTCAACAGGACGATGAATCATATAAATGTCTCCCTCTCCTTGCGATCGTCGCAGCCGTTCTCCTCTGTATGTGATTCGTCCCAGCGCTGAAGCGCTGACTCATCATCATGTCTTCGCCTGCGGCTCGCCAATCACTTATTAACGTTTCCCCGGCCTGCTTCTGCCACTGGCAGCGGCCGTGAAAACGCCTGTAGCAAGGGATCTGTTACCCAAATCAGAGATTTGGACAGATCCGCTACGCCAAAATATACGTAGCCATGATGGTTATGGACGCGCCGGCGGAAATGGCGCCGTTCACCTGCACCGCGCCGCCCGTAGTGATCTGGGCGGTTTTATTCCAGCCCCAGACCGCCGAAGCGATATACTTGGGCCGTTTTCCGGAGGCCAGCGTGCAGAGCGTTGTATTGCCCGAGGAAACCGCGGTTGTCTTTTTGATCACGAGCCGCACCATGGCGGCCTTTCCCCACCAGGCGTACTGCGCTGTGGTGATCTCGCAGTCGTCCGCCGCCGTGGCGATATCCGCGATCGCCGTGGTGGCGCCGGTGCTGCCCCGTCCGCTGCCGCCCCGGGCAATCGCCAGCGTACCGGAGGTGATATCCCCCGCCGCATGGGCATGGCCGGTATCCGATTTCCCGGCCAGTAGCGTATCTGTCTCGGATTCGGTATAGTACCGGTCATCATGGGTATGGGAAACGTCCGCCGGATGCACGCCGAAGAAGGACGGAGCCTCCGGCAGATCCTCCAGGGCATTCCCCCGGCTGCGGAAGCCCGCAAAGGCGAAAGCGTCGGACAGGGCATGATTCCGCTCCGAAGCGGGATTCTCCGCCGAACCAGACTCAAACCAGCGGTCGATATCAAAATCGGCGAAGACCAGCAGGCACTCGTCCCCGGCGGATACCGGCCAGGTGATGCCGCTTCCCGCCCCGCCCGGGAAGAACACGGGCACATCCCGCAGCAGTGGCAGGAGGATCCCCTTCCGCTTCAGCGCCGGACGGACGGAAGCTGTCTGGGACGCGGGGTCAAAAGACTCGATGAAACCCGGCAGGGCGCAGTGCAGGGAGGAGAAGATCTCCCGCTTCAGGGCCGGGACCTCCTGCGGGGTCAGGGATTCGCTCACGGCGGAACCTCCTTATGTGCTTTTCTTTTTAACGAGAAATGTGATAGGATGAACCTGTTGTAATATGATTAACTATGCATTATTCTCTCCATGAGAAGCAATAAGCGGAGGTGTCCGGCTTTGAAAAGAATATTCTCACTGTTCCTTATTCTATTCCTGATTCTGAGCTGTATTGGGGCATTCGCATCCGGTGAGACAAAAGATCGGCTGACGCCTTTATCCAACAAAACAATTAAATCCATACTGGAAAAAAACGGCTACAAGGGATGGAAACTTTACCAACCAAGTTCAAGAGAAACTGAGACCAATACATCTTCCAAGTCTTTTCTGTCAAAGATAGATCAGTATTCCATTGTCGCTGTGAAAAATGGCCAAACGCACCTGATCGTTTTGCAGAAAAGAAACAGCAACTGGGAAATTGATGTGATCAGTGACAAAGCAATAGCCCGGGATGGATTCAGACTGTTCAGCTTTTCAATGGACGAGAATGCTGGCAGTGGAGATAATACTATATATTTCTACTTTGATTTCGCAGATGAAGAAAATGAAGTTTATACTCTTCGCCTTGATCTCAGCCTTCAATTTCCCAATTATTTCCGTTTTCTGAGCCTGCCGCAGAAAAAAGCAGACAGTGGATATATTTATCAGGAAATTGTAATGGATTACGACCGGAACTTTACTTTTGAACTCGATGTTTATGGTGGCGCATATCGTGAATCGGTCAGTGTTGAACCTTGGCAACATTATCAGTTTGGTATTGAAGAGTTTTCTCTTGCGGATATGCCTCTTTCCATCCTGGATCTGACAAAACCAGCCACAGTGAAGGCCGGAACAGATAAAGCAGGACTGTATCGTTATCCGATGGATCATGGCGAACCGATCCGGATGCTCAATGAAGGAGAGTCGGTTAATATTGTCCCGCTTGAATATGGCCGTGGTCACTGGATGATCGTATGCGACGGAGATAATATATATTATGCACTGAGTGAATTGTTTGAGTATTAACCAATCATTATTCCATGATCATCAAACCCTGAAGCTACCACCCCTACACTACCTTTTCCGCCAGCATCTCACTTTCCCACTTCCCTTCCAGGTTATCGGCGTCCACAGACCTTTCCAGGACGAGTCCCCCAGCGGACCCGTCCTTCCGTTTTACGGAGATCACCTTCCCCAGCGGCCAGCCCATGATCCGCGTCCGTAAAAGCATCCGGTTCCCGCATACGCTGACCGGATCCTCCAGCAGGTCCGCCGGGGACAGCTCCATGCTGACCGGCAGGCCGGAGGCCGGCACGACGCACAGGCCCGCTTCCGTCAGGTATCCCCTTGCACCGGCCGCGGACAGTGCCTCCCCGATACACTCCGCCGCCCGGCCGGAAAAGGCCTGGCCCCGGATCCGCAGCGGGTCCTCCCCGGGAAAGGACAGCAATGTGATCCCCGTCCCCGAAGCCTCCAGGATCCTTCTTACCGTTTCCGAAACGGAAACCCCGGCCTCCACGGACAGGGAGACCGGGGCTTCCCACAGGCGCAGGCCCGTCGCGAAAACGACCTCTGTCAGCGTCCCCTCCGGAACGGTCATCCGGCGCACGTCCGCCGCGTCGCCGGAGGCCAGGACGGAACCCTCATGCCGGACGGAAAGGGTTCTTGCCGCCTGCAGCAGATGGCAGTCTGATTCCGCCAGGTTCCACAGCCGCAGCGTGAAGGGCATCGGGTACAGCCCCACGGCGTCCCGGCCGGTGAGCCGGGCATGGCGGAAACCCGTCACCGGCCTGCCGTCAGCGAAGACGGTCAGCTTGCGCAGCAGCTCCACGATTCATCCCTCCGTACAGCAATACCTTATATCAGCAGTGAGAACACCGCGCCGTTAAACCCGACGCCCAGCCGGATGGATTCATCTGTCCTGTCATACTCCAGGGCGATAACAAAATGCTTATCATTCCTGTATGTACCGTAGATCTCAATGACATCCGCACCTGCCAGGGCGTTATATACCGCTTCATAATCATAGTTGTAATACGCCGTCAGATCCTGCGTCCTTGCGGAATCCAGATACAGCGTGTTGTTCAGGACGGATGACGCGTTTGTCTGCGCGTACAGGGTCATGACATTCATGCTGCCGCCTCCTTCATAGGTGCCTGTCACGCCGAAGATCGTCACACCGCTCCGGATGTTTTCCGCCGCCAGGTTCGCGTCGCCCGGGATGACCTGCGTCCCCGTCAGGATCCTTCCGCCCGGGATTGTCTGGGTTGCAGTCCCGGGCATGATCGTCTGCGCCGCCTGGATCGGCACCGTGCCCTGGGTTTTTTCTCCCAGCGAGTTATAGAAATACCTTCCCGTCCTGACGTCCGAAGCGGCCGCCGTGGTATCGCTGACGTCCACGCCGGTGCGGATCGCGCCGATCGCGCTCACAAAACCGGACGGATAGACCAGGGAGGACGGCATGCCGCCTTTCGACCGGATCGCGTCGGCGACGGATTTCAGTTCATGGTTCGTGGTCAGGTACTCCACCGTCACAGCGTCCTGCCAGACGGCATAATATTCCGCAAAGGCGGCGGGCGTATCTCCGATCCCGGAGATCGTGCCGGTTCCGTCCCGCAGGCTGTTCCACTCCCTGAAGGTTTTCCCGGCCGGAGCGGGCCAGCCTATGTCATCCGGATCCGGCAGCGTCGGGACGAAATCCGTGTCAAATGCATAGTATGCGTCGTCGTCTTCGGTGTAATTCCGCCGCACGATATAACCCGCGCCGGACGGTTCCGGCGGATCGGGCACAGGCGGATCAACCCTGAAGAACGGCTTCAGCCTGTCAGCATGAAAAATCATCAGAAACTCACCCCGTTCGCGTTATTCACGGCGGCCGCCGCCCATACGCCGCCGACCACCCGCAGGAACTTGCCGTTGTCACCGGCGGACGGCGCCGGAACCTGCCCCGTCAGGTGCGACCCGTACAGCTGCACGTCCCCGGAACTCACCGCAAGGATCTGCTGAAGCCCGCTTTTCAGGTTCGACGCGCTCACCGTCCGCGCCGTGGTTTCGGTTCCCGCCGTCATGTTCGCGACGGTCATGGCCGAATAGGTGGTGTTCGCGTCATATCCGTTCACCACCGTCCAGCGGCTGCTCACAAGGTCTGCGGCGCCGGCCCCTGCCGGCGCGCCTGTTTCGTCCGTGCCGTATGTGGTTGTGGTTGCGCCCGGCTCGTACATCAGCAGGAGCAGGGCGTTCACCGGATACTGCGTGGTCAGCCTGGTCTTGCTGACCGTGGCGACGGGGGAATAGCTCGTGCCGTTGTTCACGCTCATCCATACGCCGGAGGTCACCCCCGCGACGGGAACCCTGATCAGGATCATATCCCCGGCGGACGGCGCGAACCCGATATCGAACGTCCACTTCGCCGGTTTGTAGGCTTTGGAGGCGGAGCCCCCCTGCCCGGCTGTCCCGGAACCCGTGAACATCGGGATATTGAAGGCGGCGGTGTCCCCGTTCACCAGCGTAATCCCTTTAATCATGCCAAGGTTCGCCATTGCTCCCACCTCACGATACGGTAATGGCGGCCGCCGTTCCGCTGAATCCCAGCGCGCTGTTGCTGCCGTTCGGCGTACCGCTTACGCTGACGCTTCCCCGGGTCCCGCTGAAGGCGAGTTTTTTTTCGTCTCCGCTGAAGGCCAGTTTCTTCTCCGTCCCCGTGAAGCTCGGAGCCGTCGCCGTGTAAGAGGCGTCCCCCGTCTTCACCGTCACCGCGGTCCCCGCGGTCGGCAGCGTGCCCTGGCTGAACGAAATCGTCAGGTTTCCTTCCGAAACCGTGGTGGTCAGGGAAGGAAGGCTCCCGGCGGTGCCGAACGGGATCACGGAGGCCGTTGCCCCGGCGGACGAAACGCTGATCACCGGAGCGGACACGCTCCCCTCCGGGGTGT
>CAMKEI010000087.1 GCA_946411525.1 uncultured Clostridia bacterium | reverse complement strand
ACGGGCGAATACTTACTCCGGATGGTTTACGCTTGATCTGTGCTGCTCTTGATTATGACCCTGAGAAAATTGGGAAACATATGTTGGAAATGCTAGCCAAGTTCAGGAATGAAGGAATCATAGAATTGAATCTTCAGGACAATTCCAAAAAAATCCGGGCAGACGGTATTGACAGGCGACAATATGTTTGATAAAATATATTTGTATCAAACGAAATTGGAGGGTCAGTAATGGATTACGATTACCATGAAGCGATGAAACTGGCCAATCAGCTTTGTTTTCCCCTGTACGCGGCCGCAAGGAATGTGACCGGCCTCTATACCCCCTGGCTGAAGCCGTTGGGGCTGACCTACACCCAGTACATTGTTTTCCTGGTGCTTTGGGAAAAAGACGGAGTGTCAGTGACAGAGATCGGTGAGAAACTGATGCTGGATAACGGGACGCTTTCCCCGCTGCTGAAGAAGATGGAACAGGCGGGGTATGTGCAAAGAAGCCGGTGCCGCGAGGACGACCGCGTGGTGGAGGTCAGGCTGACCGACGCGGGCAGGGCGCTGCAGGAAAAGGCGAAGGATGTTCCCGGGAAAGTAGCCGGCTGTATAGACCTGCCGCCCGAAAAAGCGCAGACGCTGTACATGCTGCTCTATGAACTGCTAGGAAACCAGAAAGGAAAAGGAGGAAAAGAAAAATGAAAACAGTCTATGATTTTACGGTGAAGGATCGGCAGGGGAATGAAGTGAGCCTGTCGGAATACCGCGGCAAGGTGCTGCTGATTGTCAATACGGCGACCGGATGCGGCTTTACTCCGCATTATGAGCCGCTGGAAGCGATGTATAAGGAAATGAAGGATCAGGGTTTCGAGATCCTGGACTTCCCCTGCAACCAGTTTGCCAATCAGGCCCCCGGCGACGCGGACGAGATCCATACCTTCTGCACGATGAAATTCGGTACGGAGTTTCCGCAGTTCGCGAAGATTGACGTCAACGGTGAAACGGCGGATCCCCTGTTTGCCTTCCTTGCCGCTGAAAAGCCGTTCGCAGGGTTCGGCAAAGGGCTGAAAAACGCCGCGCTGAACAAGTTCGCCGCGATGAACAATAAGAAATACGGCGACAAGACGTATATCGGATGGAATTTCACGAAATTCCTGATCGACCGCGAAGGAAATGTCATTGCCCGGTTCGAGCCTACCACGGACATGAAGGATGTCCGCTCGGCCGTAGCGGCGGAACTGAAGAAATAAAGAGGGCGGCGGGCAACCGGAAGGCCTTTGCGGCGACGCCCGCCTTCCGCTGAATGTATTCCGGCCGGAGAGGACCAGAGAGTGAAGCTGTATCATACAGGCAGGGAGGAGATCCGTAATCCGGATATCCGACGTGGAAGGAAAAACGCCGATTTCGGGCCGGGCTTCTATTTGTCGCCGGACAGGGAATTCGCTTCCCGATGGGCCGGCGCGGACGCGGTCATGAATGAATATGAGCTGGATGAAAGCGGCCTGCTGATTCACCGGTTCAGGCGCGATGAAGAATGGTTCAGCTACATCTTCCGGAATCGCGGAGCAAGGGATGATCTTTCGGCGGACGTGGTGATCGGGCCGATCGCCAACGATACGATTTTTGAAACGCTCGGAATCATCAGCAGCGGTTTTCTGAAACCGGCGGAGGCCCTGAAGCTGCTGCTGGTGGGTCCGGAGTATACACAGGTCGCCATTAAAACAGAGAAGGCGGCAAGCCGGCTTAAGTGGATACAGTCTGTCAGGATCGGGCAAATCGAGACAAGCCGCCGGAAAGCAGAGCAGGAGGCGTATGACGTTTCTTTCGCGCGAATTCTGAAGGAGATCATCGGTGAGAAATGAAACGGCGGCCTTCTGCTCTGAGCGGCAATGGAAAGAAACACGCGGGAAGAACCGGTTATGAACCCGGAGAAGCATGAAAGGGGAAACAATGGACAAAAGCTTCGACATCCAGGCATATATGACAAAAGGCGTTGAGCGCGTTGTCGGGGATATTGTCAGGGCGACTTTCCGGAATCCCAGGGAAAGCGCGTATATGGCCCGGTTCGCCCTGGCCAGCAGGGCCGCGTCCAAAAGGCGCAGAAAGGCTGAGAACGCGGGCGAGCATATCCCGGCATTCCTGATTGCCAGCATCACCAGCCAGTGCAACCTGCACTGCGCGGGATGTTATTCACGCTGCAATCACGCGACGGTGGACGGGGAACCGGTGCGCCAGCTGACAGCGGAAGAATGGCTGCGAATCTTCGAGGAGGCGGATGAGCTTGGAATCAGCTTTATCCTGCTGGCAGGCGGCGAACCGATGATCCGGCGGGATGTGATCGAAGCCGCGGGCCGGCATCCCAATATTCTGTTTCCTGTTTTCACCAACGGAACTTTCATGGATGAACGCTATTTCGGGCTGCTTGACCGATGCCGGAACCTGATTCCTGTCATGAGTATTGAAGGTGAAAAGGAAACGACGGACGCCCGCCGGGGTGAAGGCGTTTATGACCGGCTGATCGGCAATATGGACGCGCTTTCCCAAAGAGGCCTGGTTTTCGGAGCATCCGTTACGGTTACGACACAGAATATCCGGGAGGTCTCCTCAGACGCCTTCCTGAAAAAGCTCTCTGACCGCGGCTGCAAAGCGGTGATTTTCGTGGAGTTTGTTCCGGTGACGGACGAAAGCGCGGATCTCGCCCCCGGCGACGCGGAACGCGAATACCTGAGCAGGGAGATTGAACGCCTGCGGGAAGAACATCCGGAAATGGTCTACATTTCCTTCCCGGGGGACGAGAAGAGCAGCGGCGGATGCGTTGCGGCGGGACGGGGATTCTTCCATATCAACTCTCACGGAGGAGCCGAACCCTGTCCTTTTTCACCCTACTCCGACATGAATGTGCGCGATACTTCCCTGCGGGAAGCGTTGCGCTCCCCGCTGTTCCGGGCGCTGCAAAACGGCGGGCTTCTGGAGGACGATCACGCGGGAGGCTGCGTGCTGTATGAAAAGCGGGCGCAGGTTGAAGCGCTGCTGAATAAATGAAAGGACGGATGAACGATGATCTACGACTACACAATCACTACAGGCAAAGGTGAAACACTGAATCTGGCGGATTACAAAGGCAAGGTGATTATGGTGGTCAACACGGCCACCGGCTGCGGATTTACGCCCCAGTACGCGCCGATCGAACAGATGTACAGGGATTATCACGATCAGGGACTTGAGATCCTGGATATTCCCTGCAATCAGTTCGGCGGACAGGCTCCGGGAACGGACGACGAGATCCATGAGTTCTGCACGATGCATTTCAACACCACCTTCCCGCAGATGAAGAAAGCGGACGTGAACGGTCCGCAGGAGCTGCCGCTGTATACGTACCTGAAATCCGAAAAGGGCTTTGCCGGCTTTGAGGAGCATCCGTACAAGGCCCTGCTGGAGCAGATGTTCGCCCAGGCTGACCCTGACTGGGACAAGAAGCCCGATATCAAGTGGAACTTCACCAAGTTTATCATCGACCGCGAAGGAAATGTTGTGGCCCGCTTCGAGCCGACGGCTGATATGGCTGATGTGGAAGCCTGCGTGAAGGCCCTGCTGTGAAGGCAGGAACAAGCCTGAAGGGAGAAACCGGAATGACTGAACTGCTGAAGACCATCAGGGAAAGAAAAAGCGTCCGCACTTTTGACGGGAAGCCTGTCAGCGCGGAAGACCGGGAGAAGATCGAACAGTATATCCGGACCATTGAGAATCCGTTTGGCGTACCGGTCCGGTTTGTCCTGCTTGACGCCGAAACACATGGATTATCCAGTCCTGTGCTGAGCCGGGAATCCCTGTATATCGCCGGCATGGTCAGCAAGGCACCCCATGCGGAGGAAGCGTTCGGCTTCTCTTTTGAGAAGCTGGTGCTTTACGCCCGGTCACTGGGAATCGGTACGACCTGGATCGGCGGCACAATGAACCGGGAAGCGTTTGAGCGCGCGGCGGGACTTACGGAAGGCGAAATGATGCCCTGCGTTTCCCCGCTTGGCTATCCCGCCAAAAGACGTTCCCTGAAGGAAACGATGATGCGCAAGGGCGTCGGCGCCGATTCAAGGCTGCCTGTGGAAAAGATCTTTTTTGACGGAGCATGGGGTACAGCGCTGCCGCCGGAAAAGCAGGCGGAAATCTCGGATCTGGCCGAGATGGTACGGTGGGCGCCGTCCGCGGTGAACAGGCAGCCCTGGAGGATCATTGTTTCGGAGCATGGATACCACTTTTATGAAAAACGGGATAAAGGCTATATCGGGGAAAAGGCGGGAGACCTGCAGAAGATCGACGTCGGGATCGCGCTGTGCCATTTTGTGATGGGGCTGGAGGAACAGGGGAAAAAGCCGGTTGTGACCGTTGACAATCCGCGGTCTGAAATCCCGGAAAACGCCGAATACATCGCTACCGTCAACATATAAAAGCCTTTATGGATGTGAATCAGGAGGAACAGTATATGAAAGCCCTTGTTGCGTATTTTTCCGCCGGCGGCGTAACGGCCGGCCTGGCTAGACGCCTTGCGGAAGCAATTCACGCGCCGGTATATGAAATCAGGCCCGCGGAGCCTTATACGCAGGCTGATCTGGATTGGAGAGACAAACAATCCCGTTCCACGGTTGAGATGCTGGACAAGAACTGCCGTCCTGCCCTGGCGGATACAGACGCGCCGGTGGCAGACGCGGACCTGATCTTTGTCGGTTATCCCGTCTGGTGGTACCGGGAGCCTTCCATCATTGACAGTTTTCTGTCAGCCTATGATTTTACGGGCAAGAAGATTGTTCTGTTCGCCACGTCCGGCGGCAGCGACATGGGAACGGAAGCCGCGGTCCGCGCCGCAGAGATCAGCCGGGCGGAAGTGCCGGCGGGAAAAAGGTTTGCGGCCGACGCGCCGGCTGATGAACTGAAGGAATGGGCGGCCGGGTATTGCTGAAACCGGCACGGAACAGGCGGCAACAGGATACGGCGTGAAGATGATGGGCGCCGACCGCGGCGAACCGTTCCGGGTTCGCGTGCATCAGATGATGATGAATGAAGACGGATGAGGTGAGGCTTTCGAAGAAGCATTTCCGGGCAGGATAACCGGGGA
>CAMKEI010000086.1 GCA_946411525.1 uncultured Clostridia bacterium | reverse complement strand
CTGGCCCAGAGCTGCTACCGGATGGCGAACGACATCCGCCTGCTGCAGCATGACCGCCAGATCGACGAGCCCTTCGAGGAGAACCAGATCGGTTCTTCCGCCATGGCGTACAAGCGGAATCCCATGCGCTGCGAGCGTGTATGCTCGCTGGCCCGCTATCTGATGGCGGACGCGATGAACGCCCCGCTGACCGCTTCCGTCCAGTGGATGGAGCGGACGCTGGACGATTCCGCCAACCGGCGGATTTCCCTGCCGGAAGCGTTCCTGTGCGCGGACGCGATCCTGCGTCTGATCCGGAATATCGCCGGCGGACTGCGGGTGAACGAAAAGGTCATAGACAAAACCCTGCGGGAATACATGCCGTTCCTGGCGACCGAGAACCTGATGATGGAAGCGGTCAAGCGGGGCGGCAACCGGCAGCAGCTGCATGAGATCATTCGCCGCTGCTCCATGGCCGCAACGGAAAAGATGAAGCAGGGAGAACCCTGCGACCTGCTGGCCCGGCTGGCGGCGGAGAAGGATTTCGGCCTGACCGAGGAAGAAATGCGCTCCGTGCTTGACCCCGCGAAGTACACCGGCCGCTGCGGCGCCCAGGTGACCGCGCTGGCTGAAAAGCTCAGGCCCCTGTTCGCGGAAGCGACAGAGACCGGAGACTCTATCGACGTCTGATTCATTCGGAGAGAAACCATGCACATGCGAACCAAGAAGTGGGCGAGACCTGAGCTTCAGGCCTGCCCCTTCTTTATTGATTCAATCAAGGGACCGGATTCCGAACCGGGCGTCCTCAGGGGTACCTGGCGGAACCGTTTCGCGGATCCGGCGAAGCCGCTGCATCTGGAAACCGGGTGCGGAAAAGCCGTGAGCACCGCGAAAATGATCGCGGACAATCCCGGGATCAACTACGTCGCGGCAGACCTGAGCGCGGACGTGCTGGGCGTGGCCCGGCGGAACATCACGGCTGCCTGCGGGGAGCATCCGGGAAACGTGCAGATCCTGCTGGCGGATATCTGCTTCGTCGACAAGCTGTTCGGGCCTGAAGACGCGCCGGAGCGCATCTATATCCATTTCTGCAATCCCTGGACAGAGCATCTGCGGCATGAGAAGCGCCGCCTGACGCATCCCCGCCAGCTGATGCAGTACCGCTCTTTCCTGAAGGAAGGCGGGGAGATCTGGTTCAAGACGGACGACGACGTCCTTTTTGAGGAATCGCTGGTCTATTTCGACCTGTGCGGGTTCGAGCCGGTCGTCACCGGCAGGGATCTGCACGCGGACGGATTCAGTCCGAACTATATCAGCGAGCACGAGGAAAAGTACATGGCACAGGGGGTACCGATCAAATACGGGGTATTCCGGATGAAGCCGGAAGCCCCGGACTTCGATCCAACCCGGTACAGGATCCGGAAGAACGCCCGGGAGAGCCGCGGGTGAGCCTGACGGCAGAGGGAAAGGAGCAGGGAAGGGCATGAGAACGAAGTATCCCAGGTTCGCCATGGAACGCCTTTTCCTGCTGCTGTATATTCCGCTCGCGCTGGCCATGATGCTGATCATGCCGGTCGGCGGGCCGCCGGACGAACTGACGCACCTGGGCCAGGAATGGCTGCTGAGCACCGGCCAGATCCGGACGGAAACGACCGTCTTTCCCGCGAACCTGCAGGAGATCCTGAATACGCAGGTGACCGGAACGCAGGATGCCGCCGCACTGAACGGAGAGATCCGTGGCGTCCGGCTTTCAACGGAAACGGTCACGGGCGGTGTGAACGAACTGACCGGGATTTACCCGCTGGCGGCTTACGCGCCGCAGAGCCTGACGATGTTCCTGACAAGGCTGGTTACGGACCGCATCGATCTGCTCTGCTACGGCGCCCGGATCGGCAGTATGATCATGACAGGCCTGCTGTTCTGGTCCGCGATCCGGCGGAGTCCCGCAGGGAAAGCGACGCTGCTGGCGATCGCCTGCCTGCCGCTGACCCTGCAGGAGGCGGCGTCCGCATCCTGCGACGGGATAACGATCGCGGGAATCTGCTGGATTACCGCGGAACTGCTGCGGCGGATCAGCGGACAGGAAGAAAGGAAGACCCCCGCCCTGCTGCGTTCCGCAGGCATGGGTGCGGGAGCGGTTCTGTGCAAACTGCTGTATTTTCCTGTCCTGCTGCTGGGCCTGATTGCCCGCGCGGAGACGGCAGAGGAAAAGAAAAAGAAGCGGAACAACAACCTGATCATGGCGGGGACGTTCCTGGCCGCGATGGCTGTCTGGTATATCTTGTCTGTCAGAAGCCTGTCCGGCAGGCAGGGACTGACCGACGGCGCGCTGACCCGCCTGGGGCAGGTGGCCGCGGATCCGCTGATCCTGATCGGCGCGCAGGTCCGGACCCTGATCCACAGGGCGCCGGGATGGACCCGGCAGCTGTTCGGTGTTTTCGGCCGGCTGGACGTTTTCTCTCCCTGGAGCCTGACCGTCCTGCTGGGTTTATCCTTCCTCGGTGTGGCACTGACGGACGACGGGGCCGGCGTGCTGCTGAAGGACAGAAAACAGGCCCGCCGCTTCCGGATCCTGATGATATGCGCCTTCCTCCTGTGCTGGGAGCTTCTTTCCGGCGCCCTGCTGGTCTGGTGGACGGCTGAGGGGAATCCGCTGATCGAGGGGATCCAGGGAAGGTATTTCCTGCCGGCACTGTTCGGGCTGCTGCTGTGCCTGCCGGAGTGCATGAAGAACAATCCCGCTCGCAGGAAGACGATCCGTATGGCGGCGCTGGGTGTATTCATTGCCTGCTCGGCTGCAACGGTGATCTTGCTGGGAGCCCGTCTGTGATGCATAAAACAGGGGATAAACGATGTATATCCGTTGTATTTATGCATAATATTCATGATAACATGAAAAATATGTATAAAAATGCAATAAACAGGTTGACAAGCGCATATTCCGGTGCTATACTGACGCCAATCCATTGGAAATGAAGGATATTGAGGAGGAAACAACAATGAAGAAACTGATTGCGGTTCTGCTGACTCTGTGCATGCTGCTGGCCTGCACCGCCGCCCTGGCTGACACCCTGACCATGGGTACCAACGCGAGCTTCCCGCCCTATGAATATTACGAAAACAACGTAATCGTCGGTATCGACGCTGAGATCGCCGCCGCGATCGCCGAGAAGCTGGGCATGGAACTGGAGATCGTCGATATGGATTTCGGCGCGATCATTTCCGCCGTGACCGAGGGCAAGGTTGACATCGGCATGGCCGGCATGACCGTGACCGACGAACGCAAGCAGAGCGTGAACTTCTCCGACACATACGCGGTCGGTATCCAGGCAATCATCGTGACGGAAGATTCCGAGATCGCCAGCTATGACGATCTGGCTGCGGAAGGCGCCACATGGAAGATCGGCGTCCAGGATTCCACCACCGGCGACATCTACTGCACGGACGAGTTCGGCGAAGAGCGCGTATCCAAGTACAAGGTCGGCGCGGACGCCGTGGAAGCGCTGAAGACCGGCAAAGTGGACTGTGTCATCATCGATAACGAGCCCGCCAAGGCTTATGTGGCCGCCAATGAAGGACTGAAGGTCCTGGACAGCGCATATGCGGAAGAGGAATACGCGATCTGCGTGAACCTGGAGAACACAGAACTGCTGGAGAAGATCAACGGCGCGCTGAAGGAACTGATCGACGACGGCACCGTGGCTGCCATCATCGCGAAGTACATCCCCGCCGAATAAGCGGCGCATTGATGAATAGCAATATGGGAGCGAGCAGTCGCTCCCTATTGCTTGTTTGAGAGGAACCTCATGAAGAGCAAAAGCAAAAAAGGACTGAAATGCCTGCTTGCGGTGGCGGCGGTTGCCGTCATCGCTGTCATTGTTTATTTCACCTCCTTCCATAACGCCGATATCCTGAAGATTGAGAACGGCAGGGTCAAAGGGATCAAGCCAACCTGGCTGGTGGGAACGACGGTTGAGAACGGGGAAACCACCTACGTCAAGCTGGGCGATATCAACACGCCGAAGGATTACAAGGCAGTCAGCGGCGCGGAGGATACAGACGGCGACCCGATCACGACCGGCTTTGTGTTTGTCGGAAAAAAACCGGACCAGAATCCGGGCACCGTGACCGTGGAGCACTGGAAAGGCTCACCGGAAGATGCGCTGGCCCTGGAAGGCGCCTCCTCCTTTACGCTTGAGGCAGCCGAAACCGCGGAAGCGGAAACGGCTTACTGCGCCCTGGTGAAGGAGCCCGCGGGGGAAGAACGGACGATCAGCCTCTATCTGGCTTCGCCGTATCCGGACGCCTGTATCAGGGTGACCGCTTCCATGCCGGCGGAGAACACTGAGGAGGAAGTCCTGACGCTGGCGCAGGCCGCCGCGCTGAAGGTGACGCCCGGGAAACAGATCAGCCCGCTGGCAGCGGATTTCAAGCTGAATTTCCTGGACGACAACCGGTGGAACTATCTGCTGAACGGCCTGCTGGTGACGCTGGAGATCACGCTTGCCGCGGTTCTCCTGGGCGTCGTGATCGGCGTGATCGTCGCCACGGTGCGTTCCACCTGGGACCAGAACAGCGAGAATATGCATAAAGGGCCCGGAAAAGCGATCCTCGGCTTTTTCAACGGGATCTGCAATATCTACCTGACGGTGATCCGCGGAACGCCGGTGGTCATCCAGCTGATGATCATGTACTATATTATCTTTGCCTCGTCGCGCAACGGCGTGCTGATCGCCATGCTGGCATTCGGCATCAACAGCGGCGCGTATGTGGCGGAGATCATCCGCGGCGGTATCATGAGCGTGGACCGCGGCCAGCTGGAGGCCGGACGCAGCCTGGGTTTCAACTATGTTCAGACGATGCGGCACATCATCATCCCCCAGGCGATGAAGAGCGTGCTGCCGGCGCTGGCCAATGAATTCATCGTCCTGCTGAAGGAAACATCCGTTTCCGGCTATGTGGCGGTAAAGGACCTGACCAAGGGCGGAGACATCATCCGGGGTGTGACGTATTCCGCGTTCATGCCGCTGATCGCCGTCGCGATCATCTACCTGATCATGGTGATGTTCTTCACCTGGCTGGTCAGAAAGCTGGAAAGGAGGCTGCGCAACAGTGACCACTGAACCGAAAAATGACGTCATCATCTCTGTCAAAGGATTGGAGAAGCACTTCAAAGGCGGGGACATCAAAGCCCTGGACGGCGTTGATACCGATATTCACCGGGGCGAGGTGCTGGTGGTCATCGGGCCTTCCGGCAGCGGCAAGAGCACCTTCCTGCGCTGCCTGAACCTGCTGGAGATGCCCAC
>CAMKEI010000085.1 GCA_946411525.1 uncultured Clostridia bacterium | reverse complement strand
TCCACCACCAAGTACATGGACGGCCACGGCAGCGGCGTGGGCGGCGCCATCGTGGACAGCGGAAAATTCGACTGGAACAGATACGCGGACAAGTTCCCCGGCCTCACCACGCCGGACGAAAGCTACCACGGCATCACCTATACCGAGCGGTTCGGCCTGGCCGGCGCCTTCATCACCAAGGCGACCGCCCAGCTGATGCGCGACTTCGGCTCCATCCAGAGCCCGCAGAACGCGTTCCTGCTGGGCCTGGGGCTGGAGAGCCTCCACGTCCGCATGCAGCGCCACTGCGAGAACGGCCAGGCGGTGGCGGAATTTCTCGCCGGCCATGAAAAGGTCGCCTGGGTCAGCTACTGCGGCCTGCCGGGAGACAAGTACTACGAGCGGGCGCAGAAGTACCTGCCCAACGGTTCCTGCGGCGTGGTCTCCTTCGGCGTGAAGGGCGGGCGCAAGGCCGCCGAAGCCTTCATGAAGCACCTGAAGATCGCCGCCATCGAGACCCACGTGGCGGACGCCCGGAGCTGCTGCCTGCATCCCGCCAGCGCCACCCACCGGCAGATGAGCGACGAGGAGCTCCTGGCCGCGGGCGTCTCCCCGGACCTGGTCCGGCTGAGCGTGGGCCTGGAAAGCAAGGAGGACCTGATCGAGGACCTGGATCAGGCGCTGAACAGCATCTGACAACTGAAAAAAACAGGAGACAGGGAACCGATCCCTGTCTCCTGTTCTTTATACCCGTTTCTTCCTGTCAGAACCGGTCCGCGATTGCCGCCCAGATCCTGTCGGCGCTGTCGCTGCCGCTGCTTCCGATTTTCCGGACGGAGCCGTCCCGGCCGCACAGATAAATGTCATAGACCATGGAGGAAGCGGAGTTGACGCTGGCGCCGTAGATATTGATTGTGATAATCGTGGTGTTTTCATTCCGCACGGAATGCCAGCCCAGAATGATCGCGTAATCGGCAGTGAACCAGTCGGCGGTGCGGATTTCCGCGGGCATCAGGCTGTACAGTTTTCCGTCGAATATTTTCCATGCCTTGTGGTGAACCAGGTTTTCATCTTCGTACTCTCCCATCGGGACGACCCGCGCGCCTTCCGGAATCAGCTTTCCCGTTTCCTGCGTGACATCCACGGCGTCCTCGAACCCGGTGGGGAACAGGTCTTTTACCTTCATGCGGAGCGCCTTGCAGTCCATGAACACATCCTCGCCGATGAATTCCACGGAATCCGGAATCGATACGCTTTCCAGCTTTGAGCACTTGCTGAAGGCCCTGTCTCCGATGGAAACGACGGAATCCGGGATCACGGCGGCGGTCAGGCTGCTGCAGTTTGCGAAGGTCTCCGCTTCAATGGCTGTGAGGGATCCGGGAAGGAAATCAAGATTGGTGATACCGCTCCAGCTGAAAGCCTTTTCACCGATTTTCGTCACGGAATCCGGTATTGTCAGCTCTTCCAGGGCCGAGCAGCCGGCAAAGGCTTCGTTTTCGATGGCTGTGACAGCGTCGGACAGTTCCACGGTCTTCAGGCTGGTGCAGCTCCGGAAAGCCTCTTCCGGAATCACGGAAATGCTGCCGGCCACCGTCACCCGTTCCAGTGAATCGCGCATTTTCCGGCTGGCGCTTGCCATGCCTCTTTCATACAGGGACGCCAGGAACCCCTCCTGAATGGAGCGCCCGGTGATGGTCAGGCCCGAAGGGAAAGCCTTGTAGTCAAAGTTCGGTTCGTACCGGGCGTCGCCCGGCAGCGTCAGGTCTGTCAGGGCAGTGCAGCCGTTCAGCGCCTTTCGGCCCACTTCCTTCACGGATTCCGGAATCACAAGGGATGCCAGGCCCGTGCACTGTCCGAAGGCGTCGGCGCCGACGGTCTGCAGGGAGGACGGGAGGCTGACGGAACTGAGGTTCGGGCATTGGTAGAAGGCCTTTTCCCCGATCGATACCACGCTGTCAGGCATTTCCACCGAAATCAGGCCGGAGGAGTTCGCGTATTTATACGCGGGGATCTCCGCGGTGCCGTCCTTGATTACCAGGTTGGCTGGTACGGCGCTGAGCATAAAGTAAAGCACAGCCCCGATGACAATGACCGCGGGAATGGCGATTTTCAGGATCAGGCGCAGGCGCCGGCGGGGATCTTTCTTCTCCTCCGGCTGGTTGAGATGATAGATGTCCATATTTTGATACATGGCGTTTCCGTCCTTGCTTTTTACAGGCGGATGGTGAGGACGTTCAGGCCCAGCAGGTTCTGGTAGACCACCTCGTCCGCCAGGTTGTAGATCAGACGGATGCCGACGTTGGCCGCCGGATCCGCTCCGGAAGTCATCTCATAGCGCTCCCTGGGATCGAAGGGGATGCAGTCGTCCTTGACGCGCAGCGTCACGACCCCGGACTTGATGAGCACCCGCATTTCAATAATATGGGATTTCCGGTCCTTGGTGAACCCGTGCTGGACGATGTTCGCGGCGGTTTCCTCCAGGCAGAGGCCGGCGAAGGCGCTCACCCGGGCGGAGATCCCGTGTTCCTCGCAGAAACCCTGAACCCGGACCGCGGTGCTGGTGACCTGCTCCAGGTCCCGGATCTCCAGCACGAGATGATCCCCGGAGCCGAAGGATTCCGGAAGCATCAGCCAGTCGTCCGCCGTCCGCGGCAGGTGTTTGCAGCGGAAGGCCACGTATCCGGCGTCGAAGAGCCCCGTGAGAATCAGGCCGATGGGGAAGGCCAGCCAGACGCCGAAGGCGCCGAGCAGGGGCGCCAGCAGGAGCGCCGGGATGGCGACGCCCGCGAATCCGTCCACGATGGACACCAGGTTCATGAACAGGCGCTTGCCCGCGGCCTGGCAGTAGCCGGCGAAGCCGGTCAGGGCCTGGACCAGCGGCAGGAAGACGGCGTTCAGGATCAGCAGCTGCTTCATCAGGATATGCACTTCGGACGTCCTGTCAGGGTAGAACAGGCCCGTAATGGCGGAGGAAAAGACCACCGCGATTACGGCGACGCCTGCCATGATGACCATCATCCGGGTCAGCAGCACTTTGAACAGTCCGGACAGCCCCTCCCGGTTTTCCTCCCCGATGAAGACGCTGGACAGCATGCGCACCAGCATGCCGGCGCCCAGGGCCGCGGCCATCAGGAGGCCGCAGACCATATTGAAGGCGGACAGCGCGCTCAGCGCGTCCTGCCCGGACCAGGCCAGCAGGATCCGGTTGACCGCCAGGCTCCGGGCGGCCAGGCAGGCCACCAGCAGCGCGTTGGGGGAACCGATCTGGAGCAGGGAGGGCAGCTCGCGCCAGGGAACGTTCCGGATCCCGGGCTTCAGCTGCGCCTTGTCGGTAAAGTAATACTGGGCGAGCACCAGGAAGTGGGCCCAGTTGGCCAGGGAGGTGGCCAGCGCCAGCCCGTACACGCCCATCTTCAGCACGACGATGAACAGGATATCCAGGACGCAGTTGACTGTAACCATCACCAGAATGCCCACCTGTCCGCGGCGATCCTGCCGCTCCAGCTGCAGGCAGGCAGTCAGCAGCTGTGCCAGCAGCTGGGGCACGATGCCGATGGCGTATCCCAGGATGTAATCCGTCAGGGCGTCCTTCAGCTGCCCGTTGGCGCCGAGCCAGACTGCCAGGGTTCCGGGAGCCAGCAGGCTGCCGGCGCTCAGCACGGCGCCGGTCAGCACCGCCATGATGATGCCCAGGGAGCAGATGTTCCGGGTCTTGCCCACGTCGCCGCTGCCCAGGTACCGGCCGCTCAGCACGGTGACGCCGCCCAGCAGCACGGAGCCCACGGCTTCGAGGACCCGGACCATGGTATAGTACAGGCCTACCACGCCCACGGTCGCCGCGTCGATGCAGCGGGCGGCGATCACGCCGTCCACGATGGCGTTGATCGACCCCATGGCCACGATGGCGATCTGGACCGGCAGGAGCCTGAAGAACAGGCGCCGGATCATCTCCTGGCTGTCCTGCCGCGCTGTATCTTTCATGCTGTCATTCTCCCGCTCATATGTAAATGATGAATTATGAATTATCCTCCGGGCTTTCTCCCGCGACCCGGTTGCGCAGCGTGATGAGATAATCCGAGGGCAGGCAGCCGATCTCCTGCTGGAAGGCGCGGCGGAAGGTCCGCATATTGGTATAGCCGCAGGCGTCGCTGATCTCGGTCAGGGACAGGTTCGGGTCCCGCATCATCAGGCGGGCCTTCTCGATCCGGATCGCGTTGATGAAGCGGCGGAAGTTCGTGTGCAGCCGCTCCGAGAAGAAATGGGACAGGTGGGACGTGCTGATGCCCAGCGCCCGGGCGGCGCTCTCCAGGGTGATCTCCTCATAGGCGTGCTCGGAGATATAGGTGATGATCCGGTGGCCCAGGTCCCGCTCGCTGTAATCGTAGACCGGGCGGTAGGTGAGGCTGTGGAGGACGCCGGCCAGCAGCACGTGCAGGTAGGCGATGCACATCGGCAGGTTGCTGTCCATGTTCAGCTGGCCCAGGCGCTCCACGGCGAAGCGGAGGTCCAGGGTGCTCCGGCCGGCGGGCAGGATGGGTGATTCCGGCTGCAGGCCGTGGAAGGTGCCGGCGTATTCCGGAATGATCTCCGGGGGAAAGATCGCGGTGACACCTTTGGAATCCCCGCTCAGCTCGTCAAAGCTGTGGGGCGTGAGGGGGAAGACCACCGCGGCGTCCCCGGGGTTCAGCCGGTACTGCGTCTCGTCGATGGTAATCACGGCATAGCCGCGGGTCACGATGATCACTTCCGCCACCGAGTGTACGTGGGCAGGGACGGAGAATTCGGTCATCTCGCCGATAAACAGTTTCTCCGGACGCTGTTCGTAGAATGCGCTCATATAACGTTCCTCCCTGTTGTTGCCGGCGGTTTTTTGTCCTGCCGGCACTTTCAGACAAGGTGTGTTCTGTCATATTGTAAACCAAAACGAACAAAAAGGGAATAATTTTCAACCGCCCAATGCAATTTTTGTCCCATAATCAGCAGGAAATGGCATTGTTCCCCTTCCGGACAGATGATAAACTGATGAAGGTTGTGAAGCGCAAAAAAATGATAACGCAAACAGATGAAAACCGTTGCAAGCGGGAGGTGAAACAATGAGCAAGAAAACCCGGGGCTATGTGGAGTTCCTGTATATTCTTCCGCTGCTGATCCTCGTGGCGCTGGTTTCCTATTATCCGCTGTACGGATGGATCTACGCGTTCCACGACTATATGCCGCCCAAGCCGATCTCCTCGGAGACCTTTGTGGGCCTGAAATGGTTCAACTATATCATTTCGAATCCGGTCCGCCTGGCGGACGTGGGCCGCGTGCTGGTGAACACCTTCGCCATGAGCGGAATCTCCCTGGCGTTCAGCTGGTTCCCGATGATCTTCGCGGTGTTTCTCAATGA
>CAMKEI010000084.1 GCA_946411525.1 uncultured Clostridia bacterium | reverse complement strand
GCCTGAGCAATGCGGAAATGGAGAAATACTTCGGTCCGAAACCGCCGATGCCGCCTGAAGCCATCTGATCCGGCCGGGCAGGCCCGCAGAAGATCATCAGAAAAAAAACAGGGGAGGCCGCCGGGACGTATTCGTCCGGGGCCTCCTCTTCTTCTGCGTCCGCTTCAGCTGATCCGGCGGATCTCTCCGAAACGCCCTTCAGCCTGCAGCCTTTGGCGTTACTTCGGCTTTACGGCCGTTCGGTCTGTGCGCCGTGATGGCTTAAATCCTCCTTGCGTTTTTTCTGTCCTTCGTTCCTTTTCGTTCCGCCGGAAGTTTTTTACCCCTTCCACCTGTTTATATGGAGCTCCGGAGCGGATGGCAGTTTTTTCCCCCCGGCAGATACAGTTCGGGAGACAGGTACGGTGAAGACTGACGGCGCTGACGCTGAAGACAACTGAGGATACCGTAAGGACCGAAAACCGGTGGAAGCGCGCGGCCGGATTTATAACCGCGCCGCGAAAAAAGGCGCGCCGGCAGGAGGCAAGTCCGGCGGCACGCCCATGAAGGACACGGCTCAGCTGTATCACGATTTCGACCGGGAGATTACGGGGAGATAATCAGAACTGTAAGGGGAGAAACGCGGCAATCACCGCAAGGATCACTGCGGGAAGCAGGTTTGCGACCCGGATCTTTTTTCCCCATACCAGGTTGACGCCGACGCAGAAGATCAGAACGGAGCCGACCAGGGAAAGATAGGCCAGGGCGGTCTCTGTCAGGATCGGTCTGATAACTGCTGCCAGCAGTGTCAGCCCGCCTTCCCACAGGAAAACGGGAATTGCCGAAAAGGCGCAGCCTTTTCCCATTGAGCAGGTCATGACCATAATGATGACCAGGTCCAGGATGGATTTGGCGCCGAGGGTAGACCAGTCTCCGGAGATCCCGTCCCGGATGGAACCCATGATTGCCATGGCCCCTATGCAGACGGTCAGCGACGCGGTGACAAAGCCGTTCACAAACTGCTTGTCCTTCGCGTTGCCGGTTTTCTTTTTCAACCATTCCCCGAACCGTTCAAACCAGTTTTCGATGTTCAGGATTTCGCCGATGAGTCCGCCCAGGGCCAGGCAGGCGATGATCAGCATAGATCCGCCGCCGGGCAGCAAATCGTTGTGAAGCATATAGTTCATTGCACCAGCAACGCTGAGAAACAGCGTGCCGACGCCACAGGCCATGGTCAGTGTTTCCTGGTGGCGCTCCTTCAGCAGCTTTCCGAACAGATGCCCGCAGAGACCGCCGGCAATAATGGCGGCTGTGTTGATGATTGCTCCGGTCATATTCCAACTCCTTGCTGTAACGCAGAACCGCAGTTACTCCCGGATTATATCACAAGGAGCTGCGCATGGATATTACTTTCGCTGTCTTCAATCCCGCCCCGGGCTGCACCGCTTTTACCGTGGAGCGGATCACGTACACCCGCAGCCGTCCCTGCTTCATGAGGAGGAGGGTTCCCTCCGGCGCAAGCGCGCCGACCTGACGGTCTCCCTGCGGGTCAGGGAAGAAACACAGGGTCCACCACGAGGATCTATTACTTCTGCTCCGGCAGCAGTCTTTCACAAAAATAATAATGAATTATGAATTCTGAATTATGAATTATGAATTGGAGGTGCTCCATGCTCAGCATCAACACCATCGCCCGCGTCGTCGTCAACACCGTCCGCGCCAGCGCGTCCCCGTCGTCCTTCGACACCGGCCTCCTGCTGGTGAAGGACAACAATTACACCGACGCCCGGCGCCTGCAGACCTATGATTCCGCGGAGGAAGCCGCCGCGGGGATGATCGCCCTGGGGCTCGGGACGTCCACGGAGCCTTATAAGGCGGCGGTCAAGTACTTCGCCGCCTCGCCTTCGCCGTCCCGGCTGCTGGTTTCCTGCTATCCGTCCTCCGAGAATCTCCAGACCGCGCTGGACGCGGTGCTGGACCGGACGGCGGCCTTCTACGGCGTGACGACCGTGGATACCGGGGTTGCGGCGACCTGGCTGGACTTCGCCCGGCATGTGGAGGCCCTGAGCGTGCCGCTCATGCTCTTTGTGCCGGTGACCGGCACAGCCGTTTCCGCGGCGGCGGAGAACAGTATCGCGGACACGCTCCGCGAAGCGCAGATCAAGCGGGCCGTGACCTTCTACTGCGCGGCGCCGTCCGACGCCGGGGCCCTGATGGGCACGGCCATGGGGCTGGAGCTGTCGCATAAAGGCTCCGCCTTCGCTCTGTGCTACAAGACGATCCAGGGCGTCCAGCCCTCGGACCTGACCCAGTCTGAAACGGAGAGCCTGAAGGCGCTGAACTGCAACGTGTACGTCGCCCGGGGCTACACCCATCTCCTGCTGGAGAACGGCACGGTTTCCAACGGCCAGCGGTACGACGAGGTTTTGTATGTAGACAAGATCGCGGAGGATCTGCAAAACGCGGCGGTGACCCTGCTGGCGGAGAACCCGGACAAGCTGCCCCAGACGGATGATTCCACGGCGCAGTTCATCAACCGGTTCTCGTCGATCCTCATGAACTATACCGATATGGGCGTGCTTGCCTCTTCCTTATGGCGGGGCGCCGATATAGGCCCGGTGAGGAACGGGGACGTCATCGAGAACGGCTTCCTGCTCTGGGCGGACAGCTACGACGACCAGTCCGACGCCGACCGCGCGGCGCACAAAGCCGTCCCGGTCCAGTGCGCGCTGACCCTGGCCGGGAGCATTGAAAGCATCGTGATTACGGTGAATGTGCAGGTATAAGGAGGGATTCCATGGCCTATAACGTATACAGCCTTCCGGACGTCAAGTCCGTCCTCTACCATCCCGACGTGGGCACGGCGAATCTCCACCTGTGCGGCATCGGGAAGATCACGGTCTCCGCGGCGGGGGACCTGACGTCCCACACCACCACGGCGGACGGGTATGTGGTGGTGAACCGCCTGAAGACGACAAACGGCACCGTCCAGATCGAGGTGCCGCAGAACAGTATCGGGGACAGTTTTCTCCGCCGCTGGGCGAAGTGGGCGAGGGCTACGAACAGCGCGAACCGCATCGCTCTGGGAACGCTGACGATTACGGACAACGTCTCCGGGTTCAAGACGGTGTGTACCGGTGTGAGCCTGCAGAAGGCACCGGACCGGACATATGACCGGACAGCGACGAACGTGACGTATACCTTATTGGCGACGACGATCACAGAGCAGTGACGGGTTTACTTGACCTGATTCCAGTTTTCCCTGATATACTTTTCATGTTCCGGTGTGAAATCCTTGTTATAGCGGTAGAAATCCTGGATGCATTGTTCCATCGTTTTATCGGCTTTTTTTGCCAGATGGATTACCTCGTCCAGGTGAGCTGTGATTTCAGAATCAAGGTTCCCGCCGGTTACTTTTTCCAGGTCGGCGAGCGTCAGTTCTCTCTCTTTCATCGTGGTATCCTCCTTCTTCAATCCTGATTTTTGTGTTTGTTCGTTTGTGCCAAGGTCCCTGCCTTCACCAGTTTATATGATCGTTTATGATTGGATGGCAGTAAAAAGCCGGGCTTTATCGCCCGGCAGGTTTCAGCCTGTTTGTTATTGCGGGGGATTGATCGCATCCGGGTTGATTTTCGGCCCCTGGATATTGGGTGCTTCTCCGCGTTCCCAGGAGATATGGCCGCAGTCGATGCATTTCACCTGGTAGAACTTAACCGGGAAGACCAGGTCAATGTCCGTTTTGGTCTTGCCGGTGGGGACATAGCGGTGATGGAAACCGCAGGCAGCCCAGATGAAGAAGTCAACAATTCCGTCGGTCGGCTTAGGTCTCTTTCCGCCTGCAGCGCGCTCCATCTGGAGCAGCGTCAGCTCATACTTTTCCTGATTTGTAAGAGTGTTATTCTTTGCGGTGGTTGCCATTGCTCCCAGCTCCTTTCGATGTCTGATTCAGCGGTTGTTGCCTTTCACCTGTTCATACGCAGCAGAAGGATGGGATGGCAGGCGGAGGTTCAAACTCCGCAATAGTTGGTATGCGGCAATCAAAAATTGCGGAGGTTCTTATGCGCCAGATTACCAAGGATATTGAAATTACTATCGACGGAAAGCCTGTCGGCTTCCGCCTTTTTAAGCTGGATGCTTTTTCCGGAGTTATACTGCTGCGGCTGCTGATGCGGCTTGAGAATCAGAATGATCACCCGACTATGCTTGACCTGATCGCCTCCCTGTCGGAGGACGAGCTGCGCTCCGTCATGACTTCGGTGCTGAACCATGTGTCGATCCTGCTGCCGGCGGGCCCCCATCCCGTCATGACCGGGTCCGAGTGGGGATACCCGGAGCTGGAGCATGATACCCCTTCCTGCATGAAGCTCCTGCTGGAAGGGATCGCCTGGAGCCTGTCCGGTTTTTTCGGCGGAAGCGGACGGACTTCTCCGCCCGCTCCGCCGGATACTGCCCCGTAACCTGCCCGAACATCGACGAGTTCCTTTTCCTGCCGGTGGCCGCCGGTTACTGGAAACAGCATGAGCTCTGGGACGGCACCTATACCCTGGACGACCTGCTGGATATCGTGGAGCTGATCCGGGTGAGGAGGGAAAATGAAAGCCGCGCCATGGAGGCGCGGCTCTGATGATGATTCTGGTTATTCGATGTTTGGTATGATCCGCAGCAGCGTCCATGCCGCCATCTCAACGTTCCCTTCAAACAGGTTGTACTTCGGATTGGCAATGACCAGGATATATCCCACTTTGGGCCCGGTTCCTTCACTCATGAATTCAATAAACGAGCTTTCTTCATTGATCCCGGAAAAAAGATTGGCTGTTCCTGTTTCATCTGCCACTAGGGCAACCGTGGGATTGAGTTCCTGTACAATTTTCAGAACGAGCATGCAGTCGCCGCATTCTCCCTTAACGTCCAGCCATTCCTGTATGGTGACGAACTTTGGTCCTTCCTCAGCCTGCGCGATACATGAAAGTGAAACGAGGATGAGAACAATGGAAAGCGTCAGTGCGATAGTTTTCTTCATTGGGGAGCTGCTCCTTTCATTTTTTTCTCTTGTCTGATATTGATCATGTTACCTGATAAACTGGCCCGTTGCAACTGTTTATATTTTCCAGTGATTTGAGGAGAACGGATTGATGGCTGACCAGGAATTCCTCGCGTCCTTCGCGGTGGATATCGACGAGTCCGGAGTTTCCCGCCTGCAGACGGTGCTGGAGGAGAACCGGGATCTGGCGAATGAAGTGGCTTCCGCCTTTGAGGCGGCGACGGCGGCAATCCTGGCCTACCAGGAGGCGGCACTGGGCGGGGATCTTCCTTCCGGGGAGGGAACCCGGAGCCAACTTTTCCGTCCGGATGAGTTCCGGCCGGTCCGTGCTTTCATGCCGGAGGAGGAATACG
>CAMKEI010000083.1 GCA_946411525.1 uncultured Clostridia bacterium | reverse complement strand
ATTTTTATTGTGCCGGACTTCCTTTCACTGACCGGGGTGGCAGCCGGTACCAACAGAATCATTTATACAGCCCTGAAGGGCATAAGAAAGGAAGGATTCCCCATGTCAGAAAAGAGAGTCATCAAAACCGAGGAGACCAAAGGATTTTCCATTCAGGACCTGATCATCGTCGCCGTGCTGCTGGCCGCAGGCGCAGTGCTGAAGCTGTTCGTCGGCAGTGTGATCAATTTCTTCGGCATGAAACCGAATTTCATTATCGCGTCGTACTGCCTGGCCATCCTGCTGGTACGGCCGAAGCTTCCGGGATGCGCCATCATCGGCATCCTGGCCGGCGCAATCTGCCAGTTCCTGCCGGGAACCCCGTGGCTGAACTTCATTTCCGAACTGCTGGGCGCTGTGGCAATGTACTTCATGATGAAGATTCCTTTCAGGTTCGGCAAACTGGACCTGAACCCGCTGCTGTCCACGTTCGTTTCCACAGTAATCTCCGGCGGCAGCTTTGTTGTCTGCCTGTTCGTATTCATGCATATGGAGACCAGCGGCCTGGTGGCCTATATCCCGATCGTGCTGGGTACGGCCGCGATCGGAAGCGTACTGGTGCAGCTGCTGTACCTGCCGCTGAAGAAAGTACTGAACCGCTGACTGACGCAGTACCGGGAGGAGCAGTGACCCATGATCCAGATTCAGGATTTATCCTTCACCTACAAGAACGGGGAGAGCCCTGCCCTGCAGGAGATCAGCCTCACTGTTCCGGATGGCGGATTCCTGGGAATTATCGGCCCGGCCGGCGCGGGAAAGACCACGCTGGCCCGGGCCGCCGCCGGGATTATTCCGCATCATTATCCGGGTGATTTCTACGGCAGCGTCACCGTGAACGGCCTGGACACGGTGGATTCGTCCATCATTGACCTGTCCCGGCTGGTCGGGATGGTATTCCAGGATGTGGACAGCCAGATTATCTCTCCGCTGGTGGAGGATGAAATGCTGTACGGGCTGGAAAACTTCGGCGTTTCCCGGGAAGAGATCCCTCAGCGGATGGAGGAAGCGCTTGAAAAGGTGGGGATCGCGGACCTGCGGGACCGGAGCATCGCTTCCCTATCCGGCGGCCAGCGCCAGAAGGTTGCCATCGCTTCCATCATCGCGCTGAAGCCGCGGATCCTGGTGCTGGACGAACCTACCGGCGAACTGGATCCCCGGAGCAGCAGGCAGATTTTCAGCCTGCTGAAGGAACTGAATGAAGAGCAAGGGATCACAATCATCCTGATCGAGCAGAAGATCATGCTGCTGTGCGAGTTTGCCCGGCAGCTGGCGGTGCTCAGCAAAGGCCGGATCGTCCGGCAGGGAGATACCCGGGAGGTACTTTCCCATGCTGAGGAACTGCAGGCCCTGGGCGTGAACTGCCCCCGGGTGACCACGCTGAGCCGGGTTCTTTCAGAAAAGACCGGGGCCGAACAACCCGTCTGCATCAACCTGGATGAGGCGGAAAACATGGTAAGGAGGCTGATTCCATGATTGAACTGGAGCACGTCAGCTTTTCCTACGCCGATCAGGGGCCTTCCGTACAGGACGTCACCTTCCGCCTGGAAAAAGGGGAGTTCGCGGCAATCCTCGGCGCGAACGGCGCCGGAAAAACAACGACAGTCCGCCTGATGGACGGACTGCTGAAGCCCACTTCAGGCCGGGTGCTGATCCATGGCGCGGATACCGCAAAAAGCTCTGTCAGCGAGCGGGCTGCCAGGGTTGGTTTCCTGTTCCAGAATCCTGACAGGCAGATCTGTAAAAACACCGTCCGGGAGGAGGTCCTCTTCGGACTGAGGACGGTGCGGGGACAGGACGGCGAGGAAGCCCTGCAGGAGAGAGCGGACGCTGTTTTAAAAGAATTCTCTTTTACTGGCGAAGAGGAGCCTTTCTCCCTGAGCCGCGGCCAGCGGCAGCGGGTTGCTCTGGCGTCCATCCTGGCGGTGGAGCCGGAGATCCTGATCCTGGATGAGCCTACCACCGGGCTGGACTACCTGGAGTGCTGCCAGATCATGGACCGGATCCGCCGGATGAACGAAGAGCGGCAGGTTACGGTGATTATGGTGTGCCACGACATGGAGGTTGTACTGGATTACGCGCGCCGGGCCCTGGTGATGGCCGGCGGACGCCTGCTGGCGGACGGACCGGTGCCAGAGATCTTCCGGGATACGGATCTGATGGAACGAGCTTCCATCCTGCCGCCGCAGATGATCGCCCTCGGCCTGCGGCTGGGCGCCGGGTTTGAGCGCGCAGACTCGCCGGAGAAGATGGCGGAAACCGTGCTGTCACTCCGGGGAAAGGAGGCTGCCCGGTGAACAACCTGTTTCAGTATGTACCAGGACATTCCCTGATTCACCGGCTGAACCCGGTGACCAAGATTTTTCTGACGATCGTGATCTGCATTGCCGCCTTCCTGACAGACCGGCTGCTGTTCCTGGCTGGATTGCTTGCGGTGGATCTGCTGATCGGGATCGTCGCAGGTGTGGCGAACCGCACATGGAACATCTTCCGGGGCCTGCTGAAGATCGCCGCTTTCCTGTTCCTGCTGCAGGCACTGCTGACCCGGAAGGGAACCCCGGTATTCTGGATTATTACGGACCAGGGGCTGCTGACCGCCGGGAAGGTTGTTCTCCGTCTGGTGGTCGTCTGCATGCCGTTGGCGCTGGTGCTGGCCGTAACGCGGATTACCGATCTGACAAACGCGATGGTGCAGGTGATGCATGTCCCGTATCCCTACGCGTTTACGCTGTCCACCGCGATCCGGTTCATTCCGCAGTTCCTGGAGGAGATGGCCGGTATCATGGAGGCGCAGACCGCACGGGGCGTGGCTTTCGACAAAGCGAGGGGACTGAAGAAGTTCTCCATGATTCTGCCGCTGTGCGCCCCGTTACTGATTTCTTCTGTCCGGCGGACGGACCAGACGGCGGTCGCCGCCGAAGCGCGCGGCTTTCACCTGAGGACCCGTACCTCCGGCTACAAACAGTATCCTTTTACAGGTATTGACCTCGGCGCGGCGGCGTTCTGCCTGCTCCTGCTGACCGGCGCAATGCTGCTTTGATTCTCATTCGTCTGCCTGCTGTTCCGTATGGCCGATACCAATGACGGAAGTGACAGTGCGGACGAATTTTTTGTTTTTATAGGTAGCGAGCTTGTTGAGCATGCGCCCGCGGAAAACCAGGGCCATGGTATTGCCTCCGTCCAGGTTCAGGGCCTGGGTCACACTGTGTTCCCTCATGATCTCGGCGACCCGCCGCAAGGTGGTTCCCCTGCTTTCCTTTGTCCGGCCCTGGACGGAAAGCAGAAAATAGTGATTCGGTTCAATCATGCCCAGCGCGTGCCGCGGCTCGATGCTCTTATAATACTGACAGACCAGATCGTTAATCTCTCCGTCCCGGATCAGCACCGGACCGAAACTGAACACATTGACTGCGCCCATGGTCAGCAGTTCCTCGGCGGTATATTCATTGCAGGCATAGACCTCCAGCCGCCCGTCCGGATACTGAGCCATCATATCCAGATTCGGCAGATGATGGCCGGAGACCCGGTTTGTGTCCGCACTGATCAGCTGTCTATCCCGGATGACGATACCGACCGTCTCCTTCCGCTTCATCCGTGTGGCAAAGAAGTCGTCCGAGAAGGCGAGAACGCATCCCGCCTCCCGGGCGATCACCCAGGGATACTGATATTTTTTCCCGGGCCTGCCGGGATCGGTCAGGACGGAATAAAAGGATTCCCCTCCGCGCGTCCGGATATCCGTTTCAAACCATTCCAGCGGGACGGAGGAATCCTTCCGGGCGGTAATGACGATCCGAAGCTTCCCGGACAGATACGCCCAGAGTCCTTCCGCGTCGTTTTCATAATAGTATTCCCCGTCGCCGGCCAAAAAGCCCTCATCGTCCGTTTCCGGCCAGTCCGGGACCGGCAAAGGCCCGGGCGTCGCCAGGGGAACGAGCGTCTCATACGGTTTTCTGACCGCGGTATCGGAGAAGAGGACAGCGTAGGTGGCTTCATCCACCGTCCCCGTTTCCGGGAGACCGTTTGCACGCTGAAAAAGCCTGACCGATTCAGCGGTCTTTTCAGTATAGGCTTTGGTGAGCTTTGCATCTGTGATATATTTCAGTTCCCTGAGGCGTTCCTTAACCTTGAGCACTTCCTGCCCCTTATCTCCGACAGAGAGGGCGCGGGAGCCTTCCGAGAAAGTGCAGCAGGTCTGCAGCAGCAGAACCGCGGTCAAGAGCAACAGCAGGATTCTTCTCATACAACCTCCGGGACCGTGTCAGGTATTCTGATGTCATCATAGTTCCGCATGCCCCAAAAGTCCAGTCCGGTCTTGACTTGAGCGGCTGCGGCGCTATAAAATGCACTCGCTGCCGACAATTTCAGCACATGAACGGTTCCGCCGAGACCGAAGGGGAGAAAAGCATGGCTGACAAAATCAGCATCCGGAACGAGCGGGTATCCGCCGGTGAGTACATTGATTTCCTGAAACGGACGGACCTGGGTTCGCAGTATCCGAAGGAACGATTTGAAGAACGGATCGCGCGCCTGGTGGAAACTGTCACCATCAGCCTGACAGCCCGCAACGGGGAAGGCCTGCTGGTCGGCGCGCTGTTCGGCCTGACAGATTTCGCCTATTGGCTGTACGTGACTGACCTTGGCGTGGACCGGGATTATGAGCGGCGGGGGATCGGCCGGAGCCTGATGAAGGTGGCACACGAGCTTGCGGGCGGTGAAAAGGATATCGCGGTTTACCTGATTGCCAATGAGAACGCCGTCCCGTTCTATGAGAAATGCGGGATGAAAAAGGCGGACGACGTGATGCAGTATAATCATATCGAGTGGACGGAGTTTACCGTGGAGTGATACAAGGCATGAAACTGAAACGTACCGGAATCAGGATCGATACGCCCGCAGGCGGGATCCGGGCAATCATGATGCGGCCGGAAAAGCAGGACCGCCCTGTGCCGGGCCTGCTATGGATCCACGGAGGCGGATATGTGACGGGGATGGCGTCCATGGTCTATTACACCATGGGGAGCAGGTTGGCGAAGCACTTCGGCTGCGTGCTGGTGGCCCCGAATTACCGGCTGGCACTGAAATCGCCGTATCCGGCGGCGCTGGAGGACTGTTACGCGACGCTGGAATACATTTACAGCCACGCAGAAGAGCTGGGCGTGGACAGAAACCGGATCATCGTCGGCGGTGAGAGCGCCGGCGGCGGACTGGCCGCGGCAGTGTGTATCTGTGCCCGGGACAGAGGCGAAATCCCGGTATCATTCCAGATCCCGCTCTATCCGATGCTGGACTGCAACGATACGGACTCCTCCCGCCACAGCCATTCCCACGGCTGGGGAACGCGCCGCAACCACTGGGGCTGGCG
>CAMKEI010000082.1 GCA_946411525.1 uncultured Clostridia bacterium | reverse complement strand
ACCCAGATGGTGTTTGCAGCAGAGAATGTCATACAGATCACTCCGTTCCATAATTGATTCCCCGTCTGTACGCCCTTGTACGAAAAAAGAGGCGCCGGGTGCTTAGCACACCTTTGCGCCTCATCGGGATGCACGGATTGTATACAAAAGGATTTCGCTTGTCAAGCGTCAGAACAATCAAAAAACAGCGGGGAGATCATAAGGCCTTTTCCATCCGGACACAGTCGAAAGTGCAGCCGTGGATGACGCTGGGATCCGTTACGGCGTATCCGAGTTTTTCATAAAAACCGACCGCCACGTCACGGCTTTCCACGACCGCTTTCCGGTAGCCCGTTTCACGGAGCCATGCTTCCGCCTCCATTACAGTTTTCTCTCCGAGACCCCTTCCCCGGTATTCGGGAAGCACAACCACCCTGCCGATCATGGCGGAAGTATCATCCAGCCGGTAGAAGCGGCAGGTGGCGACCGGGAACTCATCATCGGTCAGGACGATATACTTTGTGTCCGGCGTATCCTTTTCATCAAACTCATCACGGAGCGTGATGCTGTGCTGCCTTGCCATTCCCTGAATACGGACATAGTACGCCCCGGCCTGCTGCCAGGTTTCCATTGCCCTGATTACTTTAATATTCACAGCGGTTCCTTTCCGAATCCGGGCAGATATGTCCGCCGCGGTTCGCGGATTTCAGCCGGGATTACATAATTTCGGAATAACTGCCGAGGTAGGTGAACTGATTCAGCGTGACATCCAGCTCCTCAATCAGTTTCCGGAAAGAAGGGGACGCTACGGAACCTTCCAGGTCGAAGTAGAACATAAACTCAAAATCACGGCCCGGCAGCGGACGGCTTTCCAGCTTGATCAGGTTGATGCCCCGGGCATTGAACCGGCTCAGCAGCTCGTACAGCGAACCCGGACGGTTCGGCAGGACGAGCATCAGGGACGTATGATCCGCACCGGGATAGATTTCCGGTTTTTTTGAGATGCAGATGAACCGGGTATGGTTGTTGCTGTTGTTCTGGATCTCAGAAGACAGACACTGCAGACCATACAGGGCGGCGCAGTGACCGGAAGAAATCGCGGCCGCATCCTGGCGCCCGCTCTCCGCGATCATCTGCGCGGCCGCGGCAGTATTGGAGCAGACATTCACATGCCACTCCTTATGCCGGGAAAGGAAGGAGGAGCACTGCTGGATCGCCTGCTCATGAGAATAGATTTCCCGGATCTGATCCATCTTTACACCGGGCAAAGCCAGCAGCGAATGATCAATCTTAATCCGCGCGGACCGGACAATATAGAAGTGATACCGGATCATCAGGTCATATACGCTGTTGACGGAACCGGCGAGACTGTTTTCAATGGGCAGGATGCCATATTGGCAAAGACCGCTTTCGATTGCACTGAACACGTTCTCGAATGTCCGGCAGTACATGATCGAAGGATAGCGGACCATCTTTTCGCAGGCCAGCTGGGAATAGGCTCCCTCCACCCCCTGGCAGGCGACCGTCGCCTTTTCCGGAAAAAGGGCGGGCATGGCAGAAACGGCTTCCCGGATCTGCTGCCCCAGCCCGCTTTCCGGGTGACCGTCCAGCTGCTGACGAAGCCGGCTGTGATCCAGCAGCAGGTGATACAGCGCCCGGATGCCCTGCTCGTTTTCCGCGCCGGCCTGCTCAGCCACTTTATTCAGCAGATTCCTTTCCCGTTCGCTGTCCAGTACCGGCAGCCTGTTCTCCCGCTTATAGCGGCCCACGGCGCGGGCTACGTCCATCCGCCTGCAGTACAGATCCACAAGCTGCCGGTCAATATCGTCTATCTGCTCTCTCAGTTCTCCGATATCCATACAGAATCTCCTTTTGCTGAAGATGCGTTATTCTATCATCTGATCCTGTCCGGCGCAACAACGGAAACAAAGGAAGAACAGGGGAGAAAAACAGGATTGTTGATATAACGTATTATAATGTATTGACACAGATCCATGTAAATGATATGCTTTTTATGAACAGGGCAAAGGCGTCATGCGGGACGTTATGCCCTGTACTCTTTTTGGCGAAAGGAAACAGATATGTGCGGAATCGTCGGATACACAGGACATGTACAGGCTGCCCCGATCCTGCTTGACGGACTGGCGAGGCTGGAATACAGGGGATATGATTCGGCAGGGCTCGCGGTCCGCGACGGAACAGCGCCGGCCGAGGTGGTAAAAGCCATCGGAAAACTGTATCATCTGGCAGACAAAACCGACCAGGGACGGGCGCTGCCCGGAACCTGCGGCATCGGTCATACCCGCTGGGCGACCCACGGAGATCCCAGCATGGTGAACGCGCATCCGCACGTGAGCGGGAACTGCTCGGGATCCGGCAGCGGCCCGGTGGAGAGCGACGTGGTAGGCGTGCACAACGGCATCATCGAAAACTTTACGGAGCTCAAGGAAAAGCTGCTGCGGCACGACTATGTCTTTTACAGCGATACCGATACGGAAGTCGCGGTGAAGCTGGTCGACTATTACTACAAAAAGTATAAGATCGGTCCGGTGGACGCGATTACCCGCTGCATGGTACGGATCAGGGGCAGCTACGCGCTGGCACTGATGTTTAAGGATTACCCGGACGAGATCTTTGTGGCCCGGAAGGATTCCCCTCTGGTGATCGGTACGGCGGAAGGCGCTTCCTATCTGGCTTCGGATGTTCCGGCAATCCTGAAATACACACGGAACGTTTATTATATCGACAACCTGCAGGTGGGAAGGATCAGCCCCGGATCCGTCCGGTTCTATGACCTGAACGGAGACGAGGTCACCCTGCCGCTGACGGAGATTACCTGGGACGCAGCAGCTGCGGAAAAGGACGGCTACGAGCATTTTATGCTTAAGGAGATCCACGAGCAGCCCAAGGCGGTTCGGGATACACTGAACAGCCTGGTGAAGGACGGAACGATCACGCTGGCGGAGACGGGGCTGACGGACGAAATGCTGCAGCGCATCAGCCGGATCGATATCGTAGCCTGCGGTTCCGCCTGGCACGTGGGCATGGCGGCGCAGTACGTGATCGAGGACCTGGTAAAGATTCCGGTCCGAGTAGAACTGGCGAGCGAGTATCGGTACCGCAGCATTCCCACTGTACCGGATATGCTGGTGATCGTGATCAGTCAGAGCGGAGAGACGGCGGACAGCCTGGCGGCGCTGAGAGTCGCGAAGGAGCGCGGCGCGACAACGCTGGCAGTGGTGAACGTGATCGGTTCCACGATCGCCCGGGAAGCGGATCATACGCTGTATACGCTGGCAGGGCCGGAAATCGCCGTGGCGACGACCAAGGCCTACAGCGCGCAGCTGGTCGCCATGGATGTGCTGGCGGTAAAGATCGCCGCGGTACGGGGAATGATTACGGAGGAACAGGCCAGCGGATACCTGGAAGCGCTGGATGCGATTCCGGATCAGATCAAGCGGGTGCTGGAGGAAAAACAGCGCCTGCAGTGGTTCTCTTCCAAAATCGTCAACACGCATGATATCTTCTTTATCGGGCGCGGTCTGGACTACGCGATCAGCCTGGAGGGAAGCCTGAAGATGAAGGAGATCAGCTATATCCATTCGGAAGCCTACGCAGCCGGCGAACTGAAGCACGGGACGATCAGCCTGGTCGAACAGAACACGCTGGTAATCGGCGTGCTGACCCAGGGGAACCTGTATGAGAAGACACTGTCCAACATGCTGGAATGCAAGAGCCGCGGCGCCTACCTGATGGGCCTGACCACGAACGGCAATTTCTCGGTGGAGGACTCCGTGAATTTCACGGTGTATGTGCCGAAAACGGATGAGCATTTTATCGCCTCCCTGGCGATCGTTCCCCTGCAGCTGCTGGGATACTATACCAGCGTGAACAGAGGACTTGACGTGGACAAACCCAGGAACCTGGCCAAGAGCGTGACGGTGGAGTGAGGGAGAGAAACATGACGAAGTATATTTTTGTAACAGGCGGCGTAGTATCGGGCCTTGGCAAGGGAATTACGGCAGCGTCCCTGGGCAGGCTGCTGAAAGCGCGCGGAATCAAGGTCGCGGCACAGAAACTGGATCCGTATATCAATACGGATCCAGGAACCATGAGTCCCTATCAGCACGGGGAGGTCTATGTGACCGAGGACGGCGCGGAAACCGACCTGGACCTGGGCCATTACGAGCGGTTTATCGACGAGGACCTGAACAAGTACTCCAACCTGACGACAGGCAAGGTCTACGCGAACGTGATCCAGAAGGAACGCCAGGGCGGCTATCTCGGCTCCACGGTCCAGACGATCCCGCATATCACGGATGAGATCAAGCGATTTATTTACCGGGTCGGCGAGAAGAGCGACGCCGACGTGGTGATCACCGAGATTGGCGGCACAATCGGCGATATCGAGAGCCAGCCTTTTATCGAGGCGATCCGCCAGGTCGGCCTGGAGGTCGGACGGGAAAACGCGTGCTATATCCATGTGACGCTGGTGCCCTATCTGAAAGCCAGCGGGGAACACAAATCAAAACCGACCCAGCATAGCGTGAAGGAACTGCAGGGAATGGGCATCAGCCCGAACATCATCGTGCTGCGGTCGGACGAGAAGATCACCGACGAGACGATTTTCAGCAAGATCGCCCATTTCTGCAACGTAAAGGACGACTGCGTCATTGAGAATACGACGCTGCCGATCCTCTACGCGGCGCCGCTGATGCTGGAGAAAGCCGGCCTGGCCGCCGTGGTCTGCCGGGAACTGGGCCTGAAGAGCCCGGCGCCTGACCTGAAGGACTGGGAGGAACTGGTGGAGCGGGTCCGGCACCAGACAAGGAAGGTCAGGATCGGCCTGGTGGGAAAATACGTACAGCTGCACGACGCCTATCTTTCCGTGGCGGAAGCGCTGCGCCACGCAGGATATGCCCAGGACGTGAAGGTGGAGATCGAATGGATCGATTCGGAGCAGCTGACGGCGGAAAGCGCCGACAGGATCCTGGGCTCCCTGCAGGGCATTATCGTGCCCGGCGGATTCGGCGGCCGCGGTATCGAGGGGATGATTCTTTCCGCCCGCTGGGCCCGGGAACATCATGTGCCGTATTTCGGCATCTGCCTGGGAATGCAGGTAGCTGTGATCGAATACGCACGGAACAAGGCCGGCATGGAAGGCGCCAACTCCCGGGAATTTGACGAGAACGCGCCTTACAAGGTGATCAACTTCATGCCGGGACAGAATGACGAGATCGACAAAGGCGGTACGCTGCGGCTCGGCCGGTACCCCTGCATCCTGCAGGAAGAAACCGTGATCGCGAAATGCTACGGCGAGACCCGGATCGGCGAGCGGCACCGCCACCGCTATGAGTTTGCCAACGAATACCGGGAAGACCTGCAGAAAGCGGGTCTGTGCCTCTCCGGCCTGTCGCCGGACGGAAGGCTGGTGGAGACCATCGAGATTCCGGGAGAGGAATTCTTTGTCGGCGTGCAGTTCCATCCGGAATTCAAGAGCAGGCCAAACAAACCGCATCCGCTGTTCATGGGGTTCATCGGCGCTGCGCTGAACCGGATTCAAATGGTAAAAAACATCTGAAAAACAATCCGGACGCTTGACAATCGATATGATTCCATGGTATTTTTCGCTCGAATACTGAAACCTTAGAGGCGAAAGTCAAACCGGAAGGGACGCCCACAGAGAGCGGGGACAGCTGAGAACCCGCGGAAGGTTCACCGGCAAATGGTTCGCTGAGGGAAAGGGGAAACGGGAT
>CAMKEI010000081.1 GCA_946411525.1 uncultured Clostridia bacterium | reverse complement strand
TTGTGGCCTTCCGGATGAACGCCGCCGCGAAATGTGTTTTTCACTGCAGTGCCGACTCCTTTCATGTTTTCTTCCCTGATCGACCGCAGAAGAGCGGATGCGGTATTGCTTCCCGCAGCCTGCTGTCTGTCGGATCTCATTGAATTGTGCCGGGGTTCCCTCCCCGGAATCTGCAATCTACCATGCTATATTTTACCAGATTAACTCTGGGTTGTAAAGAAGAAAGCCTGTTCGAAAAAGGCGTGAAACCGTGTCCTTCCCCGGTTCTTCCGGTTGACACTTTTCCTATTATTTCATACAATATAAAACTGATTATGCTGAAAGGGAGGAAGTGCTGACGTGCGCCGGTTTTCCGTCCGTTTGTTTTCCTTTCTGGTCATATTAATTTCCCTTTCTGCGGCGCTGCTGCCGGCCGCCGGATCATGTGAAACGGTGCTCCGCGGCTATGAGGAAGACGGCGGTTATGTGTACGTCCTGCTCGGACAGTATCCCCAGACAGCCGAGGGGGAAGTACAGCCCATCCTGTGGCGGGTACTGGCTTCCGACAGTGAAAAATGTATCCTCCTGAGTGAATATATCCTCTTTGCCCGGTGTATAAACGCCAGCCTCACGGAATACCGGGACGAGATAAAAGGCGACTTTGGAAAGACAGACCTGTGTGAGTACCTGAACACCGTCTTCGCTTCGGATGCGTTTTCGGAAGACGATCTCTCCCTGTTGCTCCCGATGGAAGGCGTCGGGCGGATCTTCATTCCTTCCGCCGAAGATCTGCAGAATAAAGCGTATGGCCTGGGTGTTACGGTAAAGGGCGTCAAAAGCTCAAAGAAAATCCTGAGCAACCCCGGTCTCCGTGCCTGGGGAACAGAATGGGCCGTGAAAAACAACGGATATAATCCGGTTGAATATCCCAATCCCAGGCAGAAGGTGACAGGTTCCTCAAAAAAGGAAATGCCGGTCAAGGAGCTGCGCCTGTTCGTCTACAGTGCCGGATGGGCTTCCCACAGTCCTTACTGGACGCGGGACGCTTCTGCCGCCGATCCTCGGCAGGCGCGTGATATCAAAGCCTCAGGCAGTATCGGCCGGCTGGAAGTCGGCCGGGACAATGTCGGCGTCAGGCCGATGATATGGCTGGCACAGGGCGGTTTTGACACTGTCTCCGGTGCCGGTACCAAAGAAGATCCCTGGGTCATAGTCAGAAAGGGTGAATAATATGCTTCGCAGAATACTTACCTGTTTGCTCGCACTGGTTTTACTGTTCCCGGTTCTGTCCTGCGGTGCGCTTGGGGAAACCGCCGATACAGCAGGGGAAACCGCCGTCTTTGAGGGCGTTTCCTATTCCCTGGACGCGGAATATATCAATCTGAACAACACCGTCGTCAGGGATTTTGACGCGTTTCAGGCTTTCCTGGATCGCTTTCCCCGGCTTCAGCAGGTAGATATGTGGGAAACGCACATGTCTGCAGCTATGTGCCACCGGTTCGCCGCCCGCTATCCTCAGATGAAGTGGGGCTGGACGATGGTGCTGCAGGGAAAAGACCATCAGCATCTGATCCGTACGGATTATACCTCCTGGTCGACGCTGCACAACAACACCACCTCCCACCACACGAGCGAAGACTTCTCCATCCTCCGCTACTGCTGGAACCTGATGGCTCTGGATGTAGGGCACAACAGCGTTACGGATCTGAGCTTTCTGAATTACCTGCCGAATCTGCGTGTCCTGATTATCGCGTGCAACGAAGTAACTGATATCACTCCCCTTGCCGGGCTGAAGGACCTGGAATATGCGGAACTGTTCAAGAACAAGATCCGGGATCTGAGTCCGCTGGCCGATCTGACTCATTTGCTGGACCTGAATATCTGTTTCAACCAGGTGCAGGACTATACGCCTCTGCAAAACCTGACAAATCTCCAGCGGCTCTGGACTTACTCCAGCCGTTCGACAAACCAGTCCCCGCCTGATGATGTCGTCAGTTTCCTGAAGCAGGCTCTGCCGCATACGCAGGTCGATACCACTCACTACTCCACCACCGGGACATGGCGCTATATCCGGAACAATGTGCGTCATCCCCATTATGATGTCATTGTCCGGATGTTCGGCGAGGATCATCTTCACCCTCACTACGACTATATTCCCTTTGAGGAAAGCTTCCCGGTTGAAGGAATGGAAACAGCCGCTGCGGACACCGCGGCAGGGACGCCTGTTGCCGTCCAGGCTGTGGAAACCACTGTCCCGACAGCAACCCCGGCCCCTCTGAATTTCCTGCTTCCCATTGATTTCATGCCTGGAAAGGATCCTTCTCCGTCAGGTTATTCCCAGACCGCCTATTCTGATTCGACCATTCAGGTCGGGATCAGTTCCGGCACCTTCGAAAACTGCCTCTACTGGGTGGCGGATATTCAGATCAAGGATGTTTCCCAGCTTCGCACCATGTCTGCCACGGAAACCGGATCTTTTGAGAAAAACGCCCAGCGGCGTCCGGAGTCTCTCGCGGAGCGGTCCAAGGCTGTCGTGGCGCTGAACGGCGACTACTACGACAGTACGGAACGGAAAAAACGGGGTTTTATACTGCGCCAGGGCACGCTCTTCCGCAACAATCTGGATGAAGCAGGTTTCAAAAGCAGCCGTTTTATGGATGTGCTTCTGGTCGACAGTAACGGGGACTTCCACATTGTCTACCAGCCGGCGAAAGGCACGGTCTTTACCGCACCGGAAGGCACGGTTATCCTGAACTCCTTCTCCTTCGGTCCCGCGCTGGTGGACAACGGTAAATTGGTTGAAGATTTCAAAGGCGCTGACAGATGGATCAACATGGCCGCGGATGAAAACCGCCAGCGGATCTGTCTGTGCCAGGCCGGTCCCCTTCACTACAAGGTCATCTGCTGTGCCGGTCCTTATAAAGGCAATACCGGGATGACAGTGGCGCAGTTCGCGAGGCTGGTTGCTACCCAGGATGTCCTTGTCGCCTACAATCTGGACGGCGGTGATTCCACATGGCTGTATTTCAACGGCGCGAAGGTGAACGATATCGGAATCAACACCGGTCGGAAACTGATGGATATCATCTATTTTGCTTCAGCGGAATAAAAGAAACGGATAATAAACCATGATCACAGATGCCTGGTACCCTTCCCTGGCCGCGGCTGGCTGTGCCGTCGCGGTCATCCTGTTTGCCGCCGGCCTCAGGCGCCGGCATCTGAAGCCTGTTTACGCGCTTTCTCTGACAGCAGCCGGACTCCTGACCGCTTTCATTGCGGGTAAACTGTTCTGGATCATTTTCAACCTCCCCCTGCTTTCCCTGGAAGGGCCTGTCTGTCTGGTCCGGCTGATCCCGGCTGAGTTTTCCTTCACGGGCGGCCTCGCCGGTCTGTCCCTCGGGATTGCGCTGACCGCCCGTCTGCTGAAACTGCCGGTACCTGACGTACTGGACGGATATGCGGTTCCCTGCTGTATTTTCGCAGCCTTCATCCGGTTTGCGGAAATATTCGCCGGTGATCTCGGCCTGGGGGAAATGGCCACCTTCGGCCTGGAAGAAATATCAGAGGGTTCTCTGCTGGCCTTTTTCCCGCTTGCCGTACGTGATTCCTGGGGTGAATGGCTGCCGGCGCTTTCCACGCTGGAAGCCCTTTGTGCTCTGATTACAGGCGCGGCTGTCCTGCGCCGCGGCACGTCTGCTGCCCGGGGAAAAATCCGCTTTGCGGCTGGTTCCCTTTTTGAATTCGCGCTCTTTTACCTGTGCCTTTGCGGCTTCTTCTTTGAAACGGCAAAACTGTCCGGCGTGATCTTCTATTATGTGCATGTGGAACAGCTCCTGTGTGCTCTGGTAATGCTCGGACTCCTGATTCATATCTGTTCCGGGCGTTCCCGGAGGGAAGAGCGCCTGCCGTGGCTTCCCGTTGTTTTATTTTTGCTTTGTGTTGCCCTGAACGGCCTCAGCCAGTTTTTCCTGGATAAGCCCTGGCTGTTCTCCGGCCTGATTCCCGAAGCAATCTTTACGTGGCTCACCGACCGGCTTGAGCTGTTCTGCAGCACTATCATGCTGCTGACCACCGTCTGCATAGGCGTTTTGTATCTTCTGACCTTCAGAAAGGCTGTCTCCGATTCCTGATTCGCGGAAAAACAGCAGAGAGAAAAATGCAGTCTGTCTGTAACAGGCTGCATTTTTATTTACAGAATCAGGCAACTGTGTGTTAATCCTTCCGCATGGAAGTATCACCGTGATCACAGCGGAAATATACCTTGTACTTTTCCAGCTGTACCCCGTCCTTTGCGAAAAGCTCATCGATTGTGAGCAGCATATAGCCTTCTTCTTCCAGGTAGCGGACGATCTGCCGGGTGGATTCCGGAGTATGGTCCTTGATGTCGTGACAGAGAATAATGTCTCCGTCATGGATCTGGCTTTTGACTTTCTTCAGGACTTTTGCGGTTGACAATCCGCGCCAGTCATAGGTGTCAAGGCTCCACTGGATATAAGCCCATCCGACCTTCACCTTGATCATGCGCGGATACCGTCCGCCCGGCACCCGGTCATAGCGGACCGGGATCCCGATGGATTTGATCATGGCCGTATTGACCTTTTCAGGCATAATGCGCAGGGCATGATCGGAAGACTTGAGGACATTGCCGTGATGCCAGTTGTGTGAACCGATTGCGTGCCCGTCGTCATGCTCCCGTTGAACCAGGAAGCGGTTGTCCTTGATCAGATTGCCGATCACAAAGAAAGTTGCCCGCGCGCCGGTTTCCATCAGCGCGTCCAGAACCTTCGGCGTATTCTTTTCTTTCGGTCCGTCATCAAAGGTCAGCGCGCACGTCTGATAATATGCAAGATTGTCTGTCTGCGTCTTTGCTTCCTCGGTCATCATTTCCCGGATTTCCGGATAAAACAGGGTCACTTCCATCAGCGTATAACGGTCCGGATAAAGGGTTTCCGCCGGATAATGAAGCACCAGGGACATCCCGTGCAGGGTAAAATCCGCCTGTTCCAGCGCCTTACGTGTACAAAGCCTGTCCAGCGCGTCAGCGTCCGGCTCCTCCTCCGGCCAGTAATCCGTCAGTGCCTGCTGTACTCGTCCGCTCAGCAGCGTCCAGGCATCCTCATTACTCCCGAACACATCGGACAGCATGATCCGTCGGCCGTCTTCCATATCATAGGTCCGGGTAGTAAACTGCTGCGCCGTCAGTTTCTGATGATAGGTAGTCCGGGCCTGTACCATAAAACTCATCCAGCTCAGTCCCGTCCGGCTGTAGCGGATCTCCACGTCCAGCCGGCTGTTCTGTTTGCCGTTGTTGCCGGCTTTTTTCAGCGTGGGACCGATCTCCTGCGCCCAGGCTTCCGCCAGCCCGTTGATTTCCTCCGTAACTTCAGGAAGCGCCGTTTCCGCGTGCCAGAGCCTGATCTGGGATTTGTTCTTCTGGGTGGTGGTCTCCGCAGTGTTTGTCACTCTGTGGCAGTCCTGCAGGCCGCCGGCTGATGAGACAGCCGCCGGCAGGATCAGAATCAGCAGAATCCCGGCGAAAATCCATACTTTTTTCAGCTTCATTGCGCCTGCAGCACCTTTCTTGCATGATGCCATATTATAATGGAATCGTTCTGCCTGCGCAAGCCGGCCGGTCAGCATGGCAAAAAAAGGAACAGAAACAACCAAATTCTCACTTCTCTTTCCGGTTTTATAAGAGTATAATACTTCCGTCGCTAACGTTCTCGACCGCTTGAGGGAGGTTCGTCATGACAGATTTTGTCAGCACATGGAACAAGGATTCTTTTCTGACTTATCCCGTCGGTCCCCTGGGGCTCATTGCCATGCCCGGTACCGAAGAGATAGGCGAGAAAGTCAACAGCTGGCTGAAAAAATGGCAGGATCATACCGAGGAATCCATGCCCGGCGATATGAGCAC
>CAMKEI010000080.1 GCA_946411525.1 uncultured Clostridia bacterium | reverse complement strand
AGGCTGTGGCCGTGGGCCGTATCGATGTTGATGACGTCGACCTTCGCGGCCAGCAGCGCTTCAATGCGCTCGAACACGTCGTTCGTCACGCCCACCGCGGCGCCGCATAGCAGCCGGCCGTTTTCGTCCTTGGCGCTGTTGGGGTATTTGCTCGTTTTTTCAATATCCTTGATGGTGATCAGGCCGCGGAGATACCCATCCTTGTCCACGATCGGGAGCTTCTCGATCCGGTGTCCGGCCAGGATCTTCTTTGCTTCCTCCAGCGTGGTGCCTTCCGGCGCGGTGATCAGGTTCTGGCTGGTCATAACCTCGCCGATGGGCCGGCTGTAATCCGTTTCAAACCGGAGGTCCCGGTTGGTCAGGATACCGACCAGCTTCCCTTCCCGGGTAATCGGCACGCCGCTGATCCGGTAGCGGCTCATCAGTTCTTCCGCGTCGGAGATCAGGTTCTCCGGGCTCAGGAAGAAGGGATCGGTGATCACGCCGTGCTCGCTGCGCTTCACCTTGTCCACCTGAGCCGCCTGCTCCTCGATCGTCATGTTCTTATGAATAATGCCCAGTCCGCCTTCACGGGCCATGGCGATCGCCATCCGGCTGTCCGTGACCGTGTCCATTGCGGCGCTGAGCAGGGGAATATTCAGCTTGATGTTCTTCGTCAGTTGGATCGAAAGGTCCACGTCCCGCGGCAGTACCTCGCTCCTGGCCGGTACCAGCAGCACGTCGTCAAAAGTCAGTCCTTCCCTGATTCTGTCCTGCAGCATCCCTTATGTCCTCCCTCCGTATAATTAAAGTTTATTTTATCAAAGCCTGTTCATTTCTGTCAATTGTTTTGACTCCGTATTTCAATAGATTTACCTGCCGGATCATGGTATCATTTCTGTATTGACCGGGGAAGGAATGTATGCGTATGGAAAAGGATACCCGAGCGCTCAACGAGCCGCCGAAGCGTTCCCTGCCTGAGGAGATCGGCAACGCCGTCACCCACGGCGTCGGCGCGCTGTTCGCCGTCGCCGGACTCGTGCTGCTGATCCTGAAGAGCCGGACGTCCTCGGGCCTTTTCTGCGCCGTCGTCTACGGTTCCTGCCTGCTGATGATGTTCCTGATGTCCTGCCTGTATCATTCCTTCCGCTGGGGTTCCGGAGTGAAACGCCTCTGGCGGCGGTTCGACTATATCTCCATCTATCTGCTGATCGGCGGGACTTTCACGCCCATGTGGCTGCTCTTCTGGCGCGGACAGGCCGGCACGGTCCTGTGCATTGTCCAGTGGGCGCTGATTCTGCTGGGCGTCACGTTCGTCGCCGTCTTCGGTCCCGGCCGTCCCCGGGTGCTGCACCCGGTGCTCTTTGTGGTTCTCGGCTGGGCCGGGCTCATATTTCTGCCCCGCATGATCCGGGAGAACATGCCCCTGTTCCTCTTCACCCTCATCGGGGGCATCGTCTATACCGTTGGGATTATCCCCTTCGCGCTGAAGCGAAAAGGCGCCCACTTCCTCTGGCACTTCTTCGTCTTTTTCGGCGCGGTGATTCACTGGTTCGGCATCTATCTGTTCCTGTACTGAATACCGCGCGGCCCCGGCCGCCGCGATACCGTGGCCGGCCGGGACAGATGCCCTGATCAGGCAGAAAAAAAGCTGACCCGCTCACGGAAGGAGTCCTTCCGGAGGGATCAGCCTGAATATAAACCGGATCCCGTTATTCCCGTCTTTTCTGAGATGACATACGTCCCTAAACAATGCCGGTGTTGGCCCTGAACTGCAGCTGGTACAGGTCGTAGTACATGCCCTGCTTTGCCATGAGTTCGTCATGTGTTCCCTGTTCGGTAATCCGCCCGTCGGAGACCACGGCGATCTCGTCCGCGTTCTTGATCGTGCTCAGCCGGTGGGCCACTACCAGGGTGGTCCTTCCCCTGCACAGTTCGTCCAGCGCCTGCTGGATCAGGATCTCCGTCGTATTGTCCAGCGCGCTGGTCGCCTCGTCCAGGATCAGGATCGGCGGATTCTTCAGGAATACGCGGGCGATCGACAGCCGCTGTTTCTGTCCGCCGGAAAGCCTTACGCCCCGCTCGCCGATGTTCGTGTCATAGCCGTTGGGCAGGGACATGATATAGTCGTGGATGTTCGCGCGCTTCGCTGCCAGCTCGATCTCCTCGTCCGTCGCGTCCAGCCTGCCGTAGCGGATGTTTTCCTTCATGCTGTCGTTGAACAGGTAGATGTCCTGCTGCACGATGCCGATGTTCCGCCTGACGCTCTCCAGCGTCAGGGTGTGGATCTCCTTTCCGTCCAGCAGGATCTCCCCGCTTTCCACATCATAGAAATGCGGAATCAGATGGCAGATGGTCGTCTTTCCGCCGCCGGACGGTCCCACCAGCGCGAATTTCCTGCCCTTTCCGATGTCCAGGTCCACATGCCGCAGCACGTTCTTGTCCTCGTCGTAGGCGTAGCTGACGTCCCTGAACTCGATGTGCCCTTCCAGCTGGCCGGCGTCCTGCGCGTCCGGGGCGTCCGTCTCGGGCTTTGCGTCCATAATCTCGCAGAAGCGCTCGAAACCCGTGACGCCGTTTTCAAACTGCTCCATGAAGTTGATCAGCGTCATGACCGGCCCGATGAACATGTTCACGGAAACAATGAAGGCGGAATAATCGCCGAACCGGATCCGTCCGTTGTACAGGAACAGCCCGCCGGCAATCAGGACCACCACGTTGAAAACGTCCGTCACAAAGGTATTGCCGGAATGGAAGCGCCCCATGGCGCTGTAGGCGGCTTTCCTGGCCTTCTGGAACTTTCCGTTCCCCACCTCAAACTTTTCTTTTTCCTTCTCTGCGTTCGTGAATGCCTTTGTCACCCGGATGCCGGAGATGGAGCTTTCCATGCTCGCGTTGATCTCCGCCAGGGCGGAGCGGGAATCCCGGAACGCCTGCCGCATTTTCTTCCGCAGGCTGTAGGAGATCACCAGCAGGAAGGGTACGCAGGCAAAAATGATCAGCGTCAGCCAGATGTTGATTGTGCTCAGGTAGGTAAAAGAGATAATAATGCTCAGCGCCGAGATGATCAGATTCTCCGGCCCGTGGTGCGCCAGCTCGACCACCTCGAACAGGTCGTTCGTCATCCGGGTCATGATCTTGCCGGTCTCATGGTTGTCGAAGAAGCTGTAAGGCAGCGTTTCCAGATGGGCGAACAGGTCCGTACGCATCCGCGCCTGCATGTATACGCCCATCATGTGGCCTTCGTACTGGATGAAATAGTTCAGGCACATCTTGACAAAGTACAGCGCCAGCAGCAGCATCCCGAAGATTACGATCATCCGGTAGTTTTTCTCCGGAATCAGCGTGTTCAGCATGGTACGCGTAATCACCGGGTATACCACGCCGATGACCGATACGAACAGCGCCGCCGTCATATCCATGGCGAACAGCTTCTTATGCGGTTTGTAATATGAAATGAACCGCTTCAGAAGGCCGGCAGTCTCCTTCCGGCTCCGCTTTGCACCAGCGTTCTCACTCATTTTTCTTCTCCCTTTTTCCCCTGGAATGTCAGCAGGAATTTCATCAGATAACTGCCGGCGGCGTTCCCGGCGGCCGCCAGCGGAATCACCCACCAGGCGATGCCCCGCGCGGCGGCTGCGTAGCCGGCGAGGGCGATGGAGTGCGCGTAGCCCGACAGGATGAACAGCGCTACGCCGTAAATCACGAAAGGAAGACGGCTGATACCGCCGTTCTTCGGCGGCGTGGTTGCCAGGTACATACAGATGCCGCACATCACGCTCTGCCAGACCACCTTCAGGGGATCCTGATACGCGGCGGCGATCTTCTCCGCCCCTTCCCGGATTTCCGGCAGGCACAGGGAGGCCAGGTACCCGCAGACGCCCGCCCCGATGACGTTCATGGCAAGCATAATCACTTTCTGCAGGGGATCGTATTCCGGCCGGGTAACGCGGCCTGTGAACAGCTCCGCGTCAAAATTCACCACGAACCAGAGTCCGGCGCTGAACAGGACCGCGCCCGGGATCCCGCTGCCGACCTTCAGGTTGACGATGCAACCCATGCAGATCAGGATGCCGGCCGCCGCGGACTTTGCCAGTGAGCTCTTCATGCGTTTATTCCTCCTTGTACGCCGCACGGGGCAGTTTGTCTGTATTATGTAAAGTCAGTACCCGGTCATTTTACCATACTTGTCCCGAAGATACCATGACTGTTTCGTGATCGGGAATCCTTTTCCCAATCCGGAACAACTATGATACAATGATGAAAAGCATCGGTGATCTTTATCTCAATCTGTTTCAGGGAGTGTGTGCGCTGTGAGGACTGCGGTCGTTTATTATTCCATGAGCGGCAACACCGCCATAGCTGCGGAAAAACTGGCGGAGGCGCTTTCCGCCGACCTGATCCGGATCCGGCCGGTCCGCGCCTATCCGGACAAGGGGTTCCGGAAATTCCTCCGGGGAGGCAAAAGCGCCTGTATGGCGGAAACGCCGGAACTGGAACCTTATTCATTCAATGCGGAAGCATATGACCTGATTGTCCTCGGCTTTCCCGTCTGGGCAGCGAATATCGCCCCGCCCGTCCGCACCTTTGTACAGGAACAGCGCGGCGCGCTGAAGGCAAAAAAGATCGCCGCCTTTGCCTGTCAGAGCGGCTCGGGCGGCGAAAAAGCGCTTCGGAATCTGGCGGCATGTATAGGCTGTGATGCCTTCGCGGCCTCGATGATCCTGATTGATCCGAAGGACAGGCCGAAGCCGGAAAACGACCGGGCGGTTGCCGCCTTCGTAAAGCGGATCAGGGGATAGGCCAGCGTCAGAAGTTGCTGCCGTTCCATCCCCAGTCCTTCACCGGATGGTAGGTCACATAAACGGCGTTCCCCGGGATGCCCAGCTGGTCCGCCATCAGTTCGCAGACCTGTCCGGTCATCTTCTCATAGCATTCCTTCGGGGCGTCTCCCAGCAGGCTGACGGCTACGTACGCGCCTTTGTCCAGCTTTTTTCCGCCGAACCACAGGTCGTACCCGTCCTCGATGCCGACCATCAGATAGGTTTCGGTCTTGTTCAGCGCGGATATCCGTTTCCCCAGTTCCTGCTTGATGATTTCCTTTTTCTCCGGGGTGACCTTCATGGTCACCTTTGTGTCAATAAACGGCATGGCGGCAACTCCTTTTCATTCATTTCATTCGTCTCAGGAGGCGCGCGGAAGACAGCGTCCGTCGCCGCCGTCCTGATCCGTTTTCATTTTACCATTTTCCCTCCGGAAATAAAAGACGGCCCCTGATTGATCGGATACGCGGCGGTTGACCCGTCGCGGAATGCATAGTATATTCGTTACGGAAACAGCAGTATCATACAGACTTCTCCGGCCGTCTGCGGCAGGCAGCCGGGAACAGCCTCTGCCGGGAGCGGTATGCTTCCGAACCCCGGCCACGGCCGGAAGGAGCATGCGGTCAGTTCGGGGATCCGATGAAAAAACAGGAAATGAATAATGCAGACATATGAATTTGGAAATCCGGACGCTTCCGTTGTGCTGATCGAACCCATCCATACAGTAGACGGGATGGCTCATGAGGCGGATCTGATCCGGGAGCTTGCAGGTACGGAGTTTTCCCTGCAGGCCGTTCAGGTCGACTGGTTCCGGGATCTCTCTCCCTGGACCGCTCCGCCGGTATTCGGGGATACGGCGTTCGGAGACGGAGCAGAGGAAACGCTGGACAGGATTCTGCCGCTGACCGGCAATCCTGAAAAACAATATATCCTGGGCGGGTATTCCATGGGCGGACTTTTCGCCCTGTGGGCAGCGTATCAGACAGACGCGTTCGCCGGCGTAGCGGCTGTCTCCCCTTCCGTCTGGTTTCCCGGATTCGCGGAGTATACCCTGTCGCACAACCTGCGGACCGGCTGTGTATATCTGAGCCTGGGCGACCGGGAGGAAAAAACAAGGAATCCGGTCATGGCCTCGGTCGGCGGCCGGATCAGGGAACTGCATACCCGCCTCCGGGCGCAGAATACCCCCTGCTGCCTGGAATGGAACGAAGGAAACCATTTCAGGGATCCGGATCTGAGGACAGCCAAAGGCTTCGCGTGGATTATGAAGGGACTGAACGCATGATACGGCAGCGCATTGTTTTCACCGGACGGGTTCAGGGCGTCGGCTTCCGCTGGCGGGCAAAGCAGGCCGCCTCCCTGTACGGCTGCACCGGCTGGTGCCGGAACGACTGGGACGGATCTGTCACCATGGAGATCCAGGG
>CAMKEI010000079.1 GCA_946411525.1 uncultured Clostridia bacterium | reverse complement strand
GCGGGTCATCGGCCAGGACGAAGCCGTGAAAAAGGTCTCCGAAGCCATTCTCCGCTCCCGCGCGGGCATCCAGGATCCGAACCGTCCCCTGGGCTCCTTCCTGTTCCTGGGACCCACCGGCGTTGGCAAGACCGAGCTGGCCAAAGCGCTGGCGCAGGCCCTGTTCGACGATGAAAAGAACATGGTCCGGATCGATATGTCCGAATATATGGAAAAGTTCAGCGTTTCCAGGCTTATCGGAGCGCCTCCCGGATATGTGGGCTATGACGAAGGTGGCCAGCTGACCGAAGCGGTACGCCGGCATCCCTACTGTGTGGTACTGTTTGATGAAGTCGAAAAAGCGCATCCGGATGTGTTCAACGTACTCCTGCAGGTGCTCGACGACGGCCGGATTACCGACAGCCAGGGCCGCACCGTGGACTTCAAGAACACGATCCTGATCATGACCAGCAACCTCGGCAGCGAGTACATCCTCGAAGGCATCTCCGACGGGGAAATCTCCGCGGAAGCCCGGGACCAGGTGGACCGCCTGCTGAAGACCCGTTTCCGTCCCGAGTTCCTGAACCGGATTGACGAGATCGTCTGCTACAAGCCCCTGACCCGGAACGAGATCGGCGCCATCGTGGGCCTGATGATCGCCGGCCTGAACAAACGGCTGGAGGACAAGCAGCTTAAGGTCACTCTGACTGACGCTGCCCTGAACGCCGTTATCGACCGGGGCTTCGATCCCGTGTTCGGCGCACGTCCCCTGAAACGGTACCTGCAGAGCAAGGTGGAAACGCTGATCGCCCGCAGGGTCATCGCGGCGGACGTCGCTCCCGGAACGGAACTGACCGTCGACCTGGATGAAAACGGCGAAATCGTCATCAGATAACCGTTTATCCTTTCCCGTGCCGTACAGCGATTGTACGGCACGGCTTTTTTATCTTCAGACAGCAGTAAGCAGAATATAGAATTATGAATTATGAATTGTGAATTATGAATTGAATTTTATGAATTAACCGTTGCTCTGATCACCCAGAATCCGCCGGACTTGTCCAGCTTTTCCACGCTGCCGTAGATCGTCTGCAGGTATTTCATGCAGCTCTCCGCGCCTTGTTGTTTCCGGATCACCAGGTACAGTGCGCCGCCGGGTTTCAGGCTCTTTGCCGCGTCGGCGAACATTTTGTAGATCACCTGCTTCCCCGCCCGGATCGGTGGGTTGGTCACCACTGCGTCAAAGGTCTTCCCTTCCAGTGCGGCCATTCCGTCGCTCTCCACGCAGGCGATCTCCGCCCGGTTCCGTTTCGCGTTTTCCCGGCTCAGGTCCAGCGCCCGCGTATTGACGTCCGCCAGGGTCACCCTGGTTTCCGGCCATCTCCGGGCAATGGAAATTCCGATAATTCCCCATCCGCAGCCCAGGTCCAGAATCTCTCCGCTCATGTCCTCCGGCAGCGCTTCCAGCAGCAGTCTCGTCCCGGTATCCACCTCGCCCCTGGAAAACACGCCCGCGTCCGTCCGGAAAGACAGCGGGATGCCCCGGTAGTTGTACTCACAGTCCACCGGCTTCGACTCGCTCTGCGGCACCCGGGTATAATAATGATCGTTCATGCGTTTCCCATGCCTGCGGCTTCCCGCAGGGCTTTTTCCTCCTCCGGCGTCAGTTCCCGCCACTGCCCTTCTGTCAGCGCCGGATCCAGCTCCAGCGGGCCGAAAGCGCAGCGGTGCAGTTCCAGCACTTCATGCCCAACGGCGGCGAACATCCGTTTCACCTGGTGAAACTTTCCCTCTGCGATAACGACCTCGCCCAGCGACGGCTTCAGAATCGTCAGCCGGGCCGGCTGCGCGGTAAAATCCCCCAGGTCCATGCCCGCCGCAAAAACTTCGACGTCCTTCTCTTCCAGCGTTCCATCAACCAATGCCCGGTATCGCTTGTCCACATGCCGCGACGGGCTCAGCAGCCTGTGGTTCAGCTCCCCGTCGCAGGTCAGGAGCAGCAGTCCCGTGGTATCCTTGTCCAGCCTTCCGACCGGCATGCATCCGATGCTCCGGTATGCCGGCGGCAGCAGGTCCATCACCGTAGGCTGCTTCGCGTCCCGGGCAGCGGTCAGAATCCCCGCCGGCTTAAAGAGCATCACGTGTCGCATGACGCGCCCGTCCAGCTCCCTGCCGTTCAGCGACAGGTGATCCTGCTCCGTCTCAAAAGAAAGGGCGGGATCCAGGATGACCCGCCCGTTGACCGCAGCTTGTCCGCCGCGGATCCATTGTTTGACCTCGCTGCGGCTGCCGGCAGAGACAGTTGCCAGCCAGCGGTCCAGCCTCATCTTCATCGGATCTGCTTTACTCCTTCTCCAGTCCGTTCACAAATGCCGCGGGAATCAGGGAACGCAGCGGCAGCAGCGGCACCGTCAGCACTGCGCCGGCCACAAGGATGATCACGGCAGGCCTGGCGTCCGGCATACTCTTGTCCGTCGCTCCGAAATTGGAAATGTAATCTTTCAGGATCGGCAGGTAGTAAACCACCACAGCGGCAGCTGCGATGATCACAGGAAGCAGCGTCAGCAGCGCGCACAGCCAGCTCAGGATGATCTTCCCATGGTGTCCCCTGACCAGCCTGGGATTATCCCTGACAAAGGCATGCCTGTCTCCGCTGTGGAAAGCGCAGCCGATCATCAGCAGGATCATTGTCGCGATCAGGATCAGCACCAGGTAAAGCGCGCCGGTCACCACATCCCCGCCGCCAAAGCTTTTAATCGCCCGCATCAGGGTAAAGACGTCCGTATTGCCATAGAAATGGACCACGGCGGTAACCAGGAAGGCAATCATCGGCGCTGCCCAGATCAGCAGCATCAGGCCGCGTTTCAGGCCGTAAAGAAGCTTCCGTCCGTAACTGCCGGGCTCAGCCAGCCGGTAGCTGAACAGGCTTCCCTCCCCGAAAGCGTCCCGCATGGCCGCGGCCGCGTTGACCCGTGCCCACAGCACCAGCAGCAGATAGAAGGGAACCGCCAGCAGGGCGAGCCATTTAAGTTTATCATTCGTCAGGAAAAGCAGCGGAGTGAACGCGGTCAGCGTCATGCAGGCCTCGACCGCCAGGAACTTCAGCGTAGCGCCGAAATGCCCGGCATAGACCTTCCACGCGTCCCTGATCGCCGCTGAGATCTTCATACTGGTGTCCTCCCGTCCGTTCAATACGGGCATATTATAGCGGTTTTGTCCCATCAATGCAAATCCGATGCGGCCGGAATGAGCGCCTTCCGGAACGTTCATCAATTCTTTTTCGGCCGGGTTGATCCTGATTCATCAGGTATCCCGTTCACGGTTCATTCGGCTGCCAGTACCAGTTCTTCTTCCGGCAGCCCTTCTCCCGTAACCTTCAGGATAATCGGCCCTGCTTCATAGCCTGCGCGGAGAATCACGGCAGCCTTTCCGCGGAAGCTCTTTGTTTTGCTGTCCGTATAGTCTTCATCCGTAACGGGATTCCCGGTACCGAACCCGGCCAGAAGTGCCGGCCCTGCGAGATTCACCGTGAGCGGGATTTCCGCGTCCGGGATCATATTTCCGTCTTTGTCTGTGATTTCGATCCCTGCATAAATCAGATCATGCCCATCCGCCTTCATCCTGACTTTTTCCGGGCTAATCCGGATCTTTGCAGGTTCCCCTGCCGTTGACAGAATGGCTCGGCTGATCTCCTGCCCGTCCGTATAACTGACAGCCTCCACTTTTCCCGGCTCATAGAGTATTTCAAAGCGAACGCTGTCCGGCAGCGGACGTGACCGATCCACCTGTTTTCTGCCGGCGGAACGTCCGATGACGAACACCTCAACCTCCCGGGCGTTGGAGAACACCAGCAGTTCGACCGGTTTTCCTTCCTGTCCGGCATAATTCCAGCAGGACCGGACATCCGGGAATCCCCAGGGGCTGATCAGTTCCGTCCGCCCGAACGTTTCTGGAGGATAAGCGTACAGGAATGTCTGCCTGTTCCCCCAGACGACGCTGCGATAGGCGCCCTGTGGCCTCATACAGCCGGTAATGTCATAGTCCGCGTCGTTTGCCGTTCTCCAGGGATAAGGTGATGAATTCTGGGGCATCAGTGCCCACGGTCCTTTTTGGATCAGCGGATCGTCTTTTTCAAGGCTGACCGCCTTTCCGATCCCCGCCTCACCCAAGTAGTCCCAGGCTGTCCAGGTAAAGTCGCCGATTACATAGGGGTGCTTATCCACCAGCGGCCACCGGAATCCGATCTCCTTCGGGAAGTTTTCCGATCCCAGGATAACACGTTCCGGGAACATCCCATGGTCCTTTTCATAAAGATCTTCCATATAGTTGTAGCCGACAATGTCCAGTCCGTTGGTAAACGGTTCAGTTCCCCGTTCCCACAGGTCTTCCCTTTCATTTCCGGCATTCTGCTCCTGGTTCATTCCTTCCGCCATAAAGTCGTCCAGCCCGCACCAGAAGGAACAGATCCCGTTGCTGACCGGCCGGGTTCCGTCCATGCTGCGGATATGCTCCGCCAGCATCGAAGACAGTGAATAGCCTCCGCTCAGTCCGCCGCGCTCCGGGATTTCGTTGCCGGTTGACCAGATAATCACGCTGGGATGAGAGCGGTCCCTGCGCACGAATGCACTCAGGTCTTTCTCCCAGCACGACTCAAAATACTGGCTGTAATCTCCTCCTCGCTTGGCCATGCCCCATGCGTCAAACGCCTCGTCAAACACATACATTCCCAGCCGGTCGCATGCTTCGATCAATGCCGCGGAAGGCGGATTGTGTGCTGTCCGGATCGCGTTGAAACCGGTTTCTTTCAGTTTCCGGATCTTTCTTGCCTCCGTTTCATACAGGGAAACAGCGCCAAGCAGCCCGTTGTCATGATGCACGCAGCCGCCCTTCAGCTTCACGGTCTTCCCGTTGATCCGAAGGCCTCTTACCGGATCGGCAGTAATCGTCCGGATCCCGGTTAATACCTCCGCTTCATCCGTTGTCTTATCTTTCTCTTCCTCAAAATGCGTACGGAATCTGCCAAGGTTCGTGACCCGGACCCGGACCCGGTACAGATTCGGATGCTCCGCGTCCCAGAAAACCGGATTGCGGACAACCAGTGCGATCCTTGCAGTCTCCTTGCTCCGGGCGTTCACGTAAACTGTGCGCCTGGCAACCGTGGCAGTCTCGCCCGTGTCTTCCCGGATCAGGAATATCTCCGCTTCCGCAAGCCTGTTCTCCGCCGTGTCGTTGCAGATTTCCGTCTCCGTTTCCAGGAAGGCGTATCCGTCCGCCGCTTCCCTGGTGTAAACGAAGATGCCGTCCGGCGCAATGTGTACCTTCGGTCCGTGCAGGAGGAAAACGCTTCGATACAGCCCGGATCCCGTATACCAGCGTGAATTCGGCTGCATGGCAGTATTCACGTTGACCGTAACCCGGTTCTTTTCACCGTAAGCGATCAGATCTGTCAGATCCGCGTAAAACGGTGCGTACCCATAATGCTGAAGGCATATTTTACAGCCGTTGATTTCCACCGTCGCGTTCATCATCACCCCGTCGAACTGCAACCCGGTACATCCATCCTTCCAGTCCGCGGGGATCAGGAATTCCCGGGTATAATTGCTCTGTCCGCCGGTAAAGTATCCCATATCCGCCCGCGCCGGCGCGTCCGGGCTCACGGGCGTCCCGATCATTCCGTCATGGGGCAGGTTCACAGGTGTCCCCGGATTTTCTTTCAGCATGGCGTACATGTCCAGGAAACCTCTCCTGAATACCCATTTTTCATCGGCACAGATCCGCTCCATTATTTCAATGTCCCCTTCCGTGTTCAGGTTCCTTTATCCTGGCTGTTTTCCGTCTTTGCGTATCTCCTGAACTGCAATGATCTCTATAACCTGACTATTACTGTTGTTTTCTGTTTCTGTCAAGTGAAAAAAAGAACGGGGAGGTTCATCCCCGTTCATACGTTTTACGCGTTCTTACGGATAAAGTTGATCAGCCCGCCGGAGAGGATCATGCCCCGCTGGCGCTCGGTCAGCGGCAGCTTCACCCGGTAGCTCTCCTGTCTGGTTTCATTCCGGAGCTCGAGGATTTCCTCCCCTGCCTCGATCTTCGCCCGGATGCCCGGCAGGCTCAGCTCGTCCCCCTGTGCGATCCGGTCATAATCCGTCTCGTCCGCAAAAGTCAGCGGCAGGATCCCGTTGTTGATCAGATTCGCCTGGTGGATGCGTGCGAAGCTCTTCGCCGCCACCGCGCGGATCCCCAGGTACAGCGGCACCAGCGCCGCGTGCTCACGGCTGGAACCCTGGCCGTAGTTGGCGCCGGCCACCAGGATGCCGCCCTTCTCCGCTTTTGCCCGGGCCGGGAAGGTTTCGTCCACCGGTGTCAGGCAGAAATCAGCCAGATGCGGGATATTGCTGCGGAAGGGCAGCAGTTTCGCGTTGCTGGGCATGATATGGTC
>CAMKEI010000078.1 GCA_946411525.1 uncultured Clostridia bacterium | reverse complement strand
CCCGATGCCGATGCCCCAGAAGCCCAGGTGCCCGGCGATGAAGCCGATCAGGCGGCTGACCCGCCCGCTCTTGATCAGGTTGTGGTAGGAGGACAGGGCGAAGCTGGTATGGATCCTTTCAGCGGTCTCGTTCAGGTCCTTCTCGATTTCTGCAAAGGCCTTTCCTTCGAGGATCAGGTCCCGGGCGCGCCAGATCAGCATCGCTTCCTCAGGCCCCGTGGCTTTGCTGTCGATGACGGCGATCTGCTTGTCCGGGTCCTCCTCCAGGACCATGTTCCGTCCCGTGCAGGCGCTGTTGTAGCTGCCGCTCAGGGCGCTGGAGATCGTGAAGGCGATCACCGGCCCGGGCGCGGAGAACGTCTCCCGCCAGGCTTCGGGGGAGGGGCAGGCGGTCTGCGCCATCTCCGAATGGGTCTCGTTCGCTTCCAGCATTTCTCCTATGGGCATATGCTCGTCGTCAATGTATTCTTTCCCGCCGATCCGGATCGTGAAGGGGATCGTGGTGAAATCCATCTTTCCCTCTCCGCCGGAGAGCGTGTACAGGTCGCATGCCGTGTCGGCCACCAGGTGCCACATCAAAGGATCATCTCCTTCCGCCGGCTCAGGTTCCTGAACCGGATTGTCTGATATTATACACTTCCTCCCGTCCCTTCCGCAAGGCAAAGACAGGGGAAGGACAGGGCGCGGCGGATCATAAAATTGCTGTTGACACGGGCGCCGGCTTCTGCCAAAATGTTTCTGCTTATACAGCGTACAGTCAAAGACAGATCAGCCGGACACCAAAGGAGCATGCTGGACATGAAACGGTTCTGTATCATCATCGCGCTCATTCTTTCCTTCGCTTTCATCTGTGGGACCGCCTGCGCGGCCACCGCGCAGACGAATCCGCCGGACGACGCCGCCCTCGAGGAACGGGCGGACGAGGTGCTGGATTATCTCAGCCTGAACGGCGAAAGCGCCTACAACAAAATATACAGGATCTACAACTATATGGCCCAGTCCGTGGAATATGACTGGGCCGCCACCGGGGAGACCGGCTGGGACGGTGTCAGCGTCGGATACGGCCAGACCGCCTATGAGGCGCTGTGCCTGGAGAAGGCCGTCTGCGCGGGGATCGCGAAGGCGGTCACCTATCTGCTGGATAAAGTCAATATCCCCTGCAAAACCGTCTCCGGCCTGAACGACGGCGTCTCCCACGCCTGGAATGTGGTGAAACTGGGGAATTCCTGGTACTACATGGACGCGACTTCCGATCTGGGGACCGCGAAGTACAGCCATTTCCTGAAAACGTTCAGCGACTTGGGCGACTACGAGCTTTCGTCGGCCAGCGCGAGTGAAGTGAGCAGCCTTCCCCTGGCAGGCACCTCCTACAGCCACGAAGAGACGGACGCCCTGTTTGAAACCGCGGGAGACTACCTGATCAACCCCGGATTCGGGAACGTCACCATTCATTCCTATACCGGAACGCAGAAAAACGTGGTCATCCCTGCGACAATCAATTTAAGGCCGGTCAAACGCCTTGTCCAGTATTTTATCTATGAAAACGACACGATGGAAACGCTGACAATCAGCGAGGGCATCGAATCCATCGAGCATCTGTTCCTCGGAGTCTGCACCAAACTGAAAAGCGTTTCCCTTCCTTCCACGGCTGGGTTCTCTTCCGCGAACAGCGGCATGTTCCAGGGCGGCGGCGGCCTGATCGACCACTGCGACGCGCTGGAAACCATCACGGTGAGCGAAGACAACCCCTATCTCTGCGTCGTGGACAACGTCCTGTACAACAAAAGCAAAACAAGCATCATCTGCTATCCCCGGGCGAGCCGGACCAAGGTCCTGACCGTGCCGGACGGCGTGACAACCATCGAGGATGATACCTTCGCGGGCAATCCGTACCTGGAGGAAGTGACCCTGCCGGATTCTGTTGAGCGCATCGGATACTGGGCTTTCAACACATGCACCGCGCTCAGGAAAATCAACATTCCGGAAAACTGCACGTTTATCGGTGAGTTCGCCTTTAATACAACCGCCCTGACAGCCATCCATATTCCCGCGTCCGTGACGCATATCGGCTATTCCGCCTTCAACGCCAGCAGTCTGGCAAAAATCACCGTGGACTCCGCCAATCCGGATTATTACGCGGTATCCAATACGCTGATCAGCCGCGGCGGCGTGCTGATGCGCTACGCCCCGAAAGCCGCCGCCACTTCCTATACCGTTCCGTCCGGTGTTCAGATCATCGGCCAGCAGGCGTTCTACGGGGCAGCCAATCTGGAGGAGGTCACCGTCCCGGAAGGCGTGACCACCCTCATGGACGCCGCGTTCATGGACTGCAGCAATCTGGTTTCGGTGACCCTGCCCGAAACGCTGACGGAGATGGAGGATTATATCTTCTCCAACTGCTACAGACTGGGCAGGCTGGTTCTTCCTGCTTCCCTCACGACCATTCCCGACCACATCCTGGGCTCCGTTTCCGGCATTGTAATCTACGTCCACAGCGGATCCGCCGGCCTTACATGGGCTAAACAGAAGGCTAAACAGAAGGGATTCGCCTACCACATCATCGGAACGGAATGGGACGTTTCCGGCGATTTCGGGAGCAACGGCGCCTGGACGCTGGACGAGGACGGCGCGCTGACGGTGACGGGATCCGGCGCCCTGAGCTATTCGGGAGACGATCCGCCGTGGGACCGGTATTCCGGCATCATCCGGAGCGCCTCATTTTCGGAGGGCATCACGTCCCTTCCCCCGAAGATGTTCATCGGGTACTATGTCCTGCGGTCCGTTCATCTCCCGCTCAGCCTGGAGGAAATCCCGCGGGAGATGTTCAACTATTGCCCGAAGCTGGAAAAAGTCATCGTCTGGGACCGCGTCAGCGACATCGATCCCGCGGCATTTTCGTCATGCGCCAAGCTGAAACTGGTGGTCTTCGCGGACAGCTACGCGCATACCTTCGCGGAGGATTACAACTTCCCGTATCAGCTGATCAGGCTGCTGACGCTTCCTGCCGGACTCCGGAGCATCGGATCCGAAGCGTTCCGCGGTTCAGCCTGTGAGGCTGTCATCATTCCGGACGGCTGCACAAGCATAGGCTCCAGGGCGTTCGCGTACTGCCCGGACCTGCTGTATGTGCGTATTCCCTCAAGCGTCAGGAGCATCGCTGCGGATGCTTTTGAAGGCAGCGGCGCGTATCTGGACCGGCGGAATTAAAACGCGCCTGTGGAAATGAATGGTTTACGAAACGGTATCTTTCCGGGTATAATGGCAGTGGAAGAATCAGAAAAGAACAGAACAGGCGGACCGTACTGCAGGCCGGGGGCCGGCGGTGCGTGGAAAAAGCCGGATAAAAACCGCATATGCAGGGGAGGTATCGGAAAATGTGGAGAAAACTGTGGATTGTGGCTGCGGCCGTGCTGCTGTTGTGCCTGGCCTGCGGAAGCGCTTCCGCCGCCGGCGGGTCGTGCGGCAACAACGCGACCTGGGAACTGAGCAGCGACGGGAAGATCCTGACCATCAGCGGAACCGGGGCGATAGAGGATTATGATCTCTATGAGTCTGAGCCATGGTATCAGTGGCATGAGACCATTACCACAGTGAACGTCGGAAACGGTATAACGGCCATCGGGGTTTATAATTTCTCCGATCTTATCAACCTGACCAGCATCAGCATTCCGGAAAGCGTGACAATCATCGGCGAGGAGGCGTTCAGCCAATGCATCAGCCTGACCAGTGTGGACATTCCCGGAAACGTGGAGATCATTGGACTCAGGGCCTTTAGCAGTTGCAGACGTCTGACCGGCGTGAGGCTCATCAACGGAATCAAAAAGATTGAGGCGTTCGCCTTCGCGTACTGTCCCCTGAACGGAGTGATCATTCCGAGAAGCGTGACAGCGATCGATGGAAAGGCCTTTTACAGCTGTGGGGAGCTGAAGTCTTTTTCCGTGAACAGCGCCAGCAGCAATTACACGTCTGTGGACGGCGTGATCTACAACAAAGCGAAAACGAAGCTCTGCCTTTTTCCTGCCGGCAAAACCGGTACGTTTACGGTTCCGGATTATGTCACAAGCATCGGGGAAAGTGCTTTCTGCACGACGTCCCTGACCGGCATCACTGTTCCGGGCAACGTGACGGATATCGGATCTTATGCGTTCAACAACTCTGACAAACTGGCCACCGTTCAGATCCAGCCCGGAATAGAAACCATCCGGAGGGGGACTTTTGACATCTGTACCGCCCTGACCGGCTTCACCATTCCGGACAGTGTGAAAAAGATTGAGAAGCAGGCGTTCAGACATTGCAAAAAACTGCAGGGCGTCCTGATTCCGGACAGTGTGACGGAGATTGAAAGCGAGGCGTTTTCCAACTGTGAGCAGCTGAAAAACGTCAATCTTCCGAAGAACCTGCAGGTTATCCCGGAATCCTGCTTCGTTGATTGTTACAACATGACCGGCGTAAAGATTCCCGACGGTGTGACAGAGATTGCGAAGTCCGCTTTTGCATATTGCAGAAAACTGAGCCGGGTTTCCATCCCGGACAGCGTGGCAACCATAGGACAATATGCCTTTCAGGATTGCTCAAGCCTGACGCATGTCACGCTTCCGCCGGGCGTGGAAGCGATCGGATACAACGCTTTCAAGGACTGCACCGAACTGGCTGGTGTCGATGTCCTGAACAAAAACGCGGTGATCAGTGCACCGTTTAATACATCTCTTGTGCTGAGCGGATACAGCGGCTCAACGGCGGAAACCTATGCTGCCGGGAACAGCCGCATCACCTTCCGGGCCATACAGGACGGCGGCGTCCTGGGCGACAGGGTGACCTGGATCATGATCGACGGTGCCGTGACCGTCCGCGGCGAGGGGGATATGTACAATTATGAGTCAGAGCATACACCCCTGAAGGAAGTCCGGGACTTGATCGACAGCCTCGAGATCGCGGACGGGATCACCTCCATCGGTAATTTCGTGTTCGAGGGCTGTCCCTCCCTGCAGGAGCTCACCATTCCGGGTTCCGTACGCAGGATCGGCGTAGGCGCTTTCTGCTGGAGCGCCATCTCAAAACTTGAGATCTCCCGGGGCGTTGAATCAATTGGTGTCGGCGCTTTCAGCGGCTGCACCAACCTGCGCTCCGTGACCATTCCGGATACTGTGAGCAGTATGTGGAACGGCTGTTTCGCGGAATGCGAAAACCTGACCAGGGCCATCATTCCGCCCACCGTAACCGTTGTAGGCGACCAGGCCTTTGACGACTGGGACGATGACCTGACCATTTTTGCCTGCAGGGGATCCGCCGCGCACACTTACGCAGTCGACAACAATATCCACTGGGTGGATACCGATGAAATCGAGGAGGACTTTATCCTTCCGAAGAATCTCATCACAATCCAGCAGCAGGCCTTTATGGGGATCGGGGCCCGGTGTATCACCATTCCCAACGGCGCGAAAACAATCGGCAGCAAAGCCTTCGCGAACTGTACCGAACTGCTGCAGATTCATATCCCGGAGAGCGTGACAAATATCGCCGCGGACGCTTTTGACGGGCTTTCGAAAAACCAGTTCATTATTATCGGCGAACCGGGCACTTATGCCGAAACCTACGCCGTCACCAACGGATATGTCTTTATCGGGGAATCCAACGGATAAAACAGGCCGGGGGGAGCTGTTCCCTGAAACAACGGGCATAAAAAAGCCGGAAGCGAAGAAAGATCAACGCTTCCGGCTTTTTTTGCCGGGTTACAGGTTCACAAAGTTCACCAGCTGCTCCTTCGGCGCCTTGGCCCGCTCGCACTTCAGCTCGTTGAGCATCAGGGCGGTCTGGCCGTCGGGCCCCTGCACTTCCTTGCACCGGGCCGTCAGGGTGAAATAGGTTTTGTTGTCCGGGGTGCGCTCGCCCTTGCAGACCCAGCCGCAGGGCGCGATGTCGTTGGCGCAGCAGGTCATGGCTTCCCGGGCGAAGTAGTAGAAGCCCTTGGGGAACTCCCGCCGCCGCCAGGCCTGGCCCGTCAGGGAGACGACCTTCCCGTCGTACCGCTCCGGATGGTCCATGCTGTCCACATAGAACAGGCCGAACTGCTCATCCGTGATCCGGATGACGTCCGCCTTCATGTCGTAGGGCAGGTCCTCGTCCCGGATGCCGTCGTCCACCGTGCCGTCCAGGTTCTCAAACAGGATCGTGGCGGCGCTGTTCATGGCGCGCAGCTGCTTGCGCCAGGAGCTCTTGCTGAAGTTCTCCCCGCAGCGGTTCACGTAAATCATGTCCGCTGTCTTCATCGGGTCGGTCAGGAGCTTGCGCATATTCGTCATGTAGTTCTCGAAGGTGGTGGCGTCGGCGGTGGTGACCACCTGGGCCCAGTCCCACAGCTTCGGCAGGCTGATTTCGTCCAGCTTCTCCATGCCCCACATGGTGTTGTATTCCATGATGACGCAGGTGGGCTCGATTTCCC
>CAMKEI010000077.1 GCA_946411525.1 uncultured Clostridia bacterium | reverse complement strand
AAGGGATGGATCACCAGGCTCTTCACGTCCGCCACATTGGCCAGCAGGGAGAAGATCGCCAGGTTGTCGATGAATTTCTTTGCGGTCTCGCTGTCGCCCTTCACTTCAAAGGTGAAGATGCTGCCGCCGCCGTTGGGGAAATACTTCTGGTACAGCTTGTGGCTCGGTTCGCCGGGCAGGGACGGATGATGCACCGCCTCCACCTGGGGATGCCTGCTGAGATAATCCACGATCTTCAGGGCATTTTCCACATGGCGTTCCACGCGTAATGACAGCGTCTCCAGGCCCTGCAGGAAGATGAAGGCGTGGAAGGGAGAAAGCGTGGAGCCGGTATCCCGGAGTAAAATCGCGCGGATATAGGTCACAAAGGCCGCAGGACCGACGGCGTCGTAAAAACTCACACCGTGATAGCTCGGGTTCGGATCGCTGATCCACGGATACCTGCCGCCGGTTTTCCAGTTGAACTTCCCGCCTTCAACGATCACGCCGCCGATGGCTGTGCCATGGCCGCCAATGAACTTTGTCGCGCTGTGCACCACGATGTCCGCACCCCAGTCCAGCGGCCTGACCAGGTATGGCGTTGCGAAGGTGGAGTCCACAACCAGCGGAATCCCGTGGGCGTGGGCGATTGTTGCCACCGCTTCGATATCTGTGATATTGCTGTTCGGGTTGCCCAGGGTTTCAATAAAGATCGCCTTGGTGTTGTCCCGGATGGCCGCCTCAAAGGCTCCGTCTTCGTCCGGATCCACAAAGGTGGTCGTGATGCCGGTCGTCAGGGGCAGCGTATGCTCCAACAGGTTGAACGTGCCTCCGTAGATGGTCTTGGAAGCCACGATGTGCTCGCCGGCTTTCGCCAGTGCCTGGAAGGTGTAGGTAATGGCTGCTGCGCCGGAGGCGACCGCCAAAGCGGCGGAACCATTCTCCAGGGCGGCGATGCGTTCCTCAAACACGCTCTGGGTAGGGTTGGTCAGCCGTCCGTAGATATTGCCGGCATCCCGCAGACCGAAACGGTCGGCGGCATGCTGGGCATCATGAAAAACATATGCGGCAGTGGCGTAAATCGGCACAGCGCGGGCGTCGGTCGCCGGATCGGCCTGTTCCTGTCCGATGTGAAGCTGCTTTGTCTCAAAGGACCAGTTGGCGGAATTCTGAATATCTGACATGGTTGTAATCTCCTTTTTCCGTTTATTTTTCTGTTTGTTCTGCTTCCTCAGGAGGCATCCTGCTGAAATGGGGTACGTGGAGGAATCTCATAATATCATTATGAATCCTGAATTATGAATTCTGAATTGCTGTTCACATTCGGCCGCGGCTTAATCGCACGGCTTTCAGCGTACATCGGCTCGTCATGGCCGGGACCTCCTTTCGGTTCGTTGGCATTAAACTACCAGATGAATAGGTTATTTGTCCAATACCGGGAATTGATACCAGGTTATAGATTCAATCTATAGCTTCAATATCCACAATATGTGTCCGGAACACATTTGTCCGTACCGTTTTTCATTGCTTTCCGGTGTCCGGCATGATAAGATAAATAGAGCAATTCGCAGGCGGTGAAAACATGAGACTGGACAGACTGACCGAACGAATCTGGGTTTATCCCTATGAAGAGGAACGGGACCGCCCGAACCTCAGTTATATCCGCGGTGACCGCTGGAGCCTGGCGGTGGACGCCGGGCATTCTGATGACCATGTCCGGGAATTCTATCAGGCGCTGGAAAACGTCGGCCTCCCGCTGCCGGAACTCACCGTGCTGACGCACTGGCACTGGGATCATACTTTCGGCATGCATGCGGTGCACGGTCTCTGCCTGGCGAATGAGCGGACAAACCTGTATCTGTCAGATTTCCGGGCAAAACTTGAAAAGGAAGGGCCTGCTTTTTTCCTCTCGATGCATGAAAGCATCCGCAGGGAATACCTGAACGGCAAACCGGTCGTTGTCACGCCCGCCGATCTGGTCTTTCGCAGGGGAATACTGCTGGACGCAGGTAACTGCCCGGTTCGGGTTTTCCGGGCGGAAGCACCTCACACAGACGATTCCACACTGGTCGAAATTCCGGATGAAAAAGTCCTGATCCTGGGGGATTGCACCGGCGGTACCTTCCCGGACTGGGCAATGGATCATGCGCTCGCCGTAAAGCTGGCGGATACGGTCCGGAAACTGAATCCGGACGTCTGCCTTCCGGGGCACTGGACGCCGCTTGCTCCGGATATTGTGATTGAGGATCTGCTGAATGATATAGGATGAGAAATAGCCCGCCCTATCTTTCCGATCGGATCCTGTATTTTCCCCTTTTCCGGGGTTATGCTTATTTATAGAGAATCAATATTGATCAGAGGAGGATTGTACCGTGAGTATGTATTGTGAAAACTGCAACCGCCTGACAGAATCAGACCCCTGTTCCCACTGCGGAAGTCGGTCCGTCCGGGATCCGGAACCCAGGGACGCCTGTTTCCTGACGGAGCAGGGTTATGTCCAGGCCTCAATCCTTGCGGATATCCTGAAGCAGAACGGAATTCCGTTTATGACGAAGATGCGGTCGATCAAGGGCTGCGGTACCATCATGATGAGTAACCGCCTGTTCTATGTCGCCTGTCAGGATCTCAAGGATGCCCTGACCGTAGTGGATGAATTGTTCTACACCCATGAGGAGGAGGGCGGGAATGATCAGCCCGTGGAAGGAATGCTGAAGGATGATTCCGGCACGGAAACGTTCTCGCCCGAGGAAATCGACGACCTGGAATCGTTCGTGCCGGAAAAAATGGATCTTGAAGAACTGATCCGCTTCAAAAAGAAACTGACGGCAACCCTGAAGGAAATGAAAGTTCAGGAACGGATCAACAGGGAGCGGATGGATCTGCTGCGTGATATGATTGACGAAACCGACTTCACCATTGAGGACCGGTCATAATCACAAAAGATAAATGGCAGATCGCGGTACGCGTGGAAGACGGTAAAATGATATGATTGCGGGTTTTGTCATATGGACCGCTGTAGCCCTCCTGCTCCTGGGCATCGGAATCCGGTCCTGGAGATCCGGCAGGACAGTGGGGTTCTATGCCGGCGTTAAGCCTCCGGAGGTCAGCGACATGCGGAAATACAACCGTTCTGTCGCTGTCCTGTGGATAGTCTATGCCGTACTGTTTGAACTGATGGGGCTTCCGTTCCTGTTCGTGAAGCATAATTCACCGGCGTTCTTATGGTCCATTGCCGGCGTGCCGGTCATCACAATCGCAATGATGATCGTATACAATCGGATCCTGCGCAGGTTTGAGCGGAAACAGTGAGGTGACAGTCGCATGGAGATCATCAGGCTGGACAAATCACATCAGGACGCCGTCGCGCCGCTGATCGCGGCGTTCCGCGCTGCCCTGCGCTCATATAAAAGCATTCAGCCTGCACCGGATGCGGAAGCGGGGAAAGAGGAATTCCTTTATTATCTGAATTCCGGATATCCGGTTTTCGCCGCGGTGGAAGACGGGAATATGGTCGGCTATATCGTCTGCCGGATCGAAGAACCGGCCCTGTGGGTAGAGCAGATCTATGTCCGCGCCGGCAGTAGGCGCCGGGGAATCGCTTCCCTTCTGTTTGAAAAAGCGGAAGAGATCGCGTCCTCAATGGGCGAAGATACCGTGTATAACTATGTCCATCCGAATAACGAGGGAATGATCGGTTTCCTTCGTTCCAAAGGCTACACGGTTCTGAATCTGATTGAGATCCGGAAACCGTACAAAGGTGAAAAGCTGACGGCCACCGTTAATGTGGATCATCATTCTTTCGATTATTGACAGAAAACACCCCTGTCCGGAGAAGTACGGTCGGTTTATCCGTATCGTCCAGCCGGCCGGGCAGCAGTTGTAAAAAAACCGTGGGGGGAAAAAATGGCGGAACAGTTCCTGACGCTGATGGCCGACCTGGATGATGACGCGCAGGCACGTTTGTCCGGATGGTATGATGAACTGAGGCAGGCCGGTTTCACCGGCGTGCAGACTCCGGGGCTTCCTTATCATATCAGCCTGACCTCTTTCCCGCCTGAACGGGAAAAACAAGCCTTGGAAATTGCGCGAAAAGCCGCGGCGGAATTCGCGCCTGTACCCTTGCATATCAGCCATATCGGTATGTTTGCCGGCGGCGGAATTCTCTTCGCTGCGCCGGAACGGAACCGCGAGCTGGACCTGCTTCAGAAGGCCTGTCAGTCTGACACACCGCAGCAGCACCCCTGGACCCCGCATACGACCGTCCTGATTGATGAGCCGGATACCGTATACGCCGCGCTTCCGGTATTCATCAGGTCGTTTTCTCCGTTTGTCGGAAAGATCACCCGGCTGCATCTGTGCGCATTCTGGCCTACGCGGGAAATTGCGGCTTTCAGCCTGGCCGGATCCGCATGATGCGGGGAAAGAGATGTCCGAAGATATGACGGGGAAAGAATACATCTGTAAAATTGCCTCTTTGGAAGAAATGAACCGGAAATGGGATTATGAGATCGGACAGCATCCGGAATCAGAAAACTGGATTGTCTGGAAAAGTGAAGCAATCGATAGTTTCCGGACCGGCCGGTCTGTTCCGTATTACGGCATCCTTGACGGGACGATCATCTGCGAAGCGACTGCAGTGCTTTATCCCGATTTCCCTCAAGGCAGTGAAAATCCGGATAAACGTGCGGTTGAACTCTGTGCGTTCCGGACCGTAAAAGCGTATCGCGGAATGGGCTTTTTTTCAAAACTGATGGACTTCATGCTGAAAGACCTGAAACAAAAGGGATATACAGAGGCCGTCGTAGGCGTGGAACCGGACGAAAAACGCAATAAGGCAATTTATCATCATTGGGGATTTACCGAACACGTCAGCACCGGGACTGAAACCTATCCGGACGGAACCGTTATTGATGTTGAATTCTATGGAAAACAGCTGCGGACAGAAAAAGAAGACGGACAATCCCCGGCAGCAGGGATAAAAAGGAGATCATCAGATGAAAGTTTTTATCTGCGGCGGAGGATCCGGCGAACAGACCGTCAAAGCGCTTCAGAGGCTGAACCGGGTAATCTCCCATGACCGGCCGTGCCTGTATATCCCGCTGGCGATGGAGAAAACGCAGTATGACAGCTGCTATGAATGGATCACAGGGGAACTGAGCGGAGTAGATATCCCCGGTATTGAAATGATTCGTTCTGCGGAAGAATTGTCCCGGAAACGTCTGACGGACTACAGCTTCCTTTTTATCGGAGGTGGCAACACTTTCAGGTTGTTGTCTGAAATCAAACGGGTAAACATGTTTGAGCCGATACGTGAATACCTTCGGAACGGCGGCGTAGCCTTCGGAGGCAGTGCAGGAGCCATTATATTCGGGGAGGATCTGGAATCCTGCGCCCTGGATGATGATAATGAAGTGGGACTGGAAGACACCCGAGGATTTGATGTCCTGGGAGGGATTTCGTTCCTGTGCCATTTCACAAACCGTGTTCCGGAACATGATCAGCGCAGCGAGGAATACCTGCTGAAAATCTCAGGCCACAGAAAAACATATGCTTTGCCGGAAGAAGACACGCTGTTTCTGAACGAAAAGCAGCTGGAGGAAATTATCGACAGGCCCTATTACGTTTTTGAAAACGGCAGGAAAACCGAAGTCTGTTGACAGGTCTTTGCTCTTTCCGTCTGTTCCCCGGTACCCTTTCCGTCAGAAAAACGCCGGATCTTACTGATCCGGCGTTTGTGTGTAATCACCGTTACTGCTGAGGGGGCAGCAGCTCCGCCGCCCACCGGACGATGTCCTCCGCTGTGTTCCCTTTTTTAACTCCTTTGCCTGCCTGCCAGACCACGGAATCATCCGTCAGCGCATGAAGGTTTGTATCGCTGTTTCCGATGCCGGAAGAGTTGGAAGTGCAGAACGGGATGATTGTCTTTCCGGACAGGTCGGCGTTCTCCAGGAACGTGCAGATAATTTTCGGCGCCTGTCCGCCCCAGATCGGATAGCACAGAATGATTGTCTGATACCCGCTCAGGTCCTCGGGCAGTTCGGCAATAGCCGGACGGCTCGCCGCATCCTTCATTTCAGTCATGCACCGTGCGTTGCTGTTGGTATAGTCCAGGTCTTCTGCCGTATAAGGCTCTTCGGGAGTAATCTCAAACAGTTCCGCCGCCAGCGTGTCCGCGATGGTGTAAGCCGCGGCACGCACCGTATCGTCCGGGGAGAAGTAAACAACCAGTACCCCGTTCTCCTGAATCAGCACTTCTGGAAGCTTCTCAATGCCCAGCGTGGCGGAAGTAACTGCGTCTTCAGCCAGGGCCTGGCTGCAGATGAGCAGCAGGCTCAGCAGGATAATCAGACATTTTTTCATGCGATGCGCTCCTCTCGTATTCTGTTACTGAATGAATAGTGATTCGACGTCCGGGATCAGGCTCCCTGCACAAACGCGATGAATTCCTGTGTTTCCTCAAAAGTCCTCAGCCGCGCGGTATACATATATCGTCCCATCTGCGGCCAGTTCATCGGCGGCATCTCTTCCTGCATCATCATCCGGCTGCCGTA
>CAMKEI010000076.1 GCA_946411525.1 uncultured Clostridia bacterium | reverse complement strand
AGGATCTGGTGTCGAAAGGCGTAAGAGTTCGAGTCTCTTCGTCCGCACAGTTCCCGGTTTCCCTTATGCGGTAGTAGCTCAGTTGGTAGAGTGCCACCTTGCCAAGGTGGATGTCGCGGGTCCGAGTCCCGTCTACCGCTCCATTTGCGGGTGTAGCTCAATGGTAGAGCTCCAGCCTTCCAAGCTGGTCACGTGGGTTCGATTCCCATCACCCGCTCTTCATGCCCCTTCTCGATAAAGAGTTGGGGCATTTCCTGTTTCTGACGATTCGAACAGGAATCATATTCAGGTATCGGTTACGGACCGGATGAAAGTCTGTCCTGAGGGTTCCCCTTCCGGCAGCGCTGTTTCCCGTCGCCGGCCGGATCAGGCAGGATCACAGACACCAGAAAAAGGAAGTACCGTCCAGATGATTCAGGACCTGCAGAAGCGTAAATTATACCGGATTCTTGAAAAAACCTCAGTGGCTGTCCTTTCTCTCTGGGCTGCCGCCTATTGCTTCTATGTCACGCGGGCGCAGGGAACGGTGTTTGCCGCGCTGACCGGGGTGCTGTTCTTCTGCGTTCTATACTGGCTGAGCAGTCATTATCTCGACGGCAGGCTGTTGATCCGGCTGAAACACAGGAAGATCCTCCGGGTCGGAATCGTCGTTTTTGCGCTGGCCTGGATCATCCTGGGGCTAAACAGCAGCAGTATATCTCTGTGGAAGCTGTTCCTACTGGGAGAGCAGCCCACGGCTTTATGGGGATCCGGCAGGGCGATACGCAGCGATGAATGGGCAATCTGGACCCCGATGGTATTCAGTCAGAATGCGCTGGGATATCCGTCTTTGAATACTTCCATCAACGCGGCGAACGTCGATCCGACGCTGATCGCGATCGGAGGACTTCCCGCCCGGAACCTTGCGGCGGTTTTTAAACCGTTCTACTGGGGCTTCCTGATCTTCGGGGTTGAAACCGGCTACAGTATGATGTCCCTGTTCCGCTTCTCTGGGCTTCTGATCGTTTCCTATCTCTGCGCGCTGCAGTATACGAAAGGAAGCAGGCCGCTTTCCGTCACCGCGGCGTGCCTGATCACCCTGTCCCCTTATGTCCAGTGGTGGTACAGCCAAAGCATCTGCGAAGTCCTGCTTTTCCCACAGATGATCGTTCTGTGCTGGATCACCGCGCTGAAGGAAAAAATGCCATGGCAGCAGATCCTTTGGGGAATCGCTGCCGCCTGGAGTTACGGATGCTTCATAATGATCGTTTATCCGGCCTGGCAGATCCCGGCTGCTTATCTGTTGCTCGCGGTGCTTGTCCTGATCGTGATCCGTCACCGGAAGGAAATAAATATCGGCTTTACGGTCAGGATCCTGGCTCCGCTTTCTCTGACGCTGATCCTTCTGTTCTTTATTTTCAGGGGCAGCTGGGATACGCTGATGAGCGTAAAGAACAGCGTCTACCCGGGCCAGCGGCTCTATACCGGCGGAAACAGGCCGCAGAACCTGTTTACGGGTCTGTTCAGCCTGATCTTTCCCTTCCGCTTTGAAATCGAAGGAACAAACGCCTGCGAGCTGTCCGATTTTCTTTCTTTTGCTCCGGCGGGAATCATCCTGGCAGTCACCCGGCGGATCACAACAAAGGAAAAAGATCCTTTGGCCGCAATCCTGATCGGTTTCATCGCTGTTTTCAGCCTGCTTTCGTTTGTCCGCCTGCCGGCGTGGCTGACGCAGGCTACCCTGCTGTCCCAGTGCACCCGACCGGCATTCATCATCGGGCTGTGCGACCTGCTCCTGCTGATACGGACGCTGGCGCACGGAGACAGCGCCCGATTCAGTCTCCGGACCGGCCTGCTGCTCGCGCTGGCATGCGCCGCCCTCTCAACCGGCGTGATGTATCTGACGATTTACCCGCCGAAGGTTTATCTTCTCCTGCTGATCCCTGCGGCAGTATGGGCCTTCTGGCTTATCTTCTCCGGTATCAGCCGTAAACTGACCGCGGTAACATTTTGCCTTCTGGCCGTGATCGGCGGACTGTTTGTCAACCCGGTCCAGAAAGGCTTCTCCGATATACGGAAGCTGCCGACTGTTTCCCTGGTGCAGTCAGCCGGGCTCGATCCGGAAACCGCCGTAATCGCCGTGGAAGCCGACTGGCCGGTCCCCAATTCGCTGCTTCTGGCCGGATACAAAGTGCTTGACAGCACGCAGCCGTACGCCGATCCGGACCGCTGGGCGGCCATTGATCCGGATCGGAAATGGATGAATGTCTACAACAGGCTCTGCAATTATTCATTGACAGTGTCGGATGAAACGGATCTTCAGCTGCCGAAGAAAGGGGAAGTCAATGTCCAGAAACTGCTGCTGACAATTGAGGATCTGAAAAAACTGGAGGTCAATACACTGCTCACGCAGGAAGAATATCCGGAACTGCAACTGATCGCAGATGATGATATATGGAAACTGTATGATCTGGAATAAGACAGTCTCACCCGCTCGCTGAAACAGCCGATGCATTACGCATCGGCTGTTTTTTCTGCTGCTTTCGGCAGTTCGAACCAGAAGGTGGTTCCCTGCCCTTCCTCGCTTTTTACGCCGTACCGGGCGCCGTGCTTCTCCAGGATGCTGCGGCAGATGTTCAGGCCCAGGCCGCTGCCAATCACCGCGCGGCGGTGGTTTTCACGGCTGCGGTAGTACCGGTCGAAAATATACGGCAGTTCGTCCTTCGGAATGCCCTCCCCGCTGTCGGAAATCTCCACCCGGACCCGGGAACCGGCGTCCTGCTGGCGGATCCGGACGGTCCTGTCCTCTCCGGTATAGGTCAGGGCGTTTCCCAGCAGATTGTACAGCACCTGGCTGATCCGCCCGCTGTCCCCGGTCACCGTCCGCTCCTCCGCGGGCTCAAAAATGACGGTATAACCTTCAACAGCGGCCATTTTACTGACCCTGTCGCAGATCTCCCGGATCTGCGCGGTCAAACTGAACGTCTTTTCCTCCAGTTCCAGGCTGCCGGTCCGCAGGCGGCTGAAATCCAGCACCTCGTTGACCATTGAGTTCAGCCGGTTGGTTTCGTCAATGATGATCTGCATGTTTTCCGGGGTCACTTCCTCGGGAATATCCCGCATGGCCTCGGCGTAACCGATGATCATGGTCAGGGGCGTGCGAAGGTCGTGGCTGATGTTGGCGATCAGTTCCCGCTGCAGGTCTTCCACCCTGCCCAGGTCCTCCGCCGCCCGTACCAGCGTATCATTCAGCTCCGCGATTTCACGGTACCCGCCGCTGTGCGGCGGACGCGTATACCGGGACGCGCTCAGCTGTTTTGCCGCCTCGTTGGTCTCGATGATCGGCTCGGAAACGCTCCGGGCCATCGTAAACCCCACCAGCGCCGTCGCCAGCAGGATCGCGCCCACGGTCAGGAAAAACTGCGTCCTGACGGCGTCCAGCAGCTGGGGCGGAACGTTCAGCCCCCGCGAGGCGCTGTAGACCAGTACGCCCTGCAGCATCCAGACCGCGGAAATGATAAATCCCGCGAGAATCGCGAGATAGATCAGAATCTTTGCCCGGATCCCGAGCCGTCCCGCCAGGAACGTCTCCCGGTACGCCAGATCATTCCTTTTCAAACCGATAGCCTACCCCTCTGAGCGTTGTGATCCTGTCCGCATAGGGCCCCAGCTGCCTGCGCAGAAGCTTGATATGGGTGTCCAGCGTCCGGTCGTCCCCGAAGAAATCATAGCCCCAGACGTCGCTGATGAGTTTTTCCCGCGTCAGGGCGATCCCGCGGTTGCGGATCATATAGAACAGAAGATCGTATTCCTTCGGGCTCAGGTCCGCTTCCACGCCGTCCACCGTCACGCGCCGCGCGGTGAAGTCCACCGTCAGCCCGCCGATGGAGACCGTCTCCTCCGTCTTCTTTTCCGCCTCGCCGCCGCGCCTGAGCACGGCGCCGACGCGCATCATCAGTTCCTTCGGGGAGAAAGGTTTGACCACGTAGTCGTCGATGCCCAGCTCAAATCCGTGGATACGGTCGTATTCCTCTCCCCGGGCGGACAGCATGATCACCGGCACGGGCTCCGTCTTCCGGATCTCCCGCACGGCGGAGAACCCGTCCAGCTCGGGCATCATCACATCCATGATCACCAGGTCATAGCGGTTTCGCCGGCACATTTCGATCGCCTGCATACCGTTTTCCGCCTCTTCGGTTTCATAGCCCTCAAAAGCGGCATATTTGGCGATCAGGGCGCGGATCCGCGCCTCGTCGTCCACGATCAGCAGTTTCATATGGTTTGTCCTCTCAGGTGTCATTCCGTCATTCTTCCGTCGGCGTCTGAATAAACTTTTCGACCCTGGACCTGTCGCCGCCGGCATCCAGCCAGTCCCGGATCGCCTGCTGCAGCTGCTCGGTGAACTCCTCCAGGCACAGGCCGTTCTCCATGATATAGGTGGCGGCGGGAACGCCCACGTAGCGCATGTGCCAGGGTTCGTAGTTGATCTCTGTCACGTCTTCCTTATCCGCCGGATAGCGGAGAATGAACCCGTATTCCTGGCAGTGCTCCGCCATCCAGACGCACTCCGGTTCCTTCCCCATCTTTCCGTTCATGGCCTTGTCCCGCCACGACCGCGGAACCACGTCGCAGCCCAGGCCTGTCTGATGGTCGCTGGAGCCGGGCTGGGATACCCAGCCGTCGTCCTTGCCCTTGTTCTTCTTCAGGCGGTTATAGTACATGGTGTTCTGGGTCTGGTAGGAACGGTACGCGCTCTTGAGATACAGCTTGTATCCGTCCGCCCGGGCGCCTTCGCTCATTTCCACCAGCGCCTTGGCGCAGGTTTCCTGCAGCTTGTAAGTGCCGCCGCTGGCAAAGAGCACGCCGCCGTTTTTGTTGCTGCCGTCCTTGGCAGCTTTGCGCTGTTTCATTTTGACCAGCGGATCCGGTACAAACGAGCTGTCCAGCTTGTAATGCTTGTTTGCCAGGACGACAAAAGCCGGATCCATGTCCTCCAGGGCCACCGGGAAATCCCATACGGCCTCAGCGGGAGCCGGCGTGGCGTCCGCGTCAAACTCTTCGATTTCAAGCTCTTCCTCGTTCAGTTCCGACAGCGCGCAGAGCGGCAGCAGCAGAAGCAGGGAAAGCAGGATACAGCAGACTCTTTTCATATACGCTCCTATTTTTATGTCAGATCTGTCGGTGTGGCAGCTGTCAGGTCCGAAGGCGTCGCCGGCGCGGAATCGGTCGGATTGATCAGTTCCGTCATCACCTTCACCCGGTGCTGAATCAGCCAGGTTTCCAGCGGAACGTTCGCCTCATGAATCTCTTTGGCGTATTCCTTCCCGACATAGCGGAAATGCCAGGGCTCAAACTTGTAGCCTGTGATATCTTCCCACGCCTCGTCATACCGCAGGATGAAGCCGAAACGCCAGCAGTTCTCGCGGCACCATTTTCCGCCCTCGGTATCCCGGAAAGATTCCTCCAGGTGGATCTTGTGCTTCTGGCCGACGTCCATGGCCAGGCCGGTCTGGTGCTCGCTGGCGCCCGGCGGTGCGACGTATTCCTGCGCTTTTTCAATGTTCTTCTTCACGCTGCGCAGCTTGCGGTTATAAATGCCCTCCTGCTTGGCGTAGGAGCGGTATCCGCTGATGGACAGCAGCTGGCAGCCGGTTTCCTCCTTGCAGGCCTGAAACATCTCCCGCAGGGCAGCAGCCGCGTCCGGGCGCATGCGCCGTACCTGGCCGGGCACGTCGCTCATTTCCAGGTCCGGAGGCTCGTAGGCAAAGGAAACGGTATACTGCCGGTTCACGAGAAACAGCAGGCCGTCCACGTCATGCTGCGGTGCCGCCATGTTCAGGGCGGAGGAGACCGCCATCGATCCGGCGGCGAGCAGGGAAAGGATCCTGGTGAAAGCTGACATCGTTTATTCTTCCTCTGGGTGCCTGTTTCATTCCGAATTCATTCTGAATCCAGGACGATTATAGCACTTTATTCAGAAAATCTTTAGTCCTTTGTTCCTTCGGACTGGAAAAGATCTCGCCGGGCGTTCCCTCTTCCACGATTCTTCCCTCGTCGAAGAACAGCACCCGGTCGCCCACTTCCCGGGCAAAGCCCATCTCATGGGTCACGCAGACCATGGTCATGCCGCTGCGGGCCAGTTCCTTCATGACGTCCAGCACCTCGCCCACCATCTCCGGGTCCAGGGCGGACGTCGGCTCGTCAAAGAGCATGACTTCCGGTTCCATGCACAGGGCGCGTACGATGGCAATCCGTTGCTTCTGTCCGCCGGACAGCTGGCTGGGATATGCATTTGCCCGGTCCGCCAGGTTTACACGCTCCAGCAGCGCCATCGCCTTCTGCTCCGCTTCCTCCCTGCTCTTCTTCAGCAGCTGGATCGGGGCGATCGTCATATTCCGCAGCACGGTCATATGCGGGAACAGGTTGAAATGCTGGAACACCATGCCCATTTTCTGTCGGTGAATGTTGATGTTCACCTTCGGGTCGGTGATGTCCACACCCTCGAAGGTGATCGTTCCGCCGGTGGGCATCTCCAGCAGGTTCAGGCAGCGCAGGAAGGTGCTCTTGCCGCTGCCGG
>CAMKEI010000075.1 GCA_946411525.1 uncultured Clostridia bacterium | reverse complement strand
GCAGAGGGACAGGAGAAGAGCAACAAGTTTCTTCATAGGGTTCCTCATCCTTTCCTTAATATATTTTGATGGAACAGATACCCTGATCTGTACAGTCTATTGTATGATGATGAAATCGTTTACGTCAATCGGAAACGTTACCGTTCTTTCAAATTGCTGGAATACGTATTCTCATGAGCAGGAAGGGGGAAAGGATCTTCGGTTGCCTGAAAGCAGTAAAACGGATATAATGAATCATCAGTCAACGCAGAGGAGGGGAAGCCGGTGAACAAAACGACCCAGAAGATCGCCCGGTTCGGACTCCTGACCGCGCTGGCGCTGGTACTCGGGCTCATGGACCGCGCAATCCCGCTGTCCGCACTGCTGGGAGGCGCCGCTCCCGGGATTAAGCTGGGCCTCGCGAATACAGTGCTGCTGTACGCGGTGTACCTGATGGACTGGAAGAGCTGCGTGCTGCTGATGCTGACGAAGGTTGTGCTGAGCGGGCTGATTTTCGGATCCCTTTCCGCAATCTGGTTCAGCCTGGCGGGCGGCGCGCTGAGCCTGGCCGTGATGCTGACGGTCCGCCGGAATCCCGGGGCAGGCGCGCTGTGCGTCGGATTCGCGGCACTCGTGGCAGAGGTGATCCTGATCACATGCCGGCAGTCGCTGAAAGGGCAGATCCTGCTGTTCGCGATCCTGACCGGTGTCGGGGCTGCAGGCTGTTTCGTCATCTGGTTCCTGATCAGGCGGGGTGTTCTGTGCAGGGTGCAGGGAACATCCGTCGCAGGAGCGGTCGCGCATAACGTAGGGCAGGTGACCGCCGCCTGGTTCGTGGTCCGTACGCCGATGCTGCTGAACACCTATCTGCCGGTGCTGATCGGCGCGGGAATCATTGTGGGATGCCTGACCGGAATCGTGACGGAACGGGTCATGAAGGCGCTAAAAATCAGTCCGGAATACGGAATCCGCAATCTGTAATCATTCCGGCAGGATATGCTGCCGGATAAGGAGAAACGCTTGAAGAAACTACGGAAAATCTGCGTAACGCTGCTGGCAGCGGTCCTGCTGTGCGGCGGATGCGCTGCGGAAAAGGAACTGCCGAAGCTTTCCGAGGTCGGATTCTACCTGGATACGGTGATCACGCTGACCGCTTATGCGGAGGACAGCCGGATCCTGAAGGACGCGCTGGATGAATGCGGCCGGTATGAGCGGATGCTGTCAAGGACTGTCGAGGGCAGCGACGTCTGGCGGATCAACCACGCGGACGGTCAGCCTGTGGAAGTGTCAGACGATACGATGGCAATTCTTCAGTGCGCAAAGGAGATCAGCGTTCTCTCAGGCGGCTCCTTTGACGTGACGATCGCACCGGTTTCCACCCTGTGGAACTTTACCCGGGAAAATCCCGAGCTGCCGGACGCGGAGGAAATTGCCCGCGCGGCGGAACTGGTGGACTATACCCGGATGGAACTGGACGGGAATACCGTGAGGCTGCCGGCGGGCATGATGATCGATCTGGGCGGCATCGCCAAGGGATATATCGCAGACCGGATCAAGGCGTATCTGGAGGAACGCGGCGTGAAGCACGCGATCCTTTCCTTCGGCGGGAATATTGTCGCCATCGGCTGCAAGCCGGACGGGAGCGCGTGGAAAGTAGGAATCCAGGATATCGACGGGAAGACCGGGGACTATATGCTTGTTTCACAGAACACCGGCGGATCCACGGTGACCAGCGGCATCTACGAGCGCGGATTCGATCTGGACGGCATCCGGTATCATCATCTGCTGTCCGCGGAGACGGGCTGGCCGGTGCAGAACGAGCTGGCGTCGGTGACGATCTTTTCGGAAAGCTCCATGGAAGGAGACGCCCTGTCCACGGCGGCGTTTGTACTGGGTACCGAAAAAGGGCTGGAACTGATCGGGCGCCTGGACGGGATCGAGGCGGTGTTCATTACCCGGGACAGGACGGCAATCTATTCCGCGGGCGCGGAAGCGTATATGGTAAAGTGATCGGAGAAGCACATGAGAAACAGGAAGATCTATGTGATAATCACGGTGCTGCTGGTTGCCGCGCTGGCTGTTTTTCTGCTCACGCGGGAAAATCGCCGTCCAATGGACCCGGACCGGGATACGGCAGTCAGTACGCCTGAAACGGTCTCACTGGAACATCAAACAGTCTCACCGGAACCTGAAGCCGCTGAAACCGCGGCGGAAGCGCCGGCGGCAGCAACCGAAACACAGGGACCGCAGGAACAGCCGTTCCTGGTTCAGATCACGGACGACGACCTCTCCATCGCCTATGTGCTGGTGAGGATGCAGAATGCGATCGGCCTGCTGCCGCTGCCTGTCGAGGGCGAATACACAAGAACCATCCGCCAGACGGCGGCGGACGGTTCGGAAGCAATCAACGTCCTGCACCTGACGTCTGAAGGCGTCTGGATGGAAGATTCCAACTGCGAAGGGCATGACTGCATGCTGGAGGGAGAAGTGACCCTGGAGAACCGGGAAGAGCGCGTGCTCTGGAACATGATTATCTGCCTGCCGCATCAGCTTTCACTGGAGCTGATTACCAGAGAGGAAGCCATTCAGATGATCGGGCGGTGAGCGACCGCTCAGTGAAACCGCAATTCATATGCCGCAGCGGCTGATTAAAGCAGCCGCTGTTTTTCGATGGCTTTCAGCGCGGCGGTGATTCCGTCCGCGGCCGCGGAGACGATGCCGCCGGCGTAGCCGGCGCCTTCGCCGACAGGCCAGAGCCCGCGGATATCCTCCGATTCGCCGGACGCGTTTCTGAGGATCCGGACTGGAGAGGAGGATCTGGTCTCCGGCCCCGTCAGGACCGCGTCGGGATGCGCGAACCCGGCCAGCTGGGCATTCATCGCCCGGATGCCTTTTTTCAGGTTATCAGTGATCCAGGCCGGAAGGACAGCCCGCAGATCCGCCGGGACCGCACCGGGCTGGTATGAGGGGAGAATCTCCCCGAACGCAGCGGACGCCCGGTCTTCCAGGAAATCCCCGACCCGCTGCGCCGGGGCGATATAGCTTCCGCCTCCTGCCCTGAAGGCGGCTTTTTCAATGCCGCGCTGCAGGATAAAGCCTGCCAGCGGATGATCGTCACCGAAGTCCTCCGGCCTGACGCCCACCAGTAGGGCGGCGTTGCTGTTCCGGCCGTTCCGGGCGTGCAGGCTCATGCCGTTGGTGACCACCCCGCCCGGCTGGGACGCGGCGGCGATGACCTCGCCCCCGGGACACATACAGAAGGTATAAACGCCGCGACCGTCAGGCGTGTGGCAGATCAGCTTGTAGGAAGCGGCTCCCAGGGCGGGATGTCCGGCAAAGGATCCGTACTGGGAGCGGTCAATGAGCGCGCGGGGATGCTCGATCCTCACGCCCATGGCAAACGGCTTCTGTTCCATCCGCAGGCCCTGGCCGAACAGGGTCTGCACGGTATCCCGGGCGGAATGCCCGATGCAGAGCAGAATCGTGTCCGTCAGGAATTCAGAGCGCTCCCCGTCATGGCGGAGAACTGCGCCTTCGACGTGGCCGCCGCGGAGAATCAGTTCCTCCATGCGGGTTTCAAACAGGACCGTACCGCCGAGACGGATGATCTCATTCCGGATGGATGAAACAACGCCTTTCAGCCGGTCCGTACCGATATGCGGCTTCTGGTCAATCAGAATTTCTTCCGGCGCACCGTGGGCGACGAAGGTCTCCAGGATGCCGCGGACATGGGGACTTTTGATGCCGCAGGTCAGTTTGCCGTCCGAAAACGCGCCGGCGCCGCCCTCGCCGAACTGGACGTTGGAGTCGGGGTTCAACATCCCGCTTTCCTGCAGCGAGGCGACGTCCCGCATCCGGGCGTCCACGGATTTTCCGCGGTCAATCAGCACAGGGTTAGCGCCGGCACGGGCCAGGGTGAGCGCGGCGAACAGGCCGGCAGGGCCGGCGCCGACAATCAGAGGCTTTGCCCTGAACCGGCAGCCTGTCGTGCATACTTCAAAACAGTTATTGGACGGACTCGGAATCCGGGACAGATTGTTCCTGCCGCGCTGAAGGGCAGACTGCTCGTCTTTGAGCTGAAGGTCGATGGACAGGACAAAATGAACGTCCTGTTTACTGCGGGCGTCGACGCTGCGGCGGGAGACGCGGCAGGAAAGCAGCTGATCCGGGGAAAGACGGAGCTTTTTCAGCAGAAGCGCCCGCAGGGATTCTTCCGTGTAATCAAGCGGAACGGAAAGGTTGGTCAGTCTGAGCATGTCGTATCTTCCTCGTGCCAGCGCAGAGCGGCGGGATCGGTGAACGCTTTATCGGGATAAAAGACTTTTGTAAGTTCCAGGCCGTGGGCAGGGGCGGTCATCCCGAGGACCAGGCGGTCCTTCGTCCCGAAGGCCCTTACAAAGGCGTCGGGTTCCAGCCTGCCAAGACCGATCTCCGCAACGGTACCGGCGATAATACGGACCATGTTGTACAGAAAAGCGTCACCGCCGACGGTCAGGATCCACTCGCTCCCGCGGATTTCCAGCTCCGCGGAACGGAGCGTACGGACAGTGGTCTTTGCCGTGCCGCCGGCGGCCTGAAAAGCGGCGAAATCATGTCTGCCGGGGAGCGTTTCCAGCGCCCGGCGGACCGGCGCCTCCTCCAGCGGGACGGGGACATGCCAGTGGGTATTGCGGCGGAGCGCGCTGCCGTGGCGGGCGTTCCAGATCCGATAGGTGTATATTTTGCCTGAGGTCAGGAAACGGGCGTGAAAATCAGCCGAGACCTCCATGCCTGCCTGCACGCGGATATCCGGGGGAAGCATCGTGTTCAGCACAAAGGGAAATTTATCCGCCGGAATCGAGCAGTCCGTATCGAAATGAACCTTCTGGTCCAACGCGTGGACGCCGGCGTCTGTCCGGGAAGCGCCGGTAACGGCGACGGGGTGACCACAGGCGGAGGAAAGCGCTTCCTCAAGCACCTGCTGCACAGCCAGACCGTTGATCTGCCGCTGCCAGCCGGCGTAGGCGGTGCCGTCGTATTCAACTGTCAGCAGAACGCGCCTCAAAGGAATATCCCCTCCAGTATGATCAACGCGAGAAGCAGGGTCATGACGCCGCACGCGATTCCGTCGTTTTTCGAGAGTTTCAGCACGCGCAGGCGCGTACGGCCTTCACCGCCGTGATAGCAGCGGCTCTCCATGGCCATGGCGAGGTCGCCCGCCCGGCGGAAGGCGCTGACAAACAGCGGCACCAGCAGCGGAACCATCGCCTTCGCGCGGGAGATCAGGTTCCCGCTCTCAAAATCCGCGCCGCGGGCCATCTGGGCCTTCATAATCTTGTCCGTTTCCTCCAGCAGGGTAGGGATGAAGCGAAGTGCGATGGTCATCATCATCGCCAGCTCATGGGCAGGGAAACGGATCTTCTTCAGGGGCGTAAGCAGGATTTCGATGGCATCGGACAGGGAAACCGGAGAAGTGGTCAGGGTCAGCAGGCTCGTGCCGATCACCAGGAAGACCAGCCGCAGGGAATAGAAAGCAGCCTGCATGAACCCTTCTTTTGTGATGCGGATGATCCAGAATTCCACCCAGACCGTTTCCCCCGAAGTGAAGAACAGATTCAGCAGGAAGGTCAGGATGATGATCAGACGCAGCGGCTTCAGCCCCCGCAGGAGCATGCGGAAAGGCACATTGGCCAGCCTGGAGGCAAACCAGACAAATGCCAGGAGGAGCGCGTAACCGACGAAGGTCTTCGCCATGAAGACCGCGACAATGAACACGATCGTCAGAATCAGCTTGATCCGGGGGTCGAGACGATGAACGCGGCTGTCCACGGGATAATACTGGCCCATGGTAATATTGCTGATCATACGGCTCCCTCCTTCCAGAGGCGGAGCAGCTGTTCTTTCAGCTCCTCCGGCCTGTACAGGTCAGGGGGAAGGCTGTAGCCTCCGGCGCGCAGCCGTGAACACAGCCTGGCGGCGTCCGGTATATCCAGCCCGATGGAGGTCATCATGTCCTCCCGGGCAAAGATTTCCCTCGGCGTGCCGTCAGCGACGATCCTGCCTTCACTCATCACCAGCAGGCGGGTGGCCAGGCGGGCCATGTCATCCATGCTGTGGGAGACCATCAGAACAGTAACGTGCTCCCGGCTGTGCAGTTCCTCCAGCATGGAGAGAATCTTGTCCCGGCCGCGGGGGTCAAGGCCCGCGGTAGGCTCATCCAGAATCAGGACCGAAGGGCGCATGGCAAGAACGCCCGCAATGGCAACGCGGCGCATCTGGCCGCCGGAAAGCTCGAACGGACTCCGTTCGGCGTACTTATCATAGTCAAGACGGACACAGTCCATGGCGTAGCGGACTCTTTCCGCGATTTCCTCCGGGGAAAGCTTCTGGTTCTTCGGACCGAAGGCGATGTCCTTTGCTACGGTTTCCTCAAAAAGCTGATATTCAGGATACTGGAACACCAGACCGATCCGCTGCCGCAGGGCGCGGCGGTTCACATGATCACCGTTAAGATCCTCCCCGTCAATCAGGACCTGCCCGGAGGTGGGCCTGAGCAGACCGTTGAGATGCTGCACGAGGGTGGATTTGCCGCTGCCGGTATGACCGATGATGCCGACAAATT
>CAMKEI010000074.1 GCA_946411525.1 uncultured Clostridia bacterium | reverse complement strand
AACGACATCAAGGAAGGCGATATTGTCGAGTGCTACATTATGGAGGAGATCCCGCGCTGACATGAGTTACCAGAGAATCGACAGGATATCGGAGGAAGTCCGGCGTGAGGTAGACGCCATCATCCGTGAGGAACTGCACGATCCCCGCGTATGCGGCACGTATTCCGTGACGCGCGCGGAAGTGACCGGCGACCTGCGGTACGCCAAAATTTATATCAGCGTGCTGGAGGATGACAGGCGGGAAGGCCTGATGGAAGCTCTGAAAAATGCGAAAGGTTATATCCGTCACGCGCTGGGAAAGCGCATGATTATCCGGTATACGCCCGAACTGATTTTTGTCAGCGACAAAAATATTGAATACGGCGTACATATCGCCAAAGTCCTGGCAGAAACTGTCGGAACGGAGGAACCTGCTGATGGAAGCGATGCGCAGGAATCCTGAAACAATCGCTCGGAGGATCCTGGAGGCGAAGACAGTCGCGGTCTGCAGCCACGTCAATCCAGACGGTGACACACTCGGCTGCGCGGCCGCCATGCGGCTGGCACTGCTCAGGATGGGAAAGAACGTCAGCCTGTTCTGTGATGGAAAAGTTCCGGATCAGCTTTCCTTCCTGCCGGGTATCGATGAAATGCGCATGCCTTCAGAGCATGACGGTCCTTTTGATCTGATGCTCTCTGTGGACGTCAGCGACGAAAAACGCCTGGGCGCGTGTGCCGGCCTGATCGCGAAGAGTGCTCACACCGCGCAGATCGATCATCATCCGACAAACCCGCTCTTTATGGAAGAGAACAGCGTGGACGGGAAAGCCCCCGCGGCCTGTATCCTTATCCGGGAACAGCTGAAGGAGCTGGGTGTGAAGCTGGACCGGGATCTGGCAATCTGCCTGTATACCGGAATCAGTACGGATACGGGCAATTTCTCCTTTGCCTCAACCGATTCCGAATGCTTCCGAGTGATGAGCGAACTGATGGAGACAGGGCTTCCCCTCGCAACGCTGAACCGGATTCTCTTCCGCGACCGGGCGATGCCTCAGGTCAGGCTGATCGGTAAGGCTCTGAACAGCCTGAGCTACTATGAGAACGGACAAATTGCCGTGATGAAGCTGACCAGGGACGATTTTGCGGAATGCGGAGCGCTCAGCGAGCACGCAGATACCCTGGTGAACTTCGGACTGGATACAGTCGGTACGCGGATGGCCCTGCTGGTCCGTGAAGGGACGGACGGATCCCTGAAGTTTTCACTCCGCGCGAAGGAACCGGACTGCGTCAGTGACGTGGCCCAGGCTTTCGGCGGCGGCGGACATCCGCAGGCAGCCGGAATTACGATGTACGGAAAGCTGGATGAGACGGCCGGACTTGTGCTGGACGCCATGATCCGCAAACTGAATGGATAAGCGATGAACGGATACTTCAACATACTGAAACCGATCGGCATGAGCAGCGCCGCCGTGGTGGCGGCGCTGCGCCGTCTGACCGGGGTAAAACGGATCGGCCATGCCGGCACGCTGGATCCGGAGGCCGCAGGCGTACTGCCCGTAATGACAGGGAAAGCCACGCGGCTTTTTGATTATCTGGCGGACAAGGAAAAGGAGTATCTGGCTGTGTGCGCCTTCGGTGCCGCTACGGATACCCAGGATGCCACCGGAAACGTCATTGAAACCGGGAGTGATTATCCGGACCGGGAAACCTTTCTCAGAGCCGCAGAACAGCTGACGGGAGAAATTGTTCAGACGCCGAGCATGTACAGCGCCATCAAAGTCGGGGGAGAACCGCTGTACCTGCGGGCCCGCCGTGGTGAAACGGTGGACGTGCCGAAGCGGGTTGTACGGATTGACGGAATCGAAATGATCCGCGAAACGGACGGCCATGGATTTGAAATCTGTGTACGCTGCGGAAGGGGAACATATATCCGGACGCTGTGTGCGGACCTGGGGAGGCTGTGCGGATGTCCGGCCCATATGCGGAGCCTTACGCGGACGCGATGCGGCGTATTCCGGATCGGAGACGCGCTCACTCTGGAGCGCGCGAAGGAACTGGCGGAAGAGGGGACGCTTTCGGAACATCTGTTTCCGCCTGACTATCCTCTGGAGCATCTGGCGCAGACGGAAATACCCGAAAAGTTCAGAAAGCTCGTATTTAACGGGGCAAAGCTGCCGCTGACAGCCGATACGGAGGCCCTGCCGGAAGGAGAGTCGGTGCGGATTTATCTGGACGGACGCTTCTGGGGAATTGCCGCGCGATACGGCAAAGAGCTTGTCTGGAAAGCGCAGATCGCGCCGGAAGACGAACCGGGGGGGGATGAAGTGAAATGCGAGTGATCCGGAATGCGCCGTCCACTGGAGAGCGCGTGGTTGCCCTGGGCACATTTGACGGCGTCCACAGAGGGCACTGCAGCCTGATCCGCAGCGCGAAAAGGATTGCGGAAGAGATGGACATACCGCTACGCGTATGTACGTTTGACCGGCATCCCCTTGAAGTGCTCCGTCCGGCCGATCCGCCGGAAATGCTCTCTACGCTGCCTGAAAAGGCTTCCCGGATGTGCGAGCAGGGCGTGGATGAAATGGAACTGATCGACTTTGACCGGAAAACGGCTGATCTGGAACCGGAAGCTTTTCTTGAGGGACTTCGGTCCCGGATGCGTGTACAGGCTGTGGTCGCCGGATGGAACTACTCATTCGGCCGGAAGGGACGCGGAAATGCCGATCTGCTTAAGGAAGACGGCAGGGCCCACGGTTACGAAGTGCTGATTGTACCGCCTGAGACGCTAGAGGACGGCACGGTGATTTCCAGCACCCTGGTCAGGCAGAAACTGAAGGAGGGGCGGATCGCCGAAGCGGGGGAGTTGCTCGGTTACGACTATTCCGTTACGGGCACCGTCGCCCAGGGAAAGCACCAGGGGCGTGCGCTCGGTTTTCCCACCGCGAATATAGAACCCTGGAAACGCAAGGCGCTGCCGAAGTTCGGAGTCTATACATGCCTGCTTGAAACAGCGGGAGATACGCTTCCCGCGATCGCGAATATCGGCGTCCAGCCGACGATGCCGTCAGGCCGTGTCACCGTGGAAGCGCATATTCTTCAGCCCTGTCCGGCACTGTACGGACAGAAGGTTCGCCTGACACCGCTGACGATGCTGAGGGAAGAAAGACGGTTCGACTCCCCGGAAGCACTCAGGAATCAGATTGAAAAAGACCGGGACCAGGCGCTGAAACTGTTCGACATGGCATAGATGGTCAAAAATCGGCCTTTCTGTCGCCTTGTTGCCGGAACGGGAAAATGGTAAAATATCATGTATGATCCGGGATTCCGGATTCCGGTTTATCCCTTATACAGCAACGCAGCGATCCGCTTGAAACGATACAGGAGGAAGAACATGCCCGCCACGAAATTCGACAAGGAATCCATCAAGAATACGATTATCGGAAAGATTCAGCGGTATAACGGCCTTACGATCGACGAGGCTTCCCCGCAGCAGATTTACCGGGCGGTGGCGTCTACGGTCCGCGATCAGATCATGCAGAAACTGATGACCAGCCGGGAGGCATGGAAAAAGCAGAAAGGCAAGAGCCTGTATTATCTGAGCATTGAATACCTGATGGGCCGCAGCATGTACTGCAACATGCTGAACCTGCTGTCTACCAGGGAATATACCGAGGCGCTGTCCGAACTGGGCATCGACATCAGGGACGTACTGAAGGAAGAGCCGGAACCCGGCCTGGGCAACGGCGGCCTGGGGAGGCTGGCTGCCTGTTTTCTGGACAGCCTGAGCTGCCTGGATTTGCCTGCCATGGGCTGCACGATCCGCTATGAATACGGCCTGTTCCGCCAGAAGATTGTCGATGGACAGCAGGTGGAAATGCCGGACAGCTGGCTGGAGAACGGCAATATCTGGGAGACAGCCGTGATGGAAGACACGTGCGAGGTACATTTCGGCGGCCATGTCGATGAGATTGAGCTCAATGGACAACAGAAGTTCGTCACCCGCGACTACTATACTGTCGAAGCGGTTCCCTATGACATGCCCGTTGTCGGCTATGACGCCACGATTGTGAATCCCCTGCGGATGTGGTCTGCCAGGAGCCCGAAGAAACTGGACCTGGGCCGTTTCGGCGAGGGCCGGTTCGTACAGGCCTCTGAGGAGATCCAGCTTGCCGAGGCGATCAGCAAAGTGCTCTATCCGGAGGACCGGCACTATGAGGGCAAGATGCTTCGCCTGAAACAGCATTACTTCTTTACCAGCGCTTCCCTGCAGTATATCCTGAAGGATTTCAAGAAGCGGTTCGGCAACGATATGAGCAAGCTGCCGGATAAGGTAGTCATCCATATCAACGACACCCATCCCGGCATGGCCATTCCGGAGCTGATGCGCCTGCTGATTGACGAGGAAGGCCTTGGCTGGGACGAGGCGTCCGCCATCGTGCAGAAGACCATCGCCTATACCAACCATACCATCATGTCCGAAGCGCTCGAGAAATGGCCGGTGGGCATGGTGCAGCAGCTGCTGCCCCGCTGCTACCAGATTATCTGCGAGATGAACCGCAGGCTCTGCGAAAGGCTGTGGAATTTCTTCCCGGGAGACTGGGACAGGATCGCCCATATGGCTATCATCAGCTATGACAACGTGCATATGGCGAATATGTGCGTAGCGATGAGCTATTCCGTAAACGGAGTCAGCCAGCTGCACGGAGAGATCCTGAAAGCTGAAACCTTCCACGATTACAACCTGGTGATGCCTGAGAAATTCTCTGCTATTACCAACGGCATTACGCACCGCCGCTGGCTGATGAGCTGCAACCCCGAGCTGACAGACCTGATCTGTCAGTCCATCGGAACGGACTGGATCAAGGATCCGGAACGTTTGAGCGAGCTGAAGCCCTTTGCGGACGACGCTGCCTTCCGGACGGAGTTCGCGAAGATCAAACAGCATAACAAGGAACGCCTCGCTGTCCTGCTGAAGGAACGGCAGGGCACCGAAGTTGATCCATCCTTCATTTTCGACGTCCAGGCAAAGCGCCTGCACGAGTACAAACGGCAGATGCTGAATGCCCTTCACATCCTTGTGTTGTACAACCGCATCGTGAATGATGAAAGCTTCACCATGCAGCCCAGGGTATTCATTTTCGGCGCGAAAGCGAGCCCCGGATATTACCGCGCGAAGCAGATTATCCGTATGATCTGCGCCTTGAGCAGGCTGATCGAACAGCATCCACGGGCCCGGAAGATGCTCCAGGTTGTTTTCCTTGAGAATTATGACGTGAGCAGCGCTGAGGTGCTGATTCCGGCGGCCGAGGTATCGGAGCAGCTGTCCACCGCCAGCAAGGAAGCCAGCGGCACCGGCAATATGAAGTTCATGATGAACGGGGCAGTGACCATCGGTACCATGGACGGCGCAAATGTCGAAATCAGCCAGCAAGTCGGAATGGATAACATTTATATCTTCGGCATGAGGTCCGACACGGTGCGTGATTTGTACCGCGAGAACAATTACAACCCGATGAGCATCTTTGAGACGAACCAGGAGATCCGCCTGGCAATGACCCAGATGATTGACGGCACCCTGATGCCCGGGAATTCAGCGGCGCTGCAGGATCTGTACCACAGCCTGCTCCTGGGCAGTTGGGGATCGATCGGCGACAGCTATTTCGTGCTGAAGGATTTCGGCTCATACAACATGGCCCAGCGGCGTCTGAACAGCGACTACGCGAACCGTGACAAGTGGCTGAAGATGGCCGTCACGAACACGGCGATGTCCGGCGTCTTCTCTTCCGACCGGACAATCCGCGAATACAACGAAAAGATCTGGCATCTGGAACCGCTGAGCAGGCCCGCTGCGAAAAAAGCAGAGCCCGCGGCAACCCCGAAGAAGGTCAGGATGAAGTCCGGAAAATAAAGGGACAAAGCAAAAGCGCAGCCTCGACAGGCTGCGCTTTTCATAATGAAAGCGGATCAGTTCTTTTTAAAGAATCCAAGAATCTTGTTCAGGATGCCGCCGGCTTCTTTCGCTGCGTCACCCGTGATGTCGCCCAGCTGTCCGGTGACACCCTTGACGACGTCACCCAGCTGGCTGGGATCCAGATCAATACCCAGCAGGTCTTTGATCAGGCTGAGCGGATCTTTGGTAAATTTAGCGATCAGGTCCTTGTTTCCTGTGAGCTTTTCAACCAGGTCGGAAATGATTTTCTGAATATCCATGACAGAACCTCCTTGCATTGTTATTCTCCGGATGAAACGGAGTATATATCAAATTATCGATATTATAGTTCAGCGGAATCTGAAAAACAAGAGCACGGGAAGTAAAAACTTCCTGGAAGCCATTGGGGACTTGAAGGTCCGGACGGTTTGCGATACAATCATGAAAACAGGAATCCAGATTATATACAGGAGGGACAACATATGCCTGCTGCGAAGAAAACAACCACAGCTGCGAAAAAGACGACTGCCGCAAAGAAGACGACGACCCCTGCTAAGAAGACGACTGCCGCAAAGAAGACGACGACCCCTGCGAGGAAGACGACGACTGCCGCGAAGAAGACGACGACTGCCGCGAAGAAGACGACGACCGCCGCGAAGAAGACGACGACCGCCGCGAAGAAGA
>CAMKEI010000073.1 GCA_946411525.1 uncultured Clostridia bacterium | reverse complement strand
CCGTGCTTCCGCATAAAGTGCTTTTCCTTCACGTATTCCGGCAGGTTCATCCGGGTCTGGTTCTCCGGCAGGGCTTCGGTATGCCAGGCCATCATAGCGACTTCTTCCAGCACCACCGCATTATGCACAGCGTCCATCGCGCTCTTTCCCCAGGCAAAGGGACCGTGATGCCGCGCCAGTGCGCAGGGCACGTAGTTCGGGTTCAGTCCGTTCTGTTCAAAGTGGCCAGCAATCACCTTGCCGGTGTTCAGTTCGTAGGCATCCTCGACCTCTTGCTTCGTCAGGTCCCGGCAGCAGGGAATATTGCCGTAGATATAGTCCGCGTGGGTCGTGCCGTAAGCCGGGATATCGCGTCCGCTCTGCGCCCAGATCGTAGCCCACCGTGAATGGGTATGCACCACGCCGCCGATATCCTTGAAACGGCGGTACAGCTCCGCGTGGGTTGGCGTGTCTGAGGAAGGATTCAGTTCTCCCTCCACCCTGTTGCCTTCCAGGTCGATCACAACCATATCCTCCGGCTTCAGTTCCTCATAGGGCACGCCGCTGGGCTTGATCACAAACAGGCCTTTCTCCCGGTCGATTCCGGATACGTTTCCCCAGGTAAACGTCACCAGATGATAGGCAGGCAGCAGCATATTCGCTTCATACACCTGTTTTTTCAGTTCTTCCAGCATAACTCATTCCTCCTTAATGATTCATCATATACTATTCATCATGATATCTGCCGGTAATCCAAAACGCTTCACCAATGAATCTCCCTGTCCCGTGTCAGGGTTGAACCGGATTCTTCGGAAAGAACTGTCCACACTTATGGATCCTGAATTATGAATTCTGAATTCTGATGGGTCCCAGCTCCCCCCTCCGCCAGTGCTTCCTGCATAGTGACACATAGCTCTCGTCCCCGCCGAGTACAATCTGTTCGCCCTCACGGGCCACTTTGCCGTCGATGACCCGCGCGTTGCAGGTCGCCTTTTTGCCGCACCAGCAGATCGTCTTGACCTCCTCGATCGTGTCCGCCCACGCCATCAGCCATTGGCTTCCTTCAAAGAAGTTGCCCTTGAAATCCGCCCGCAGTCCGTAAGCGATCACCGGTATGCCCAGATCGTCGACAATGTGTACCAGGTATTCCACCTGTGCCTTGGTCAGGAACTGGGCTTCGTCCACGATCACGCAGTCGTAGCCCGTCAGGTCCATTTCCTCGATCTCTTCCGCGAATACGCATTCCGTTTCCAGTCCGCTGCGGGAGCGGATAATCCTTTCCCCGTCGCGGTTCTCCAGCTGGGGCTTAACCATCAGCACCTTCTGGTGCCGCTCACCGTAGTTGTACTGCACCATGATTGCGTTCGCCGTCTTGCTGGAGCCCATGGCTCCGTAGCGGAAATACAGCTTAGCCAACCGGGTCCGCCCCCTTCTCCGCCGTCGCAGCTTTTTTCCTCGCGGTCTTCTTCGTGTTTTTCATGTTCTTCACCCCGACCGGCACGATCTCGTCGCCCTTCACAGTCAGTCGGATCTCCTGGCCCAGCTGAATATTGCCCTTCAGCAGTTCCTCGCTCATAGTATCCTCCACCGTGCGCTGGATGAGCCTGCGCAGCGGCCGCGCGCCGAACTTCGGATCGTATCCTTCCTTCGCCAGCTTTTCCGTGACTTTTTCGTCCCAGCTCAGCGGGATTTCCTGTTCCTTCAGCCGGTCCGCCACCTGAGTCAGCAGCAGTTCCGTAATCCGGCGGATTTCTTCCTCGTTCAGGCTGTGGAATACAATCAGCTCATCCACCCGGTTGATGAATTCAGGCCGGAAGATTTCCTTGACCTCCTTCATCACGGATTCCTTCATGGTTTCATAATCCCGCGCCTCACCCTTCCGGTCGGCGCCGAAGCCCATCCTGCCGTTTCCGATCACATGCGCCCCGGCGTTCGAGGTCATCACTACGATCGTGTTCTTGAAGGAAACCACCCGTCCCGTGTTGTCCGTCAGACGACCGTCCTCAAGGATCTGCAGCAGCATATTGAAAACATCCGGATGCGCCTTTTCCACCTCGTCCAGCAGTACCACACTGTAAGGTTTCCGGCGGACGGCCTCTGTCAGCTGGCCGCCTTCCTCGTAACCCACATAGCCGGGCGGCGAACCGACCAGCCGGGAGACCGTATGCTTTTCCATATATTCGGACATATCCAGCCGGATTACTGAGTCCTCGTCCCCGAACATTGCCTCGCCCAGCGCGCGGCACAGCTCAGTTTTTCCGACTCCTGTGGGGCCGAGAAAGATGAAACTGCCGATCGGCCGCTTCGGGTCCTTCAGTCCTGCCCGCGCCCGGCGGATCGCGCGCGCGACGGCACTCACGGCTTCATCCTGACCGATCAGCCGCTTATGCAGCGCTTCTTCCAGGCGCACAAGCCGCTGCGCTTCCTGTTCCGTCATCCGGGAGACCGGAATGCCGGTCCACTGACTCACCACCTGGGCGATATCCTCTTCCGTCACAGTGTCCCGTGCGGTACTCTGGGCCCGGTTCCACTCCGCACGCTTCTCCGCAATCTCACGGTTGATATTCCGCTCCTGATCCCGGAGCGCGGCGGCCTTTTCAAAGTCCTGATGGCTGATGGCTTCCTTTTTCTCGATAACCACCGCCTCCAGGCGTTTTTCCTGTTCCCTTACATCCGGCGGCGCCGTGCACGCGGCGATCCGTACGCGGCTGGCCGCCTCGTCCATCAGGTCGATCGCCTTGTCCGGCAGGTACCGGTCGGGAATATAACGGTCGCTCAGTTTCACCGCCGCAGCCAGCGCCTCGTCGGTAATCCGTACCTTGTGATGCGCTTCATACCGGTCCCGAAGGCCGTACAGGATCGACAGGGTTTCCTCCGCTGTCGGCTCTCCGACCACCACCGGCTGGAACCTGCGTTCCAGTGCAGCGTCCTTTTCGATATGTTTGCGGTATTCGTCCAGCGTCGTCGCACCGATACACTGGATTTCCCCGCGGCTCAGCGCAGGCTTCAGGATGTTCGCTGCGTCCAGGCTGCCTTCCGTCGCGCCTGCGCCGATAATCGTATGAATCTCGTCAATAAACAGCAGGACGTTCCCGGCTTTGTGCAGCTCTTCCATCACATTCTTCAGCCGTTCCTCAAACTCACCCCGGTATTTTGTCCCGGCTACCATACTGCCGATGTCCAGGCTCATGATCTTCTTTCCGATCAGCATTTCCGGAACGTTTCCCTGCACGATGCGCTGCGCCAGGCCTTCCGCCACGGCGCTCTTGCCTACGCCGGGTTCGCCGATCAGCACCGGGTTGTTCTTCGTCCGCCGGATCAGGATCTGGATAATCCGCTGGATTTCTGTTTCCCGGCCGATCACCGGATCCAGTTCGTTTTTCTCCGCGGCTGCCGTCAGGTCACGGCTGTATTTCTCCAGCTCGCTCTTGCCGTTTTCGTTTCCATTCCTCCCTTTCGCCGGCGCGAAAGGCGGGAACCCGGGCATCCGGCGGGCGCCTTCTTCGTTCCCCGCGTTCTCCCGCATCTGCCGCAACAGCTGCTCCCGCGCGGCGGACAGATCAACGCCGGCCTTCCGGAAAAGACCGCCGGCTACGCCGTCATCGTTTCCGAGCAGCGCCAGCCAAATGTGCTCCACCGTCACGTAATTCTGTCCCAGTTTGTGGCTTTCCAGCACGCTGTTCTCCAGCGTCTTTTTCGCCCGGGGACTCAGTTCGATCCGGGGACTTCTTGGCGCCTCCGGATCCTGAATGCCTTTCAGGTGCTCCCGCAGCTCGGCTACAACGTTCTCATAATTCATCCGGGAGGACACGGCTTCCGGAACGGAGGCGCCAGTCTTCAGCAGCGCCAGCAGAAAATGCTCCGTGCCCACATAAGGCTGCTGCAGCTCCGCGGCGATCCGCTGAGCCAGCGTCAGCGTCTGCTGCGCTCTTTGGGTAAAACGTCCGAATATCGGCATGGAAAATTCCTTTCTGTTTTCGTCGTCGGCGGTCGCCCGGATTGCGCTGAGAACCGTGCTCAGCAGGCTCCGCACATTGCCTTTGACCAGGTCTGCGTTCATCCGGCTCATACAGTCGGCGCACAGATGCCTGACCGTGGTTTCTTCGCCGGCGACTACGGAAACCGTAAAGTTCGCTTCATTAACATGGCATTCTTCGCACAGCATTCTCTTCGCCTCTTTTCCGCCCTGTCGTCCCGGACGCGGCCGGGAGATCCCGCATGATAAACGGATCCGTTAACTTCTGTTCCGGGCTGCGATCGTCATCAGCATACTTTTCATCATTTTCGCCCGCATAGCGTCCTTCAGCACGTCCGGCACAGGTACGCTCAGCGCACGCGTGCTGACCGCGCTTGCCATCAGCGAGGCTTCATCCGCAGTCACGATCCGCTGCTCCTTCAGCTGGCTGATCAGCCTCAGGCATTCCTCTTCCCCGAGACTGTCTCCGATCCGTTCGTTCACAAGGTACATCAGCCGCTGCGAGCCGCTCTGCACCACCCGTACGATCCGGATATAACCTCCGCCGCCCCTCCGGCTTTCCGTCAGATAACCGTGGTCCGGGGAAAACCGGGTCGCCAGTACATAATTGATCTGGCTCGGCGCGCAGCCAAAGTATTCCGCCAGTTCGTTCCGTTTCAGTTCCACTTCCGTGGCTTCTTCATTCAGCAGTTCCTTGATAAACTGCTCAATTGAATCACTCAGACGCATCCTGAATCCTCCCTTCATCAAAGGAGATGTCTGACTTTCTTTGACCTATAGAGTATAGCATATTCTATAAGGATATTCAAGATGATATTTCTTCTGCAAACGGACAGGACGGGAATCCGGAAAAACCCTAAAAGGGGATTTCCGGCAGATCCAGCGCTTTCGCAATTGCTTTATGCAGGTGTTCATCTTTCTGATGCACATATTTCACGGAGGAAGGAACGATTGTTCCGTCATCCCATACGATACTTCCGCTGCCGTCGCCATTGATGCCGTAATCCTCAAACCGTTTCCCTTTTTCGGGGATCAGCATCGTCAGCCTTCCCTTCACCCGGTTTCCCAGGAAGAACACAAAGCTTCCGTGTTCCGGATCCACTGACAGATGATTCCCCGTGAACCCGGCGTTCCCGAACGCCTGTCGCCCCATATACCGCGGGATCTCGCTGAAATACTGATCCGGATGGCGTACATAGCACTGATACCCCAGATACTGCGTATAGGTTCCGTCTCCCCGCAGCTGCCCGGTCCGGTTTTCCGCCATCTCATGCAGGCTCCCGCTGCTTACGATCTTTTCTTCGAGCACCGCCCGGCAGAAGCGGATCATATCTGCCGCAGTGGAAAACAGTCCGGCGTGGCCGCACAGGTCTTCCGTCCCCGCCTGGATCACGGCCGCCTTCGGATCGTGCGGAACCCCGGGCTCCCGGCCTGTCCGCCGGATCCGTTTTCCGTCTATGATCCGGTATTCCGGATCATAGCGCTGGCAGTCGCCGAGCCTCTCCGCCGGCACCCGTACCCATGTTTCGGTCATTCCCGCCTTCTGCAGCACAATTTCCCGGACACAGTCTGTAAACGACATACCTGCCGCGGTTTCAACCGCGTATTTAAGCACCATTGAGGGGATGTCCGAGTAGTGCCGTCCCTTCGGCGCTCCGGTTGACACTGTGCCGAACAGGCATTTCAGCGCTTCCTCCCGGCTCCCGCACTCGTCGATCCGCCCCGGCGTTTTCAGCTCCGAGGCAAAAGCCATCAGCTGCCCGACAGTCGTGTCCTTCAGCTCCGTAAACCGCGGATCGTAAAAAAAGACGGACCTGCTGAAATCCAGCAGGCCTTCCTCTTTCAGGCGCATGGCACACAGCCCGGTGAACAGTTTCGTCAGGCTCGCCAGATCAAACACACTGTCTTCCTTCACATCCCCGTCCATGGCAGTCTCCGTCCGCCCGTCGGCTTCGCACACCAACAGCAGTCCGGACATGATTGCCTTTTCGCGGGTGAAGTACTGCACCGCCTTCAGCAGCTCGGTGTTGTTCCTCATGCGTCCACACCGATCCGGGTGCACGGTACCCGTCCCTCTTTCAGATCGCTCAGCCGGTGCCGTGCGTGGCCGATAATGACCGTCGTGCCGCCCTTCACGCACCCAAGCGCGTATTCCAGTTTTGCCCGGGCGCCGTTCGCCCCGGCGCGGCTGGCGCCGATGCAGGCGTTCTGCAGTTCCCGCACCCTGCACTCCACTTCTTCATATGTTTTGCCGATCACGTCCCGGACCAGCGTGTCCGGATCCCGCCGGTCGCGGTAGATCCCCTCCGTGGAAGTCATCAGGATCAGCGTTTTCGCCTTTACCAGCCCGGCGATTACGGCCGCAGTCTCGTCGTTGTCCACGCACTCATGAACCTCGCCGCCTTTTTCCCGGCGGGCCGCCAGCTCCATTTTCCGGTTTTCTTCATCAGATACGGGATCGTTGTAGTTTACGATCGGAATCGTCTTCTGCCGCGCGGCGCGCACCAGCAGCGCCCGGATATGTTCGCTCTTCTCCGGATCGTTGAAATGGGTATGCTCCACCAGGATCTGGCGGATACCGTATTCCGGAGGGACAAACTGCCGGTAGTTCTGCATCAGGATCGTCTGTCCCTGGGCGGCGTAATCCGCCTTGTCCTGATCCGGATCCCCGCTCAGCTCGCATCC
>CAMKEI010000072.1 GCA_946411525.1 uncultured Clostridia bacterium | reverse complement strand
AGAACGCGGCGTCCATCGCGGCGATGATCCTGACCACCGAATCCCTGGTGGCGGACATTCCGGAACCCGAACCCGCGGCTCCCGCCGGCGGCGGAATGGGCGGCATGTATTAAGAGAAAGCCTTACAAGAAGGGGCCTGCGGAAGCAGGTCCCTTTTTCATGCAGTAAAAACTTGATTAATACCGGGGTTAAGCATACAATAATCTGGAACAGCTTCACGGAAGGAAGAAACACAATGCCGATCAAGATTTCAAACGAGCTGCCGGCGTACAGGACGCTGACGGAGGAAAATATCTTTGTGATGACGGAGACCCGGGCGACGACCCAGGATATCCGTCCGCTGAGGATCGCCATTGTGAACCTGATGCCCACGAAGATCGATACGGAAACCCAGCTGCTGCGGTTGCTGGGGAACACGTCGCTGCAGGTGGAGACCGAACTGGTGAAGATGACGACGCACGTTTCCAAAAACACGTCGGCAGAGCACCTGACCGCCTTCTACAAGACGTTTCATGAGATCAGCGACCAGAATTTCGACGGTATGATTATCACCGGCGCGCCGGTGGAACAGATGGCCTACGAAGAGGTGGAATACTGGGACGAGCTCTGCGAAATCATGGAGTGGAGCAAGAGCCACGTCCATTCCACGTTCCACATCTGCTGGGGCGCGCAGGCCGCGCTGTACTACCACTTCGGCATCCCGAAGATCCCGCTGGAAAAGAAGCTGTTCGGCGTGTTTCCGCACAGGGCGGAACGGAAAAACTATATTCTGCTCCGGGGATTCGACGACGTATTCATGGCGCCCCACAGCCGCCATACCACCGTCCGGCGGAAAGACATGGAGTACTGCGGCGCGCTGAAGATCCTGGCGTCCTCCGAAGAGGCCGGCGTGTACGCCGCGATCACCGAGAACGGACGGCAGGTCTTCATCATGGGGCACAGCGAATACGACCCGCGGACGCTTGAAAAGGAATACCTGCGGGACAAGAACGCGGGGCTGCCCATCCAGGTGCCGGTAAACTATTACCCCAACGACGACGATACCAAGGAACCGCTGGTGACCTGGCGGAGCCACGCGAACCTGCTTTACGCGAACTGGCTGAACTACATGGTCTACCAGACGACGCCGTACGACCTGAACGAAATCAGCAAATGAAAGGAAGAGAAAGATGCTGCAGGACATTCTGACTGCCAGAAAGGCATTATTCGCCACAGGCGCGCATACGGAACTGCGCGGACAGAACAGCAGGAACCGCAGGGTGGTGCTGCTGAACGGAGACGTGGTTGGCAATGTACGCTCCGACGTTTCCGGCATTTCCGCACGGGTATACAGGGGAGGCGTATACGGCTTCTCCTCCATGGCGGAATACTCCGCTGAAGCCGCGGAGACCGTGCTGAAAGCCGCCACGGAAAACGCGGCTTTCATGGACCGGCACGCGCCCGCCGGGAAACCCGACATTCCGCCGCTGCCCCTGAAGCAGTATCCGGCGCAGGCGGACATCGAGGACGCAGCGCAGAAGATCTACGTTGAATTCGCGCGGGAAGCTGACGCTTACGTCGCGAAGAAATATCCGGATCTGGTGAGCCGCCGGCTGGTGACGATGGAAGATTCCATGGAAAAACTGATCATCGTCTCCGACGGTACGGACGCGCATATCATGGCGCCGCGGGCCTATACCTACGTCATGATGACCGCACAGACAAAGGAAGGTATGCCCGTCGAGCTGTTCAAGGCTTTCGGCGGGAAGGGTACCTTCGGCATGAACTTCAGTGATCCCGCCAAGCTGTATCCGGAGATCGACGAGCTGTATGAACGCCTGATGCAGAAACGGGAAGGCGTTTACGCCGACGCCGGTGAGAAGACCGTCATCCTGGACGGCATGATGACCGGCATGCTGTCTCACGAAGCGGTGGGCCACACGGTGGAAGCGGACCTGGTGCTGGGCGGCAGCGTCGCGGCCCACAACCTGAACAAGCGCGTCGCCAGCGACCTGGTGACGCTGACCGACTTCGCGCATACTGCCTTCGGCGAGGAGTGCCCGCTGCCGGTGTTCGTGGACGACGAAGGCACCGAAGCGACGGACGCCCCGCTGATCGAGAACGGGATCCTGACCGGGTACATGAACAACCGGGAATCCGCACAGCACTTCGGCATGCAGCCCCAGGGGAACGCCAGGGCCTGGAGTTTCTCCGACGAGCCGCTGATCCGTATGCGGAACACGTCGATCCACCCCGGCAAGGACAAGCTGGAAGACATGATCGCGTCGATCGACGACGGATACTACCTGATCGATTCCAATAACGGCCAGGCGGACACGACCGGCGAGTTCATGTTCGGCGTGACCATGGGCTATGAAATCAAGGGCGGAAAGCTCGGGAAAGCGCTGCTGGACACCACAATCTCCGGCGTGGCGTTCGACATGCTGAAGACGGTCGATATGGTAAGCGACAAAGTGACGTGGTGCAGCTCCGGATACTGCGGAAAGAAACAGCCGATGCCCGTGGGCATGGGCGGACCGGCGCTGCGCTGCAAAGTGAAGATCGGAGGCCGCTGAGATGGAAAAGAAGAATCTGCTGGCTCAGGAGATCCTGAAGGAAGCCAAGGCGCAGGGCGCCGATTACGCGCAGTGCACCGTAACCGAGAGTGAAAAGAAAGAATTCAATGTGGACGGCGGCCGGTTTTCCCTGATGCGGACCCTGTTCAACCGCAATGTGGTGATCACGGTCCTGAAGGAACAGCGGAAGGGCACCGTACAGATCAACCGCTTTGACGAGGACGCCATCAAAACCGCCGTCGCAGACGCCGTGGCCGCGGCGGACAGCGGTATGCCGGATCCTGCCTGGGAGTTCGCGGACGGCCCCGTGGAAGAGTCTTTCATCGACGGCACGCCGGAATGCGATACGGACAGGCTGTTTGCCCGGACGAAAGAACTGCTTGAAACGATTCAGGAGAAGCATCCGAAGATCCTGATGGAACAGATGATCACGGAGCATAACGGGTGGCAGAGCGTGTACATGACGTCCAAGGGCGTGACCTACCGCAAGACAGCCGGATGCTATTCTTTCAGCCTGATGTATTCCGGCCACGAGGGAGAAAAGAGCACCTCCTTCTACGGCAGCGAAGTGACGCTGAAGACGCTGGACAAGCCGGTCATCGAATGCGGGCTGATTGAGCGCGAGCTGAAAATGGTGGAGGACCAGCTGGACCCGAAGCCGCTGGAGGGCAAATTCACCGGTCCGGTGGTGCTTGCTCCCTACGCGCTGGGCGAAATCGTGCTGTGGACGATCCTGGGGAACTTTGCCAGCGACGGCTGCCTGATTGACGGCTCCAGCATCTGGAAGGACAAGCTGGGCGAGCAGGTAGCGGATCCGTCCTTCACCATGTCGTTCAACCCCTACAGCGAGGACGTTGTAATCTCTGAACGGTACACGGAAGAAGGATATCCGACCGCAAACTATGACCTGATCAGGGACGGCAAACTGAACTGCTTCGCGCTGAGCCAGTACGGCGCCAACAAGACCGGCGGAAAACGCGCGGCCAACAGCAGCTCCGGCATGACGGTGAAGAGCGGGGACAAGTCCCTGGAAGAAATCATCGCCGGCATCGACAGGGGCGTGCTCGTGATGCGGTTCTCCGGCGGATCGCCGTCGCCGAGCGGGGAATACTCCGGCGTGGCGAAGAACAGCTTCCTGATTGAGAACGGGAAGATCGCGGGAGCACTTACCGAGACGATGATCAGCGGATGCGTTCCGGAGATGCTGAAACAGATCCGGGGCATCAGCAGCGATACGCTGAAGGACGGGAACGGCAGCATCCCGTATATTGCTTTTGACGGAATCACGATTTCCGGGAAATAACAGCATCATCAAAAAGGCAAGTCCCCGGGGTTTTCCCGGGGACTTGCTGTCAGACAGGATCAATATTTACCTGATCAGGATATCCGCGTCAACACCCAGACTAATACCGGCAGAGTTTTCAACTCTGAAGGTGAATTTTCGGTTTCCTTTCCCTTTAAAAGCATAGCTGACATTCCATATCCGACGGGAATCTCTGTCTGTATAACTGGTGGTCCATGTCCTTACCCGCTTGTCGCCAGAATACATACTGAGGATTTCCGCGTCCACGGAAGAAACAGCAATTATGCTCACTTTTTCTTCTACATCAGCAACATCGGAATTGAAGACGGCGCTGAACAGCACAGGAATGGAAACCGCATCGGTCACGGTGATGGAAGCATTGATTTCACTGCTTTTTACGTCGCCTCTTTCCGCCATGAACGTGAGCGTACGATTTCCTTTTCCCGTAAAAGCATATTTCACATTCCAGGTACGGAAGAAATCCCTGTCCGTATAGCCTGCTGTCCAGGTTCTTACAAGTTTTCCGTCAAGATACATGCACAGTTTATCAGCGTCGACTGTTGTTACGGCAATGACGCCCACATCTTCTGACTGTTTAACAGAATCCTTACTGAAAACCACACTGTAAATGAGCGGTACGGAATCCGCGTCAACAATGACAATGGAAGCATTTATCTCTTTACTCTGCGCGCCTGATTTCACGGCCCTGAACGACAGAGTACGGTTCCCTTTGCCGCTGAAAGCATATTCCACATTCCAGGTTCGCGCAGAACTTTTGTCCGTATAGCCTGCCGTCCAGGTTTTTACAAGCTTATCGTCTGCATACATGCAGAGCTTTTCAGTATCCGTTGATGTGACCGCTACAATGCGGACAGGCGTTCCGACAGCAGCAGCAGACGTGCTGAATATGACATCGGAAATGACAGGAACGGTTATACGGTCGGTGACATTAACCGACGCGTCCACTGCCAATCCCATACCGGAATCATTTCCTGCCCTGAACCGAAGAGTTCTGTTTCCTTTCCCCTTAAAAGCATATGATACATTCCAGGTCCGGACGGATCCGTCGTCCATATATTCATCGGTCCAGGTCTGAATAAGCGTATCTCCGGCGTACATGCATAATTTGTCAGCATTTACCGACGTTACGGCGATTATGCCTGCAGCCTTGCCAACCTCAACGGATGCAGTATCAAACCTGACGCTGTTTACTGACGGATAATTCCTTGATATTGACTTGTCCAGTATATTGGTCAGCTTCTGATCCATTTTATTCAGATCATCTTCATTCCATTCAGGGGTATCAATGCCCAGGAGAACAAGATAAGCGGCGTTTTCCTTCTTCAGAGCCAGCGCAGCCGCAGTCAGTACCGTATGCAGACGTTCACGAATTGTCGGTAATGTGGCAATAAAACCGTTATCAAAAAATCCACTTGAAACAGAAAGAAGACATAATGTCATCGCGTCGGAAGGCTTGTTTCCCTCTTTGATATTATCAATATAGCTTTGCATGATTTTTGCGCCATAGTACATGCTCACACACGTGCTGCCGTCCAGTTTTCCGGAAGAACCATCAGAAAAATGAACAGCACTATCCCGAATCGTGTAGACGATCTCAAGAAGGGTTTGTTCTTTTTCATCCACCGGCTGGAATTCAGGCAAAGTGAGCTTCAATTTGGACACTTTCTTCCTTTTTGCAGCATCGGTCTGATAATCAGATAAGCGGTCTTTGTCACACCGGATATTGTTCAATACATCCCTGACCACGCTGAGTCCCATATACTCTGTGATGACTTTTTGATCGGGCTGAATGTTATAGCTCATATACACGGATGCAAACAGCTGTTTTCCTTCAACTTTATCCAGCTCAACAACGCCCCTGTAAATATAACGAACCAATTTGACCTCATTCACATAATTCCAGGTCTGACTCCATACCTGCGCCTTTTTTCCCCTGATTGTATAGGACTCATTCCCTGAAGTTTGCAGATTATTCGCTTTATATTTTGTTTTGAAAGTATCATTATAACTTGATTTATCCGTATCCTGAATGGCTTTTATACATTCATCAAACGAACCATAAATCTTCAGGGTGACCTGACACTCAAAGTTGTCTATTTTCATTTTTGCGGTGTTTTTGTAACCGGCAGTACTATCCTGTACCTCAACCACAGTGAACGGTGCAGTCAGCCTGCCTCTCATGTAATAATCCCTTGAAGCAATGCCATCCAGGCTGATATTCAGTTTGTATTTTTCATTGAACAATTCGCTCCAGGTATCTTCATTTACCGATCCGGTGACTTTCAGGCCGCGATCTTTCTGAAAACTTTTCACGGCGGACAAAGTCGTATTATCGTAAACGAAACTTTCAATATCGGTATTATAGCCAAGTGCGTTCAGACGCATGTTCAGCGCCTGCACATCAAATCCGGAAGCTCCCTTTTTCAGCGTTGCCGCAGACGCAAATCCGCACAGCAGCATCAGAATCATCAACAGACAGAAGAAAGTGAATGCTTTTTTCATATACGACCAAGGCCTCCAATCACGGAATTTATTATCATAACAATACAGCTTGAGGATTCCATGAGAAAAAATAACTATCCGCAGAATCATACGGCGTGCAGGATATCCGGGAAAAACTCACAGTAAAGAAATATTTGGTACATTATAACATTTCACGCGTAAAGATAAAACACTTATCCAGTGAAGATGATTATTCATTTTCGAGCGCCTGACGAGAGGATCCGGGGAACCATTTGACGGGATATTGAAAACTGAAAACTTAAGAATGAATATCAGAAAGTGAAAATCCTGCCGAAATCCGGCAGGATTTTCACTTTGGCAGGGGCAGAAGGATTCGAACCCTCAACAAAGGTTTTGGAGACCCACGTGTT
>CAMKEI010000071.1 GCA_946411525.1 uncultured Clostridia bacterium | reverse complement strand
TCAGCGAACAGGAATACCGGAGCCGTTACCACTGGCTGCCCTGGTGCACCTTTGTGGAAGTGGATCCCGCTTCACGTTTCTTTGACACATTCGGCGCATATGAGATCGCCGATATTGAAAAACTGTCCCCTGCGGAACGGAAGCGCAGGAACAGGGTTTACGATCATTACGCGCCGGAGACGTTTCCGGAACAGCACCACGGATAAGACAGGAACAGCAGGAAATTGTTGCAAGGAGATGAGGCACATGGAAAAAGTACGGCTCGGACTGATCGGAGCCGGCAATATCGGTTCGGCACACGTCACCAATATCCTGGAGGGGAAGTGCCCTGAACTGGAGATCACGGCGGTAGCGGACCGCAGGGAATCCCGACGGGAATGGATCCGGGAGCAGTTGCCGGACACGGCTGTCTTTACGGAAGGGGATGAACTGATCGCCTCCGGGCAGTGTGACGCGATCCTGATCGCGGTTCCGCACTATCAGCATCCGGCGCTGGCAATCGCCGGGTTTGAACATGGGCTTCATGTGATGTGCGAAAAACCTGCCGGCGTTTATACCCTGCAGGTACGGGAGATGATCGCGGCCGCGGACAGACATCCGGACCTCACCTTCGGAATGATGTTTAATCAGCGTACCAACTGCGTATACCGCAAACTAAAAGAAATGATTGACGAAGGCGAACTGGGTGAAATCAAGCGGATGAGCTGGTTGATTACAGACTGGTACAGGACGCAGTATTACTACGATTCAGGCGCCTGGCGTGCCACCTGGAACGGCGAGGGCGGAGGCGTCCTGCTGAATCAGTGCCCGCATCAGCTGGATCTGCTGCAATGGCTGTGCGGTCTGCCTGTCAGCGTGCAGGCTCGCTGTTACGAGGGGAAGTGGCACGATATCGAAGTGGAGGATGACGTGACTGCCTTCCTGGAATTTGAAAACGGCGCTACGGGCGTTTTTGTGACGACGACAGGCGACGCGCCCGGGACGAACCGGCTGGAAATATCGGGAAGTCTTGGGAAGGCGGTCTGTGAGGATGACGAACTGACGTTCTGGCGCAACGCGGAGGATGAACGGAAATGGTGCGGATCCTGCATGGAGGGCTTCCGAAAACCGGACTGCCAGCGGGTCAGCGTGGAGACAGATGGACTGAACCCTCAGCATCCCGCAGTGCTGAACGCTTTCGCGGCGCATATTCTCCGCGGGGAACCATTGGTTGCCGACGGTAGGGAGGGCATCCGGGGGCTGATGCTTTCCAATGCGATGCATCTGTCCTCCTGGCTGGGAAAAGCGGTGACGCTGCCAATTGACGAGAAACTGTTCTATCAAATGCTGACAGAGAAATGCCGGACATCCCGCAGAAAGGAAGACCGGGATATCACCATGCAAACAGAAGGGAGCTATTGAGTACAATGGAGATCGGCGCCCAGAGCTATACTGTTAGAGCATATTGTCAGAATGCGGAAGATCTCGGGCAGACGCTGGAGAAGATTGCCGCGATCGGTTACCGGTCTGTCCAACTTTCAGCAATCGGCCCCATTGCCCCGGAACAGATCAAGGCGCTGTGCGACCGGAACGGACTGAGGATTGTACTGACACACAATCCGGAAAGCAATTTTCTGGATCGTCCGGATGAACTGATCCGACGGCATATTCTGTATGAATGCAGGTATGTCGGACTGGGATACCTGCCGGACAGATATCATACTCCGGAAGGAGCGGCCCGCTTTGCCGACGATTTCAGACCTGCAGCGGAGAAACTTCGGGAAGCGGGCCTGAAAATGATGTACCACAATCACGCGTTTGAGTTTGCCCGCATGCCGGACGGCCGGACACTGATGGATCATCTGCTGGAGATGATGCCTGCGGAACTGATGGGCATTACGGCCGACACCTACTGGCTGCAGTACGGCGGAGCGGATGTATACGGCTGGCTGCGGAAACACACGGAACGGCTGCACTGCGTACATCTGAAGGATTACGCCATATCCGGCTTTGACATCCGGATGGCGCCTGAAGGAGGCGGAAACCTCGATTTTGTCCAGATCCTGAATATACTCGGGCATAACGGCGTGACGGAATACGCACTGGTGGAACAGGACGACTGTTACGGCGATTCACCATTTGACTGCCTGAAACAGAGCTATGATTATCTGAAACATCTGATGAGAGAAATGTAACTGCAGACATATTCCCATACCGCTAAACAGGAGGAAACCGGACAATCGGATTCCGTGAAATGCCCACGGGATACGGGGAACAGATTCTCCTGCATCCCGATCATCCCGGAGCCTTTATGCCGCGTCAGCGAGCCTGTAGGTTTCTTCCAGTTCATACAGGCCGTTGATCGCATAATCGAACAGGGCGAAAAGATCAGCTTCGGCAATCAGGCCGTCCCCGTTCGTCTCAATGCCCTCAAAACTCAGGATGTATTTCAGGGGCGGATTGTCCAGCGTCAGCATCTCTCCGCTGCGGATCTGCTCTGTACTCCGATAGACCATGCTCGCCCGATACCATGCCTGACCGTTCTGATCACGCAGACGTTCAAACATCAGTTTCACGCCGATGGGCGTCTTTGTCTCAATGCTGTCCGGCAGCACATCGATCTTCGCGCCGAGGGCTGAAAGCGTGCCGAGAACCGTGCAGTCATGGGCGCAGAAGTAGGTGAGCCTGCGCTTTTCGTTCTTCAATTCCTTTTCCAGTTCCTGAAGCAGGGGGTGGGTGATGTTGACGGCCACCATCGGTGCGCCGTGTTTCATTTCCAGACAGGTTGTCATGAACTTTCCGATGGCAGCCCAGTCCTCGTCGGTCAGCGTGTGCCCGAAAGCCGCTTTAACCGCGTTAGGCTCCTCATAGTATTGCAGGAGCAGCGCATCCGCTACCTGATATGCCGTCTTGATCGCTCCGGTCAGATTAGGTTCCGTGCCCTCGCCTTCCATCTTATACCCGGATCCGTCCGTGAGCAGATTGCCGTATTTGCCGCTTTGATAGATTTCGCTGTCCTGCATATCAACGGTATCCATGATCAGCCTGACGGCATTCCGCGTCTGTTCACTGAGACCCTCAAAACCCGCATCACCGCCCTGGGAGGCGACCTGTGCCGTTGCGTCCCCGGCATAGGCGTCGGTACAGAAGTGCAGGACAGGGCTCATGAAGTCCTGTGTGCCTTTTGTGTCACCGGGATATTCCACCTCAATACTCGCCAGCGGGAACAGGCCTGCGGCAAAATATCCCGCCGTAGCCCGGCAGCGCTGCTTGGCCCGTGCGCTGAAACGTACTTCACCGTCTTCGGGGACCGTGTTTTCCGGGATCAGGCCTTCCTGATCCAGCCATTTTCTGAAGTATGTCCCATGCCGGTCTCTTCGATTTCGCCCTTCAGGGTCAGTTCGCTGGAAGCGGCGGACCACCGGATCCAGGAGTGGGGCGTCAGTTCATCAGGAACAGGACCGTTGCTGGACAGCGGGGCGTGCAGATTGTGACGGCTCAGGATCACAACCTGTTCGAGTGCGTAAGCGTCTGCGGCAGTGTTCTGACCAGGATCGTCCCCGGCAAAGCAGGAAAAGGCGGTCATAACCATAATCAGCGCAATCAGCATCGCTGTAAACTTTTTCATCGTACAGTTCCTCCGCGTTGATGATCATCAGACAGGTTTCCCTTATTCTGACGAAAAAAACTGCTTCATTATATGCTTTATTATATCACATCTGAGGCTTATGGCATAACGCGTTCCGGCTGCCGGATACATATGGCAGGCCCGGATACTTTCATCTGACCCTGATCCGGATAACGATATCCTGCCATTGATTCATGAAAGCCAAATTGCCAGAACCGGGTCTGCGGGAAAGAGCATGGTGAAGCTGAAAGACTTTACTCAGAATGTTTGCAGATAAAACAGCCGGCCTTTCCTTCGCCTGTGACGGAGAAGGAAAACCGGCTGTTTATCACCTGTCGCAGCAACAGTTTTTTACGGCTATACCCCGAAGTGCTGTTCAGGATTCATCTGTTTTATTTGTAAAACTGGATATCGGAAATATGAAGATAATTCTGTTCCGGTTTGCCGATCTTATAGGATACCAGATACAGTTCGATACGGCCTACATTCTCGAACGTCCCGCCGAGGGAGAATTCGCGGTATTCCTGTGTAAAAGAATCCGGAATCCTGATTGATGTTGAATTAAGCTGCTTGCCGTTTATATCATAGACTTTGACCGTGAAATTGGTGGCTCTGGCATATTTCGCAAACGTGGCGGCGCTGGTTGCCTTACCGTTCCGGATACCGATGCTGCTGACCGTATCCCCGTTGAAGTAGGCGGTTATCTCCGGCACATTGTCCTTCCACTCGCTTCTCCATACCAGCCAGAAGAACGAGGTGTCGGGGTTGTCGTCGTAAAGATTCGGAAGATTCTTGATGCGGTCTGCATTGGAACCGTTGCTTGCCGTTGCAGTACCGGGTTTATACTGTGTATCCCACATTGTCGGCGTCACAACATTGGGGTTGCTGCTTCCGCCGCCGCTGGGCGGAACGGTTGTCAGTTCATAGACAAACTCGATTTTCGACGGGCTGCACACTCCGTCCGTACAGGTCACCGTCCTGGCAGATGATGTCGTTTTGTATCCGGTAATGGCCGGCGGTTTGATCTTCTTGCTGCCGGTTACGGTCTCCGTATAAGTCTTAATGACGCTTCCCCGGCTGTCGCGGCATGTAATTTTCACCTTTCCGGAAACAGCGTTCTTAATGTAGCGGAATGTAATGCTGGCCGGCGTGCAGATACCATTCGCGTAATAGACGTACTGAGCGGAAGAGTTGATCGTGTATCCCCGGATATCCTGCGGATATACAGCCCGGCTGCTGTTGATGGTTTCGGTATAGGATCGGATTAGGCTGCCGGAGGAATCATAACAGTAGACTGTCAGCGCTGCGCCGGCCGAGATCCTCTGATAGTAGAAAGTCACGGAAGCCGGAGAGCATATGCCGTTCTGGAAAACGACATACTGACCGGAGGAGACGGCTGTATAACCGCTGATTTCCTGCGGTGAAACGGTCCGGCTGCTGTTGACCGTCTCCGTATAGGAACGAATATAGCTGCCTGAAATGTCATAGCAGTAAACTGTCAGCGTGGCACTTGCCGAGATCTTCTGATAGTAGAAGGTCACGGACGCCGGAGAGCACACACCGTTCTGATAAGCGACGTACTGGCTGGAGGAGATGGCCGTATAACCGCTGATTTCCTGCGGAACAACCGTCCGGCTCGAGGTGATTGTCTCTGTATAGGAACGGATAAAGGAGCCGGCGGTGTCGAAACAGTTTACCGTCAAAAGGCCGCCGTAAGGCTGTACGGTGGGCTGTCCGGAACCGCCGGATGAGCAGTTGCTCATCTGGGTTATCGCCCATGCCGCGTCAGCCGTCCAGCATACGAACCGGTTCTGCGGCCAGTAATTGTTATTGATCTCCGACTGACTGAGCGGAGAAATAACAACCGTGTAATCGCCGGCGCCGGGGAAAACAACTGTCAGGGAGGGATTGACCTCCACTCCGCTGAGGTTACGCATGGCGGACGGGGCCCATATGTATGATCTTTCATATCCTGCTCTGCCGACATCTATCCGGAAGAAGCCGTAATCCTGTTCCGCCTTGTAGCCGGACAGGTTGCCGTACATATCAAAATCAGCCACATATGCGGTGCCCTGCGACGCTTCCAGCGTGATAAACCCGTAGCCGCCGGAATACATGTGGAACGTCGCTGCAGTGTAGGTGCTCCCGCTGATTGCTTCGGTACCGTCCGCAGCCGCGCTTCCCGTGACGCACGCGGCTGTCAGCACCAGCATCAGCGCCAGAAGCAGGCACAGCCCGGTCTTCTTCATGTGCTTCATCGTTTCTCCCTCACTTTTTTCTTTTCTGCTATAATAACGTATTACATCCGTGATCGCTTGCCACTCTCTGAACAATTATACTGATCTCACCGGCGCGCTGAACCGCGTAAACTACCCAGTATACGAATGTCCATCTTTTTCTACAAAAAATATACTATTATTTTTCGCTTTCGTCAAAGGGATCAGACAGATTTCACTTCATGGAGATGAAGGCGAGCCCTCCGGGGACGGATCCGAGACAGGTTTACGGGACATCCAAAAACCGGACCCCACCGGCAAGGAGGGGATCCGGGTTTTATACCAGACCATCCGAATTCAATGGCGGGGACGGTCTTCCGCTCTGCAGCAGAATCACCGGAACGCAACCATGGCCGGCGTTTTATGACAGATAACGAATTCCCGCGGTGATGCCGGAAAATACTTCCTGATCAGCCGCTTTATTTTCCGTCCGTCCGGCGAAAGTGACACTGTAAATCGTTCTGCCCTGCCTGATCAGGATTGTTTCCGCAGATTGCTCCACATCTTCGACCCGGTAGGAAAAACGGTATCCTTCCGCCGGCTGTCTGTCCACAGACAGGGAAAAGAATCCATCGCACCGGTAGCCGTGGCCGGCATATCCTTTGCTGCTCAGATGCTCATTCTTTTTGCAGACCGCCTTCAGGTCGGAAAGAAACAGCCCGGGCAGTACGCTGTATGCTTTCCACATGACGGTCACGATGATATGCCGCTCTTTGTCCCGCATGCCCCAGCGGTTCGGATCTTCACTCTGATAAGCCTGTCTGAGTTCTTCTGCACTCATGACGTAAAAACCATCCGGGATTTCGATCTCCACGGTTCCGTTGACTGTTTCCTTGTTCATAAGTATTGCACTCCTTTCAATGATTTCAGTATACAGATATATTCAGAATTGTCCATGCGATCCCGGCAATTTACTGCAGGCAGAAGAAGACAAAAGGCTGTTTTCAATATCCGGGGATGATACTGAGGGGAAGACTAAGACCGGCTGCAAAACGGCGGGCTGGAAAACCTGTATCCATCATCTCCGGCACAGATACATTTCCCGACGCTTTTTTCTTCTGTTGGCGGGTGAATCATGGTATACTGTTCACGATAAGAAAAACACCCCTGAGGCGGCAGCGCAGGAATATCAATCAAAAACCATCACCGGAAGGAGAGATTGTGTTGATTCAGCCTTGTATTGCGGAGGAAGTGCTGGCCCGGGCAACGGCTACCGGCGCGGACTTCGGTGAA
>CAMKEI010000070.1 GCA_946411525.1 uncultured Clostridia bacterium | reverse complement strand
GGCACGCCGCCAGCGTTCGTCCTGAGCCAGGATCAAACTCTTCCGTTTAATCCTTCACTCTCTCGAGTGCTTTACTCTTTGGAATCTTCGCTAGTCTTTCCTTATTGTTTGCGCGTTTCTTCTCTGTATCGTTTTCAAGGTTCGCCGGCCCGCCCTTCCCCGTTTCCGGTGGGCGAGCTTGCATAGAATATCAAAGCGAAAAGCCTTTGTCAAGCATTTTTTGGCACTTTTTTCAGAAAAAAATAAGGCAGATCAACGCTTCCGGACGATGCGCCGTCCACCCTGTGAAATGTTCGTGTTTTGGCCTGTACTATGCGGGCTTTTCACCGGATCATTCGGATTTGTCCGGATCCCGGATCCGCCGCGCCCCCCGTCACCGGAACAATTCCGAAATCCGGGCAATCTGATCCGCAGGCAGTTCAAGAATCGAACACATCTGTCTGACCACAATCTTCATCCCGGATCTTTCCGTGAATTCGCCTTTTTTTACCGGCCAGCACCAGTTGCCGACGATTTCCACGGAATATCCGTTATTCTGCCGGTATCTGGCGGACATCGCGTTATAGAGCGTCTGTCCCCACTTCTGATGATAGGAAGAAGTGACAATGGTGATCGTCTCGATCTGCTGCTCCTGCAGGATGGCCAGTGTGTTACGGGCGTTCTCCTCCGTGGTCATCGCCCGTTCGTCAGTAAAGATCCGTTCCGGGGCAATACCGTGCTTTTCCGTCAGATAAGCCTTCATCAGGCCCGCTTCGGTATTCCTCTCCGGATTGTTTCCGCCTGTCGCACCGCCGCTGCAGACAAGAACCGACTCCGGAAAAGCCAGCGCCGCCGCCGCTGCCGCGTCACACCGCCCGATCAGCTCGTCAGCCATTCCGCCGTTCTGCAGGGCGTAGCCGAGCACCACAAAAGCATGCCGGCCCGTAACGGGGATCTCCGCCGGATCGTCTGTCCCGTACATGTACAGACGATAGTCCGGATCTGCCCAGACTTTTTTCCAGTGTTCTGCAACAGACAACGCCACCGGATCCTGCATACGTTCCGTATCCGCGTCGATCCGCTCGAACGCCTGATCGGAAGGATTTCCGGAAGCAGCGACCAGGTCTGCGATCAGCGCCACCCAGGAGACCTCTGTCCGCGTCGTCTCCCCGTACGCGGCAGCTGCAGAAGCCGCAACCACGAGGCACACCGCCAGCATGAATATGATTCTGACGAACTTCATTTCCGGGTACCTCCGTTTTCCTTTTCTCCCGGATCCGGCCAAGCCGGATAAGTGTCCCCGCATTTTCTGTACTCCGCCTTGTTTATTCCCGTCCTGTCTTTTCCTGTCCGCCGCGCTGCAGCCGTTCCGACAGAAAAGCGGCAACGCCGTCTTCGTCATTGCTCCCGGTCACAAAATCAGCAGCCTCCCGGACAGCGTCCAGCGCGTTGCTGACCGCCACGCCGCATCCGCATTTCCGGATCGGCTCGAAGTCGTCGTTGTCATCTCCGAAATACACCGCTTCTGCCGGATTGATCCCATACGCTTCCAGCATCCTCCGGATACCGTTCCATTTGGTGGCTGACCGGCTCATAATCTGAAGCAGCTTCCGCTCCGCGACGGTACAGTACGTGTCGTCCGGCAGAACAAGGGGAATCTCATCCACAGGCATCCGTGGATGGCTTGCCAGAATTTTATAAACCTTTTCCTTCCGGGGAACAGCCCGGATATCCTCCACAACGGCCGGCGTCCAGAGCGGAATATCGGTATTGGCGTAGATCCCGCCCGTCGCTTCCACGGAAATAACGGTGCCGGGAATGCCGTCCAGCTGATCCAGGATCGCTTCCGCTTCCCCGCCGTCGATCGGATTCTCAAACACGGTGTCCGGCGTAATCGTCCGCGCACCGTTCAGCGTAGTGACCGCATCGAACGCAATGATCCGGCAGTATTCCTCAATCGCCCGTTCCGGCCTCGCCGTGGCGGCAAACAGACGGGCTCCGGATTCCTGCCATTTCCGCATGACACTGGCAGTCCGTCCGGAAATGGTTTTATCCGTATGCAGCAGGGTTCTGTCAAAATCGACAATCACAGCCCGGTATGGCAGACTGTTCATCTTTTTCCTCTTTTATTTCATCCGGACCAGTTCATATTCCCTGGTACCCAGACCGATCTTTTCCGCATGCTCCAGACATTCCCGCCAGCTCGTGTTCGGATGAACATCCTTGAATGGGTCATGGTACGCATGCCAGTGCGGCTGATTCAGATGATCCGTCAGCTGGCTGTTGGGCAGCGGGTCCGCCGCGAGGCACAGATCCGCACAAGCCTGATCCAGCGCCACCGGATCGAATGAAGCAAGCATGCCCAGGTTTGGGAGGATCGGCGCGTCGTTCTCCCCGTGGCAGTCGCAGTCCGGGGACACGTCCATGATCATGTTGATATAGAACACCGGCTTGCCTGCCGCAATCGCCGCGGAATACTCCGCCATTTTTCGCCCCAGGGATTCCGAAACGCTGTCAAAATCAGTATAGATCGCGTCAAAGGCACAGGCGCCGATACAGCGGCCGCATCCCTTGCATAGGTTCGGATCAATAAACGCTTTGCCGCTTTCATAGGAGATGGCGTCCGATCCGCACTCCTTCGCGCACTGCCGGCACATCCGGCAGAGTTCCGGGTTCACCGTCGGTTTTCCTTCGTTATGCTGCTGCATCTTGCCTGCCCGGCTGCCGCCGCCCATGCCCAGGTTTTTCACCGCGCCGCCGAATCCGGCGACCTCATGGCCTTTGAAATGGCTCAGCACGATGATGATATCCGCGTCGTACAGCGCCCGGCCGATAAAGGCCTCCTTACAGTATACGCCGTTCGGTACCGGAACCGTTACGTCATCCGTTCCCTTCAGCCCGTCGGCAATGATGTTGTGGCAGCCGGTCGTCATATAGTTGAACCCGTTGATATCCGCGTTCAGCAGATGATCCACCGCATTCTTCCGGGATCCGGGATACAGCGTGTTGCAGTCCGTCAGGAAGGGCTTGCCACCCAGTTCCTTCACCAGATCCGCCACAGCCTTCACATAGTTCGGCCGGAGATAAGCAAAGTTGCCCAGTTCTCCGAAATGCAGCTTGATCGCGGCGAACTTCCCGTCAAAATCGATCCGGTCCATGCCTGCCCGCCGGCAGAGTTTCTGCAGCTTGATGCCCTGGCTTACATCCAGCCGGGTCCGGAAATCCGTAAAGTACACCTTTGCTTTTTCCATTGCTGTTTCCTCCCTGTCTGTTTATGATATTTTCTTTCATAGAATCTTTTCCAGGCCCACCTTGTACGGCACAAGACCCAGTTTTTCATAGAACGCCATGGCACCGGGGTTGCAGGTCCAGACGTTCAGGGTCACATGATAGGCGCCCTTCTCACGGGCATAATCCAGGATATACTCATACAGCGTCCGGCCGACGCCCTGCCCCCGGGCTGCCTCGTCCACGCAGATATCGTCAATGTAAAGGGCGGTATGCTCCACAAGCAGCGGACCGCCGGTTTCCTGCATCACGCAGAAGCCGTGCCCCAGCACCCGATCCTCTTCATCCACGCAGACAAACACAGGCCTGGCTTCATCGGCAAGGATCGCTTTCAGTTCGTCCGCGGTATACTTGGTTGCCGGTCCCCTGAACAGATCCGGCCTGCCGTCGTGGTGCACCATATCCACCTGAACCAGCAGGTTCAGGATCGCGGGGATATCCCGCGCTTCGGCGCGACGTACGCTGTTCATGGCAGACCCCTCATTTCATCAGATTAAGATCAGAACCCTGTCAGGATTTTTATCAGCAAAAGCGCCAGCACGGCCAGAATTACCGGACGGACTATTTTTGCCCCGCGGGTAATCGCCAGGCCGGATCCGAGCCAGTTGCCCGCCATGTTGCACGCTGCGCCGGCAATACCCAGCAGAAAGATCACCTGACCGTTCAGCAGAAAGACCGCCAGCGAGGTGACGTTGGTTGTCAGATTGATCACCTTTGCCTGCGCATTTGCGGCGGGCACAGACATCTTTGCCAGAACGGTGAAGGCAATGATCAGAAAAGTACCGGTGCCCGGGCCGTAAAACCCGTCATAGGCACCGATCACAAGCGCCGACAGGATACAGACTGTGACTGTCCGGCGATCCGCTTTTGCCTCTCCCCCGCCTTCACTGAACAGGCGGCGGTTCAGCACCACAAAAGCCGCGGCCGGCAGGACAAAAAACAGGACGTATTTCATCACGTCCTCACTGACCGTCAGCGAAAGCCTGGCGCCCAGGGAGGATCCCGCGAACGCGGCCGCCACGGCAGGAACCGCCAGCTTCAGGTTGACCAGTCCGTTTTTCAGAAACCGGGCGGCGGAAAGGCACGTTCCGCAGGCTGAGGACAGTTTGTTGGTCGCGATCGCCTGATGAACCGGCAGTCCTGCGAACAGATAGGCCGGCAGGGAGATCAGCCCGCCGCCTCCGCCGACAGCGTCCACAAAACCGGCCAGAAACAGCAGCGGGCAAACAATCAGAAAGGATGCAGGCGTCAGGCTCACAGTGCTGTTCCTCCGGGATCACACACTTCTGTGATGATTCCTCCGCCCAGGCACACTTCGTCTTTGTACAGTACGGCGCTCTGTCCCGGCGTCACGGCGCGCTGGGGTGTGAGGGAGCGGAGCAGGAGCTTTCCGTCCCGCAGGGTCGCTTCAACCGGCTGATCCGGCTGGCGGTAGCGATAACGCGCCGCGCAGGAGATCGTTTCACCTTCCTTCACCGGCGCCTCGCCCACCCAGGTGACGTCCTCCGCGATACTGCGGGTGCTGTAGAGCATGGGATGATCCTCCCCCTGGGCAACCAGGAGGCGGTTGCGTTCCAGATCCTTGCCGATAACAAACCAGCTGCGGCCGTCTCCCCGACCTCCGATCCCCAATCCCCGGCGCTGGCCGAGCGTGTAATACATGAGGCCGTCATGTCTGCCCACCACTTCGCCTTCCGGCGAAACCATTTCACCGGGCTGAGCCGGCAAGTATTCCGAAAGGAACTTTTTGAAATTCCGTTCCCCGATAAAGCACACACCCGTGGAATCCTTCTTCCGGCTGACCGGCAGGCCGCGGTCTGCGGCAATCTGCCGCACCTGTGCCTTGGTCATGCTGCCCACCGGGAAGACCGCCTTCTTCAGCTGTTCCGCGTGTACCATATAAAGAAAATAGCTTTGGTCTTTCTCCGGATCTGCACCCTTGAGCAGCTGGCCCGCTTCGTTGGTCCGGACGAAATGTCCGGTCGCCATGCGCACCGCGCCGAGGTTCATCGCGAAATCCAGGAAAGCCCGGAACTTGATCTCCCGGTTGCACAGCACATCCGGATTCGGCGTCCGGCCGGCGCGGTACTCTTCCAGAAAAAAGGAAAACACCCGGTCCCAGTATTCCCGGGCAAAGTTTACGCTGTAATAGGGGATGCCGATCAGATCGCAGACGTCCCGCACGTCCCGCCAGTCTTCCTCGGCGGTGCAGGTGCCGTTCTCGTCCTCCTCGTCCCAGTTTTTCATAAAGACGCCGACGACATCATAGCCCTGCTCCTTCAGAAGCAGGGCCGCAACGGAGGAGTCCACGCCTCCGCTCATACCGACCACAATCCGTTCGCTCACGCCTCACGCTCCGTTTCAGCATTCATCAGGCGGGTCAGCACTTTTTCCTGTATTTCCGCGGCAATCCCGTCACGGGTTTTCGCCGCGTCCACAACCACAAACCGGCCGGGATCCCGGGCAATCAGCTCATGATAACCGTCCTCCACCCGGGCATGGAAGCTGTCCGCTTCCATCTCCATGCGGTCCGGTTCGCTGGCCGTGCAGCGCCGCCTGAGCGATTCCTGATGATCCAGGTCCAGAAAAACGGTCAGATCCGGCATGGCGCCTTCAACCGCCGGAGCATTGATCTGCAGCACCTCATCGATACCCAGCTGCCGTCCGCCGCCCTGATAGGCCACGGAGGAATCCAGGAACCGGTCGCAGAGAACCACTTTCCCCTCCTCCACCGCGGGCAGGATCTTTTCCCGGACATGCTGGGCACGGGACGCCGCATAGAGCAGCGCTTCAGTCACATCCGTCATGGCGGTGTTTTCCCTGTCCAGCAGGATCTCCCGGATCTTTTCCCCGATAGGCGTTCCGCCGGGTTCCCGGGTATGCACGACTTCAAATCCCCAGCGGTCCAGGGCGTCCGAAAGCCGTTCGATCTGCGTGCCTTTGCCGCTGCCATCCAGGCCTTCCACCGTGAGGAACGCGCCGCGTTCCGGCTTTGCATCCGGGCAAAGAATATCCAGGATCTCCACCGGTGTATGTGCGATCCTTTCCGCGCCGGTCTCCGTCAGTTCCTGCTCGCTGCCGTAGCCATAGGTTACGCCCAACGTATGCACGCCGGCCTTCACGCCGCCTTCCATATCATAACAGCGGTCGCCGACCATCCAGGCTTCTCCGCAATCCTCAGGCAGCGCCTCACGGATCAGGTGTTCCTTCTCGGCATGACCGTCCGTCGCGCAGACCACTTTGGAGATGAACCGGTCAAAACCAAAGTGCTCCAGGATTTTCCCGGTGGGATACGCGGGCTTGCCGGTCACAACACCCAGCTTCGCGCCTTGTTTCCGGAGGGTCCGGAGCATGGTGCGGACGCCGGGATAGACCCGGTTCTCATACATGCCGACGGTGGTATAGCGCGCACGATAAATCCGCTGCGCCTCTTCCGCCTGTTCTTCCGTCATGCCCATCCAGGTGCGGAAAGAATACAGCAGCGGCGGGCCGATAAACTTACGGAGCGTCGCCGCGTCCGGTTCCGGAAAGCCCATTTCCTTCGCCGCATGCTTCGCGCAGTTCCAGATGCCTTCTTCGCTCTGCGTCAGCGTCCCGTCCAGGTCGAACAGTACCCAAGTATCTTTAAGCATATCAGTCCTCAACCCGAATCACGTTCTCAACCCTGCAGATCTCGGGGTTGAGGGATTTAACCACGCGCTGTACGGCCTTTTCAGGGGCCATATGGGTAATTACAATCAGCGTCGCCTTGCCGTCCGGGCCAGCGTCCTTCTGCATCATGGCGGACACGGAGATATTCTCCTTCGCGAGCAGACCGGTCACCTCCGCCAGCACGCCGGGAGCGTCCTTGGCCTTCATGCGGATGAAATACTTGCTGTGCCAGTCGTCCGCGACAGGCAGCGGCTCCTTCCGCATCACGGGCATGGGATGAACCGCGTTCTGCGCCGCCTGGATGATATCGCCCACGATGGCGCTGGCCGTCGGGG
>CAMKEI010000069.1 GCA_946411525.1 uncultured Clostridia bacterium | reverse complement strand
ACAATGTTTCCGCCTGCAGGTGTTACGAGAAAGCAGGAGGAATCTGTAATGCCGCTTCCGATGATATCGTGTTTGCGTTCAAGTAATACGCCGGCAGTTCCGGTTTATCGGACTGATGTTGAACAGGAAAACCCGGAATTTACTTCCCCCTACGCCACCCTCTCCATTAACATTTCACTTTCCCACTTCCCTTCCGGGTTATCGGCTTCTGCAGATTTCTCCGGGACGAGTCTCGCAGCGGGCCCGTCTTTTCTTTTACGGAAACAGCTCCCGCTTCAGGGCCGGGACCTCCTGCGGGGTCAGGGATTCGCTCACGACGTGACCTCCTTATGAGCTTTTCTTTTTGAAAGGAAATATGGTAGGATATGAGGAGTACAAAATAAATAACTTTTGATTTTCTTTAGCAACAGGAGTTTTTATGGAGGAATGATAACATGAAACGAATGATAGCGTTACTTCTTGCGACTGTGCTTCTTTCGCTGCTTGTCATAAGCTGTGCAGAACAGACAGGATATCAGATGGAAGAAAACACAGGCTGGAATAAAGACAGCCGTCCTTATATCATCCGGACACCTTATGCGGCCTGGTATATTTCGAAAGCAGATATCGAACTGCTTGGCGAAGATGCATACTATGAAGGTTTGTATGCAATTCTTGATGATGCAGAGGCGGACTTTGCCGACGCCCGTGCGGCACTTAAAGGGTTTATCCCCGATGAGATTCAGCCGATTGACATTTATACTGATTTCTGCAATAAAGCAGAAGCCTCAAAAACGTCTGATGCATTCTACCGCCAACTGGGAAATTACATCAAGCTCTTCAACGGATGGAACAGTGCGCGTGTTGCGCTGCTGCATGAGTATGTACACTATTTGACCATGCACTGTGCCGAAACCTATACACAATTCGGTTTCTGGGCAGAGGGCATGGCGGATTACGTTGCCAATGTTGTTTGTAAAAACCGGATGGGACGGTCCGAAAACATGGGATTTGAAATGGCCGGTTATCCCCCGATGATGTGGGATCTGTCGTGGGACGAAGCGGAGAACTGCATCGATCCCCGGAAACTGAATTATGGGCTTGGTGTGCTTGCAGCAAACGGCGGACTGGTCGGAGTACGGTACTATGCCGTTAAGAATGAAACGATTGTGCGCACGGAGGAAATGGATCAGAACCTGAAGCCGCAGGAACTTTCCCTTTGTGAGGCGTCCGGCATGATCGCGTATCTGGTAGACGAATACGGGAAAGACATTGTTTTCGGAAACTGGGATGTCGATCCGGACAGCGTGGACACGGTATACGGAAAGACATTTTCTGAATTGTATCGCGACTGGGCAGTCTGGAACGAAGAACAGTGCAGAATAATGGGGATACAATTCTGATATGCCGCGATACCCGATGGACGCTTAACCCGGAATTTACCATCCTACACTACCTTTTCCACCAGCATCTCATTTTCCCACTTCCCTTCCAGGTTGTCGGCGTCCACAGACCTTTCCAGGACGAGTCCCCCAGCGGACCCGTCTTTTCTTTTACGGAAACAGCCGGGACCTCCTGAGGAGTCAGGGATTCGCTCACGGTGCGGCCTCCTTATGAGCTTTTCTTTTTGAAGTGAAATATGGTAGGATATGAGGAGAACAAAATGAATAACTTTGAATTTAACAGGCTAATGACAAATCATAATTGATGGGGGGTTTTAATATGATACATCTTGAAAAGCTTACTTACGAAAACTTTGACGATGTCTTTGAACTCAAAGTAAAAAAGGATCAGTACGGCTTTGTGGCGAGTAATTGTTACAGCATTGCTGAAGCCTACATTACGATGATAAGCGGCGGCCAGGTCTTTCCCTTCGCCATTTACAACGACAAAAAGCTTGTTGGCTTCATCCAAATTGGTTATGGTGAGAACGCGGATCAGGATGGGGTGAGCGTAGAGAAGGACAATTATGAGATCTGGCGTTTTATGATCGACAAACGTTTTCAAGGCAGGGGTTACGGCAAGGACGCGCTGAAACTCGCACTCGATTTCATTAGAACATGGCCCTGTGGTAAGGCGGATCTGTGCTGGATCTCCTATGAACCAGAGAATGAGATTGCAAAAAAGCTGTACTCCTCCTTCGGATTCGTGGAGACTGGCGAAATGGATGGCGATGAAATTGTTGCCGTACTGAAATTGTGAAGCTGATCCATAAAATTGAATTTACTGAATTACCGTTAAACCATGTTTTTGAGAAGAGTGAGAGGAAACGAATAATATGTCCGGCAACCAAGTAGGCGTGTTAATGGTTCACGGGATTCAGGGCAGCCCAAAACAGCTGCATTTCCTTACGGAGGTACTTCCCGAAAGCACAATAATCAATAACCTTTTACTACCTGGGCATGGCGCTGGTATAATGCAGTTCAGGCAGAGCGGACAGAAACAATGGCTATTGTCAGTTGTTGATGCGGCTCAGAAAATGCGTAAAGAATGCAGCAAAGTGATCTTTGTGGGTCACTCGATGGGTTGTCTGCTTGGATTACTCGCAGAAAAAGAAAACCCTGGTTTGCTTACCGATATGATTCTTTTATGTTGCCCTTATTCACTTCATCCGACTTTTCGCTATCTGAAAAATAATATCCTTTCATTCCAAAAGATCCCATCTGATCCTTATGTCTTGGCAACAAAGGAAGCAAACAGTGTAAGTGCCAAAACCCCTCTGGCCTATATTTTCTGTGCGCATCCATATATGGAATTATTGCGCATGATTCATTCAGTCAGTCGAATGAAGTTACCGTCCGTCTCCGTAAATTATTTCTTTGCAGATCATGACGAAATTGTTAGCCCTCATTCTATTGACATCGCTAATTTGCATAAGGCAAATAGTATCCATATATTAACAAACTGTGGTCACCACTATTTTACAGATGAAGCAAAAAAGACAATCAAGGATGTTTTACTTTCCAGCTATATTGAAACTGTGAGTTCCAATGAGTCGGAATCCCAATGAACCGAAAACCCGGAATTTACCATCCTACACTACCTTTTCCGCCAGCATCTCACTTTCCCACTTCCCTTCCAGGTTATCGGCGTCCACAGACCTTTCCAGGACGAGTCCCCCAGCGGACCCGTCCTTCCGTTTTACGGAGATCACCTTCCCCAGCGGCCAGCCCATGATCCGCGTCCGTAAAAGCATCCGGTTCCCGCATACGCTGACCGGATCCTCCAGCAGGTCCGCCGGGGACAGCTCCATGCTGACCGGCAGGCCGGAGGCCGGCACGACGCACAGGCCCGCTTCCGTCAGGTATCCCCTTGCACCGGCCGCGGACAGTGCCTCCCCGATACACTCCGCCGCCCGGCCGGAAAAGGCCTGGCCCCGGATCCGCAGCGGGTCCTCCCCGGGAAAGGACAGCAATGTGATCCCCGTCCCCGAAGCCTCCAGGATCCTTCTTACCGTTTCCGAAACGGAAACCCCGGCCTCCACGGACAGGGAGACCGGGGCTTCCCACAGGCGCAGGCCCGTCGCGAAAACGACCTCTGTCAGCGTCCCCTCCGGAACGGTCATCCGGCGCACGTCCGCCGCGTCGCCGGAGGCCAGGACGGAACCCTCATGCCGGACGGAAAGGGTTCTTGCCGCCTGCAGCAGATGGCAGTCTGATTCCGCCAGGTTCCACAGCCGCAGCGTGAAGGGCATCGGGTACAGCCCCACGGCGTCCCGGCCGGTGAGCCGGGCATGGCGGAAACCCGTCACCGGCCTGCCGTCAGCGAAGACGGTCAGCTTGCGCAGCAGCTCCACGATTCATCCCTCCGTACAGCAATACCTTATATCAGCAGTGAGAACACCGCGCCGTTAAACCCGACGCCCAGCCGGATGGATTCATCTGTCCTGTCATACTCCAGGGCGATAACAAAATGCTTATCATTCCTGTATGTACCGTAGATCTCAATGACATCCGCACCTGCCAGGGCGTTATATACCGCTTCATAATCATAGTTGTAATACGCCGTCAGATCCTGCGTCCTTGCGGAATCCAGATACAGCGTGTTGTTCAGGACGGATGACGCGTTTGTCTGCGCGTACAGGGTCATGACATTCATGCTGCCGCCTCCTTCATAGGTGCCTGTCACGCCGAAGATCGTCACACCGCTCCGGATGTTTTCCGCCGCCAGGTTCGCGTCGCCCGGGATGACCTGCGTCCCCGTCAGGATCCTTCCGCCCGGGATTGTCTGGGTTGCAGTCCCGGGCATGATCGTCTGCGCCGCCTGGATCGGCACCGTGCCCTGGGTTTTTTCTCCCAGCGAGTTATAGAAATACCTTCCCGTCCTGACGTCCGAAGCGGCCGCCGTGGTATCGCTGACGTCCACGCCGGTGCGGATCGCGCCGATCGCGCTCACAAAACCGGACGGATAGACCAGGGAGGACGGCATGCCGCCTTTCGACCGGATCGCGTCGGCGACGGATTTCAGTTCATGGTTCGTGGTCAGGTACTCCACCGTCACAGCGTCCTGCCAGACGGCATAATATTCCGCAAAGGCGGCGGGCGTATCTCCGATCCCGGAGATCGTGCCGGTTCCGTCCCGCAGGCTGTTCCACTCCCTGAAGGTTTTCCCGGCCGGAGCGGGCCAGCCTATGTCATCCGGATCCGGCAGCGTCGGGACGAAATCCGTGTCAAATGCATAGTATGCGTCGTCGTCTTCGGTGTAATTCCGCCGCACGATATAACCCGCGCCGGACGGTTCCGGCGGATCGGGCACAGGCGGATCAACCCTGAAGAACGGCTTCAGCCTGTCAGCATGAAAAATCATCAGAAACTCACCCCGTTCGCGTTATTCACGGCGGCCGCCGCCCATACGCCGCCGACCACCCGCAGGAACTTGCCGTTGTCACCGGCGGACGGCGCCGGAACCTGCCCCGTCAGGTGCGACCCGTACAGCTGCACGTCCCCGGAACTCACCGCAAGGATCTGCTGAAGCCCGCTTTTCAGGTTCGACGCGCTCACCGTCCGCGCCGTGGTTTCGGTTCCCGCCGTCATGTTCGCGACGGTCATGGCCGAATAGGTGGTGTTCGCGTCATATCCGTTCACCACCGTCCAGCGGCTGCTCACAAGGTCTGCGGCGCCGGCCCCTGCCGGCGCGCCTGTTTCGTCCGTGCCGTATGTGGTTGTGGTTGCGCCCGGCTCGTACATCAGCAGGAGCAGGGCGTTCACCGGATACTGCGTGGTCAGCCTGGTCTTGCTGACCGTGGCGACGGGGGAATAGCTCGTGCCGTTGTTCACGCTCATCCATACGCCGGAGGTCACCCCCGCGACGGGAACCCTGATCAGGATCATATCCCCGGCGGACGGCGCGAACCCGATATCGAACGTCCACTTCGCCGGTTTGTAGGCTTTGGAGGCGGAGCCCCCCTGCCCGGCTGTCCCGGAACCCGTGAACATCGGGATATTGAAGGCGGCGGTGTCCCCGTTCACCAGCGTAATCCCTTTAATCATGCCAAGGTTCGCCATTGCTCCCACCTCACGATACGGTAATGGCGGCCGCCGTTCCGCTGAATCCCAGCGCGCTGTTGCTGCCGTTCGGCGTGCCGCTTACGCTGACGCTTCCCCGGGTCCCGCTGAAGGCGAGTTTCTTTTCGTCACCGCTGAAGGCCAGTTTCTTCTCCGTCCCCGTGAAGCTCGGAGCCGTCGCCGTATACGAGGCGTCCCCCGTCTTCACCGTCACCGCGGTCCCCGCAGTCGGCAGCGTGCCCTGGCTGAACGAAATCGTCAGGTTTCCGTCCGAAACCGTGGTGGTCAGGGAAGGAAGGCTTCCGGCGGTGCCGAACGGGATCACGGAGGCCGTCGCCCCGGCGGACGAAACGCTGATCACCGGAGCGGACACGCTCCCCTCCGGGGTGTAGCTCGTGCCGCTTCCGCCGGCCGCGTTCACAGAGATGGAGCCGCTCGGCGTATAGGAAGTCCCGCTTCCGCCGGCCGCGTTCACCGCGACAGACCCCTGCGGGGTAAAGTCCCCGGTGAACGTGGTGGAGGACCCGGAGAACGTACCGCCCGTCACGCTGCCCTGGGGCGTGTACGATCCGCTGGCGCTGTCCTTGTAGGCAAGGCCGCCGAGGTCGGACAGGTCGATGTCCGTGGTGCCGATCTTTTCCCATGAATATGCCGGAGCGGGCGCGCCGTCGCTGACCGTCACATACTCCGCATAGATATCCCTGCCGCTCCGGGTGGTCACGGGCACAAGAAAGAACGCACCCTGCGTCGAAGCGCCCGCCGCCAGCGTGCCGGTGATCTTCGTGCTTCCGCTCATCCACTCCACGCCCTGGGGCGTGTTTTCGGCATTTGAACAGATGTTCATCGCCATGCCGTGGGCCGCCGCCTCACGGGCGGTCAGGTCGCAGATGTCATACGTGGTGCCGCTGGGAAGGGTGATCCGGGAAATGGTTGGATTGCTCATTGTCATCGTTCCTTTCGTCAGTCTCTGTTGAGTGTCAGGTTGCCATCGCGGATGGTGCAGTTCAGTTTATTGTTCCAGCCGTCCTTTTCCGCCGCCGTCACATGGATACCGGCGTCCTCCGTGTGTGCCCGCAGCTCCGCAAGGATCTGATGGCTCACTTCGTCCCCCGCAAACGGAAGGTCGATCAGGTACGCCCGCCCGTCCCCGATCTTGATACCGGGTACGTTGATCCGGTTGCCGTACCCGTCCTCCGTGCTTCCGTAATCCTCATAGACGATGATCTCCCCGCGCAGGGGAATGAAATCCCGGTGCGCGTTCCAGTTGGCTGTCGTATCCCGCCTGGCGAGGATGCGCGCGTTCACAATACCCACTAAAACATCACCCCCTGCGCATACGGAATACCTGCCGGCACCACCGGGGCCGTCTGTCCCGTGCTGTCCCCGCCGTCAATGATCAGGCCGTTTTTAAAAGAAAGCTCCTCCGCGACCGTCGTCTGTTCGCAGTTCGTTCCGGGCTCGATCCGGTCCCCGGCCGCAATCGCGGACGTGGCCCTGTACAGGCAGGTCCGGCTTTCTTCATCGCCGTCATCGCGCAGCACAAACCATTCCCCTGCGGCATAGGCCCTGCCCGATATCCTGCCGGTTTCGACCGGCGCAAGGCTGTGCAGGGAATCAGTCCCCGGATCCCCCGGATCGCCCTTGTCCCCCTTGGGGCCGTCAAATTCGCCGGAGGCTTTCGCCTCCGCCAGGGCCCCGCGGATCGTTTCCGGAATCGCGGTCAGCGCCGCGCCGGCTTCCGTCAGGAAATCATCCAGCGGATCCGGCGCTTCGCCCTCGCCCGTGACCGACCGGCTGACGATGAACGATCCGATATAGCTTTTCGCGACCGTGTCCCCGCTGGTGAAGCTTAATTGGTACTCTCCCCTGCCCTCACAGGCCAGGCTGCTGTTTCTGACGTCCCAGACGACCGCGTCCTCCTCCCGGACGACGGCGACCGGATACGCTTCCCCCTCCGGCGGCTGCACGGCCAGGCTGGCGGCCGCGAACGGATATTCCGAAAAGATCCTTCCGCAGCGGAACAGCACCCGGGTATGGTTGTTTTCCCCCTCAAACCCCAGGCAGATGCACTGCCGCTCAATCTGCTCCGCCGGAAGTTCAATGATCCGCATAGAAGGCCTCCAATTCATAATTCATACGTATCGCTCCACACCAGCCGGAACTCCGTCAGGTTGCCGGCGGAGGGATCCGGGGTGGAGGGCTCATCCGTGCCCCGCAGGCAGAACAGACTTCCCAGGCCTTTCCCGCCCCGCAGGTGACGGAAGGGCAGCAGGAGGTCGTTCACTTCCCCGTAGGAGCAGATGAGGGGAATCATATTCACCAGCAGCTCGCTGCCGGAATGATCCCAGATGCTTACGAACCACTGGTCCGGCGCCGGCAGGTACCGGAGCTCCACCTGGGCATGGAACTCCTCCCCGTCCAAAGACAGGTCCAGGGTCATGACCTGCCAGGGATCCAATGTTAACGGTAAGAGATATCCTGTCATTTCACACCTGCCCTCTGCAGCATCTGCATGAACGGCGAGCCGGAAAGCTTCGCAGCGGACC
>CAMKEI010000068.1 GCA_946411525.1 uncultured Clostridia bacterium | reverse complement strand
TTGAGGTCCGCCTGGACAGCAAGCAGGACCTGGTCAGCGCGGTGCTGAACATCGAGGGCGTCCATGACGCCACGCTGGTCGCCTGCCAGGTGGAAGCGGGCGCCTGATGAATTCAGAATTCAGAATTCATAATTCATCATTCATCATTATTCATTTTTCAGTCTTCATTATTTTTCGGAAGGGAGGTGCCGGATATGAGCATGAATACGCTGCCCCTGCGGCATGAGCTGAAGTATTTCATTAACGAGCGGCAGTATTTTGTGCTGTCGGGCGTGCTGGACGGGATCCTGAACCGGGATCCGAACGGCGACGAATACAACGAATACCATATCCGGTCCCTGTACTTTGATACGGTTTTCAACACCGCGTTCACGGACAAGATGGACGGCGTCCAGAACCGGGACAAATACCGGATCCGGATATACAACTTCAGCGACAAAGTCATCAAGCTGGAGTGCAAGACCAAGGTCGGCAGCCTGATCTCAAAACGCAGCATCTCCATTCCGAAGCTGCTCTGCGAGCAGCTGATGGCCGGGGATCCGGCCGGCCTGGAAACGACGAGGAGCGGCCTGCTGAACGACGTGTTCCGGGAAATGACGGTCAATCTGCTCCGTCCGGCGGTCCTGGTCGATTATGTCCGGGAGGCATACCTGCATCCCGCCGAGGAAGTCCGGATCACGTTTGACAAGCAGCTTCGGACAGGCCTGTGGAGCAAGGATCTGTTCGATCCCTATGTCCCCACGATTCCGCCCTTTGACGAGAACCTGATGATTCTGGAGGTCAAGTATAACCGGAGCCTGCCCTCCTATATCCGGGATATCCTGAACACCTACTGCCAGGGTGCCCTGCCCAGCGCGATCAGCAAATACACCTGGTGCCGCCGGTTTGAATTTCCGGGAGAGGAATAAAGCATATGCATGTGAATCGTATCCGACCCATCTGCGGGATCCTGCTGGTTTTTATCCTGATTGCCGGCCTGAGCCTTGCTGCCGCCGAAAAGACGATCCTGATGTCCTTTACCGGGGACTGCACCATCGGCAGCGAAGAGCGTACGCGGGGCGCCGAGGATTCCTTTGATTCCCTGGCAGCGTCCAAAGGCTATGACTATTTCTTCGCGAATTTCAAAGACATGTTTTCCCAGGACGACCTGACGGTCATCAATTTCGAGGGCGTGCTGTCCGACAGCAAGTCGCAGGAGTCCAAGGGGAAGACCTACCGGTTCCGGGGCCCGACGGTGTTCGCGAAAATCCTGACGGGCAGCTCCATCGAAGCCTGCTCCCTGGCCAACAACCATATCGCCGATTTCGGGAAGCAGGGAGAGGACAGCACAAAAGCCGCGCTGACGGAAAACGGCATCGCCTGGTTCCAGGCGTTCAATGTCTATACGTTTGAGAAGGACGGCGTCAAGATCGCCTTTATGGCGCTGGACAATATTTCCTACAACAAATACTCGGAGAAGCTCCGGAACGTGATCCGGGAGATGAAATCCTCCGGGGCTGCGGACGCGTTTGTCGTCTGCTGGCATACCGGCATGGAGTACAGGGGCACCCATGAGGAGAACGCCGAGCGGATGGTGAAGAACGTCATCAACGCCGGCGCCGACCTGATCATCATCAACCACCCGCATGTGCTCCAGGGGATCGGCATCTACAACAACCGCTGCGTGTTCTACTCGCTGGGCAATTTCGTGTTCGGCGGTAACAACCGGATCAAGGACAAGGCGCTTTCGCAGAATGTGACGGTGACGTCCCTGTACAGCATGGTGGTGCAGGTGAAGATGACCTTTACCGACGACGGCCGGTACCTGGGACAGCAGGCGACCCTTTATCCCGTCTACATCAGCAGCGGCGGAATGGACAAGCACAACGTGCAGATCAACAATTACCAGCCCTACCGCGCGGATGTGAAGGAAGCGGTGCCGGTCCGGGCGGCCGTCCAGTACGACACGCTCTTCAAACTGCCGGAGATTACGGCGGACGAGGACGGGCTGAGCCGGATGGAAATGGGTTTTCTGCCCGCGCTTGACGGCCTCGTCGTATCGGACAGCGAGGACGGCGGCTATTTCTGGACGCCGGAAGCAGCCAGCCCCAAACCGGGCAGGGAAGAAAAAGGCAATCCGGGCAACTGACGGGAGGCAGGAACAGCATGAACGAGAAAACCGAAGAACTGATCCCGAGATGGCACAGGGAACTGGAACTGTTCAGCGGGATCAAGCCGCTGCTGATCCTGGAAGGCAACGTGCTTGACCAGTACAGATATCCGCTGCATGGTTCCGTGGCGCAGGACGAGATTATTCCCCTGAGCCGGTACCTGCAAACCTATTTTTCGGACAACGGCTACGACCAGGTGATCTTCTACAGCAACCTGGTCGGTTTTATGAGCCCCTACGATCCTTCCATGCTGGAACGGTTCGCCGCCATGACCGGAACGGAGATCAAGGACGGCGCGATCCAGGCGGAGTTCAAGGGGAACGGAGCGGGCACTGCGCCGAACGTCATCCGCCGGGCCATGTTCCAGCGCAAGGCGGCCGCCGTGACCGTGATGGAAATGGCCAGCCACTATATCACCACGCCCGAGCGCATGGACCAGCAGGACGTGAACAGCTTCAACATCCTGATGCAGAGTTCCCTGAGCGCTTCCTGGGTGAGGACTACCCAGGGCAAGAAGCAGAACCTGCTGATCCTGCTGGTCAACAAGCTGAACGACCTGCCGGCCTGGTTCTACCTGAACAACCCGGTGTGCAAAATCCTCCGGCTGGAGGCGCCGGACAGGGAAGAGCGGAAACGGATGATGACCGGAAACAACTTCGCCGCGTTCTTCTCCGGTACCGTCTACAGGCGGGACCTGCCGTACTACACGGAGCATCCGGACGAGTTGGAACGGATCAAGGAACGCTTTGTGGGCCTGACGGAAGGCATGACCTTTACCGAGCTGGATGAGATGCGGCTGCTGTGCAAGAAGGAGGAAATCCCGATCCGGGACCTGTGCACGGTGGTGGACCTGTACAAATACGGCATCAAGGAGAACCCCTGGAGCCGCCTGAACATGCAGAGCCTGAAGACGGCGAAGCAGGATTTCGAAAAGCGGATCAAGGGCCAGGATACTGCCCTGGAGCGGACGCTGGACGTGGTCAAGCGCGCCGTGACCGGGATGAACGGCGTCAACTCCTCCTCCACGGGCAAGCCCAAGGGCGTGCTGTTCTTCGCCGGCCCTACGGGTACCGGCAAGACGGAAACCGCCAAAGCGCTGGCGGAGAAACTGTTCGGCGACGAAAGCAACTGCATCCGCTTTGACATGAGCGAATACGGACAGAGCCATTCCGACCAGAAACTGATGGGCGCACCTCCCGGATACGTCGGGTACGAAGCCGGCGGACAGCTGACGAACGCCGTCAAGAAAAACCCGTTCTGCATCCTGCTGTTTGACGAGATCGAGAAAGCGCATTCCACGATCCTGGACAAGTTCCTGCAGATCCTGGAGGACGGCCGGATGACGGACGGGCAGGGGAATACGGTGTATTTCTCCGAAACGATCATCATCTTCACCAGCAACCTCGGCATCTACGTCAAGGATGCCTTCGGCAACCGGGAACCCAACGTCACCATGGATATGCCCTATCCGGAGGTGCAGACCAGGGTCCGCAGCGCCATCGAAGACTACTTCAAGCTTGAGCTGGGACGGCCCGAGATCCTGAACCGGATCGGGGAGAACATCGTCGTGTTCGACTATATCCGCCGCGAAGCGGCCGAGCTGATCCTGAAGTCCCAGGTGGACAAGATCATCAGCCGGCTTCGGGAGCAGAAAAACATCCGGATCCGGATCGAGGATTTCGCCTACAGCAGCCTGCAGGAAGCTGCGGTCTTTGACCTGTCCAACGGCGGCCGCGGCATCGGAAACCAGGTGGAAAGCCTGCTGATCAATCCGCTGAGCCGCTGGCTGTTCGACAATGAAATCTCCGAGAACGCGAACATCGTGATCGAAGGCTTCAATACGGCCGCCAACCCGCCGAGCGTGATCTGCCGCAGAGAGGAGGAGGCCGGGAAATGACGGAAGGGAACAATTACACCAGCATGGACCAGAACGAGTTCATGAAACGGATGAAGGCGATCGCTTCCGATCTGTGGGGCGGCCTCGCCCCGGCGGAGGCAGAACCTCCCATGCCCGCCGCAAAAAAGGAATCCGCTCCCGCCGCGCAGGAGAAACAGAAACCGGATATCCAGTCGATCTGGAAAACCGCGGACGAGACGATCGACTGGACCGACGCGCTGGCGCACGGCACGCCGACGGACGGCCTGACCGGCCCACGGATGTGGGCGTTTTACCACAAGCACGCGCAGAAGGTGCTGGAGGGTGATCTGGCCGCCTACACCGAAGTGCTGCAGAAAGCCAACCCGCTGGGAGAACTGACGGAGTACGCGGAGAACATCACCATGCGCGCGCCTTCCCCGGACCGGCTGGAGAGCCGCTTTATCTGCAAAAAGGAGCAGCTGGAAAAGAACAGGAAGCTGTACCTGGCGGCCATGGGCCTCCGGATCGCCCGGGACCTGCTGGCCTGCCTGCCGGTGGAGGAAGTCGCCGTGACAGGCGAGGACGGTGGCGAAGAGGTGTTTGCCGCCACCTATACCCGGCAGCAGCTGCTGCACCGGAACTTCGTTTTTACGGATCCGGTGGAGCTGGCAAAGGAATGCGGCGCGGCCTTCAACTGAAGAGAATATCGCAAATCAAAAGGAGCGGAACGATCCGCTCCTTTTTCGTTCAATCACACAATGAAGGATCATCCGGAATCCGGGAGGTCATGTCCGCCGGCGGAGGCCGACGGCCACGCTCCGGAAGATCAGCAGGGCGACGGCCAGGACGGCCGCCATCATCATAAAACCGCCGTAAAGCCCCATAAACCGGCTGGGGCTGCGCTGGCGGAGGAATTCCACGCCGACGATGGCCGCGAAACAGGCCAGCAGGCCCGCGGCCGGCAGGAAACGGGAAGCGCCGTTACCGGCGGATTTCCGCCGGCAGTTCAGCAGGGTCAGCAACATCATGATCACCGCGCACAGTACCTGCTCCACCCGGACAAACCCCCACATCAGCGCCTGGCTGCGCAGGTTCTCCAGCAGAATCTGGCAGGCGCACAGGCGGAACACGGCCAGTTCGAAGCGCAGCCCGGGGCGGCGCTTCCGGTCGGTGAGGGACAGCGCCGCGACGGCCAGGGCGGCCAGGGCTTCCAGGCGGTACACAGCCAGGTGCGGTTCCCCGTAGCTGTTGATCATTGCCAGCAACCGGAGGGAAGAGCCGTCCGGAAGATCAAGATAGCGCCCGGCACCAAGGTTTCCCAGGGCCGCTTCCGCCAGCCGCAGCCCGGCGATCAGCAGCGCGCCGGGGACCACGAACCAGTCCAACCCGGACGCGGCCGGCCGGTATCCGGTCATCCGTGCGGCGAGCCGGACGCCCAGGCAGACGCCGCAGGCGCCGCCTGTAAAGCAGAAGTGCCGGGGCTGCAGGCTGAACAGCGCGTCCCATTCCCCCCACTCCAGGATGCTGCCGGCTTCCAGCAGGATCACATAGGAAAGCTTGGCAAAGGCAAAGCCCAGGATCACGCAAAGCGGGAAGGAAACCGCGGCGGCTGCGGCGCGGCGGCGGTCAGCGCGGCGCAGGCCCAGCGCGGCATACAGCAGGAAGGGGGCCGGTACGACGCACAGGAGCAGGATCGGATAGACAGTCACTTTGCACCCCCTGCGTTTTCAGAAGGAGCAGCGGATTCCCGCCCGCGGAGCAGCCGTCCGCAAAGGAAGACCAGGCCGCCGCCCAGCAGGGCCAGCGCGATGAACAGCGACAAGGCCGGCGCGGTGAGGGGAACCAGGAAAAAGATATGCCCGAAAAGCAGATAAGCCAGGACGAACGCGGCGGCGACGGCTGCCAGCAGGGCGGCCCGGATCCGGTTGAAGGGGAAACAGGTGCGGAGCAGCACCATCCAGCAGACGGCGCCTGCGGCCAGCGTGGCCAGCGTGCTGCAGAGCTCCCGGGACCAGCCGGCCCAGGTCATCGCCATGGCGACCGCGGCGCAGCAGGCCGCGGCGATTCCGCCGGGCAGCGCCCGGAACAGAACCGTCCGGAGGAAGCTGCCCCGGATCCGGTCGGCGCCCGGCTCCAGCGCGAGGACGAAGCCCGGGAAACCGATCATCAGCGAGGAAATCAGCGTCAGCTGGATCGGCTGGAACGGATAGGCGGAGGCCAGGACGAGCATGAGGATGCTGAGCAGGAAGCTGAAGATCGTCTTGGTCAGGAACAGGGACGCCGTGCGGGTGATATTGTTGATGACCCGCCGGCCTTCCCGGACGATCTCCGGCATGACGCTGAAGTCGGAGGACAGCAGCGTCAGCTGCGCGGCGTTCCGCGCCGCGTCTGCGCCGCCGGCCATGGCAATGGAACAGTCGGCCGCCTTCAGCGCCGGGATATCGTTGACGCCGTCGCCGGTCATGGCGACATTGTGGCCTTTCCGCTTCAGGGCCAGGACCAGTTCCTTTTTCTGCTCCGGTGTGACCCGGCCGAAGACGGTGTACCGGTCGCAGGCAGCATCCAGATCCGCGTCTGTTTTCAGCGAGGTCGCGTCCACACAGCGGTCCCAGGCGGCCAGGCCGGCTTCCCGGGCAATACGGGAGACCGTCAGCGGGCTGTCACCGGAGATGATCCGGATATCGACGCCCTGGTCCCGGAAATAGCGGAGCGTCTGATCGACGCTGGGGCGGAGCCGGTCCGTGAGGACGCACAGGCCGCAGACGGTCCGGACAGGCGGCATCGCGTCGGGAGTGACCAGGCCCCGGGCTTCCGCCACGACCAGCACCCGTTTTCCCTCCGTCGCGTACGCTTCCACCTTGACCTTCAGCGCTTCAGGATAACAGCCGGCAAGGACGAATTCCGGCGCGCCGAGGATCAGCGCGGTGCCGTCGTAAAAGGTTGCCGCGGATTTTTTGCGCTCGGAGGAGAAGGGAAGGACAGCCCGGGGTTTTTCCGTACCGGGCGTGATCTTTTCCCGCAGGGCGTCCAGCGTGCCGCTGTTCTCGTCAAAGCAGCCCAGCAGGCGGCTGAGGCCCTTCTCCGTGTCTTCCCGGGACCATTCCACGCCCTCCACCGATTCCAGCTCCATGGTTCCCGTGGTGAGCGTACCGGTCTTGTCCAGGCAGAGGACGTCCGCCCGCGCCAGCGTCTCAATTCCGGAAAGCTCCTGTACGAGGGCCTGCCGCCGCCCGAGCCGGATCACGCCGACAGCCATGGCGACGCTGGTCAGCAGGATCAGCCCTTCCGGGATCATGCCGATCATTGCGGCCACGGAGGAGGGGACAGCTTCCGCGGCGGGAACACGCCCGATCAGAATCTGTTTCAGGAACAGCAGGACGCCGAGGGGAACGAGCACCATGGAATCGAACCGGATCAGGCGGTCCAGTTCCGTCATGAGCCGGGAGGCCGGACGGGCTTCCTTCCGGGCCTCGGCGGTCAGGCGGCCGGCGTAGCTCTCGTCGCCCACATGCACCAGCTGCGCGGTCAGGCGGCCTTCCGTGATATAGGAACCGGAATACAGCCAGCTGTTGACCTGCTTGTGAACGGCATGGCTTTCCCCGGTCAGGAGCGATTCCATGGCGGCGCCAGTGCCGTCAATGACGACCGCGTCGGCCACCACCTGATCACCGCCCCGCAGAATGACCAGGTCGCCCTTGACGGTTTCCTCCGGGGAAAGCGTCAGTTCCCGGCCTTCCCGGATTACGTGCACTGACGGGGTGTTCAGCAGCTTCAGCGACGCGATGGTTTTCCTTGCGCGGTATTCCTGTACGGCGCCGATCAGGATGTTGGAGACGACCACCAGGATGAACAGCATATTCCGGTAACTGCCGACCAGCAGCAGGCAGACGGCCAGGCCGAAGTTCAGCAGGTTGAAGAGCGTGAAGAGGTGCCGGACCAGGATGCCGGAAAGCGGACGCCGGTCCGGATCCGTGATCCGGTTTGCCAGTCCGGCCTGCTGCGCTTCGGCGGCCATGGCGTCAGTCAGCCCGGACGGGTCCGTAAATACGAAGCCTTCCGGAAGTTCAACGGGCAGCGCGAGATCTTTTCTCATACTTTTCCTTTCCAGGGACAGCATATGTGATAAAAAATGCTTGCTTTTTCATATGCGGTGTGATAGAATACGCACGTTGTCGAAAGACAGCATGCTGATATAGCTCAGTCGGTAGAGCGCATCCTTGGTAAGGATGAGGTCGCC
>CAMKEI010000067.1 GCA_946411525.1 uncultured Clostridia bacterium | reverse complement strand
CTGATCGATATCACCCCGGACCGGGACGATATCACCGCGATTCCCGTGGACTGCAACGGTATCGCCGAACAGCTCGGCAACAGCCGGACTGCCAATATGGTCATGCTTGGTGCGATTATCGCAAAAACCGGCGTGATCAGCATCGATTCCGCCATGGAAGCCCTGAAGGCCACTTTCGGCCCGAAAAAGGAGCATCTGCTGCCTGTGAACCGCCAGGCGATGGAAGCAGGAGCTGCCTCCGTGAAGTGACAGCAATTCTGACGGCCCGTGATTCGCATCACGGGCTTTTTTCATACCCAAAACGACCATAGCCGACATTGACTTTTCAGTCCTTTTCCTGTAATGTTTATAGGGTTAGAAACTACTATCAATCAGGAGGAATTCCATTTATGAAAAAGCCCGTTGTACTGGTCGTCATGGACGGCGTGGGTGAATCAACCGAAGAGCTGGGCAATATGGTTATGAAGGCGACAACGCCGACTCTGGACGAGCTGAAAGCCAGCGATCCCTTCCGGATCATCAAAGCGCACGGCACAGCCGTAGGCCTTCCTTCAGACGACGATATGGGCAACAGCGAAGTCGGCCACAACGCGCTGGGCTGCGGTCAGGTGTATTCCCAGGGCGCCAAGCTGGTCAATGAGTCCATTGAGAGCGGTTCCATCTACCAGAGCGAAACATGGAAGGAGCTGGTCTCCGGCGTGAAGGCATCAGGCGGCGCGCTGCACTTCATCGGCCTGCTGAGCGACGGCAACGTTCACAGCAATATCGGACACCTGCTGGCCATGCTGAAAGAAGCGAAGGACGAGGGCGTCGGCAGGGCCCGGGTACATATCCTGCTGGACGGCCGCGACGTGCCCGCTACCTCCGCCCTGGAGTACGTGGATCAGCTGGAAAACACCATTGCGGAACTGAAGGACGATTCCTACGACGTCCGGATTGCTTCCGGCGGCGGACGCATGCAGATTACCATGGACCGTTACCAGGCCAACTGGGGCATGGTGGAAAAGGGATGGAACATCCATGTGCACGGTGAAGGCCGGCAGTTCGCTTCCGCGAAGGAAGCCATCGAGACATACCGGAATGAACAGCCCGGCGTGATCGACCAGGATCTGCCCGGCTTCGTCATCGCAGAGAACGGAAAGGCTGTCGGCCCGATGAAGGACGGCGACAGCGTGATTCTGTTCAATTTCCGCGGAGACCGCGCCCTGGAACTCTCCATGGCCTTTGACGGCGACGCATCCTTCAATAAGTTTGACCGGGGCGTGATGCCCCAGGTTCTGTACGCCGGTATGCTGGAATATGACGGCGACCTGCATATTCCGCACAAGTACCTGGTGAACCCACCGCAAATCCGCCATACGCTGACTGAACTGCTGGTAGAGAACGGTATCAACGAGTACGCCTGCTCTGAGACTCAGAAATACGGCCATGTGACCTATTTCTGGAACGGCAACCGGAGCGAGAAATTCAGCGAAGAACTGGAAACCTGGCAGGAAGTTCCCTCCGACGTCCGCTCTTTTGACGAATGCCCCTGGATGAAGGGAACCGAGATCACGGACCTGGTGATCGCGGCAATCGAAAGCGGCAAATATGGTTTCATCCGCTGCAACTTCCCCAACGGCGACATGGTGGGCCACACCGGCAACCTGTATGCCACGGAAATCGCTGTGGAGACTGTGGACCTGTGCCTTACCCGCATCCGGAAGGCCTGCGACGAACACGGCTGCATCCTGGTGGTGACCGCCGATCACGGCAACAGCGATCAGATGCTGGAGAAGAACAAGAAGGGCGAAGTTTCTGTCCGCACTGCCCACAGCCTGCGGCCTGTCCCGTTTATCATCCATGACGCGGACGAGCGCCATGAGATGGATACGGAGAGCGACTTCGGCCTGGCTAACGTCGCGCCCACGGTTGTGGAACTTTTGGGACTGAAGCCCTATGACTGCTGGGAAAAGTCCATGCTGAAATGATTATCCGGCAGCCGGGTTCTAACCCGGCTGCTGTTCTGTCAGGAGCGTTCCGCGCCTTCAGGCGCTGCCGGAGGTTCCGTCTGCCCCGGGTTTACGTCAAAACAGGCGGGGCAGGATAACTTGTTGGGAGGCCAGGGAGTGAATATGTTCTCCAGCCCGGTGACACACCGGGAGGAATCTGTCTTTGACCGGCGTACGATGCTGCGAACTGAAGGGACAGTCTATGTCATCGGCGCGGTGAACATGGATCTGTCCGGTACGCCGGCAGGTCCTCTGCGCGCCGGGGATTCCAATCCCGGCAGAATCGTTCTTTCTCCCGGAGGGGTCGGCCGCAATATCGCTGAAAATCTGCGCCTGCTGGGCAGGAAAGTATCCCTGATTACGGTAATGGGTGAGGATTCCTATGCCAACATCATCCGGGAACACTGCCTGAACACTGGCATCGATCTGCAATACAGTTTTACCGATCCTCTGGGACGCACATCGGCCTACCTGTGTGTCAACGAACAGAACGGGGATCTGAATGTGGCGGTCTCGGATATGACCATCTGCGACGAACTGACTCCGTCAAAGCTGGAACCGATCCTGCCGGTTCTTAATCACGGCAGTATGGTGATCGCGGATGCGAACCTGCCGGAGGAAACACTGGCCTGGATCGCGAAGAACATTACCGTGCCGGTGGCAGCGGATCCGGTCTCCGTATCGAAGGCTCCGCGCCTGATCCCGCTGCTGTCACGCCTGACGCTTCTCAAACCCAATGTTCCGGAGGCGGAACTTCTGACAGGCATGACGATCCGGGGAGACATGAACCTGGGCCGCGCGGCCGACGCGCTGCACAGACTCGGTGTAAAACGGGTCTATATCTCCCTGGGAGAACGGGGCGTCTGGGCGGACGACGTCCGGGAAGGCGGTATGCTGATTCCCTGCGCGCCAGGCACCATTATCAACACGACCGGCTGCGGCGACGCTTTTGTGGCGGCAGCCGCGGACGCCTACCTGAACGGCCTGAATACAATGGAGGCTGCCAGAAGGGCACTGGCCGCCTCCGCTATCTGCGCGGAGGATACCGCGGCAGTCAGTTCGAGACTGTCCCAGGAGGCAATCGAGCTGAAACTGACAATTCCGATGTGATATCATGCCGCGCGGGGAATCCCGATCCAGGCGCGGTACAGGAATACAATCAATGCAAGGAGCACAATCATGATCAATCCTGAAAAATACCTTTCCGTATCCCCTGAAGTACAGCGGGCGCTGGCGGAGAACAAGCCCGTTGTCGCCCTGGAGTCCACCATCATTTCCCACGGCATGCCTTATCCGCAGAACGTGGAAACGGCGCGGAACGTGGAAAAGATCGTCCGGGAGAACGGCGCCGTGCCCGCGACAATCGCGATCATTCAGGGTAAAATAACGGTGGGCTGCACGCCGGAACAGATTGAGTATCTGGGCAGGAAAGGCCTGGCTGTTACCAAAGCCAGCCGGCGTGACCTGCCGGTCCTGCTGATGCGCGGCGAGGACGGTGCAACGACCGTGACCACAACCATGATCGGCGCTGCCCTGGCGGGTATCCGGGTTTTTGCCACCGGAGGTATCGGCGGCGTGCACCGCGGCGCGGAAACCACCATGGATATTTCCGCTGACCTGGAAGAGCTTGCGCAGACCCCGGTGATGGTTATCTGCGCGGGAGCCAAGAGTATCCTTGACCTGGGCCTGACACTGGAGTATCTGGAGACACACGGTGTACCCGTTATCGGATATGGGACGGAAGAACTGCCGGCCTTTTATACCCGTTCTTCCGGGTTTAAGGTCGATTACCGCCTGGATACCCCAAGGGAGATCGCGGACGCTTTCCGGGTAAAGCTGGACTGCGGCCTGCAGGGCGGCATGCTGGTAACCAATCCGATTCCGGAAGAATACTCCATGGATCCGGACTATATCAACAAAAATATCGACGACGCCATCGCGGAATGCGAGCGCCTGGGCATCCACGGCAAACAGACTACGCCTTATCTGCTGGATAAGATCCAGAAACTGACCGGCGGCGATTCCCTGAAAGCAAACATACAGCTGGTTTTCAACAACGCAAGACTCGGTGCGCAGATTGCGTCTGAGTTATGTAAGTGAGAAGGAGTGTTCCCATGGCATTCTTACAGATCCAGTTTTTCTCCGCGGCGCTGAACGTGGCGTCCACAGTGAATGTGATCCTGCCGGAAGCAAACCAGGGCATCGGCATGGGCGCGTCCAGGGATGAGCGGCTGCCGAAGGTGCTGTATCTGCTGCATGGATACAGCGACGATCATTCCATCTGGATGCGGCGGACCTCTGTGGAGAGGTACGCGGCGAACCATAACCTGGCGGTCATTATGCCGGCGGTCAACCACAGCTTCTACTGCAACGAAGTCTACGGCGAAAAATACTGGGACTATGTGAGCGACGAACTGCCCCGGACCATGCACCGCTTCCTCCGGCTGAGCGAAAAACCGGAGGACACCTATGTGGCCGGCCTGAGCATGGGCGGTTACGGCGCCATGAGACTGGCGCTGACCTATCCGGATCATTTTGCCGCCGCCGCTTCTTTCAGCGGCGCGGTGGACCTGGAGGGGATCTTCTATCAGCGGCATATCGGCACGGAAATCGACAGGGTCTTCGGTGACAGGAAAGAGATCAAGGGGACGGAATATGATCTTTTCCACCTGATGGAGAAGAATGCGAAAGCGGAGAATAAGCCCTGGCTGTATGTCAGCTGCGGAACAAAAGATTTCCTCTTTGATGCGCACAAGGCGTTCGTTCCGGCCCTGCGGAAAAACGGCTGGAAAGTGATGAGCCATGAAGAACCGGACGCCATTCATGAGTGGGGATTCTGGGACGCGCAGATCAAGGCGTTTATCGAACTGATCTACGCCAGAGAGAATATATAAAGTTGTTCTGTAATAAATAGACAAAAAGTTCATTTCATGGGTTGACAACAAGAATAAAGCGGGATAAAATGCCTTCAGACGGCATTGGTAACGTTTCCAATGACCAAATAACACAAACAGAAGGAGAACAACTATGAAGAAACTGACTGCCCTGCTCCTGGCGCTGTGCCTGGTTCTGTCCCTGGCATCCTTTGCTTCCGCCGATGAAGCCGGCAAAGTATACTACCTGAACTTCAAACCCGAAGCGGATGAAGCCTGGCAGGCCCTGGCAAAGACCTACACCGAACAGACCGGTGTGGAAGTCAAAGTCCTGACGGCCGCTTCCGGCACTTACAGCGACACCCTGACCTCCGAGATGGAGAAGAAGGATGCTGCCCCCACCCTGTTCCAGATCGGTAACGCCGAAGGCGTGACCACCTGGGGAGACTATGCGCTGCCGCTGGACGGCACCGACCTGATCAACGAAATGACCACCGCGGACTTCAACCTGAAGAACGCCAACGGCGATACCGTTGCCGTCGGATACTGCTACGAAGCCTACGGCATCATCACCAACAAGGCGCTGCTGGAGAAGGCCGGCTACAAGGTCGAGGACATCAAGGACTTCGAAAGCCTGAAGAAGATCGCCGACGATATCCATGCCCGCGCTGAAGAACTGGGCTTTGACGCTTTCACTTCCGCCGGCCTGGACGGATCCTCCTCCTGGCGGTTCTCCGGTCACCTGACCAATATGCCTCTGTTCTATGAATTCCGCGATGACGGCATCACCGAGCAGCCCGCGACCGTGAAGGGCTCCTACCTGAATGCCTACAAGAACATCTGGGATCTGTACATCACCGATTCCGCCGCGGACAAGTCCAAGCTGTCCGGATACACCGGCGGCGCCGCGGAAGAAGAGTTCTACACCGAAAAGGCTGTGTTCTTCCAGAACGGCACCTGGGAATATGCGACGCTGAGCGAGAAGATCGATCCCGCGAACCTGACCATGCTGCCCATCTACTGTGGTGTGGAAGGTGAAGAGAACGCCGCGCTGTGCGCCGGTACCGAAAACTGCTGGGCCGTGAACGCCAAGGCTTCCGAGGCGGACCAGAGGGCGACCCTGGACTTCCTGAAGTGGGTCGTTACCAGCGATGAAGGCACGACGATGATGGCCGAGCAGTTCGGACCCATCCCCTTCAAGAATGCCAAGGAGCCCGAGAATGTATTCTTTAAGGCCGCGAACGACCTGCTTGCCGCCGGCAAGTATGTTGTGACCTGGGCGTTCAACTACACCCCCGATGTGGACAACTGGCGCGCCGGTATCGTCTCCGCCCTGGAGCAGTACTCCGCCGGCACCGCCGACTGGGGCGAAGTTGAGTTCGCTTTCGTCGACGGCTGGGCCAAGTGCTACGAGAATACGCATTGACCGATCCAGTCACCCCTGGGGAGCGGGAACAGACCCGCTCCCCGTTTCAGTACTGAAAAGGAGTGATCAGCTGTGAAAAAACAGGGCCGGAAGAAGACCGCCGGAGCGGTCACTTCGTACTTGATCCGGAAACCGATCCAGCGGCGGTTTGCCATCTTCCTGCTGCCGACGTTCCTGTGCTTCTGCATCGGCTTCCTGTGGCCGTTTATCCAGGGTATTTATCTGTCCTTCCACAAGTTTACGACGGTCAGCAACACCACCTGGGTGGGCTTCAAAAACTACCTGAAAGCCTTTGGCGACGAGGGCTTTATGCACGCCTTCGGGTTTACCGCGCTGATCGCGGTAACGTCGCTGATCCTGATCAATATCCTGGCCTTTGCCGTAGCGCTGGCACTGACCAGGGGAATCCGGGGCAGCAACCTGTTCCGCGGCGTGTTCTTTGTGCCCAACCTGATTGGCGGCATCGTGCTGGGCTATATCTGGAAAACCCTGATCAATTCCGTGCTGCCGGTGAGCATGTCGATCCAGGCGGAATACGGATTCTGGGGACTGATCGTCGTGCTCTGCTGGCAACAGATCGGCTATATGATGATCATCTATATCGCCGGAATCCAGGCCGTGCCGGAAGACATGCTGGAAGCGGCGAAGATTGACGGGGCGAGCGGATGGAAAACGCTGTGGCATATCATCCTGCCCAACGTGATGCCGTCCATCACCATCTGTACGTTCCTGAGCCTGACCAACGGCTTCAAGCTGTATGACCAGAACCTGGTGCTGACCAACGGCGCGCCGATGCGCCGCGGCGTTGGATTGACGGAGATGCTGGCGCTGAACATCGCCAACAACTTCACCACGGCCAACCAGCGCGGCGTGGCCCAGGCCAAGGCTGTACTGTTCTTCATCCTGGTGACCGCGATCGCGCTGATCCAGCTCCGCACCACCCGCAGCAAGGAGGTGCAGCAGTAATGGAGATGCGAGTCAAAAAGCAGATCAAAGTGACGGATGAGCGGAGGACGCCCGGCAAAACTGCACTGACCGTCCTGTTCGCCGTGATCAGCGTCATCTGGATGATGCCGATCGTCATCGTGCTGTACAATTCCCTGAAAACGAACGGAGCCGTGAACACGGAGCTGTTCGCGCTGCCGAACGCGCAGAGCTATGTGGGTTTTGACAATTATATCAACGGCATGACGTTCGGCAACTACCCGTTCTATCTTTCCGCCGGATACAGCGTGTTCATCACACTGGCCTCCACTTTCCTGATTCTGCTCTGCACGTCGATGGCCGCCTGGTACATTTCCCGCGTGGATGATCTCTTCTCGAAGGTGGTCTATTACCTGTGCGTCTTCTCGATGGTGGTGCCCTTCCAGATGGTCATGTTCACCCTGGCCAACACGGCCCGCGACCTACATCTGGATACGCCGTGGACGATCCCGGTGGTTTACCTGGGATTCGGCGCAGGACTGGCGGTGTTCATGTTCGTCGGCTTTGTCAAGTCCATTCCCATTGATATTGAGGAAGCAGCCGCGATCGACGGCTGCGGTCCGCTGCGGACCTTCTTCAGCGTGGTGCTGCCGATGATGAAGCCCACCCTGATCTCCGTGGGCGTGCTCGAGATCATGTGGGTCTGGAACGACTATCTCCTGCCGTACCTGGTACTGGACGTGACCAAGTACAAGACGATTCCCATTCACATCCAGTATCTCCAGGGAAGCTACGGACGGGTGGATCTGGGCGCCACCATGGCGCTGATTATCCTGAGCCTGCTCCCGATCGTCATTTTCTACCTGACCTGCCAGAAGCATATCATCAAAGGTGTTGCGGCCGGCGCTGTAAAAGGATAAGGGACCGGGATTGACGGAAGGGGAAGAAACCCCTATAATATGTCCGTACATTGCGTACCGCTTAAAGCTTCTTCGGGGACGGGTGAAATTCCCTACCGGCGGTAAAGCCCGCGAACTGAGCCATGCTCAGCCGATCCGGTGTGATTCCGGGGCCGACAGTACAGTCTGGATGAGAGAAGAA
>CAMKEI010000066.1 GCA_946411525.1 uncultured Clostridia bacterium | reverse complement strand
TCCGTCGTGTCGTTTCCGACGGCGCAGTATTTCTGCGCGCAGTAATTGGCGATCCTGTCCGACGCGTGGTCGCAGATCTCCTGGGTCACTTCGATCAGCTCGTTGAAATGATTGGTGTCCATAGGTTCCTCCGGCGTTCGTGAAAATATCGGAATATACGCGTATTTTTGCATGGCGGGATTCTGTTGTCAAGACAGCGCATAAAAAGGGCCCGGCGTATGGCGCCGCCGGGCCGGGGGAAGGGGGTGGATGGGGAGGGGGACGGTTCCGGGGCTTCCCCTGCCGCCGAAAAACAAAGCAGCCGCTGATCCGGCCTGGATCAGCGGCTGCCGGGAATGCCATATCCCGCAGCGGTCAGGTGAAGAAATCGATTGCATCCCAGATGGCGGAGAAGATTCCCTTGATTCTCTTTTCCGTCTTTGCTTCCTTCTCCTGGAATTCCCGGAACTCCTCGTCGGTCAGGGGCGTGCAGTCCCCGTCCTCCTCTTCTTCCGGAACGGTTTCCTTTTTTTCATCTTCCATGGTTCTGTATCCTTTTACTGTGCTACGTCGAAGTCCTGGTGGATCTTCACGATCTCCAGCTTCCCGTTCAGGGTGACGGTGGTGCCGTAGAAGTCAAAACCGATGCTGGTTTTTTCCTTCTCCGCCTTGATCTTCAGGATTTCTTCCAGGTTGTCAACCACGATCATCTGGGCGTCTAGGTCCGGGTCGGAGTTGTCCTCATAGACCATGCCTTCCGCGGGCTTCAGGAGCACCACCGCGATCGCGTGCATGCAATGCCTGTCGTCGTCTGTGAAACGGGCGGTATAATCATCGCCGGCCCGCTCAAACACGATTTCAGTCCCGTTTTCCATCACGGCCATGAGCTCCCCGTCGGGCGACGTGGTTATTTCCTTTACCGTGTACGTCGTTCCGTCGGCAAGCAGGATGTCACCCGCCGCCAGGCGTTCGATGTCATCGTCGTCAAACCGGTCGTTTTCATACACGGTCACCCGGAAAGCATTCAGGTAATCAACGTACTCGCCGACTGTCGCGTGAACCGTCCGGCCGGCAAAGCGCTCGATTTCCGGATCCTCCGGTTCCACCGTCTTAGCCAGGGCCAGGGACACCGTGAAGATTATGACAACTGCCATGATGAGAGATACCAGCTTCTTTTTCATAATCAGTTTCCTCCTCGGTTTGTTTCACAGGGCGTTTTTGATCCCGCCCGATGATTCATACGCAGCAGCAGCCGCACCTGGCAGTGCTTTTTTTCGTTCCGGGTATAGTTCCGGGGCTCCCCTTACCGGTTATACCTGATTCCCGCCAGGGCCAGCAGCGCGATTCCTGCTGCCAGCCCGGCCGCCATCGGGACAAAGACGACCGGCGATTGCGCGAACGCGGTGCAGATTCCGGACAGGACAAACCCGATCCCGATAACAAACACGCCGATTCCGGCAAGCGTGCAGTACGCCGGCCTGTTTTCCCCGCTCACCCTGCTGCAATGATGGCGGATGATCAGCTCCATTTTCTGTTTTTTCCAGATGGCCAGGCCGAGCCGGACAAAAACGATGCCCAGCAGGACAAACAAGGCGCCGATGGCAATAAACCAGATGATATCGTCCATATGCCCCTCACAATTCCCGGCCTGAAATCCGGCTGCTCCCATGATACCACAAATGCGGGGAAAAGGAAAATCCTGGCATGAAAAAACAGCCCCCGGACCGGTTCCGGGGACTTCCATTTACAGCAGGTGAGAAATAGCCTGCGCTATTTTTCCGACGCCGTTCTGTTTTCCGGCCCGGATTCGGGGTATGATTCCTTCCGAACCGGAAAGGATCCGGTTCGGAAGGAGAAGGAAAATGTTCCGTTTGCTGGGGATTCTGTCACTGGGCGGCCTGCTGTACGGCAGGCGGCATTATCGCAGCGCGTACCGCCGGGGGCTTCTCTTCGGCGTCCTGCTGGGGTTCCTGGCGGATCGGAATTTTGATACACATCGCGCCGCGAGGGACGTGCGGAAAACGGTCCGGGAGACGAAAAGGGCGATGCATGACGCGGCCCGCGCGGCAAGGCGGGAGTTCCGGGACGCCCGGAAGGCCGGGCAGCGGCAGCAGATGGAGGAACGCCTGGAAGCGATCCGGGCGGAAGCCGAAGCGCGGAGAGCGGCCCGGGAAGGCCGGAAGGCGGAGCGGGAGCAGCTGAAGACGGAGCGGGAGCAGAAAAAGGCGGAAACCGCGGAGGCAGTCCACGCGCTGCCGGAATGCGACACCCGGGAAGCCCGGGAGATCCGGGAATTGGCGGAAGACCTGGAGAGGGACGCCGGCACGGCCGCGATGGCCGCGAACGTTCCGATGATTGAATTCCCGGAAGAAGACGAAAAATACCATGCCGCCCGAAAATACGGGCACGCCTGATTCCACCCCGGGGACGGTTCCGGGGCTTCCCTTTGGATTCTCACAGGAACCCGGCGTTCCTGTGAGATTTTTTAAATGGGGTAAATTTGCACCCGTTTATCCCTCATACTGAAGATGCTCCAGGGAAGGATCCCTTCAGGATCCGGCCGGGGAGACGTCTTGCAGGAGGTGCGGAAGATGGAAAGCGCAATGCGGGGAATGACGTGGAAAGAGATCTTCGCGGAACTGGCGAAGGACTTCGCGGCCTGGGGCTGCCGGTACAGCCGGAAGAAGCTTGTGGAAGCCGCCATGGGATATGACTGCACGCCGCTGTATTTCTGGAACTGGATGGACGATCCGGAGACGCCCCGGAGCGAGAAGGGTTTCCTGCGGGTGCTGGGGTACGCGTGGCGGAAGCACCTGGAAGAGGAAGCGGATATCGATCCGCGGGCCGGCACGGCCGCGGTGAAAACGGCTTCCTGCGGGCGGAACGCCGCGTAACAGCGGGGCAGGCAGGACGCGGAAAACGAATAAAGGGACCGGCGCGCACGCGCCGGTCCCTGTGTTTTATTCGGCGAACGGGTCCCCGTCCAGGATCCTTATCCGCTCCCGGAGCCGGTCCCAGAACACCTGGGTATCGGAGAAGTCGTGCTCCCAGCGGTCGCGCTTCCGGTCGTACTCGCTGACCTCGTTCATCAGCAGGCTGTCCCGGAGATCCGTCACCCGTTCAAACAGATCCAGGACGCGGTTGCCGTCCAGCCGTTTCACGTCGATATTGCTGAGGCTGCGGACATCGTCCGCGGTCAGGGGCCTGCGGGGTTCCGCCCCGGCTTTTTCAGTTTCTTTCATGCTGCCGCCTCCTTCGCTTTTTTCGCAGCCTCATGATACCCCGCCCGGAAAGGCAAATTTACCCCATTCCGGCTTTCACCCCGGGGCGAATCACTTTTAATTCCACCCCGGGGACGGTCCTCAGGCTTTCTTTTTTTCGGATAAAATGATAAAGTTTTTTGTAACGTTCCGGTGATTCGATCCACTAACTTTATGGAAGCAGCTTTCAGAAAGACGGAAAGGGGGTGAACACGACGGCAGGCATGGAGGAGATCTACGGCCAGTACAGCGGCATGGTTTACGCCTACCTGATGCGCCTGTGCGGGAACGACGAACTGGCGAAGGAACTGACCCAGGAAACGTTCTACCAGGCGATGCGGAGCATCCACCGCTTCGACGGGAAGAGCAGCGTAAGCACCTGGCTGTGCAGCATTGCCAGGCACCAGTATTACGACGCGCTCCGGCGGAAGAAACCGACGGAACCGCTTCCGGAGGAACTCCCCTCGGGAGAGGATTTCACGGAGCAGGTGGTCCGCCGGGACCAGGCGCTGATCGCCCACCGCAGGCTCCATACGCTGGAAGAGCCGTACCGGGAAGTGTTCACCCTGCGGACCTTCTGCGACCTGTCCCATACGCAGATCGCGGAGGTTTTCGGGAAAAGCGAGGCCTGGTCCAGGGTGACCTATTACCGGGCCCGTCGGATGCTGCAGGACGCCATGAAGGAGAATGACGATGAAAAAGAATGAATGCAATATCGTCCGGGACCTGATGCCGCTGGTGCTCGACCGGGCGGCCAGCGACGAGAGCCGGGAGCTGGTGGAGGACCACATCGGGGTTTGTGAGGAATGCCGGAAACAGTATGACGCGATGAAAGCGGACCTGCCCGAAGGCATCCGGGCGGAATACGAAGCGGAACAAAAGCAGTTTACGGACGCGCTGAAGACGGTGCGGAAAACCAAAATCAGGCGCCGCGTCCGCGTGATCGCGCTGGCCGCGCTGATCTGCATGGCTGCCGCGCTGGCAGGGCTGTTCGCCTATGACGCGCTGTTCTGGAAGATGACCGCGCCGGTGGACAACAGCCTGTATTCCCTGAGCATGTGCGAAACGAAGGACGGCCGCTACGTCGTCACCGTGGACGCCGGCCGGGTTGATTTCAGTACCAGCGTCGTAAGTGAAGACGCCTGTGTTGACGGAAAGGATATTACGTACGTGCGCTTCCAGGCGGCGCCGGTCCATCCCTCTTCCGGGTCCGGTCCCGCGATTGAAAAATGGGACCTGATGATCATCGAGAACAACGGGGAAGACACCATCGACGAGCTCCGCCAGGGCACGCCGGGCAGCTATATCACCGTCTGGAAAAAGGGCGAGCCCATTCCCCCGGCGTCGGAGGAGATGGAGCGGTACCTGGCCCTGGAGAAGGCCTACCATCAGTGGTTTGAGGAACTGCCCCGGACGGAGGAGGGCCTGAACATCCCGGACAAGGAATTCTTCGCCTGGCAGGATGCGCTGGAGGAAGCCCGCCTGGCCGTGCCGGAGTGGAAATAAGGGAAGCCCGAGAACCGTCCCCGGGGTGGAATTTACGCGTCCAGCAGGGCGACGTATTTCACGATGGTGATCCGGTCGATATAGTCCCGGAGCGGCTTTCCGTCGATCCGGTACCGGCTGATCAGGTCCCGGGTATCGGTATAGTGTTTTTCGGATTCCTTATGGTTGCGTTCGGTGATGGTGAGCACGTCGTCTTCATCCCGGACGATCCGGAACATCCGCCCGCCGACGGAGATCACCATTTTGTACGCCTGTTCGATTTTCTCAGTCAGTTCCCGTCTCTTCATGACGAATCACCCTCCCTGACCGTATCATATCCCCGTCCCGTGAAGACCGGGTGAACTGCATGTGAAATCGGCGGAGAACCTGCATGAACGAAGGAGCACGATGACAGATTTTGCCATGTGCGTTTTTCCTGCGTATAAACACTTGAACATCACGCGGTCCGGACGGACGAGTCGGCGGATGGTTCAGAAAGAAGGGTATGTTTATGAAAAAGTTACTGTCACTGCTCCTGGGCCTGTGTCTGGGCCTGTCGGCCTGCGCGGCCGCGTGGGCGGAAGAGGCCGGGACGGTAGTCACCGGGACGATTGAGGACGGATGCTACGTGCTGACCGTGAAGCTGGATCCGGCGGACGCCGGGGAATGGCAGGCGGACGAAATGGCGCAGGACCAGTCCGTGGTGAAGCTGGCCGCTTCCGGCGCGGAGGACGGCGTGTTCACTGCCCGGTACGAGCCGACCGGGGACGGGGACGTGTCCGTTGCCCTGCGGCACATGAGCGGGCACGGCGTCTGTGACGAGATGCACACCTTTGACCTGCGGGTGAAGGACGGCAAAGTCGCGGAAGCAACCGGCGGCTCCTACACGGCGTCGCCCGACGAGGCGGAGGTGGATCCGTACTTCTCCGGGGAATGGCGGGAGAAGGACACCCAGTTCACCGTGCTGAACGCAGCCAGGAAGGCCGAAGGCGGCTGGGAGATCGAAATCATGTCCCCGCTGTCCCACGGAGCCTGGCTGATCCGGGCCACGGCGTACTATGACTGCGATTATGACGCCTTCGTCTACGCCGACGGCGTAAAGTACGACCTGCTGCCGGACGAAGAGGCGCCGGAGAAGGAAACCGCGAACGGCCTGTGGGGCACCCTGCGGTTCGCCGGCACGGAGGAAGACCTCCAACTGGAATGGTACGACATGGAAAGCATGAACGGGGGAACGCTCCTCTTTGACCGGGCTGACGAATAACCGCCCGGCCGGAGGGACGCCCCGAAACGCTCACAGGATCTTTCTCCTGCGGGCGTTTTTGTTTCCGCCGGCATCAGGGATTCTTCTGCCGCTCAAGGACGTCGTTCAGGTAGGCGGGATAGTCAAGCGGCTTGACTTTGCCGGTTCTGTCCATGTCCGCCCTCCAGTCGACAATCGCTTCATACACCGGGCTGCAGCCATACCTGACGATGGCCTGCTGAACGAAGCGGGTATTCAGTCCGTAGTTCCGGGACATACAGATCAGGAGTTCGGGCTCCACATTGTCGTACTTCCTTTTGCTTTCCTGACTGATGCTTTCCTGACTGACGTTATCCTCCTCTGTCATTTCGGGTTCGGGCGGGGCTGCGTCCTGTACGGGTTCCGGATCGGCGGAAGGCGGCATCAGGCAGTATTCCCTGTTGTCCGTCATCATCAGTCTTTCAAACTCGGCCTTGAACACGGTCGGATGATAGCGGTCGTTTTTCAGCTCGTTGTTGATCCTGAAGTGGGTGACCGCGTAGACCCGGCTTTCCGGGAACGGGATCAGGAAACCGCTGTCAATCAGGGCCTCGATATCTCCGTCCGTCCCGCCGATTATTCTCATAATCCGCTTCGTCCCCGTGACGAAGCCGTCGTCATCCGTTTTCATGCCGATATGGAAATACAGCAGCTGGGCATACGGCGGCAGGTCGAGGAACGCGTCGGAATCGATCACGTTGTTTGAGAACATCCGTTTAGTCGCCATGGGATCTTCACCTTTCTTCAATGATTCTGAGGGCAAACAGAAACCGGGGATTCCTCTGAACCCCCGGGTCATCTTACAGATACCAGAAAAGAATACTCCCTGTCAACTGCACCGGTACTCCGTACCGGCTCCACAGATACTGTCACCCTTCGGGAGGGTCCCCGGTCCTCCTGTATGGAGAACTTGCAGCGCTGCGTTTTGGCTGACTTATCATTTAATTTTTTTATCTATCTTTTTTTGGGTTACGAATCGGTTTCGTTTTCGCTCCGCTGGGCTATGTTATGTTCAGTATCCAAAATGGATCCAATCTGGATCCGGCGTATCCAACCTTGCTTTTTTTGCAGATGGGGCGAAAATGCAGCATCTGAGGTGGTAGAATAAGGTATACCCGGAAGACCGGGGACGCCGGTATCCGGCGTTCTATTCCATGGGAAGGACGGAGTCCCGCATGAAAGATCTGTATATCCGCAGCATGTCCCTGATCGATCTGCCGCCGAAGGACAGCTATCTGAACAGGCTTCCCGTGGTAAAGCACCTGGCGGAGCACGGGATTGAATTCCACAAACAGGTCACTTTCTTTGTCGGGGAGAACGGATCCGGCAAATCCACCCTGATCGAGGCGCTGGCGGTGTCCCAGGGATTCAATCCGGAAGGCGGAACGAAGAACTTCCGCTTTTCGACGGAGGATTCCCATTCCGGGCTGTATTACCATCTCCGGGTCGCCAGGGGCGTGGTCTATCCCCGGGACGGGTTTTTCCTGCGGGCGGAAAGCTTTTACAATGTGGCGTCCAATATCGACCAGATGGACCGGGAACCGGGCCCGGGTCATTCCGTGATTATGAGCTACGGGGGTGTGTCCCTGCACCGGCAGTCCCACGGGGAAAGCTTCCTGGCGCTGGCCGAAAACCGGTTCGGCGGGCGGGGATTGTATATCCTGGACGAGCCGGAGGCGGCGCTGTCGCCCGGGGGCATTATCCGCCTGATCCGGCGGATGGACGAGCTGGTGAAGCAGGATTCCCAGTTTATTATCTCGACCCATTCCCCGATGCTGCTGGCTTTCCCCGGCGCGGAGATTTACCAGATTCAGGAGGACGGAATCAGGAGCGTGCGATATCAGGACACGGATCACTACAGGACCACGGTCCGGTTCCTGCAGAATCCGGAGAGCGCGATCGAGGATATCCTGGGGGAAACGGAGGACGAGACCTGAACTCTCACAGGGGGACGGTTCTCCTGTGAAAGTTCTGTGACAGTACCCGTGGAGTACCCGTACACTTGACGTGCAGTATTTCCGTGTGATAGGCTCATCGTAGCAAAAAAGGATACGCGCTCCGGCAGGCATGCCGGGGCGCATTTTCGTGAGGAGGAAACGCATGGACGAACCGACCGTACTGCGCGGCCTGCGCCGGGAGATGACGAAGGAGACCTTCGAGGAACTGGCGGCGCTGCAGTGCGCCGTGGAGGAGATCCTCGGCTACGTGGGCACCACGGAGCGGAAGCTGGAAGCCTGGTGCCGGAAGAACTACCGGCGGCCCCTGAAGGAGATGCTCTCCATGATCCGCCAGGACGGGCTCATCGCCATCCGGCGGGCGAGCTTCGAGCAGCTGAAGAAAAGCGCCACCATCATCACCCAGCAGTACAACCGCTTCCTGCCGGACGCGGGGCGGGATCCCCGGGAAAGCGCGGAGGCCGCCATCCGGGCGCTGAACGCCGCCATGGCGCCTGAACCGGAGGAACTGCGGGACCTGTACCGGGAGGGAGAGGAGGCATGAGCTTTATATTCCGGCCTTTCTCCCGCCGGCAGCAGATGCTGCTGAACTGGTGGCGGCCCGGGTCCGGCGTGGAGGACCGGCGCATCGTCCTGGCGGACGGCGCCATCCGCAGCGGCAAGACCGTGGCGATGATCCTTTCCTTCCTGCTGTGGAGCCTGAGCTGCTTCCGGGGGCAGGACTTCATCCTGGCCGGGGTCACCTCCGGCGCCCTGGCGCGCAACGTGATCGGCCCGATGACGGCTATGCTGGAGACGCTGGGGATCCCCGTGGAATGGAAGCGGGGAGAGGGGCGCCTCCTGATCGGCGGGAACAGCTACTACCTGTTCGGCGCGGACAAGGACAACGCCCAGGACAAGCTCCAGGGCATGACGGCCGCCGGCGCCTATGCCGACGAGGCGGCGCTGTTTCCCCGGTCCTTTATCGACCAGATGATCGGCCGCTGCTCCGTGGAGGGCAGCCGGATCTTCCTCAACTGCAACCCGAACGGCGCGTACCATTACCTGAAGACGGACTTCATCGACCGGGCGGACGAAATCGGCCTGTACCGGCTCCACTTCACCATGGACGATAACCTGACCCTCTCCCCGCAGATCCGGGAGAGCTACGCCCGAAGCTTTTCGGGCGTTTTTTACCGCCAGTACATC
>CAMKEI010000065.1 GCA_946411525.1 uncultured Clostridia bacterium | reverse complement strand
TAACATAGGAGAGAAGAAACATGGCTGAAACAAAGAAGGAGCCTTGCTGGTACGTCATCCACACCTACTCGGGCTACGAGAACAAGGTGAAGGATACGCTGGAGAAGTCCGTCGAAAACAACGGCATGCAGGACCTGATCCTTGATGTCCGGGTCCCCATGGAGGAAGTTGTCGAGATCCGGAACGGAAAGCGCGTCAAGAGCACACGCAAGGTTTATCCCGGATATGTGCTGGTGCACATGATCGAGACCAGCGAGAGCTGGTACGTCGTGCGGAATACCCGCGGCGTAACCGGTTTCGTGGGCCCGGATTCCAAACCTGTTCCGCTGACGCAGGAGGAAGTCGACATGATGCTCAACACCGAGCAGTCCAGTGTGGACTTCGGCTTCGCGATCGGCGAGAACGTGCGGATCCTTTCCGGCCCGCTGGAAAATTTCAGCGGTGTTGTGGAAGACGTCGATACCGTACGCGGCAAGCTGACGGTCAAGGTACAGATGTTCCTCGGCCGCGAGATGCCTGTGGAGGTCGATCTCGACCAGGTCGAGAAGGAAAACTGATTCCCGCTCCTGTGACTCTGTTCGCTGCAACGGGAGCAGCCTGACAGGCTGTCTCCCTGCATCGCCCTGTCTGATGGCAAGGCGCGACGTGGGAGGAAGCTGAACGCTTCCGCTCTACCACAATATTTATGGAGGTGCCACTCAAATGGCAAAGAAAGTACAGGCTTACATCAAGCTGCAGGTTCCTGCCGGCAAGGCAACGCCCGCACCGCCGATCGGTCCCGCTCTGGGCCAGCACGGCGTGAACATCCCCGGATTCTGCAAAGAATTCAATGACCGTACCGCCAAGGAAAACGGCATGATTATCCCCGTGGTGATCACCGTTTACACCGACCGTACCTTCTCCTTCATCACGAAGACGCCCCCGGCGCCCGTGCTGATCAAGAAGGCCCTGAACCTGCAGAAGGCCAGCGGCCGCCCCAACAAGGATAAGGTCGGCCAGCTGACGAAGGAACAGGTCCGCAAGATCGCGGAGACCAAGATGCCAGACCTGAACGCCGGCAGCATCGAAGCCGCGATGAGCATGGTGGCCGGAACTGCCCGCAGCATGGGCGTGACGGTAGAGGAGTAACCGGGGCGAAGCCCCTGACAATGTGGGAGGACAATGAGCCGCTATGACCACATGGGAGGTATAAGAAATGAAACACGGCAAGAAATACACCGACAGCGCGAAGCTGATCGACCACCTGAAGCAGTATGACCCCGAAGAGGCTGTCGACCTGGTACTCCAGACCGGCAAAGCCAAGTTTGACGAAACCGTCGAGATCTCCGTCCGCCTGGGCGTAGACCCCCGCCACGCTGACCAGCAGGTCCGCGGCGCCGTGGTTCTGCCTCACGGTACCGGCCGCACCATCCGCGTGCTGGTCATTGCCAAGGGCGACAAGGCCAAGGAAGCGGAAGAAGCCGGCGCGGACTATGTCGGCGCTGAGGACATGATCCAGAAGATCCAGCAGGAAAACTGGTTCGACTTTGACGTCTGCGTTGCCACCCCCGATATGATGGGTATGGTCGGCCGCATCGGCCGCGTTCTGGGCCCGAAGGGCCTGATGCCCAACCCGAAGTCCGGCACCGTAACCATGGACATCGCCCGCGCGGTGAACGACATCAAAGCCGGTAAAGTGGAATACCGCCTGGACAAGACTGCGATCATCCACTGCCCGATCGGCAAGGTTTCCTTCGGCAAGGAAAAGCTCCAGGAGAACCTGGCTGCGCTGATGGAAGCAATCAACAAGGCGAAGCCCGCGGCCGCCAAGGGAACCTATATGAAGAGCGTTTATCTCTCCAGCACCATGGGTCCCGCTGTCCGCGTGAATCCGCTGAAGTTCTGAGATCCCTCAAGATCAGAACTGCCTGACCGAAAGGCCGGGCAGTTTTTTTATTCGGAATTCATAATTCAGAATTCATAATTCAGAATTCATAATACAGGATTCATAAATCATCATTCAAAATCTTCAGACAAGCATTTTTGTGAACTCGGCTGATCCGGCGGGATCATATTCGAAGCGGGAAAAACGGCAGAGGGGAAGGAAAAAACTGGAAGGTGATCGAATTATTATAAATTCGATATTTATATACCGGGGGAAGACGCATGAGACTGAATCCTTTGATGATGGAGAAGCTGGCGGGTCCGGAGGAATATGCCGCGGGGCGTGACCTGGAAGAGGCCGGTACGGTCAGGATCATGGAGGAAGACAAGGGAATGATCCGCTGTTCGGTAGGGAGCCAGGCGCCGCACAGCGTGACGCTGACCCGGCGGCTGGTGATCCACTGCGACTGCGACGTTTTCCTGCGAAGGGGATGCTGCAGGCATGCCGTGGCTGTCTGGCTTTATGCGGACCGGCGGAAGATCCCGGAAAACATGATGAAGAAGCAGGCGCCCGAGACGGCGTCGGAGCTTTCCGGAATCATCCTCCGGGATATGCCCGCGGAAGCGAACGTGCGGCTGGAGGTTACGCTGGTGCTTCCGCAGAAAGCCGGCCAGGAACTGCGGATCGGCCTGCGGACAGGAGAAAGGAAGCTTTATGTTATCAAGGATATCCGGCGGTTTCTGACGGCTGCCGAAGCGGAGGAAACCATCCCGCTCGGCAGGGATTTCGTGTACCAGCCGGAATGGATGCGCTATTCGGATGACGACGAACGGCTGCTGAACCTGCTCCGGAAACTCTGTTCCGCGCAGGAAGCGGGCAGTCGGACTGCCGGGTCAGCCGCGAACCGCCTGATGCGCCTGCCGGATCCCTTTGCCGAGGAACTGCTGGAACAATCCGGCGATACGCCGATCCGGGTGATGGACCAGAGCGGCCGCATCATCCACTGCAAACCGGTCCGGGGGATGCAGCTGCCGATGCACTTCTCCGTCAACCTGGGGCCCCGCGGACTCCAGGTGGGCGGCAGGATACCGCCGGATCTTCAGCCGGTGACTTCCGCATGCACCTGGGTCATGACCGGCGGCAGCCTGATCCGGACCGAAAGGGAACAGACGAAACTGATCCGCCTGATCTACGAAAACCAGTATGAGGGCCGGTGCCTGATGGAGTATCCGCTGAATGAAACGGAGCGCGTCATCGGGGAGGTGCTGCCGTACTTGAAAATCAGGGGCGCGGTGGAGATCGGCGACGAACTCAGGAAACGCCTGGTCCGCCTGCCGCTGAAGGCGGAAGTCTACCTGGACAAGGACGGCAAGAGCGTCATCGCCGCGGTCCGGTTCACTTACGGGGAAATCGTGCTGGATCCTTTCGGCGCCGCGGAAAAGAAGATCACCCTGGACAAAGGGGAGCAGCTGCTGCTGCGGGACGCGGAAGGGGAGCACGCGGTGCTGGAAATCCTGGCCAACGCGGGATTCCGCGTCGGCACGGAGAACATCCGCCTGAGCGGAACCGACGCGGTCTTTGATTTCGTAAGCCAGGGCGTGAAACGCCTTCAGGAAGTCAGCGAAGTGTACCTGAGCCGGGACTTCAAGCGGATCGTGCCGCGCCGCCCCATCCTGTCGGGGAGCATGCGGATGAACGGGGACCGGCTGGAACTGATGCTGACCCGGGACGGGGAACCGGTGGATGAAATCCTGGAGCTGATGGAGGCGCTGAGCAGGAAACGGCGTTATTTCCGGCTCCGCGGCGGGGAGTTCCTCGACCTGAACGATCTGGCGAACTGGCAGGAGACAGCCGCCGGAATCTACGAAGCCGCGGTGCGGGACGGCAATGAGCTGAACCGGGACGTCATTGTGCTGAGGGCATACCGGGCGGGATATCTGACCAGCATGCTGGAAAACAGCGGCGTGAAAATCGAAATGGATGACGCCGTGAAAGCGCTTTCCGACAGCCTGGCCAACGGCGGCAGAGAAGCCGAAACGCCGGAAATGGCCGCCGGCATCAGCCTGCGGGATTATCAGAAGCGCGGATATGAATGGATGCTTGCCCTGGATCGGATGCATATGGGCGGCATTCTTGCCGATGATATGGGGCTGGGAAAAACCGCCCAGATTATTGCGCTGCTGCTGGCCACCAGGGAAGCGGGACGGACCAGCCTGGTGGTCGCGCCGACGTCCCTGACCTACAACTGGCTGAGCGAATTCAGGAAGTTCGCCCCGAACCTGAGCGTGACGGTCCTGAGCGGGAACGGAACCCAGCGGGCCGGACTGATCCGGCACATCATCAGCAACGGGGACGTGGACGTTCTGATTACCAGCTATCCGCTGATCCGGCGCGATATTCCGCTGATGAAGGAATGTCTCTTCCGTTTCGTGATCCTGGACGAGGCCCAGAACATCAAGAACGCGGGCAGCGTGGCGGCCCAGGCGGTCAAGCAGCTGCAGGCGGATACCCGGTTCGCCCTGACGGGCACGCCGATGGAGAACGGCGTCGGCGAGCTCTGGAGCCTGTTCGATTTTGTCCTGCCGGGCTACCTGCCGGGATACAATACCTTCCTGCGCAAGTACCAGGACGGGGAAAACGCGGCGGACCTGCTGAAGCGGATTCAGCCGTTCCTGATCCGGCGGCTGAAGCAGGACGTACTGGAAGAACTGCCGGACAAGATGGAAACGACGCTGACCGCCCGCATGACGCCGGAGCAGGAGCGGATCTACCGGGCCGCCCTGGAGCGCCTCAGGCCGCAGGTAACCCGCCTGCTGGAGGAAAAAGGCGCCGGCAGGGGCCGGATCGAGGTGCTCAGCGCGATTACGGAACTGCGGGAAATCTGCTGCCATCCGGCGCTGGTCATGTCGGATTACAAAGGCGGCAGCGGCAAGGAGGAAATGCTCCTTGAGCTGCTGCCGGAAATGATCGGGAACGGCAGGCGCGTCCTGATCTTCAGCCAGTTTACCAGCATGCTCAGAATGCTTCGCACCCGGATTGAGGAAAACGGCTTCAGTACGCTTTATCTGGACGGAGATACGCCGGCAGGGGAACGTTTAAGCCTGACGGAGCGTTTTAATCAGGGAGAGGGCGAAATCTTCCTGATCAGCCTGAAAGCCGGCGGGTCCGGACTGAACCTGACCGGCGCGGATATGGTCATCCTCTACGATCCCTGGTGGAATCCGGCGGCGGAGGAACAGGCAACGGACAGGGCCCACCGGATCGGCCAGCAGAAGAAGGTTTCGGTGATCCGGCTGGTGACCGGCGAAACCATCGAGGAGCAGGTAGTTGAACTCGGCGCGCGGAAGAAAGCGCTGTTTGAACGCCTGATCATGCCGGGGGAAACGGTGCTCAGCGCCATGAGCGAACAGGAGATCCGCGCGCTGTTTGCCTGACCCGCGAAACTGTTTGCAGGAATGTCCGGTTTGTGATATAATTTTTAAGATTTGTGATGTTTCGGAAGGAGGGAAGCGGTATGGATCAGGAACCGAATATGCAGGGCCGCCGTACGGCTTCCCGCGCCACCAAACTGCGCCGCAGAAAGGCCCGCATGAACTTCATCCTGCTGGCCGGCTTTATCGCGCTGGTCGTGCTGCTGGTCATCGTGACGCCCAGGGAGCCGATCCGCCGCGCCACCTATTCCAGTGCCACGGAATCCGGGCTGGTGGAAGGCAGCGGTGATGAAGTGCTCGGCGCTTACGCCGGGCTGGTGATCAGCGAGGTCATGGCCTCCAACGCCACCGCGGTGACCGATGAAAACGGGAAATATGCCGACTGGGTCGAGATCTGGAACAGCACGGATAAGCCCATCAACCTGAACGGGGTCGGACTGAGCGACAAGGGGGACCGGGTCCGGTTCCTTTTCCCGAACGTGAGCCTGGAAGCGGACGGAAGGGTGGTCGTCTTCTGCGACAACACCAACCAGTCCAATGCGAACAGCGCGTTTCACGCCAAATTCAAACTCAGCAGCGTAGGCGAGACGGTTTATCTGTACGATCCGAACGCTTACCTGATCGACAGCTGCAAATATACGATGATGGCCAGCGACGAAAGCTGGGCCCTTTCGGACGGAGAATTCCGGAACGTGACCTGGTTCAGCCCCGGCTATGACAATACGGAAGAAGGCCACCGCCAGTACCGCGAAAGCATCTCCGTCAGCGACGGCTCTGTCGTGATCAATGAGGTCCTTGCGGATCCGGCCACCGGGCTGCGGGACGACGAGGATGAACTGTGCGACTGGGTGGAGCTTTACAATACCACGGACAGGGATATCTCCCTGGCCGGCCTCGGGCTGAGCGACAACGAAAGCAGGCCGCTGAAATGGCGCTTCCCGGACAATGCCGTGATCCCCGCCAAAGGATACTATCTGGTGTTCTGCACAGGCAAGGACCGGATGGACCGGATCAAGAACGCGCCTCACAGCAATTTCAGAATCAGCGCGGAAAAAGAGACCATTATCCTGTCGGACAGCCAGGGGCATGTACTGGACCGCGTGATGATCGACAACCTGCCGCTGGACTGCAGCTGGGGCCGGAACGACGCGGGACAGATGCAGGTATTCCAGGTGCCTACCCCCTCCCTGCCCAACAACCAGACCGGTTTCAACCAGATGGACGCCAACCTGCGGGCCATGAACAAAACCGGCGTGTATATCAGCGAAGTGATGGCGAGCAACAACAGCATCACCGCCTATCCGGACGCGGGAAACACCGACTGGATCGAGCTGTACAACTCCGGCAGCGAGACGGTGGACCTGTCCGGATGGGGACTGAGCGACAGGCTGAACCGGGGCAGAAGGTGGCAGTTCCCCCAGGGAACGTCCATCGGGCCGGGCGAGTACAAGGTGGTCATGTGCGACGGACTGACGGACAAAAACACCTATCAGGAGCCCCATGCCTCCTTCAAGGTCGGCAAGCTGAAAAAAGAGACCATCACACTGGCGGATCCGACGGGAAGAGTGCTGGATAAGATGATCCTCCCGGAGATGAGAACGGATGTCTCCTACGGCCGCACCCCCGGGATCGCGGGGCTTTTTTATTATGACACGCCCACGCCGTTCCAACAGAACGGGGACGGCTTTACCGGATACGCCGAGAAGCCCTCCTTCTCCACGGAACCCGGACAGTATTATTCCACCACGTATGTGGAGATCAGCATTCCGGAAGGAACGCAGGTTTTCTACACGACCGACAGCACCACGCCGACCCAGAATTCCAATCCGTACCACGGGGAGAGGCTGGAGCTGAATTTCACGACGGTGATCCGCGCCAGGGCGTTTTCCACCGGCACGGTCAAGCCCAGCGATACGCTGACGGGCACCTTCTTTGTGAACGCCAACCATACGCTGCCGCTCGTTTCCGTCGTGACGGATCCCGACAACCTGTGGAACAAGGAAACCGGCATGCTGGTCACCGGGGACAACGCGATCAAGGACAAGCTGCCTTTCAAAAACACGGTATACCGCAGGGTCAAGGATTCCGGCATCAAGTATGAATGCCATGTGGAGCTCTACGATGACAGCGGGAACAAGCTGATCAGCCAGGGCGCAGAGTTTGGCCTGATGGGAGACTTCTCGCTGGATATGCCGCAGAAGAGCTTCAAATTCCGGGCCAAGAGCCTGTACGGGTCCAAGACCTTCGCGGCGAAGCTGTTCCCGGACAGGGAATATACCGAATACAAGAGCTTTGTGCTCCGCAACAGCGGCAATGACAGCATGTGGACCCGGCTGCAGGACGGCTTCCAGAGCCGGCTGATGGATTACTGTGAGACCACGGTGGCTCATCAGGCCTGGAAACCCTACGCCGTTTACCTGAACGGGATCTACTGGGGACATATGAACCTGCGGGAACGCACGGACCGCTTCATGCTCGCCCAGTTTGAAGGCCTCGGCCTGGACGCCGCCGACAGCATTACCCTGCTGCAGGGCAGCGGCCGCGTCAAGTACGGATCCAACAGGGAATGGAAGGCCATGATCAAGAAGATCAAGGCCGGCGACCCGGCGAAGAATCCGGAGGACCTGCAGTATATCCTGGACAACGTGGACGTGGACAACCTGTTCGAGTACATCGCCTTTGAGATGTTCTTTGGCAACAGCGACATCGGCAACACCCGGTTCTACCGCTTCAGGACGGAAGGCAGCAAGTGGAAATGGGTGCTGTACGACGTGGACTACGGTCTGTATGTCTCCTCGTTCAACAGCCCGAAAAGCTACACCAAGGCCAAGGGCATGGGCGAAAAGGGCATCGACAACACGATTCTCCGCAAGCTGCTGAGCGTTCCCGAATACAAGGACCGGTACCTGAAGATCTACGGAAAGATCTTCCGGAAGCTGACCACCAAGGCGATGCTGGACATCCTGGAAGAACTGGTGGAAGTGATCAGGCCGGAAATGCAGCTGCACTGGGCCCGCTGGGGTGAGGAGAACGACAAGGCAGTTCTGGCGGAAGTGCCCACCACCGTGGACGGCGCCTACCGCTACTGGGAGAAACGCGTGGAACGGCTGCGGAACGTGGTCCGGAAACGGCCCACGCTGCTCTGGGAATACACGCAGGATACTTTCAACCTGACCAACGCCGAGATGGAACGGTATTTCGGACCCAAGCCGGAAATGCCGCCCGAAGCGATCTGATCCGCAATATCAAGCTTTTCAAGGAGGAAGCCCCATGTTTATCTCAACCGCCTACGCCGCCGGAGCCAAATCGATCCTCAAGAATGACGCCAGCCTGAGCGATTATTTCCTCAGTCAGTTTGAAAACCTGACGCCCTGGAAGATCGTGATCGGTCTGGTGGTCGGCTGCATTGTCGGCCTGATTATCGCCTTCGTGTACAAGCGCTGCTACCGCGGCGTGCTGTACAGCCCGACCTTCGCGATGACGCTGATGATGCTGACGCTGATCACAACGCCGGTGGTCATGTGCATCAAGAGCGATATTGCCCTGAGCATGGGCATGGTCGGCGCGCTGAGCATTGTTCGTTTCCGGACGGCTGTCAAGGATCCGATGGACACGGCGTATATGTTCTGGGCGCTGACAATGGGCATCCTGCTGGGCGCGGAGCTGTACGTCCACGCGCTGGCGGTGGTGCTGGGCATCAGCGTGATCCTGATGCTGATGACCTTCGTCCGTTTCCGCAATCCGAATTCCTATCTGCTGGTCGTTCACTATGACGATTACGCCGAGCAGGAGATTACCCAGCTGCTGCGCAGGACTGTCCGCCAGCGGAAGCTCCGCAGCAAGACCGTGACCCGCTCCGGCGCGGAAATGACGGTTGAGGTCCGCCTGGACAGCAAGCAGGACCTGGTCAGCGCGGTGCTGAACATCGA
>CAMKEI010000064.1 GCA_946411525.1 uncultured Clostridia bacterium | reverse complement strand
GCGATATGATGGAGAACAATCCCAAGGACATCATCATCTACGGGAACTCCTCCCTGAACGTCATGTTCGATACCATTTCCCGCGTCTGGACCCACGGCGTCATGGGCAACACGCCTTGGTGCAGGCTGCCCGAGGTCAAATTCCTCTGTCCTGTTCCCGGTTATGACCGCCACTTTGCGATCACCGAATACTTCGGCATTAAGATGATTCCTGTTCCCATGACCCCCACCGGTCCGGATATGGATATTGTGGAAAAACTGGTCAGCGAGGACGCGACGATCAAAGGCATCTGGTGCGTTCCAAAATACTCCAATCCCCAGGGCATCTCCTACTCGGACGAGACAGTCCGCCGTTTTGCCCGGCTGAAACCCGCCGCGCCCGACTTCCGGATTTTCTGGGATAATGCCTATGGCATGCATCATCTGTACGATGACCACCAGGACTATCTGATCGAGATTCTGGCGGAATGCAAGCGTGCAGGAAACCCTGACCTGGTCTATAAATTCGCCTCCACATCCAAGATTACGTTCCCCGGCAGTGGCATCGCTGCTGTGGCCACCAGCCCGAACAATATGGTCGATTTCGTGAACACCCTCAAGTTCCAGACCATCGGCCATGACAAGGTAAACCAGCTGCGTCATGTTCGCTTCTTCAAGGACATTCACGGCATGGTGGAACATATGCGCAAACACGCCGCCATCATCCGGCCGAAGTTTGAGATGGTGGAAAACACTCTGGCTGAGCACCTGGACGGGCTGGATATCGGCACCTGGACCTCGCCCCGCGGCGGCTATTTCATTCTGTTCGACTCCCTGCCCGGCTGTGCAAAAGAAATCGTTGCCCTGATGAAAAAAGCCGGCGTCATCATGACTCCCGCCGGCGCCACCTGGCCCTACAGGAAGGATCCCAACGACTCCAACATCCGGATCGCGCCGACCTATCCGACCCTGTCAGAGCTGAAATCCGCCATGGAAACCTTTACTATCTGCGTCCGTATCGCCAGCGCCAGAAAGCTGCTGGCCGACAAGGGAAAGAACTGAAAATCAGCCGGCTGACCTCGGGATTTCAGCCGGCCTTTTTTATCTGTGGCGGCGGGTGTTCTTCCCGCCGCCTGTCTTTTCAGCCTTCCGGATTCAGCCGTTCCGTGCGGCCGGTTCTCAGCGGAGCATCTCCTCCCGGTCTGATTGCTCAAAAGCCAGCAGGTTCCCCAGCGGCACTGAGAAACCGATCGCCTGATACATTTCCACGTCACAATCTGCGCAGCCGACAGTCAGCGAGCCGACGCCGCTTTCATTGTAGGCATACCGTGCCAGCGCCCGGGCAATGCCCTGATGTCTGCGTTCCGGGATAATGTAGAAATCCTCAAACACCCCGCTGCGCTGATAATTGAATGTGGAAAAGCCGACTGTCACAGAGCAGCATCCGACCAGGGCACCGTCATCCCATGCGCCGTAGAAAAGAATCTGTTCTTTCCCGATGGCAGCTCTGAGCCGGTCACAGTCCAGATCGGCAGGCGCGTCCTCGTGTATTTCCGCCTTGTATGCCTTCTGAAGTTCCCATAGCTGATCCGCCTGGGAAACCCCGATTCTCTTGTATTCCATTGCTGCCTCCGTTCGGTTTTTTCCGTCGCCGCCGTCTTTGGTCAGGCTGCCCGCCTGACCCGCATGTTTCTCATGCGTAACCATTACATCTGTACATTCCGGTTTTCATAAATGGGACTCCGCGTTGTTTCGGACAAACTGTCGCTTCGTATTGCCTTCATATTACTATGGGACCTGAACTCTGTCAAAAAAGCCGGCGCATAATCAACGCCGCCGTTTCTGATCGGAACGGCGGCGTTGAATCAGTCGATGTTTTTACGGATGGCTCTTCCTGTATACTGTCCCGATCCATCTCGGCGTTTCACTCACCAGCACGACCATCAGGATCATGATCAGCGCGTAAGCGTATACCTCGGCGTATTCGACAAAATAGCTGCTGCTGTAGACCGCCTTGCCCAATGAATCCCGTGCCTGGACCAGGTACTCCGTGGTCACCGCCAGCTTGATCCCCATCCCTACCGCATTTACGTAGGCCTGCCTCAGGTATCCCGCCATCAGGGGCAGATAAACCTGAAAGAGCACCCGCGGCGTGAATCCGCTGTTCATCCGGTAGACGTCGATCATCTCCGGTTCAATCCGGAGAAACCCCTCGCAGGTCGCCTCGCTGATGATCGGTATCAGCATCAGGAAGGTGGCGATCAGCGGAACCTTTTCATATTTCGTCAGCACCATGATGATCACCGTCATCACGATCATGGGAATGGAACGCAGCAGGATCATCAGGGGCCGGAGCAGCGTGCGGACAAACGGGCTGCTTCCCTGGGCAATACCCAGTGCCGTGCCGATGATCGTGGATGCCGCCAGGGCTTCCGCCAGGTGCAGCAGCGTCGTTCCGATCTGTTTCCAGACCTTGCCCGTACCCAGTAAACGGACGAACGCCGCCAGGATCTCTCCCACGTTGGGAAAGACCAGGCGGTCGCCCTTCAGCCAGCCGGCTGTCTGGATCAGCACTCCGACAAGGAGTATCCCCAGGCAGAAGGCCGCAGTGTCATGTCTTTTCTTATTCCGCTCCATAATAGAAGTCGTCCGCGGGCACTTCCCCGCCGAACTGTTTCAGATCAATCCCGGCGGTCTTTTCGATCTGCTCCTTTGCTTCCTTCGCGCTCACAAAGCGAATCGCACATCCGGGAATCGCCGCGGCTGCCACCTTGGCATTGGGCAGAATCTCCAGGATCACGGCAGCCTCCGCCACCGCTTCCACGTCCGTTTCGCATTTGCCACAGGCTTCTTCCACGTTCTTCAGGAAAGCTTCCACCGCTTCAGGATCAGCCGTTGCGGTCTCCGCCTTCACGAACAGGCCGGCCTGGGCATAACCGTCGTTCCCCGTCGCCTGCTTCAGCAATTCGTTGACAGAAATCGAGCTGATCGTCTGCTCCTTCTGCTTTGCAGCGAATTTTGCAGCTGTCAGCGCGGGTTCTGCCGTAACAACGATGGCGTCCGGGTCGTCCAGCAGCAGTTCCTTAGTCTTGTCTGCACCGCCCAGGTACTCCACCTTCGCCGGCTCAATGCCGTTCTCTTTCAGGGCATACAGCACTACAGAAGCGTTGATCGTGTTCTCACCGAACAGCGTAATATTCGCGCCGTTTAAGTCTTCGGACTTCAGGGTTTCCTTCTGCGCGGCAATATACAGGTTGCCCCAGCTGACCATGGCAGCCAGCTTATATTCATGGGCGATCTCTCCGGCAGCGAATTTCCTGTGCATCAGGGCGCCGGCGTTTACCGGGGCGATGATGAAATCAAATTCACCTTTGCCGAATGCGCTCCCGATCGTGTCGGCGGCGACGGGCGTATAGATATCGTTGTTCTCCGCGGCGAATGTGGCGATCGCCAGCGCCGGCGCTCCGTTCGGGGCAGTAATGGTCAGTCCGCCTTCCGCGTTTGCGAATGCGCACAGTCCCAGAATCAGGACCAGCGCTGTCATCAATGAAATCAGTTTTCTCATGGTTGTCAGCCTCCTGTTATGATCCGGCTTCCTGCCGGTGCCGTCATCATAACAGATAGTATAGCAAGATTCCGTTGCCGTTGCAACGGAACAATGCGCTTTATCTCAGGATCCGGATCTCGTTCTTCCGGTAATCGATCAGCCCTTCTTCCTTCATTTTCGCCAGTTCCCTGGAAAGTGCGCTGCGGTTGGCGCCGATATACGCGGCGGTGTCTTCCCGGTTCATCGGCAGCCGGATCATGTCGCTTCCCTGGGCAGCCGCCAGCTCCGTGAAATACGCTGTCAGTTTTCCCCGCAGGCTGAGCTTGGACAGTACCTGGATCCGGTTATTCATCGTCAGCGCTTTCATGGCCAGGGTGGCGGTAAATCGCTGCTGAATCTCCATATGAAAAGCGTCGGACGCCGCAAACAGGTCCCCCGTGGAAAGCCACAGAATATCCGAATCCTCGGAAGCGAAGATATGGACCGGGGACTCCTTTGTCTGCAGGAAACAGAGGGATTCACCGAAAGAATTGCCCGGCGCGACCTCCGCCATGATCATCCGGTTCCCTTCGATATCGTCCACGCATACCTGCACGGCACCGCTCAGCAAGACACCGAACCGTCGGACAGGCTCGCCGAGGAATTGAAGGGTTTCTCCCCGCTCACTGTGCGCCTTTTCCGCTTTCATAACCTGCAGCTGCCGGCTGAGCCGTTCCCGGTCCGGTTCCCTGAAAAGCGGATTGGTCCGCAGCACAGACAGGTCTCCTTCGGTCAGCATGAGGGGGTTCTGGCTTCGTTTCATTTTCTCCGTTCATTTGCCGGGTTGACGTGCACCATGATGTGCTTCACGTCGGGATAAGTCTGCTCAATCGCGTCGTGTACCCGCTCGGCGATCCCGTGAGCAGCCGCAAGCGTCAGTTCCGGATCTGCCGCGATCTCCAGATCAACATAGACGCGGTTGCCGAACATCCGCGTCCTCAGCAGTTCCACGCCCATGACTCCCGGCTGTTCCAGCGCTGTCTTACGGAAAGCCGTTTCCGTGTCTTCACCTGCGGAATGATCCACCATCTGGTCGACCGCATCCCGGAAAATCCTGACCGCTACCCGGAGGATAAACAGCGCGATAATAAAACTGGCAATCGGTTCCATGACGGATATACCCATCCGCGCCCCGGCGATACCGATCAGCGCGCCGATGGAGGAAAGCGCGTCGCTCCGCTGATGCCAGGCTTCCGCGTGCAGTGCCGTGGAGCGGTATCTTTTTGCGTATCCCCGTGTGTACCAGAACAGCGTTTCCTTGGTCACAATGGAGACTGCCGCCGCGATCAGAGCAAGGATTCCAGGCGTTTCCTGTGCCTGACCGCTGACGACATCCTTCACGGCGTTCACACCGATCGTTCCGCCCACGAGTGCCAGGATACCGGAAAGCAGCAGTGCCGCCACGCACTCAAAGCGCTCATGTCCGTACGGATGGCTCTCATCCGGCGCCTTGGAGGAAATACGTACGCCGATCAGCACAATCAGTCCGCTGAAAATATCCGAGGCCGAATGCACCGCGTCGCTGATCATGGCGCCGGAATGCGCAATCACGCCGGCCGCCAGTTTCAGCAGGGTCAGGATGATGTTCGTGACCATGCTGACCACAGAGACCTTTGTCGCCGCGGTTTGAAAAGCTTCCTGGTTTTGTTGTGTCTTGATGGATCTGTCTTCCATGATGTCATCTTCAATCTGATTATACTATAACCTTGTTCCGGCCCGAGTTTTTGCCCATATACAGCTTTTCGTCCGCCGAATCCAGCAGCTCTTCCAGCGGAGAGGCAAAATCATATTCCTCCACGCCGATAGTGATCGTAATGGAGAATTCACAGTCATCGTACTTCAGTTCCATCTTTTCGGCCGCATAGTTCAGATCCTGCATCAGCACACCCGCTTCATCCAGGTTCAGGCCGGGCATGAAGAAGCAGAATTCCTCGCCGCCCCAGCGGCATACCGTGTATCTCCCCATGGCGTGTTCCGCGAACAGTTCCGTCAGCCTGACCAGCGTATAGTCGCCGCAGTTATGTCCGTAGGTATCATTCACCTGCTTAAAATAGTCTATATCGGCGATCGCCACGCTGAAGGGCTGATCCGGGTTCTGACTGCAGTACTTTTCAATCTGTTCAATCATCGCCCGGCGGTTCGGCAGTCCGGTCAGCGGATCGGTTCCTGCTTCCTTGTACAGCGTCTGGTTCTTCAGCCGCAGCTGGCGTTCCGTATCCTGGATACTCGTGCTGAATATGATGCACATTCCTGCCAGCATCACAAAGAACGCTACCGTGTTTACCGTCTGGTAAACGGTGTTGGCCTCGGTATTCATCCGGTACAGCGCGGGTACCTGCTGGGAGAAATAAAACAGCAGAATCCGGAATGCCAGAATCAGGATCAGCCAGATGATCTTGTACAGCGGTCTGTCATAGATGTTGAAGAATACCAGGACGATCAGCAGCGTCAGGAAATGCTGTACACCGCTGTTCCACCCGAAATGCTGTACATTCCAGAAGACCCATCCGCCGCACATCAGCGCATACAGGATCAGGTTGGTCCGGGTCTTCTGTGTCTTCAGCGCCCAAAGGCAGCCGCCTGTCACGGCGATGAACAAAGCCGGGATCCATTCCCACCTGTGATTGATCAGAGGATACAGAAAAAAGCACACCAGAAAATAGACCGCCTGCAGCACTTCGCCGGTCCTCAGTGCCCTGCGGTAATAAACCGGCATGTCTCCCCGGTCCCTGGGCACTTTCTGGTGCATAAAATCCAGAAAAAACTTCATACTGAAACCCGCCTCGTTGAACTTTTTCTGGGATTTGTATATTATGCATCATTTCCCGGGATAATTCAACCTGTTCCTTTCCGTCATTCCGCCCGTCCGAACGGTGTAAACAAACGTCTTTTTGATACAAAGAAGGAACGGCGGGAACCCTTGACTTTCTCTCCCTCTGCAGTATAATTCTCCCGTAAAAAATCACAGGAGGACACCGGCATGATCAAGGGTGAGCAGCTTTACGAAGGAAAGGCCAAAAAGGTTTTCAGCACAGATGATCCGGAACTGCTGATCGTCGATTACAAGGACGACGCCACCGCCTTCAACGGTCTGAAAAAAGGCACCATTCAGGGGAAAGGCGTTATCAACAACCGGATGAGCAATCTGCTGATGCAGCGGCTTGAGAAAAAAGGCATCCCGACTCATTTTGTGCAGGAACTCAGCGAACGGGAAACCCTTGTGAAGAAGGTGTCCATCGTGCCGCTGGAAGTCATTATCCGGAACATCTCCGCCGGTTCCTTTTCCAAGCGCTACGGTGTGGAGGAAGGCATTCCCTTCGACGCGCCGACCATCGAGTTCTCCTACAAGAACGATGATCTGGGCGATCCTCTTATCAATGAATATCATGCCCTCGCGCTGAAACTTGCCACAAAGGAAGAGATCGAAACGATCAAAAAGTACGCCTTTGCGGTGAACGAGGAGCTCAAAGCCCTCTGGAAGCATGTCGGCGTGACCCTTGTGGACTTCAAGCTGGAGTTCGGCCGCCTGTCTGACGGGACCATCGTCCTGGCAGACGAAATCAGTCCCGATACCTGCCGCCTCTGGGACAGCAAGACCAACGAGAAACTGGACAAGGACCGTTTCCGCCGGGATATGGGCGGTGTCGAGGAAGCCTATCAGGAAATTATGCGCCGTCTGACTGACGCCTGATCCTGTATAAACCTAAGCCCCTTTGCCTGTTGTTTCAGGCAAAGGGGTTTTTATTACATGTGTTTAAAGCAGGTCAGTCAGTTTTTTTCTGTACAGGAATTCATGCACCAGCTGGTCCAGTTCCTGCCACAGCGGCAATGTCGCGCAGCTTGCGTACCGCGGGCATTCTTCCGCATCCTTCTGCAGGCACGCCACCGGCGCAAGGGTTCCCTCCATCAGTTCAACGATCTCGCCGACCGAATACGCTTCCGGTTTCCGCAGCAGTACATAGCCGCCGCCCTTGCCGCTGGCGCCTTTGACGAGTTTGCCGTCCACCAGGTCCTTTACGATAATCTCCAGATACTTCTTGGAAATGCCCTGCCTTTCCGCGATGTCCTTCAGCGGAACAGGCTGTCCCTGATCGTGTTCAGCCAGATCGATCATTACCCGGAGCGCGTAGCGGCCTTTTGTGGAGATCATTCGGTTTCCCTCCAAACATAATGACTGTCTTATCGCCTATTTTACCGCAGGGTGAATAGGCAGTCAAGTCTTTTCTGCCTATTGACATAGTGGGTAAAAGGATTTATACTCTCTGTGCAACAAACGCAAAGGAGTTTATCCGAATGAGTATCTACGCGGACCACGCCGCGACCACCGCCATGAGCGAGGCGGCCATCGGTGCCATGACCCGATGTATGCGGGAGGAATACGGCAATCCTTCCAGTCTCTACAGAATCGGTCAGCGGGCAAAGGAAATCCTGGAACAGGCCCGGGAGGATGTCGCTTCCGTAATCAATGCTGAGCCGCGGGAAGTCTATTTCACATCCGGCGGATCTGAGGCGGACAACCAGGCGATCCGTTCTGCTGCTCTTGCCGGAAGGAAGAATGGGAAAAATCATGTCATTTCCACTGCTTTTGAGCATCACGCCGTACTCCATACGCTGGATCAGCTGAAAGCGGAAGGCTTTGAGGTAACCCTGCTGGATGTGCATGAAAACGGCGTTGTCCCGCCGGAAGAAGTGGAAGCCGCCATCCGACCGGAAACCGCCCTCGTCACGGTGATGTACGCCAATAACGAAATCGGCACGATCCAGCCCATCCGGGAAATCGGCGCGATCTGCAAAGCGCGTCAGGTGCTGTTCCACACGGACGCGGTACAGGCTGTCGGTCCGCTAACCATCGACGTAAAGGCGGAAAACATTGATTACCTTTCTGCTTCGGCCCATAAGTTCCACGGCCCCAAAGGCACCGGTTTCCTGTACGCCCGCAGGGGCGTGCCCCTGATCCCGCTGATCAACGGCGGCGCCCAGGAAAAAGGCAGACGTGCCGGCACGGAGAACCTGCCCGGTATCGTCGGGATGGCGGCCGCTCTGAAAGAAACCGTTGCAGAACGGGATGCGGAAGCCGTCCGGCTTACCGCGCTTCGTGACCGGCTGATTGCGGGCCTGAAGGAAATCCCGCACTCTGCCCTGAACGGTGACGCCGAAAAACGGCTCCCCGGCAACGTCAGCTTCTGCTTTGAGGGCATCGAAGGCGAATCCCTCCTGCTTCTGCTTGACGAAAAGGGCATCAGTGCTTCCTCCGGCAGCGCGTGCACCTCCGGTTCCCTGGATCCCAGCCATGTGCTGCTCGCCATTGGCCGGGTGCATGATGTGGCGCATGGTTCCCTGCGTCTGACACTGGGACGGGAAAACACTCCGGAGGATGTGGAATACATCATTTCCGCCGTAAAAGACGTCGTCGCCTACCTGCGCGGATTCTCGCCGGTCTGGCGGGATCTGCAGAACGGCAAAACACCCTTTATTCTGTAATTCGGGAGGATGAAGCATATGGCACTGTACAGTGAAAAGGTAATGGATCATTTCCTGCATCCCCGGAACGTCGGCGTCATTGAGGATGCCGACGCCGTCGGCGAAGTCGGCAATGCGAAATGCGGGGACATCATGAAGATGTACCTGAAAATCAGGGATGATATCGTTGAGGATGTCAAGTTTGAGACTTTCGGCTGCGGCAGCGCGATCGCGTCCAGTTCCATGGCCACGGAAATGATCAAGGGCAAGCCTCTTTCCGAAGTGAAGAATCTGACTAATAAAGCGGTAACGGAAGCGCTGGACGGTCTCCCGGCCCATAAGATCCACTGTTCCGTGCTTGCTGAGGAAGCGATCCATTCTGCTCTGGAGGACTATTACAGCCGGCAGGAGAACGCCCACGGCAACTGATGCTGTACAGACGGCGTCCGGTCCGAAGAAAACCGCGCGTTCCATATGTCCCGGCTGCCTCCGATGTCTCCTGTTACGGCATGACAAAACGGCCTGCGTCTGCAGGCCGTTTTGCAGTATGATCTCATTTCACCGCCTCGAACGCGGCATCCAGGGCGTCGATCAGGTCCTTCACATTCTCCGTGCCGATGGACAGGCGGATCGTATTCGGTCTGATGCCCTGATCCAGCAGTTCCTCATCGGTCAGCTGGCTGTGGGTCGTTGTAAAGGGATGGATCACCAGGCTCTTCACGTCCGCCACATTGGCCAGCAGGGAGAAGA
>CAMKEI010000063.1 GCA_946411525.1 uncultured Clostridia bacterium | reverse complement strand
TAAGACCCCCGGAAGACTACCGGGTAGATAGGTCATCGGTGGAAGTGCGGTAACGTATGTAGCTTGATGATACTAATAGGTCGAGGGCTTGATTTCAGACATGATCTTGAGCCAATTGGAAACAAACAAACAGGTCTACAATATCCTGAATCAATGCTGTGCAGTTGTCAGGATGCGATGCATCCCGGGGGTCCCTGAAGAGGAAGAAAAGGACGACGGAGGGGACCGATCGTTCCGATAAAGGAACGAAAGAATCAGCCGAAACAACTGAACGAGCAGTCTCCGACCGAGGAGCGCTCCGGTTGGGGTTGATAACTGAATAAGCTCACCATTTCCGGTGGCAATGACGAAGGGGTCCCACCTGTTCCCATACCGAACACAGAAGTTAAGCCCTTCAGTGCCGATGGTACTTGGCTGGTAACGGCCCGGGAGAGTAGGTCGCCGCCGGATTCCAAATAGCGCTGTTGCTCAGGCAACAGCGCTTTTCTCATTACCGGCGGACCGCAACCTCAAAGGTCGCTCAAAGCCCTTGAAGCGGACTTTGCTCTCCCTTTCGGTTGACTCTTTCGGCTCACTTCCGCCATTGGCGGACAGCCCGCCGGGCTGACGTTCGCAAACATTTCAGAATACAAAAAACACCTGTCAGGACAGGTGATAGTATCGGATTTCAGCACTTACATCAAACATGACATCCCGAAGAGCAGCTGGGCGCAGTAGTATGTGATCATGATTGCCCAGTCGACGGAACGGGGGGCGGAGAAGAGCAGACGGGTAAACAGTATCACATCGCTGATAAAAAACAGCGCACCGCCGACTGCGATCATCTGTCCCTGCAGCGTTCGGGCGGACAGGCCGGCAATGGCGCAGGTGCAGGCAACCGCCAGGACAGCGCCATAGACCGCGAAAAACGGCATCTGTTTGCCGATCGATTTCCGCCAGCGCCAGAACAGCACGGCGATGATTCCGAGCAGGATCAGGGCGATGATCAGATGAAGCGAAGAAACGGGAAACAGTCCGGTAAACCGGCAGATATAGCAAAGATGGCCGGCAAGGAAAAATCCGGTTCCGAGATAGAGATTGAACTCCAGAAGATAATCAGCGACGGCATCCAGGATCAGGGCAGCGAAACAGATCCAGCAGTGCTGATCCAGCTTGACGGCTGCAATCAGCGCCAAGGACGCCGCACATAAGGTTCCAAGCATTTTGAACGCCGCACCGAGTTTGAAGCGCAGCGCTCTTTTATAATGCATAAAAAAGGGAAGACAGATAAAAAGGCACAGAGCGGAAACGGCATACATCCAGGGCAAGGGCGATCCCTCCGTTTCAACCGCGGACGGTTATTCTTCTGCCGCCGGTTCCTCTTCGGGGATCCATGGCATCAGAAAGATCGTATGGTACAGATATTTGTTGTCATAAGTATAACCGTAGGAGAAAAGGGCGTTCTCCTCCTTCGTACGTTCCGCTTCCGGAACCAGCGTCAGATTGTCGCTCTTCTTTTCCGCATAGAGATGGTAATCCCTGGTATACATCCGGACGGTATGGCCGGCTCTGCTGTGCGTATCATCTCCGGGAGAGGACACGTTGCCCTCGATGGTGGTGATCCTGTACAGACCGTCTTCCAGCTTCTCCACGTCATACACCAGGCCGACGTGATAATAGGGTGTGGAACCGGAACCCTTAACCGCCTTGCTGGTGCCGAAAACAGCAATGAATCCTTTCTGGGGAATCCGGGTAATGCGGTTGGTCTTTTCATAACCGGTATACATTTTTCCGACACCGGCTTCCTTCACATGGAAAAGGCCTTCCACTTCTCCTTTTTTGATTTTGTTCTTTTCAGCCTGCGGTACTTCAAGCTGCAGCATGAGCCAGGTGATGAAACCGCCGCACCAGCCGTACTTATACTTGTTGCGCCATTCGGTAAACTTGTTTTTTTCCTTCAGTTCAGCGCCGTCTGTCTCGATCCACTGTTCATAAGCCAAATCAAGCACCTTCTGTATGGTCTCAGGGATCTCCTCAATCACTTCCTCAGTGATCTGGCGGGCCACCGGAGCGTCCTTTTTCTTTGCTGCGAGGGCGGAAGAGGAACAGAGGAGGATCAGTGCAAGAACCAGCGAGAAAACCTTTTTGAATGTATTCATCAGTCAATCAGTCCTTTCAGTGGATCAGTCTACAGACCAAAGATATTATACTCCGGATTCGGGGTACTGTCAGTCTCCGGAAACACGGTTTCATCCGAGGGGATTACAGACGGGGCAGACGGGACATCTCCCGCCGGAGGCGTTTCCACATCAGCGGCGGGTTCCGGTGACGCCGTTCCGCTGACAGCAGGCAGGGATGACAGGGAAGAAATCGTCACACCGTTTGTTTTCAGCACGCTTCCTGTACACAGAACCAGTACGACCAGGAAAGCGCATACCAGCAGGAGCGTGATCAGGCGGAAACGGGAACGCATCTGTTTCATGGATACATCCTTTCAGACGGCGTTTTAAGCAGGATCATTCACGGAACGGCCGACGGATCATTTGGCCAGCATCGCCAGATGGGCATCTTCAGCCAGGTCGGCGTCGTTGCGGCCGGAGATGCCGCAGAGCAGGCCGGCAATGAATCCCTGGGCGCAAAGATCGGGCAGGGAAGAAGTCAAGAATGGCAGCCGAAGGCCGGACAGCGGCAGAAACCCGAAAACGGAAATCAGGGCCGCCAGTGCGCGAAGCGCCAGCTGCAGGGATACGCCCATGGCCAGTACGGCATGAAAGCGGGTACGGGCAGAAGCAGCCACGGAAGTCCCGCGAAGAGTCAGCGGAAGGAACAGCAGGGCGGTCATCCCGGACAATAACAGGCCGTAGCTCCCTGCAAGGAGCGGAAAAATGGAAACGCTGTCTGGCCAGGCAAACCCTTCCGGCAGCGGATCGGCGCCAACGGCGCCGGCAGAGGCCAGCACGCTGAACGAAGACGGATTCTGAGGAAAGCCCTGAACCGGCAGCAGCGTGAATGCTCCGAAAAAGAGCAGGAGCACAACCGCCAGCGCGGGCAGGACAACAACAGCCCTGCCGTCCGCAGCATAAACCAGCAGGAGAACAGCCAGGCTCCAGAGCACCGCCTCCGTCATTTCGCCGCGGACAAGAAGCAGCACCAGTGCCGCAGCGCCCAGCACGAGCGCGGAAACCGGCCCCTGACGGGACAGCAGCGCAGCAAAAGCAATCAGCAGCAGCGCCAGCGCCGCTTCCGTCAGCGGAAGAGACATGGCAGGTGAAAGCAGCTTTCCGGCGAGGAGCAGCAATCCCAGGAACGCCGTGCAGGCAGACGTCAGCAAAGACGGAGAAAGCGAACGGATCATGATTCCGCCGGCTGTCAGTGCGATCAGTGCCGAGCCGCAGCGCAGCGCCTGCGCCAGGGTGGCGTCCGGGTCGGACGGCGCATATGCCGCAATGCCGGCGGCGCAGAGCCAGAGGATCAGGGCGGTAATCATCCGATCCAGCGAGAACATGCGCGCCACCACGGTATCGCAGAGGAACATCACACAGGGCAGCAGCGCTGCCAGCAGGAACAGGGTGGGATTCCCGTCCCGCAGCGCCGGAACCAGGAAGATCAGGCAGGCCAGAAGCATGGACGCGGCTGTAAAACGGAAACGTGCGGAGGATTTTTGCCTGTTCATTCGCTCCAATCCTCCTTCCAGCGGTCAGCACGCTTCACGCGCTGCGGCGCCTGCGGCCGGTTCAGCGGCGGCTGCGCCGGCGGAAGCGGCTCTGCCGCCGGCGGCGAAAGCGGAGGCGGGGCAGGAGCGTATCCCTGATCCGGCGGGATCTGCCATGGCTGCACGGCGGCATTCGGATCCTGTACGGGAGGCGTCCAGGCGCCGGATTCAACGGGGCTGCCGACGGGCGCCTGCGGCGCGAAAGGACGGCTGGTATGGGAAAGAGCGGCAAAAAGCTGGAGCCGGAGTACCGCGCTGCCGACCTGAAGCAAAGAACCGTGCAGCAGCGGAGCGTCCGCATATGTTCCGTGCCGGGATACGGGGATACCGTCCACCAGCACCTCACACCCGATACGCGGACGGATCAGCAGCCCGGTTCCGTCCTGCCAGGAAAAGTCCAGATGCTGGGACCGGACGCCGGGGCACGGCACGACCAGATCGCAGGAACGCAGGGAACCGAGGACGCCCTCCCGCGGCACCGGGAACCAGGTGTCCGGAGGCAGTTCATCGCTGCCGGACAACACGACCAGCTCTCCGACGGTTCCCGCGCCGGGCAGGTTTCTGAAACGGTCACGGCGCTCCTTCCGGTCGGAATGGTGCCAGGCCAGCGCAAAAAGGAGGAGCATCAGGGCAAAAAAAGCAAAAAGCCAGCGTGAGGCTAGGGAGAGGACAGAGTAGATCTCCGGACTCACGCTGAACATTTACAGAACGTCCTTTCGGTGATGATTACGGGTATTCAACGCAATGCGTCTTGCAGGGTTTTCATGTTCAGGATCATGACTGTTTCATAATAGTCAAGGGGCGGATCGTCGGGGCCGGAGGTCATCGGGTCAAGTTCACAGACCGGGACGCCGGTTTCGTTGACCAGCGTATTGACGGCCGGGTCCTCTTCATTTGATTTCAGGATCAGTGGCATATCCTGCTCTGCCGCGATCAGTTCCGCAATGCGGACCAGCTGGGCAGTGGGCAGCGTATCTTCCGGTTCCTTGTTGACGACAGCTGCGACGGAAAGATGATATGCTTCGGCAAAATAGGGGAAGGCTTCATGAAAGACAATGACTTTTCGTTCCGTTCCGGCCAGCCCCTCCTGAATCGTTTCATCCAGCGCAAGCAGCCGGCCGGTGTACGTGTTCAGGTTTTCCGTAATCTGCGGCGCAAGGCCGGGGAAAAGACGGATCAGCCCCGCGGCAAGATTGGCTGCCATGCCCGCGGCGCGCTGCGGATCAAGCCAGAGATGGGAATTGATTTCTTCTCCCTCTTCCGGTTCCCCGAATTCGACAATATCCGATTCGCTGAGGAAAGGCAGGCCTTCGGTTGCGTCGATGACGGGCAGTTCCGGGAACGCGGAGGTGATGACCGGCAGGAAGGCTTCCATGCCCGCGCCGTTAATCAGCAGGGCGTCTGCTTTTGCAAGCACCGCCATATCCGAATTCTGCAGGGAATAATCATGCAGACAGCCGGAGACGTTTTCAGCCAGATTGACTACTTCGATTCCGTCGATTCCTTCGGCCAGATTCCGGGTCAGGATCCAGACGGGATAAAAACTTGTAACAACTGTTTCCGCACCGGCCAGGACAGGCAGGAACAGCAGGACGGACAGCAGCAGGCAAAGGCTTTTTTTCACGGCGGAACCTCTCTGTTTCATATCATTGCATACTGTATTAACGGTAAGCCGGCGGAAGATCTTCCGGCTCGAGCCAGTTTTCCCATTCCGGCCGGGGCCGGCTGTCCCGGATGATCCGGGCGAGAATTTTCCGTTCGGAAGCAGGCATGAACTCCTTATAGCGCGTATACAGGACACGCATGGCGGCGAAAGATCCGGTGTTCATACAGTAATCATGGAGGGAGTCGTAATTGACGGAATAGACTTTGAGCTGATCAAAAAGCAGGCCCATCACGTCGTCGGCGGCGTCCTTCAGTTCGGCGGACCGGATCCGGCGGACTGCACCGCTGTCCATCTGAGCCCCCATGGAGGGCCCCAGCTGTTCATAGACTGAATTGAAAAGCACGTCCTCCAGCCGGGCAGCCAGATCGCTGAAGGTATCCCGGTAAGGGGCATAGTTCCGGAGAAGCGCTGCGGCACGGTCCCAGATGCCGGGAACATCCACCAGCGCGGAACCGAAGCGCGAACGCAGCGTTTCCCTTACATGCCAGGACTCGATCATGATGATCCCTCCGAAAAGCATTGCTTCATTTTAATACCGTCAGTTTCAGAACAGCAGAAATATCATATCATAAAATGAAGTAATTGTTAACTTTTCAGACGTAAAATGTCAAAGGATGCGGAGAACAGTAAAAATACGGGTAACAGATTTTACCAAAACCATAAATCTTGTGGAGACGCATCGGGACGGCACAAAACCTTGTCTGAACAAATGAAGAAAACCTTAAAATTTCATCAATTTATACACTTTTATCCACAGGTCAGGAATCCTTGATATTCCGGAATGTTTTTGATATTATAGTCGAGCCGGTTCGAAAAAGGACAGTTATCCACAGTCCGGTTTTCCACAGCCCACGAATCCATCGTGCGTTTTTTTTGCCGCCTCAGAGGCGTCATCCCGATTTTACCCGCAGACGCGGTTTATTATCTGAACCGAATGGAGAATGACTGAATGAATATCGAGTCGCTCTGGGAGCAGACCTGTGCCCTTTTGTCGCGGGACATGCCCTACGTGTCCTATTCCACGTGGGTAGAGGGCAATATGGTTCCGGGAATCCTTGAGGACGATACGCTGCTCATCCTGGTCAAGATGGACCGGATGATTTCCATGATCCAGAACAAATACGCCGACCTGATCGAAAAACGCCTGAGCGAGGCCGCAGGAAGGCCGATGAAGATTGAACTGCTCAGCAAGGAAGCATACAATAATCGGGTGGATTCGGAAGCGGAAACACCCGATGACAACGATCCCCGTCTGAATCCAAAGTACACTTTTGAAAGCTTCGTGGTGGGCAACGCCAACCGCTTTGCCCAGGCTGCGGCGCTGGCTGTGGCGGAAAGCCCGGGAGAAGCATACAACCCGCTGTTTATCTACGGCGGCGTGGGACTGGGAAAGACCCACCTGATGCAGGCAATCGGACACTTCATCCATGAGGCGGATCCGAAGAAGAAGATCCTGTATATGACCAGCGAAAGCTTTACCAACGAGCTGATCAGCGCGATTCAGCAGAAGAAGACCTACGAGTTCCGGGAGAAGATCCGGAAGGTCGACGTGCTGATGGTGGACGACATCCAGTTCATTGCGGGACGGGAGAGCACGCAGCAGGAATTTTTCAACACCTTCAATGAGCTGCATAACGACAATAAGCAGATTATCCTGACCAGCGACAAACCTCCGAAAGATATCCAGCGGCTCGAAGAGCGGCTGTGCAGCCGCTTTGAGTGGGGGCTTGTAGCGGATATCCAGCGCCCTGACGTCGACACGCGGGTGGCAATCCTGCGGGAAAAAACCGTACAGGAGCATATCGAGGTGCCGGACGAGGTGCTGCAGCTGATCGCAAGCAAGATCGACAGCAACATCCGGGAGCTGGAAGGCTGCCTGACGAGGCTGGTTGCCTATTCCAGCCTGGTGAAGGAACCGATCACGCTCGATCTGTGCGAACGCGCCCTGAAGGAGATCTTCGACTCCAAACGGCACAAGCAGATTACGGCGGAGCTGATCATGAATACGGTCTGTGATTATTACGGCATGACGATGGACGACATGACCGGACCGACACGGAAGCGGGAAATCACGGTGCCGCGGCAGATTGCGATGTTCCTGACCAGGGAGATGACAGGCATGAGCCTGCCGCAGATCGGCAATGTGTTCGGCGGAAGGGACCACACGACCGTGCTTCACAGCTGCAAGACAGTAGAGGCCAACATGGCGGCGAACACGGACGTCAGGGCCGTGGTGGAAGACATCAAGACACTGGTGAAGAACGCCCAGTAAGAAACAATTGACATTTCACACTTCATAATTCATAATGCATAATTACGGTGAGCGGTGGCATGATGACACCGTTCACAGCTGTTATCACGCTGTTTATCTATTATCAGACTACGGGAGAGAGATGCATGGAACAGAAGATCAAGGCCCTGCAGGAGCAGATGGAGCAGCGAATCGGCCAGATCGGCACGAAGGAAAGCCTGGCTGCCTTCTGGCAGGATTTCCTGGGGAAGAAAGGCGCCGTGGCGGACCTGATGAAGGGCCTGGGCGCCGTCGCCAAGGAAGACCGGCCTGCCATGGGCAAGGTGATTAACGATTTCAAGGTCCAGGTGGAAGAGAAGTATCAGCGCCTGAGCGCAAGGATGGACGAACTGGAGCTGGCTGCGCGCAACCGCCGGGAGCAGGTGGACATCACCCTGCCGGGCAAAGAAATGCCGCTTGGCGGGCTGCATCCCCTGACGCTGGTGAAAAACGAGATGATCAACGTTTTCGCCGGTATGGGTTTTGAGATCTTCGAAGGGCCTGAGATCGAGGACGACGATCATAACTTCACCCGCCTGAACGTGCCGAAGGATCATCCCTCCCGCGACATGCAGGACACCTTCTATCTGGAGAACGACCTGCTGCTCCGGACGCAGACCAGCGGAGGGCAGATCCGCGTGATGGATATGGAGAAACCGCCGATCAAGGTATTGGTGCCCGGACGGGTTTTCCGCTCCGACAGCGACGCGACCCATTCCCCCATGTTCCATCAGATGGAAGGCCTGGTGGTTGACAAGGGAATTACGCTGTGCGACCTGCAGGGCATGCTGGACAAGTTCGTGCAGCAGATCTTTGACGCAGACGTACGGACACGGCTGCGGCCGAGCTATTTCCCCTTCACCGAACCGAGCGTCGAAGTGGACGTGAGCTGCTTCGAATGCGGCGGCAAGGGCTGCGGCCTGTGCAAGCACACCGGCTGGATCGAGGTGCTTGGCGGCGGCGTTGTGCATCCCCATGTGCTGGAAAACTGCGGGATCGACCCGAACGTATACTCCGGCATCGCTTTCGGTATCGGCATCGAACGGATCACCATGCTGAAGTACGGGATCAACAATATCGGACTGCTGTTTGAGAATGACATGAGGTTCCTGGAACAGTTCAGAGAATAATTCAGAATTCATCATTCAGAATTCAGAATTAAAGGAGTAGCAATCAGTATGAAGGTACCGTACAGTTGGTTAAAGGAATATGTGGATATCGATATCTCCGCGGAGGAACTGGAAGAGAAGCTGTTCGGCTGCGGATTTGAAGTGGAAGAGCTGATCGACCTGGGGAAGGAAGTCAGCCGCGTGGTCGTGGGCGAAGTGCTTTCCTGCGAACCGGTGGAAGGAACGCATCTGTTCATCTGCCAGGTAAACTGCGGAGAATACGGCAATCCGGTCCAGATCGTAACCGGCGCGCCGAACGTGTATGCCGGGATGCATACCCCTGCCGCGCTGGACAATTCCACGCTGCCCGGCGGCGTGACCATCAAGGCGAAACCCCTCAAGGGCATTCCTTCCGAAGGGATGCTCTGTTCCGGCGAGGAACTGGGGCTGAACGACGACCTGTATCCGGGCGCGGAAGTATACGGCCTGATGGATCTGCCGAAGGATACCGTTCCCGGAACGGATATCCGGGAGGTCGTCGGCCTGGACGATTATATCTTTGATATTTCCATCACCGCGAACAGGCCGGACTGCCAGAGCGTGCTGGGGATCGCCCGCGAGGTTGCCGCTGCGCTGGGCAGGGAACTGAAGATGCCCGCGACGGACTATACCGCCAGCGATTACGTATTTCCGGACCTGGATATTACCGTGGAAGCGCCGGACCTCTGCCCCCGTTACCTGGGACACGGGGTACGGAACATCACCGTCGGGGAGAGTCCGCGGTGGATGAAGCGGCATCTGGCCCTGTGCGGCCTGCGGAGTATCTCCAATGTGGTGGATATCACGAACTATGTCCTGCTGGAGATCGGCCAGCCGATGCACGCCTTTGACATGGACCAGTTGCAGGAGCGGAAGATTATCGTCCGCCGGGCAAGGGACGGTGAGAAGATCCAGACACTGGATGAAAAGGAATTCTCCCTGACGCCTGAAAACCTCGTGATCTGCGACGGCAACCGCCCTGTGGCGCTGGCCGGCATCATGGGCGGCCTGAACAG
>CAMKEI010000062.1 GCA_946411525.1 uncultured Clostridia bacterium | reverse complement strand
ACTTCAGGAGTTTTTTATTTTCATCAATAGCGTTCAGTTCCGTCGATCTGTTTATCGTCCATTTTCAGTCCTTCTTTCTTTTTTTGTCTATATTTCTAATTTATTCCCAACAGTTACATTACCTCTTTGGAGCAATTCTGGACGAGATCATTATCTCCCTCTTTCTCTCGTTGCAATCTCTACGATTTTTCCGTTTCCTGGAACGCTGACATTCGACCTCATCACAGTACTCCTGCCTGGGGCCATTTGGGATAAACAGATTCTGGCAGGCTTTGCAAACCCGCGGCTTGTATAGTCCATATTCTTCGTTCGGGGAAGAATTCATTGTGACATAACTAGCAAAGGCATACCAAGCGATATCGAAAACGGAATCCACCTGTACAAGCAAGCCAAAAGAATGGGTTTGAGGAATCCGATCAAGACACATTCTGAATGTCGGGAATCCATCGATCAGCTTTTCATACAGTTCATCCATATCATTGAGGGGAGATGTAGCAAACCCGCGGTAGGTTTCTATCGAAACAGCTCTAACGCCTTTTTCATCCGGATGTGCTTCCCAATATGCGTTTTCTGCCTGCATTTCTTCAACAATGTTGGCATCCGGACTCAGCCCAAGATCAGGTAGTTTATGACTCTTTGTCCATTTATACCGTTCAAAGTAATCATACCCGGTTGTTTCTCTGCCTTCATGATTAAGATCGAAAGCGCGGCGCTGTTTGCCTTTTTTCAAATCTTCCAGAGCCAGATAGTAACTAAAGTGATGGTATAGTTTTGCACAATCATCCATGAATTGTTGCGCATCCACAATGCCATCACGTCTTACATAGCTTGAATCTGATTCAAATGAGTATTCCTTATCGGTCAAATCAAAATACAATTCCCGGAGATTATACGGATGAGCGTTATCGATACACCAAGCACGAACCATTTCCTGCTTTGAAGCGGTACAATCCGGCTTGTTGAATTGATCATAAAAATTGTAAAGACTACAAAGCAGCTGATCTCCGGTCGGTTTGTTTTCGCCTGCATTCAGCAATTTCGATTTATCATGGTAAACCGGAATCAGCAATCCAGTTTCTTTGTCAATTTGATAGTTCGGAAACTGAATAGTATCGAAGATCAGATCCCCGATACCCCCGACATCCCTTGGCGTGACAGCATAAATCCGTTTTTTCATAAAATCACCGTTTGAATCACCGTTTGGGTAGTTCTTATCGGTGACATTATACGTTAAAATGGTCCCAGGATGCAAGAGATAATTGCATCCTGGAGGACCTTGAAAACAGAATACCCCATCCGCAATAGATATGACTTCCGAGCTACGGCGCGATCCGAAAGGGTTAGGAAGGATACGGGCAGACCTCACACAAGGGGCTGGATCAGGAAGAACGGTAGCGGAGTTGGGCAAGGAAACCAATTACATTATGACGGGAGGTGAGAACCATTCTCCGAATGATGGGAAGAAGGGAGTGTGAGAAGTGAATTCCCAATTATTCGACCCCCAACAGGCGCAGATTCCTGAAACCATGAAGGACCGATACCAGTTCTGCATATGGAAGAAGGAAGAGCGCAACGGAAAGCCTACCAAGGTTCCTTACAATCCGAATCAACCGGATCACCGGGCACAAACCAATCATCCGGAAACCTTCGGAAGCTATGCTGAAGCTGTCATGGCACTCCAGACATCCGGTGCAAGCGGTATTGGTGTTCGGATCGATAACGGCCTCTGGGCCATTGATATCGACCATTGCGTAGATGAGAACGGCCAACTGACCGAAATGGCCAGGGAAATCATCCGGATCATGGACAGCCCTACGGAATACAGTCCAAGCGGCAGCGGCGTACACATCTATTTCACGGCAAATCAGGCGGATTTTTCGAAGGAACGGTATTACATAGCAAGGCCCAAAGTCGGTGGTCAAACTGTTTTTCTCAACCACCGTTCGACCACTCCGACCACCGGGCAAGGGAGGTGAACACGATATGAAAACCCGTAACCATTACAGAGCTGCGTACTGGAAGTATCGCAGCGAATGCTTTGACGGCAGCGAACGTCTCCAGGAATACTTCAATCAGAGTTTCCTGCCGGGCAATTCCCCTAACTGGGAGATCACCCTTCGTGAAATCCATCGGCACTGTGAGAATTGTCTGGGACATCCGGTGCCCTATGAGGCGCTCATTGGCATCATGCTGATTTATTCGTTCCAACTGTATGAGCATCATGGTGAGCTCTATACGAATCTCTCCAATGCATCGCTCCTGATGCGGATCAGGCATGGAGATCGAATAGACCGGCAGAAACGCAGCAATGCGCGGTTTCTGATGGAAGCCTTTGGCAGACATCTCATGGATTGCCGCAGACGCAAAACCCTTCCTTCTTTCCGGTTCGAATATCAGCAGATCTTCGAGGAACACATAGTATTGGTCGTCGTCTTCGCGAACATAATATTTAAAAAAGATCCATCCGACTTTTTTCCGTTTCCGTTTTCGATATTCATCATGAAGCTGTTTTCTGTATCAGGCCCGTCAGGCAGATCTGCGTCGAATTCCTCTTCCGCTTCCATCAGCGCCTGCTCCGGGCCTATATTCCGTCCTTTCATCAGATCAACCGCATAATCCGCAGTACTGGTCTTTCTGAAAGCACGAAACTCATCTTCTGTCATTTTACGCAGATTTATCATCAGTCTCCCCCACAAATTCCGATTGAACTAAACCGCCTTCGGCGGTAGCTCGTCTCCCAACTGATCAAAGTTACTCTGACTAAGGCTTCCGAGCTGCCCACATTATACACGAACTCCTTTATACTTGAAATACCGCGCTTGCGGAATAAAGTAATGGTATCTTTGTTGATATTCTTTTTTCTTCCACGTTCGGCAGCGTTCGCCATCCAGTTGTAGTAGCATTGCGCATCGGTGCTCAATTTGCCCGGTGGCGATGCTCAATCTCGGACGGAATACTCAATTTCCCGCTTGACACTTGGGCATTACATAACGGATGGTTCTGTCGTGGTACACTGTGTGTACCGCGTGGCAGAACCGTCCCTCTGTGTCGTTTCCCGTCTTATGAAGGTTTTTGTTTGTTTTTTTGAGTATATGGAGTTCCTGAGAGTATAAGAATTCCCGAGGCCAAAGTATAGGCTTCGGGAATTATGCGCTGCAGCTTTTTAGCCTTCGAGGAGGCCCATGGAACGCATTTTGACCAAGGTCTCGGAAAGGTCGGCGGAGGCGGTGGGGGTGTCGATGTCATACTCGGAGAGGATGGCATCGAGGAGGGCATCGGGGGTAGTGGGCTGCTGAAGATGCTGCCAGATGAAGGCAGAAAGACCGTTCAGGCGGATCAGGCCCTGGAAGGACCGGATCTCGGCGCCGACAGGCATGAGCACCAGCTCACCGACGAGATTACGGAGGATGAACCCTTCACGCGCTTTCATGGCAGACCTCAGCAGCCGCTGTTGCGGCCAGAAGAGAAGGTACGGGCATTACGGTGATAGGGTACACCGTCACAGCCGCCGCCGCGTCCGCGTCCCCGGCCAACATCCCCGTTGCCGGGAACAAACTGGCCCTGAATAGAGGTGTCGGTGACGGAGGTGGTCTCGTTATCGATGGAGGTATCGACGGTTGTTTTCTTGCTCTTGGTGGAGACGCCGCCGACGACAGCAGTGACTTCCGACTCATCCAGGGGGATCCTTTCGAGATCCGGCTTTTCGTAGGCTTTCTTTTTGCCGAACATGATTTTTCTCCTTTCAAATCATTATCTCCAGTATATACAAAGGACTCATTCCCCGGGAGTGCCGCAGGCAGGAACGGGAAGAATTCCTTTGCTTATCCAATACTTTATACGCATACAATGGCCGGATGGCAGCTGCCCGGGCGGAGCATAGCGCATAAAATTCGCGGCACACGGAGAACAGCGATCCTCATAAGGACAGCCATAGCATTCCGGGACGCGGGGCCAGGAGTTCGCGACCTCACTGATCCGCCGCCAGGCTTCCGCGAAGCCGTCCCGGAGGGGATCCGCACGGACATCCAGGCGGGAGCAGATCTTCAGCTCCCCCTTCCAGGAGAGAACGAAACCGGAACGGCCGCCGCCGCAGGTCAGCCCGCATTCCTCACAGGAATGGGAGGGACCGCCGGGCTCGGGGAGCGAAGAGAGGGGAACCTCCTCATACAGGGGAAGACCCTGCAGCTCCGAATGCAGACGGAGAAGGCGGGCATAGAACTCATCCGGGAGATCCGAAGACTCCCCGGCACGCCAGGGCTCATCCGCCGGCGTAAAGAGGGAGGAGCTGACATAGACATCCTCCGAGAGGGAATGGGCCAGGCGGAGCGTATCGAAGACATCCTCGCCGAGGAAGCTGTTCGGGGTCACGGAAACCGAAAGGGGAAGGCCGGCTTCCCGGACGCGGCGGAGATTTTCCACCACACGGCCGAAGACCCGGCTGCCGGTGACCCGCTCATAAGAATCCTCAGAGCAGCCATAGAGGGTGGCCTGGATGAGGGCGGGCGGATGATCCCGGAAGAAGGAGAGGCGCCGCTCAGCGAGGAGGACGGCGTTGGTCATGACGGTGATATTGCAGCCAAGGGACTGAAGAAAGAGAAAGAGATCTTCGAAGCCGGGATATGTGAGGCACTCCCCGCCGGTGAGCGTCGCCTCGAACATGCCGGCATCAAAGGCCTGGCGCATGAGATCCTTCCAGGTATCGACAGAAAGAAGATCCCTGCCCCTGAACTGCTCCGGCGAAAGGCGGACATAGCACATGCCGCAGGCGAGATTGCAGAGGGGCGTAAGCTCAAAGGTACCGAAGAGCGGGGTATTGCTCTCACGGGCCTTCAGATCGAGGCTGCGGATAAAATCTTGATAATTCATGCTTCACAAATGAGGGGTAAAGACGGTTCAGATTATTCCGGTCCGGTCATGTTAAGTATAGCAGAGGAGGACGGGAAATGTCCAGAAAAATGTCTGTAAGGGAAAGAACAATTCTGGTTGAAGGAGACGAACGGATATGGTAGTATAAAGTGATGGGTAAAAGACACTGAAGATACAGAAACCTGCAAAAGGGGGACGACGAAATATGAAAAAAACCATCCGGGGGTTGCTGGTATGCATGGCCGTAATGACAGCGCTGATCCTCGGCATGACAGGAGCCGAGGCGGAAACCGAAGCAACGACTTTTGATGAATTCAAAACCGCGGTCGCGGCAGGAGGAACGGTCGGACTCGGCGCAGACATTACGCTGACGGGAGATGTCCATATACACGCAGTCACTACGATCGACCTGAACGGGCATGTGCTGAACACGCAGACATACCGGATCGCGATCTATGACTACCCGGTCACCTTGAAGGACAGCGGCACGAGCGGAAAGGTCCTCGGAGCCGGGACGGTATTCCAGGTCGGCGAGGTAAACGAGAACGGCTACGTACACGGCGGGACGCTGAATGTGGAGAGCGGCACGATCGTGACTTCGACGAAGAACGCGGTGTACGTAATGCCCGAATCCAGCTTTACGATAAGCGGCGGATCAATTACGGCGAGCTCGAACGCGATCATCAGCGAAGGCAGCGTGAACATCACAGGGGGCAGCGTGAACGCGACAAGCCAGACGGTGACGCTGAAATCGACAAACGTCAACAAAGTGGACACAGAATGGAACACGTCATCCCAAGCCTACTTTGGAACACTGAGCATGGGCGGCGGAACGGTCAAAGCGACGAACAAGACCATCGCGCTGGAGAAAGGATGTGCCGCTACCATCAACGGCGGCACGGTCACCGCGGTCAACGAGGCGATCCTGGACAAGGGAACGGTGACGATCAACGGCGGTACGGTGAAAGCGACGGGCGAGACGGCGGTGATCGTGGACTGGCCAGGGAAAGCGGTGATCAAGAACGGAACGATCCAGGCGCCGGATTATACGCTGTATGTATGCGGCGACGTGACCATCGAGGGCGGCAGCATCACCGCCACGGCCGCAGAGGCCACAGCCCTCTACATCGTGGGATGCGACGCAATCACAGATCAAGGACCGGCCGGCACGGGAAAGGCCGAGATTTTCGGCGGCACGATCAAAGCAAACGGAACCGGGGCGATGGCCGCGTACGTGACCGGCTTAAGCGATAAATTGAAGGGATCCCTGATCCTGAACAGCGGGACGCTGCAGGGGAACGGCGCGGACGGCGCAGGAATCTACCTGGACGAAAACGGAACGGCAAACATCAACGGCGGCACAATATCCGCGGTGATGAGCGGAAACGGCGGCCAGGGCGTGTACATCGGCGGGGCGAACACAGCGCTGCGGATCCGGGGAGGAAACATCAACGCGGACCAGTGCGGCGTGATGGTGGACAGCAGTGTGACGCCGGAATTCACGCTCCGCGGGAACCCGGCCTTCAACACGACCAGCACGGATAACTGCGATCTTGAGATCCAGAACCTGAACACGGTGATCGAGATTGACGGGGCGCTGACAAACATAGCGCCGATCAGCGTCAGGCTCGGCGGAAACCGGGCGGAAACCGGCGTCGGCGGCGTCTTCACGAAAAACTACTCGGATCACAACACGGCGGACCCGGACACGTACTTTACGACTGTCTCCGGCAGTGCGGTCGAGTGGGACGCAGAGAACCAGACGGAAGCCTACCTGACGGGGCACGTGCATCAATTTGAATACAGCTGGCCGGAAGACCGCAGCAGGCTGACGGCGGTATGTAAGAACGACGGGTGCTACCTTGAAGAAAGCGAGCTGACGGTGGAGCTGATCGCGCCGGACCCGGTATACAACGAGCAGGAGAAATTGGTCAGTTGGACCCCCGGAATCTATATAGGCGCGTTCCCCGGACTGGGAGAACGGATGTCCTGCCTGGAATACGACCCGACGACGGATGAATGGAACGAGATGGACGGTGCGCCGGCGGAACCCGGAAGGTACCGGGTTGTTTACACCCTGGCCGCGGGGGGCGACTCGGTCTATATCGAGACGGAATTCGAGATCTACCGGGCTGGGAATATCCAGATCGCGGCGGTGGACGAGGCAGGAAACGGCCTGCCGGGCGTCCGCTTCCGGGTGGAGAACACGGGGGATCCGGACTGGGGACGTGACGAGTGGATCAGCGATCAATACCACCATTACCTGTACTACCTGAAGCCGGGCGACGAATATGTGATCTACGCCGAGGATGTTCCGGACGGGTATCTGTATCCGGAGGACATCCTGTTCGGATGCGACGGGGAGCTGACGCTGTGGAGCGATCCGGAAGGGCTGCTCAGCGGCCGGGTGTTGACCGTCGAATTCAAAAAGGGATACCAGATCATCAGCGACGGGACGGCGATGGCCTACTGCTATGACGACAACGCGAACATAGTACGGATCACCCAGGCAGCGCCGGGGGATGAAGTAAGGATCTATTTCAGCGACAACGCGGAAGAGACCATCGAAGATGACCTCTACCTGACGGGGGCGTACGAGGTGGACAACGTGCCGCTGGGATACGACCAGAACGGCGAACCGGTGGACACTATCGAGATGCCCGCGCACGATATCGCGATCTCCGCGGTGAAGGGCGTACGGGAAGCGGAGCTGAGGGTCGGCCTGCAGGCGTACACGGGAAGCAACGAAGTGATGATCCCGGTGGAAGCGCTGGAGAGCATCGTGTACGGCGAGGAGACCTGCGACCTGGTAAAACTGGCGGACGGGCACTATGAGCTCGACGTGGACGGCAGCGGAAACTATGACGTGGGCATCTGGCTGCCGGGCGGAGCGACCCGGAGAGGCGACTGCGAGACGTGGATGGTGCCGTGGTGCGACGCGTTCGGCGAATACTCCTTCGAGTTCGACGGACCGATGGACCGGTATGAGGTGATCACATTTGTGCTGACGAAGCCGGTGTACGGCACGCCAACGATCACCCTGCCGGCGGGGCTGACAGAAATACAGGAGAGCGTGTTTGAAGGGAACAAGAAGCTCACGGTCGTATACGCGGGAGACAAGGTCGCGTCCATCGGGAAGAATGCGTTCGTGGGATGCACGGGGCTGAAGCAGGTAAGGCTGCCGAAGAACTGCGCGATCGACGACGAGGCGTTCGACGAAGAGATCTTTGTGCAGATCTTCGCTCCGGCGGGAGGAACGACGGAGGCGTGGTGCAGGAGAATGGGGCTGATGTTTGTCGCAGAGTAAACTGAGACAAACAATGAAATGAAAGCGGTTTTATAGCACAAGAAGTTCCTGTTGGAGAGACACACGGGGACGGTTCTGACGGTTCACAGTAAATGTGCCAAACGGCAGGACTGTCCCCGTGTCGTCTCTCTTCTTTTCGGCGTTTTTGGTGCTCTTTTCTTCTGCAGGATGTTCCATTGGGAGAGCCGCACGTATGGTTTGTGTACCACATGGCAAAACTTACTGCAATCTCAGAAAAAGTACAATTAATTGCGCAAAATACCCAAAGTGCATATGCCGCTCGAATTGCGCAGCCAAACCGGCGAAATTGAGCATGCAAGCCTGATCCAAAGATTCAAAGGGATCAGTCTGTCCAAATTGCCCAAATTAGCGGAAATCTGAGGGGAAAGCCCTTTTTTTATTGTCAAAAATCGCTTTCAAAGAAACAGGCCAAAAATGAAAAAAGCCGATCCGAAGATCAGCTTAACAATACAGACAGAAAAGTTGTACAGGAGAACCGGTCCGCATGCTCAATCGTCGCGACTCCCCACAGGGGAGATCGCTCGTTTCGCATGACCTCACTTCTTTCGAAGCTTCCGCCACCGGCGGTCGAAAGAGGTTCGCCCCCTGTGAAACGCCACCGGCGGTCGAAAGAGATTCGCCCCCTGTGAAAGTTCTACCTTTACTTTTCTGTTTCCCGGCTGCTTGTGATCTTTACTTTTTTCTCATGTTTGCATATAATAAGTAAAGACAGGAGGCGGTGAAATGATTTCCTATGAAGGCCTGAACAACATCCTTACCGCAAAGAAAACGACAAAATCGGAGATGGCTTCCGCGCTGGGCATTTCTTCCCGGACGATTGCAAAGATCGCTAAAGGCGAAAAGCTGTCCCGGCTTACGCTTCAGAAGATCGCGGATTACCTGGGCTGCGATGTACAGTCCCTCTGCAGGGAAATATCCGAAAACGCCATCCTGCAGATACTGAGGGACGAAAAGGAAGCCGGCATCTCCGGCGGCCTGTATCATGAACTGCAGGTACGCATGACATACAATTCCAACCATATCGAAGGCAGCAGACTGACGGAAGACCAGACACGCCTGATCTTCGAAACCAACACAATCAACGTCGGGGACGGGATTCCGGTGGACGACATTCTGGAAACCGTTCATCATTTCCGGGCCATCGACTATGTGATCGACACGGCGGAAGAAACGCTGACCGAAGAGATCATCAAGGAACTGCACCGGATCCTTAAAAGCGATACCAGAGATTCCAGGCTCTCCTGGTTCGCCGTCGGGGATTACAAAATGCGGGCAAACGTCGTCGGCGGACATGAAACCGTCAAACCGAAAGACGTTCCGGAAGCAATGAAAAAACTGCTGGCGGCGTACAACGCCCGGCCGGCAGTAACCATAAACGATATTGTTGAACTGCATGCCGAATTCGAGTATATCCATCCCTTCCAGGACGGAAACGGCAGAGTCGGCCGCCTGGTTGCCCTCAAGGAATGCCTTCACCACGGAATCATCCCGTTCATCATTGAGGATTCAAAGAAGATGTTCTACTACCGCGGACTGTCCGAATGGAGAACCGAAAAAGGCTGGCTGACAGACACCTGCCTGGATGGCCAGGACACCTTCATCCGGCTGCTCAGAATGCTGGATATAAACGCATAAAACCTCTCTTTCACCGGCCGGAGCGCCGGTTTTTCAATGCAAAAACAGGGAAACCATGGCCAGGGAAAACCCAGGAACCGTCCCTGATATGAAACACCTGGCAAAAAAATAATTATCTTAAGGTTCAGTTTAGATTGCTGTTATATGATGTACCTGTCAAAGGGAGAAACGGCCGTCTCCCGTCCAGACATATCCCATCCCTGCTGGTTTACCTCCTATCCCCCGGCAGAGATGTTATGATATGTATATGCTTCATCCATCCCTTTCCAAGGAACCGGTGTGTGTGCAGCACCGGTTCTTTCCATTTGAACAGCCCAAATAAAACCAACAAGTACTATTTCCAATCTTTGTTTTAAGCTATTTTTAAGGAATCCATGCTATTATAATCGCATGATATC
>CAMKEI010000061.1 GCA_946411525.1 uncultured Clostridia bacterium | reverse complement strand
TCTTCCTCTACACGGAGAACGACCAGAAGGCGCTGCACCTGTGCCAGGACGCGGGGCTGGAATTCCCGGAGATCACCACCTGGATCCGGGCCAACGAGAAGGATTTCGAGCTGGTCAAGCAGGCCGGCGTGGCGGAAACCGGCGTGCTGGTTTCCTGCAGCGACTACCATATTTTCAACAAAATGCACCTGACCCGGAAACAAGCCATGGACAAGTACCTGGGCATCGTCAAGTCCGCCCTGGATTACGGCATCCGTCCCCGCTGCCACTTTGAGGACATCACCCGCGCCGACTTCTACGGCTTCGTGGTGCCCTTTGCCGGCGCCCTGATGGAGCTGAGCCGCGAGAGCGGGATCCCGATCAAGATCCGCGCCTGCGACACCATGGGCTACGGCGTCAGCTACCCCGGCACCGCGCTGCCCCGCAGCGTGCAGGGCATCATCTACGGCCTGCGGCACTACGCCGAAGTACCTGCCGAACAGCTGGAGTGGCACGGCCACAACGACTTCTACAAGGTTGTTTCCAACGCCGCCACCGCCTGGCTCCACGGCTGCTCCAGCATCAACTGCAGCCTGCTGGGCATCGGCGAGCGCACGGGCAACTGCCCGCTGGAAGCCATGGCCATCGAGTACCAGAGCCTGCGCGGCGACGACGGCGGCATGGACCTGACCGCCATCACCGAGATCGCGGACTATATGGAGCGGGAGATCGGCCTGGAGATCAGCCCGCGGCAGCCCTTCGTCGGCCGCCACTTCAACGTGACCCGCGCCGGCATCCACGCCGACGGCATGCTAAAGGACGAGGAGATCTACAATATCTTCGACACCGCGAAGATCCTGAACCGGCCCGCTTCCGTGGCCGTGGACAGCCGCGGCGGCACCGCGTCCATCGCCCACTGGCTGAACAACTACTTCCGCCTGACCGGCGACAACGCCATCGACAAGAGCGATCCGCTGATCCTGGAGATGCGCAGACGCGTGGACGGGGAGTACGCCAAGGGCCGCAACACGGTCATGGGCGACGAGGAACTGGAGATCATGGTCCGCCGCTGCGACCAGAACCGCTACGAGCGCCTGCTGTTCCACAAGAGTAAATAAGCAGAAACGGAAATCCGGGATTCCGGATTTCCGTTTGCAGTTCAATACGAGGTAAATCGCATGAAAAAGATCGTTTTGACCGGCGGGGGCACCTTGGGTCATGTTACGCCCCACCTTGCCATCATCCCGCGGCTGAAGGAAGCCGGGTACGAAATCCACTACATCGGCACGGAAAACGGCATGGAAGCGCCGAAGATGCGCTCCGTGGAAGGCGTGACCTACCACGCGGTGAAGAGCGGCAAGCTCCGCCGGTACCATTCCTGGCAGAACTTCACCGATCCCTTCCGGGTGATCGCGGGCGCGTTCCAGTCCGCCCGGCTGATGGGCAAAATCAAGCCGGACGTGGTGTTCTCCAAGGGCGGCTTCGTGGCGGTGCCGGTGGTGTTCGGCGCCTGGCTGCACCGGATCCCGGTGCTCTGCCATGAGAGCGACCTGACCCCCGGCCTGGCCAACAAGCTCTGCAAGCCCTTCGCCAGCCGCTTCGCCACCACCTTCCCGGAATGCGCCGAGGCGCTGGGTAAAAAGGCGGAGATGACCGGCACGCCCCTGCGGCCGGAGCTGTTCTCCGGCAGCCGGGAAAAGGGGCTGGAATTCCTGGGCTTTGACGGGAAGAAGCCGGTGCTGCTGATGATGGGCGGCTCCTCCGGCGCCCAGAGCGTGAACTACTGCCTGCGGAAATCCCTGGACCGGCTGACGGCCCGGTTCGACGTGGCCCATATCTGCGGCAAGGGAAACCTGAACCCTGAGCTGGACGGGACGCCCGGATACACGCAGGTCGGGTTCCTGGACGCGGAGCTGCCGGACGTGCTGGCCTGCACGGACATCGTCCTCTCCCGCGCCGGCGCCAACGCCCTGTGCGAGTTCCAGGCCCTGGGCCGGCCGATGCTGCTCGTTCCCTACCCCAAGGGCGCCAGCCGCGGCGACCAGATCCTGAACGCGAAGAGTCTGGAGAAGCGCGGCCTGTGCCGGGTGCTGATGCAGGAGGATATGACGCCCGAAACCCTGGCGGAAGAGATTGAGAAAACCTGGGAAGAGCGGGAAGTGCTGGAAGAGGCATTGAGGAATGCTCCTCCTGCGGACGGAACAAAGCGGGTTCTTGAACTGATAGAAGAGGTTCAGAAATAAAAGAGCAGCTTCAAAAAACTGCCTTCATTTTACTCATTATGAATTATGAATTGTGAATTATGAATTAAAACCGGCACCGCGGTGCCGGTTTCATTTACGGTTTTTCGCTGGTCAGGTATTCGTTGTACATATATCCCTGGAGGCCTTTCACTTCCACAAAGCTCCAGTACCTGCCCTTGCGGATGACGGTGACCGGGGTGCCGCCGCGGAAGGAGGCGATGACCGCGCAGTTGCTGTTTGCTTCCTCCCGAAGGTTGAGCCAGGTCCCCTTGATGATATAGGCGGTGTCGCCGGCAGCCACGGTGGCGGTCTTCTTTGTTGTGGCCGCGGTGGCGATCTCCTCCCGCTGCGCCTTCGTCTTGTACTTCCCGTAGGCCAGCATGGAAGTCATCATATATCCCGTCTTGCTGTGCACCTGGACCTTCGTCCATTCCGAACCCTTTTTCAGGATGGTGACCCTGGTTCCCCGGGGATAGGCGTCCAGCACCTTGGCGCTGGTGGAGGGTTTCTCCCTCAGGCGCAGCATATAGGTGGCGACCTTCGTCGTCTCGCCCAGCGCGGATACGCAGGACAGCAGGACCGACAGGCACAGCGTCAGGCACAGCAGCCGGATCCAGATCTTCGATCTCATATCTCCCTCACTCCTTTATGGCGCGGCGGACCGTTCCGCCGGCAAGCGGTCGTGCTCCTGCATCTCCCCGATTGTTACACGATCCGGATGTTTCCTTTAATTAAATGTAATATATCGGCTGTTGCCCTTTTCTGTCAACGGGAAGTATGAAACGCGTATTTCGTATTTCTTAAAATTGTATTACATCCGATCATTTTTTGCGGTTTCGGCTCAGATTGCCCGCATCCGGTCCATAATCCGGCCGCAAATAAAGCGCTTGAAGGGCGAAAGCGGCTCCGCCGACGGCGCGGCGCCGTCCTTCAGGAACATCATCGTGCAGGGCTTCTCCTCCGACCAGGGCTCCCACAGGGGCAGCGTCTGTCCGCACAGATCGCTGCCGTTCGGGTCGCCGGTCCTGATGAAGTTGCAGAAATAGTCGCACATCTGCCGCGCCAGGTCGTAATGGCGCCCGGTGAAGGGCCGCCAGCACTTGGCCAGCGTCTCAAACCAGAACCACAGGTCCGAGGAGTGGAAGGTGCCCGGATGGTCCCAGCCCGGCATATCCGGGCTGAAGCAGTAGGCGTATCCCTTCCTGCCGTCCTTCGCCACGTCCGAGAGCACGCCCTTGACGGTGCACTCGATGCCGCTGACCGGCGAGCAGCCCTGGCCGGCGAGCACCTTCCGCGTTTCCGGGAAGGACAGGAAGGTTTTCGCGTCCTCCCCGAAGAGGCGCTCCGCCTCCTGCTTCAGCTTCGGCGCGGTCTTCGCGTCAATGGTGTTCAGGAACTCGTCCCCCGTGTTGCCGGCCATCATGGTCACGTCCACGCACTCGCCCTTCCGGTACAGGGCGATGGGATCGCCGGTGCAGAACAGGTCGTCCTGCACGGTGAAGAACGGCACGTGCTTCTCCATGTATTTCTCATAGCTGCGCTGGAGCCGGACCGCGTCCATGGCGCGGGCTTCCTCCAGGCTCTTTACGCCCAGGAAGGCGAAGAAATCCTCGCCCTTCTTTTCCGCCTGCTTCAGGGTCTCCGGGCGGCCGATCTCCCGGCGCATGTAGGGATCGAAAATCATGGCGCTCATGACCACCGCGTACCGGAACAGGCCGTCGTTCGCTTTGCAGGCCACCTGGCTCATGACGCTGCCGCCGCCGGCGGACTGGCCGGCGATGGTGACCTTTCCCGGATCCCCGCCGAAGGCGGCGATGTTCCGCTGCACCCATCTGAGGCCCGCCTGCTGGTCCAGGTTGCCGAAGTTGGCCGGCGCTTCCGGCTGTTCCGCGCTGATCTGCGGATGGGTCAGGAAGCCCAGGGCGCCGACCCGGTAGTTCACCGTGACCACCACCACGCCCCGGCGGGCGATGCGCTCCCCGTCAAACTCCATCTCCGCGGGATAGCCGCACTGCAGGCCGCCGCCGAAGAACCACACCAGCACCGGCAGCCTCTCCCCCGACTTCCTGGCGTTGGTCCAGACGTTCAGGTACAGGCAGTCCTCCCCCATGGGGATTTCCGGATCCACATGCCACTCCCGGCAGTAGATGTCGTCCCCCAGGCCGGGGATCCACTGCATGGAAATCGGCGCGAAGCGGCAGCAGTCCCGCACGCCCGCCCAGCTCTCGCACGGCTGCGGCGCACGCCAGCGGTTCCGTCCCGTGGGCGGGGCGGCAAAGGGGATTCCCTTGAACGCCGTGATCCGCGGGTCCGCCGCCTCAATGCCCCGCACCCAGCCGTTTTCCGTCTTTACCTGTCTCAACATGATGCTTCGCTCCTTGTGTATAATTCATAATTCAGGATTCACAATTCATAATTACAGACGCTTTGCTTCACCGGGTTTGGAGCCGGGGGTCATCATTCATCATTACTTAGCCGAATCATTGGGAACTTGGATTCACAATTCATCATTATGAATTATGAATTGTGAATTGTGAATTGATCAAACGGCCCCGGCAGCACCGTCTCCCTGTCCTCTCCCGGGATGCCTGGATCCGCCGCAACCTTCTTCACTTCAGAGGGATCCAGGATCATCTTCAGCCGCTCCAGATCGTTCCCGAAGGAGAGGGGCGCCCTGTCCGCCTTCCGGAAGACCGCTTTTCCGGTCTCCTCGTCCAGGTCGATGTCGAACCAGGCGTTCTGTCCTTCCCTGTCGAAGCCCAGGAACTCCTGCCAGGACGGCAGATCCAGGCAGACCTCCGGTTCCGGATACATCACCCGCAGATAGCCGCCCTGCATGCGCACATACAGGTTGCCCTCCGCCGTGTTGTCCCGGGTCGGGAAATCGATGGCCGCCTCGCCGCAGTCATAGAAGATGTTGTTGATGATCTTCGCGTCCCGGGAGGTGCCGCCCCGCAGCATGCCGTGCATACGGAAGGGCACCGGCTTGAGGTAATACCCGCTGTGCCGGCACTTCCCGATCAGGTTGTGGGACACATGCAGCCGGTCGGTTCCCTCGCCGTAGACGCCGTAACCGTTCACCGCGTCGTGCTCCCGGAGCTTGTACCAGCCGGAGGAGCCGGGCTCCACGGGGACCTTCGCCGGATCAAACCGGCCCTCCACGTTCCAGATGATGTTGTGGTCGATCAGGTTGATCCCGTCCCGGGTGCACTCGATGAAGATCGCTTCCCGCTGCTCGATGCCGTCCAGGAAGAGGTTCCCGGTGATCCGGTTGTTCACGTTCCCGCAGTCCAGCCAGATATGGTCCGCGCGGAAGGTGTTCCGGAAAACGTTGTTCCGGATCAGCCCGTTCACGCTGTTGTGCAGCTTGATGGCCCCGGCCTCCCAGCTCAGCTCCATCTTCTGCCAGCCGGTGCCCTCGATGACGTTGCCTTCGATGAGCATCCGCTCGGCAAACATGCCCGCGATGCCGCAGACGCCCGCGTCCTGGATGGTGCAGTTCCGGATGACGCTGTAGCCGATCACCTCGTCCGGCCGGTGGGTGTGGTGCCAGCATTCGTTGCCCACGTCGATGGCCACGCCGTTGGTCCAGTAGACCGTGCAGTCCTCAATGATCCAGTGGTGGCCGCGGTAGGCGGAGATCGCCCCGCGCTGAGGCACCGGCGCGCCGGTGGCGGCGTGCTCGCAGACCAGGCCCTTCACCCGGATATAGTTCAGGAACGGGACGTCCGGCGCGAAGCACTGCTCCCGCACGGTGACCTCGATCCGGTGGTTCTTCGGGTCGTCATCGTATTCCAGGCGGAAGTGGACCTTCTGGCCGTTGGCCTCCACCCAGTAGGTGTTTTCCTCGGCAGCCATGCCGTTGTACAGGGGTACCTGCTTCAGCGGTTTCCCGTCGCAGAAGACGCAGCCCCGCCGGTTCAGGTAGGTGGTCATATCCGTCTTGTCGTACTCGATGAACAGCCGGTCGTGCAGGATGTTCACCGCGCAGAACGGATTGTAGCCCCGGAACAGGTCCGGATCCAGGTCATATTCCCAGACGCGGACGTCCTCCGGCTGCTCGGCGCCCCAGCCCCGGTTCAGCATCCATCCCTCGCTGGGGATGAACTCCGTGACCTCCTCCGAGGCGCTGACGACCACGTCGCCGTCGCCGAAGGCTTCATAGGAGATCATATGCTCCGGGTCCGTGCCGCCGCGGGCGGGCTTCACGCACTCCCGGTACAGGCCCGCGTGGATCCGCACCCGGGTGCCGGGTTCCGCTTCCCTGGCGGCCCGGCCGATGGTCCGGAATGGCGCCGATTCGCTGCCGTCGTTGTCATCCGACGCGGCGGGATTTGAGCCGTCCACAAACAGTTCTTTTTCCCACACGGGATCTTTTTCCCAGAACTCGAAGCTACGGCCATCAGGCAGCAAAGCAGAATGATCTGTCATAAAGGTCTCCTTTTGAATTCATTATTCAGAATTCATAATTATGAATTCTGAATTCCGGAAACACTGTCCGATAATGATTATTCCGGGTTCATAATCCAATGAGAAAGACGGTCCGGAGTAACTTTTATTGTGAATTATAAATTGTGAATTATGAATTTACGGGGGCACCCCATAAGGGGCGCCCCCGTAAGGGTGATTGTTCCTTATTCAGTCAGTATGAACCGATCAGATGCCGGCAGCAGCCTTCTTGGCGTCGATTTCGGGCTGCCACATGCCGCAGTCATACTCGTACAGCTGTTCGTAGCCGAAGCCGTTCAGCTGTTCAACCATCTCATCCCACAGCGCTTCGAACTCTTCGTCCGTGCGGCAGGTCATGATCAGGTTCCAGGTGTATTCGCACAGGCACTTGTTGACGTCGGCGCGCAGGGCGGCGATGTCGAGTTCGTCCTTGGCGGGCGTGAAGTCAACGCTCGGGGTGGCGAACAGCTTGCCGTTCTTCTTCATCCAGTCAACGTCATCCGTGGCGTCGAACATTTCGGACCATTCCTTCTTCATCTCGGTCATGGTCTGCTCCCTGTAGGACTTCCAGAACTTGTTCGCGTAACGCTCACCGGTGATGGGGTTGATGCACAGGGAGGAAACGATCCACTGGTTGATGTCGTTGAAACCATCGTCGTATCCGCCGCCGCCGTACTCTTCCGGAACGGGCAGGTTGTCCATCAGGGCATTGTCGTTCATGATGGTGAAGGTGCCGTCTTCATTGACGCTGTAGTTGAAGTCTTTCAGGCCGCAGTGCTGGATGGTCGCTCCTTCGGGGCTGGCATACCAGTCGAGGAAGGCCATGATGCGGTCATACTTCTCGCCTTCGACCTTGCCGCCGACACCGAACATACGGTCGGAACCGTAGTAACGGTCAGCGTCAGCATAATAGATCATGTCGTTCACAGGGATGAACCGCATAGCGGTGCCCGCCTGCTGACGATCGAGACTGTTCCAGAAACCGACCTGCCAGCTGTACCAGAACATGTCCACACGGCCGGAGGACATCTTGGCGCAGGCGTTGTCCCAGTTCTGTGTGCCGGAGTCCGGATCCACCAGGCCCTTCTGATTCGCCTGGTTCAGGAACTTCGTGATCTTGTAGTAAGCGCCGTCCTTGTCGTACAGGGGCTTGAAGCTGTAGTCGGGCTGCAGCAGCGCGCAGCCCTTCAGCTTCTGGCCGTACCAGGTGGTCAGCTGCACAACGTTGGCGGGACCGGACATGTTGTCGTTGTTGTCCCAGTCAGGCCACAGGGAGAAGGGATAGGCGGGTTCGTCGTCTTCATTGGTGGGATGGATCTCATGGATCTTCTCCAGGGCAGCCAGCAGGTCGTCCAGGGTCTCCAGTTTCGGAGCGCCGATCGCCTTGTACAGATCCCAGCGCAGCATGGGGCTGGAATAGATCACGTCGTCAGTCAGGGTGTCGGGAGCGGTGTCGGTCATCTCGGTGGGGATGCCGTAGTACTTGCCGTCTTCACCGGTCAGGCCCTTGTTGTACGCGTCGATCTGGGTCTTGAAGGCCATGATGTTTTCGCACTCAACGATCTTGTCGCTGATATCGCGGGCCAGGCCTGCTTCCACGATTTCCGGGAACTTGGCCTTGTCAACGATCAGGATGTCACCCAGGTTGCCCTCTTCGGAGCGGGTGGCGTAGATCGTGTTGCCGACGACCTGGGACGCGATGATGTTCAGCTCAATGTTGAACTTGTCCTTTACGACTTTCGCGAACCAGCCGGACTGGATGCCGTTGTAGTTGGCAGCATCATCGTAGACATCGATGGTCAGGAGTTCGGGCTCCTCAGCCACCGCGCTGATGGACACCAGGCTCAGGAGCATGGCGAGCGTCAGCAGAACAGACAGAAACCGTTTCATAACTTGAAACCCTCCTTTTAATATGATGTAAGGCTGTCGCGCCTTCATCTACTGTTTTTTTCAAAGGCTGAAGCCTTTGAAATTCCCGCAACCTCAATCGTCGCGACTCCGCACTGCGGAGCTCGCTCGTTTCGGTTGAATTCACCTCTTTTGATATTTCTGCCACCGGCAGTCAAAAGAGGTTCATCCCTTCACCGCTCCGATCATAATCCCCTTGGTGAAGTACCGCTGGAAGAACGGATAGATCATCATGACCGGGAGCACAACCACAACCGTCACCGACATGCGGATGGAAGTCGCCGTCGCGGCTGTCTGCAGGCCCGCGAGGATCGCGTTGGAGTTGGTGGTGTTGCTGAGCAGGTTCTTCAGGCTGTTCGCCTGGGTGATGTACTGCCAGAGCACGTACTGCAGGGTATTCAGGTCCGGGCGGTTCGTCATCAGGAGCAGGTTGTCCTGGAAGGCGTTCCACTGGTTTACCGCCGCGAAGATCGCGATGGTTGCCAGGATCGGTTTGATGACCGGCAGCATGATCTGGATAAACACCCTCAGCGTGCCGGCCCCGTCTATTTCGGCGGCCTCCTGCAGTTCCCGGGGAACTGACTCACAGTACGTCTTGCACAGGATGATGTAGAAGGGCTGCACGATCATCGGGAAAATGTAGCCCAGGAAGTTGTTGTTCAGGCCCAGGTTCCGCATGCACAGGACCCAGGGGATGATGCCCGCGTTGAAATACATCGTGACCGCCACGAACCGGAACCAGACCTTCCGCTTCCACATGGTGTCCCGGGTGAACATATAGCCCAGGAACGCCGCGATGATGACTGTCAGGACCGTACCGATCAGCGTACGCAGGACGGAGATCTTTGCCGCGTCCAGCATGCCGGGAATGTTGGTCATCCGCTCATAGTTCTTGAAGTGGACCTCCATCGGCCAGAAGAGCACCTTGCCGCGCTCGGACAGGTTATTCGCGCTGATGGAGTTGATGATGATATAGTAGAACGGATAGGCGCAGACAAAGGCGAAGAACGCGTATACGATATAGGTGATTACGCTGATCACCTTGTCGCCGAAACTCTGGCGGTCCATGGGGTTGATGTGCTTCTTCCGGGGGAATTCCGCTTTCACTGTCATCTTCTGTCCCTCCCTTCCGATCACACGAAGCCTTCCCCGCGGACCAGGCGGGAAACGGTGTTCGTGATAAAGAGCAGGGCCACGCTGACAATGCTCTTCAGCATGCTGATGGCCGTGGACAGGGGATAATTGCCGCGTCCGGTGGTGGCGATGTTATACACATACAGGTCCAGCACTTCGATGGACTTCTTGTTGAAGTTGTTCATGAAGACGAAGTACTGCTCCATGCCGTTGGACAGGAAGTTCGCCAGGTTCAGCATGACGATGACGAAATAGGTCGGCAGCAGGCAGGGGATCGTGATCCGCCAGATAATCTGCATCCGGGTCGCGCCGTCCACCTTGGCCGCCTCGATCATCTGCTCGTCGATAGCGCTGATCGCGGCCAGGTACATGATGGCCGCCCAGCCGGCGTTCTTCCAGGTCAGCCACAGCCACATCTTGAACCAGATGTTCTCTTTGGAGCTGAGGAAGGCGATTGGTTTGTCGATCAGGCCCAGCGACACCAGCACCGAGTTGACCGCGCCGGTGGAGCTCAGCACGTTGAACGCCACCGAGAACACCAGCACCCAGGAAATGAAGTTCGGCAGGGTGGTGACCGTCTGCACGAGCTTCTTGTAAGGCCTGCACTTGATTTCATTGAGAAACACCGCGAAGATCATCGGGAACCAGCTGAACGCCAGGGAGATTC
>CAMKEI010000060.1 GCA_946411525.1 uncultured Clostridia bacterium | reverse complement strand
TCGAGGCTGTTGCTGCAAACATAGCAGGTAGTCCTACCGACTGAGCCATGCCACCATTTATGGGAGCAGAGTGCATTATATCATGCGCGGGTGATTCGGTCAAGGGAAAAATCGGAGACGCGGGGAGGTGTTCTTTTCACGGGGGAAATGGTATAATCCGGTCAGAAAGAATCTGGAGGGGAAAAGATGCTGCTTGATTTGTTCCTGACGTTTTTCAGGATCGGGGCGTTTACCTTTGGCGGGGGATACGCGATGATCTCCGTGATTGAGAACATCTGCGTATCGAAGAAACAGTGGATTACCCATGAGGACCTGGTGAACGTGACGGTCATCGCGGAGTCCACGCCGGGGCCGGTGGCGATCAACTGCGCCACGTTTGTGGGATACAAACAGAAGGGAATCGCCGGGGCGGCGATGGCCACGCTGGGCGTGGTGCTGCCTTCGTTCCTGATCATCTGGCTGATTTCGATGTTCCTGGACCGGTTCCTGGAGATCACCTGGGTGGCCGGCGCGTTCCGGGGGATCCGCGTGGCGGTGGGCCTGCTGATCCTGGACGTGGGCATCCGGATGATGAAAAAGATGCCGAAGGAGCCGCTGCGGATCGTGATCATGGTCTGCGCGCTGGCTGCGATGCTGGTAGTCAGCCTGCTTTCCGGGCGGATCTCCACGATCGTGCTGCTGCTGGCGGCCGGCGTGGTCAGCCTGGCCGTGTTCCTGGTTCAGGAACGGCAGGCTGCGAAGGGCGGTGAGCGGAAATGATCTACCTGGAACTGCTGATCGGCTTCCTGGAGGTCGGATGCTTCTCCTTCGGCGGAGCGTACGCCGCGATCCCGCTGATCCGGGACGTGGTGCTTTCCTACGGCTGGGTGACGGAGGAAATGCTGACGGATATGATCGCTGTCAGCGAGAGTACACCCGGGCCCATCATGGTCAACCTGGCCACCTATGTGGGCACCAGCCAGGCGGGGATTCCCGGGGCGATCATCGCGACGCTGGCGTCGATCCTGCCGGCCTTCCTGATCATCCTGCTGATCATGATCGTGATGAAGAAGGCGCTGGACAACAAGTATGTCCAGGCGGTGATGCGCGGGCTGCAGGCCTGCGTCATCGGGGTCATCACGGCGGTGGGCTGCCAGATGCTGGTGCAGAACGCGATCCGTCCCGCGATCGCGGAGCCGGCGGATTTCCGTCCGCTGATCCTGGCAGGCGTGCTGGCGCTGCTGTATTTCGGCTCCCGGAAGGTCATGAAAAAAGGCCTGACGCCGATCATGCTGATCGGAATCTCGGCCTGCCTGGGTGTGATTATGTTCGGGATCTGAGGACCTGATCCCGTGGTTTATGCTTTCAGCGCCTCATCCAGCGTGAGCAGGTCATCGTCCGTGGTGGACCAGCCCGTCGCGAAGCGGACGACCGTATGCGCGTCGTCCGTTTTTTCCCAGAAGCTGAAGGCGACTTTTTCAGCGAGTTTTTCCATCCGGCTGTTCTCCAGCACCACGAACTGCTGGTTCGTGGGGGACTGGATATAGAAGGGGATTCCGCGGCTGCGGAAGATCCCCTTCATTTTTTCCGCCATGCCGATGGCGTGGCGGCTGATGCGTAAATACAGGTCATCCGTGAACAGCGCGTCAAACTGGACGCCCGTAAGCCGGCCCTTGGCCAGCAGCGCGCCCCGCCGCTTCACGGAGGTCAGGAAGTGCTTCGGCATATTGCCCTTCGTGAAGACGACTGCCTCCCCGCACAGGGCGCCGACCTTTGTGCCGCCGATATAGAACACATCGCACAGGGCCGCAATTGCGGCGATGTCCAGGTCTGTCTCCCGGCTCGCCAGGGCGTAGCCCAGCCGGGCGCCGTCCAGGAACAGGGTCAGGTGATACTGCCGGCAGATCTCCGAAATGCGGGTCAGTTCCGCCCTGGAATACAGCGTGCCGTACTCGGTCGGATGGGACAGGTAGACCATGCCGGGGAAGGTCATGTGCTCGTGGTTTTCGTCCGCGTACCAGGCGGACAGGTACTGCTCCAGCGTTTCCGGCAGGATCTTTCCTTCCGACTGGGGCACTTCGAGCACCTCATGCCCGGTGTATTCAATGGCGCCGGCTTCATGCGAGCTGATATGGCCGGTCTTCGCGGCGATGACGCCTTCGTAGTCCGCCAGCACGGTGGAGATCACAACGGCGTTGGCCTGGGTGCCGCCCGACAGGAAAAAGATCTCCGCGTCCGGCATCCCGATGAAGGCGCGGATCTTTTCTTTGGCGCTTTCGCAGTACCGGTCCGTGCCGTAGCCCGGCAGCGGCTCCCCGTTGGTTTCCGCCAGCCGCCTGAGCACCTCCGGGTGCGCCCCGGCGATGTAGTCGCTTTCAAATGATACCATGGCAGTACGCTCCTTATCGTTTTCAGCCCCATCATACCATACTTCCCTGCGGGGGAAAACCGGGAAGATCCCGCCTGACAAAAAATAACAGGCCGGCAGTCAAAAAACGGGAAGTATTGTCCGCCGTCCCGATTGTAAACTATGATTGAAATAACGAATAACAGGGAGGAAAAGCATATGAGCCAGACTGTACTGATTACCGGCACCGGCAGGCCCTACGCCCTGGGGTTCAACCTGGTGCGGCGCTACCTGGAGAACGGCGACACGGTGTTCGCCTCGATCCGCCGGCCCTCCGAGGCGCTGGACGCACTGAAAAAGGAGTATCCGGACCGCCTGTATGTCCTGACGATGGACATCGCCTCCACGGAGTCGGTGAACGCGGCCGCCGCGGAAGCTGAAAAGCTGACCGACCACCTGGACCTGATCATCAACAACGCCACCACGGCTTCCGCCGACACGATGAAGGAACTGCCGGATTTCGACCTGGACCTGGTCGCCCCCGCGGTGAACGTCGGCGCGGTGGGCCCGATCCGCGTGCTGAAAGCCTTCCTGCCGCTGCTGAAGAAGAGCACGATGGGCGCGCTGGTGGTGAACATTTCCTCCGAGGCCGGCAGTATCGGCAAGTGCTACCGTACCTTCTACCTGGACTACGGCACGGAGAAGGTCGCCCTGAACATGCTGACCATGACCATGCACAACTGGTTCAGGGATGACCCGGATATCAACATCATCTGCATCCATCCCGGCTGGATCCGGACCAACCCGGGCAACACCGAAGCCCCGCTGATTCCCTACGAACACGCGGAGACGCTGCGGAACCTGTTTGAAACAAAGCGGCACGACAAGGAAGGCCCGGTGTTCATTACTTATACCGGAGAGCCCTATCCGTGGTAAGCCGCCATCACGAACGATAAGGAGAAGCACATGAAAACGATCAATGTGGTAAACGGACCGCAGAACGCCTCGGCGGTCATCCTCGGCTGCATGCGCATGCCCGCGCTGTCCGTCGGGGCCGCGGCGGACATGATCCGCGCCGCGGCGGAAGAGGGCGTCAACTTTTTTGACCACGCTACCTGCTACGGCGACGGCGAGGCGGAGACCCGCTTCGGGGACGCGTTCCCGCAGTCCGGCCTGAAGCGGGAGGATGTGTATATCCAGAGCAAGTGCGGCCTGCATTTTGACCGCAAAGAGTTTGATTGGAGCAGGGACGATATCCTGGAGAGCGCCGGCTGCAACTGTGCCGGCGCTTTTTCTTTTGTGCGGGAAACCGTCCGCCTTGCCGCGGGATGCTTCCCGTGCTATGATGATCCGGACAGACGGGGAAGAAGGGCGTTGTATGAGAGCAAATCAGAGGATCTGGGCGCAGGCCAGGGACCGGCTGGCGAAGGCCGTCGCGTCGCTGGGCTATCCGGAGGAGTTCGCCGGGCTGCTGGCAAAGCAGCTGGGCAGCCCGAAGGCGATCGACCGGATGACTTCATACCTGTACCAGGCGCGCCCCGGCTCCGTGGAAATGATTGTTGACGAGATGCTCGCGATCCGCGCGGAAATCGAGGCCTGGCGTGAACGGAAGGAAAGCCTGGACGCGCAGGAAGACTACAGCAGGTGGCTGAACAGCGAAACCCGCTGGCTGAACGAAGACGAATGACGGCAGGAACCGGACGGTTCCTGCCGCTGTTTTATATGGACGGACCGGATGAGGGCGGTCAGGCGAAGACCAGCTGGACCAGCAGCATATAGACTGCGGTCCCGCCCAGGATGCTCAGCAGGGCGTTCCGTTTCCACGCCTGGAGCAGGATGACCAGCGCGGCGGCGATCAGCTCGGGCGCGCCGAAAGGGGCCGCCGTGATCACCGTGTCCTTCAGGCAATAGATCACCAGCATCCCGATAATGGCGGCCGGAAGCACCTTTCCCAGGTAGGTGATATAAGCCGGGACCTTTTTCCGGAACACCCAGAAGGGCAGGAAGCGGAGCAGGACGGTGACCGCCGACATGACTGCCACCAGGACGGCGGCGTGGGAAGACGCGCTCACGGTTCCGCCTCCCTTCCGGCAGCGATCCGGCCCCGGAACAGTGAAAGCACCAGGGTGATCAGCAGCATTGCGGGGATCAGGAAACGCTCCGGGCCGAAGACAAGCAGGCACGCCAGCGTGGCCAGCAGTCCGGTCAGCGCCGGAAGGCGGTCCTTCGTGGTGATCCACTGTTCCGTAAAGGACGCGATGAACAGCGCGGTCATGGAGAATTCGATTCCGGCGGTGGAGAAGGGGAGAACCTCCCCCAGCAGGGCGCCGAGGACGCTGCCCGTCACCCAGTAGAAATGGTTGAACAGCGACACCAGAAAGCAGTACAGGTCGGGATCCGTTCCCTCCGGCGCTTTTCCGTCGCACAGCAGCGTGTAGGTTTCGTCCGTCAGGGCAAAGATCAGGTAAGGCTTATACCGCCCGGTATCCCGGTAGCGGCCGATCATGGAGACGCTGTAGAAAAGGTGCCGGGCATTGACCATCACGGTGGTGACGGCCGTGATCAGCACGGAAGCGCCTCCCTGCAGCAGGCCGATTCCCACGTACTGCATGGAGCCGGCGTAGATCAGCAGGCTCATGGCAAAGGACCAGAGCACTCCGTATCCGGCGTGGTGCGCCAGGATCCCGAAGCCCATGCCCAGCACGATGTATCCGCCCATGACGGGCAGCGATTTCAGGAAAGCCTTCCGGGCGGTCAGTGCACGCACGGGCCCCTTCACCTCTTTTCGGCATCGGACTTCCTGTATGCTAAAACATAGAGCCTGCTCAAAGTCAAGTCTTTCGGCTGTTCTTCTTTTTGCTGACGGAAAGCCGGACAAAAAGAAGAGCTGCCCAGGAATGACCGGAAGGTCACGGGGGCAGCTCCTTTTCCGTGGGTTCAGTTCTTCAGCAGATGGAAATGGTCCAGGATCCTGTCACAGTCGTCCAGCATATAGGAGGTAATGAAAAGATCGTTCAGATGGTCGCCGTCAATCCAGGAGATCTCCACCTGGTAAATCCTGACGCCGCCCCAGAGATAGCTTGATTTGAGCCCGGACAGCGTCCAGTCTCCGATCCGGCACGGAACGATTTCACAGCTGAAATCCTCCAGCCCGGCCCCCGGAACGCTCTGCTCGAGCAGTTTCTTTGCCCGTTCGACCCAGGCCGCGTCGTCGTACTGTTCCAGGAAGGAGTCCGTGAGGTACGTGATTCCGACTGTCATGTTCTGCGGCGCGTCGTTGCTTTCCGCATATCTGGCCAGAAGGGAATCGGTGAAATCCCCGGCAGTTTCCTCAGGATCGATGATCGAAGAGACCGTATATGTGCTGAAGTACTCTTCAGCTGTCATAAAACGCCAGTTATCCAGGAAACAGCTCAGGCCTATGACGGTATTCCTGTATATGTATTTCTCTTCATCCAGCGTACCGAAGATCTCCGGGCCGTAACCAGCCCCGTAGGGTTCGGCGGTTTCGGCGGGCTCTGTTGATTCCGCCTTTTCCCAGCGCCTGTCCGCCGGGGCTTCCTGCTCCTGCATGAAGCGCAGGTCCCGCTTGACTGTTGCGCGTGTCGGTCTGTATTCCCAGGCTTCCGCGGGCACGCCGACGTATTTCCCGTCCGCGTTGACCGCTGTCATGGTCAGCGCCTCCCTGAAGAACTGCGGTTCGAGGATGCCTCCGGGCGCCGGGTCATACCCGTACAGTTCCGGCGTGTCCGGATCGGGGATCTCCAGCTGGTAGGTTCCGTAGAAGTAGTTCAGCTGGTGGAGAAACTCGTGGACGCACACGTACTTGATGACCGCTTCGTCCGTGGGGAAGCAGTCCTCGCCGGCCAGGCGGATGAAGGAGTATCCGGGCTCCTCCCGGTTTTTTTCCGGCCTGCACGCGAACCCGTTATATTTTGTCAGAATATGGTCCATCCGCCCGAAGACGAAGACGGAATCATATTTGTACAGGGCGTAATGCTTCATATTGACGTCGGACTGTTCCGGGCAGTACCCGTTCTTCGGGTAATAGGCCATCGTGGTGACCGGCTCATCCAGCGTCATCCGCGTGATCTGGATATCCACCAGCCCGCCGGTGTATTCCTCGATCAGCGCCTCAAAGTCCTTCGCCGCGTCATCGGAAATCCGGTGATCCTCTTCGGTCATCGTGTTGACGATTCCGGCGTCGGGGAATTCGATGGTCTGGGCGTCCATCCACAGCACTTTCCAGACGGCGGGGCCCTGCGGTTCTTCCGGTTTGTCTTCCTTCCAGGAGGCCGGAAGCAGGCCGCGCTTCTTCGCGTAGAACAGCTGGAAGCTGTATTCCGTCCCGGCTTCCGTTTCGATCAGGTATGACGGCGTATCCGCCGTGAACACGGCGCTCTGAATGTCGCCGGTTTTTTCGTTCTTCCAGAAAAGCTTGAAATATCCTTTCGCCGCGTAGCCTTCGGGCAGGGTCACCGTGACGCCGGAATCCGACATTTCCACGGTGAAATCTTCCACCTGTTCGCCGGCCGCCAATGCCGCAGGCACAGCCGCCAGCAGCAGGGCCGCCAGGATCAGCAGGGCGATGATCCGCTTCATACACAATCCTCCTTCCGATCGTGCCGCCGTTCCGTATGATCTGATCACAGTATATCCGGAACGGGGCGGAAATACAGGCCGGAATCGGCAGATTAACGGGCGTTATTCCGTCATGAAGCGGAAAAAACGCTCCTTGTAGTCCGGGGCTGTGTCGCAGGCCGCGTGCCCGTAGCCGTCATACATGTACAGTTCTGCGTCCGGCTGCCGCCCGGCAGTTCCGTGATCTGTCCGGCCGCGTCCCCGCCGCGCAGCCCGCCGTCAGCAGGCAGCACGCCAGGACCGCCAGGATGATTTTTCGCACCGTGCATTCCTCCGTCCCTGCAGGTCCGCGCAGGTCATCCCCGCACCGTCAGATTTTCCGGACGCTCCGGAAGATCTCCCGCGTCTCCCCCTGGTAGGGCCCGGGGCCCTCGAAGACCGGCTCGAACCCGCACTTCTTCAGCACCCGGACCGAGGCGGCGTTCTCCTTCAGGCAGATGCCGAGCACTTCCCGGATCCCCATCCGTCCGGCCATCTCCGGCAGGAACGCCCGGACGGCCTCCGTCGCGTATCCGCGGCCGGTGTACGCCTTTGCGATGTGGTAGCCGATCTCCCAGCCGCCCTCCACCGGGGCCATTTGCACGTAGCCGATGTTCCGGCCGCCATCCTTCAGGATCACGGGATGCACCTGCGGCCCGTCAGGGGATCCGTACTGCGCCGCCAGGAAGGCGATGGCCTCCCGGGCGTCCTCTTCCGTCTCAAAGACCTCGTCCGGCACGAACCGCCGGTTATCCTCGTCCAGCGAATTCTCATGGACCGCCCGCGCCATGTCCGGCGTGAAGTCCGTGATAACCAGCCGTTCTGTTTCCAGTTTCATAGGTTGACTCTCCGTTCATACGCCTGTTTTCTGCTTCCCATCTTACCATAATTCCGGGAAGAAGGGACCCCCTTGCGGAAGGGCGTGCGGAAAAGGTATAATATTTTATTAGCGATTCAGTTCAGGGAGGGCGTCAGCATGAAGGAAGACATCAGGGAAACGGTGGAGGCGCTGGGGAAGGTGTCCACGGAGCAGATTCATTGCGGCGCGCATACCTGTCCGCCGCCGGACCGGCAGGAGATCGTGAAGGTGATTCACGAGCTCCAGGCGCTGCTGTTTCCCATGGCGTTCCGCCGGGAGTATCCGGACATGGCGGACGAGACGCTGCTGAGCCGGGCGCTGTACCGGCTGCGGGACCAGCTGACCGCCGCGATGCGCTTCCAGAACCTGGAGGAGGCCGCAGCCCGGGAAGCCGCGGACCGGATCTGCGCGGGCTTCGCGAAGCGGCTGCCGGAGATCAAGCGGCTCCTGCTCCTGGACGTGGAAGCCCTGTACGAGGGAGACCCCGCCGCGGGCTGCCGGGAAGAGGTCATGATTACCTATCCCGGGTTCCGGGCGATTTCCATTTTCCGCATCGCCCACGAGCTGTACGTGCTCAAAGCCCCGCTGATTCCCCGGATCATGACGGAATACGCCCATGAGAAAACCGGGATCGATATCCATCCGGGCGCGACGGTCGGGGAGTACTTCTTCATCGACCACGGCACCGGCATCGTCGTGGGGGAGACCACGACCATCGGGAACCATGTGAAGCTGTACCAGGGTGTGACGCTGGGCGCCCGGAGCTTCGAGCTGGACGAGAACGGCAATCCGGTGAAGAACATCAAGCGGCATCCGGATATCGGAAACCACGTGGTGATCTACGCCAACGCGACGATCCTTGGCGGGGACACCGTCATCGGGGACAACTGCGTCATCGGCGGCAACACCTGGCTGACCCGCTCCGTGGCGGCGGGCAGCGTCGTAACCTACCGGGAGGAATAAGCATGCTGAAGAGGGGACTGGCCCTGCTCCTGTGCCTGTGCGCGCTCGCGTCCTTCGCCTGCGCGAAGAGCAATGAGGAAATCCTGCAGAATTTCGTCCTGCGCTACGGGGACCGGAACAGCCCGAAGATCGCCATCACCGTGGACGACTGCTACAAGACCGCCACCGAATGGATCGAGCGGGACGTGGAGCTGTGCACGCAGTACGGGATCGCGATGACCTTCTTCCCGCTGGTGTACACGGGCTGCCTGGAGGAACAGTACCGGGATCTGTGGCAGAGCGTGCTGGACGCCGGCTGCGAGATCGGCACGCACACCTATTCCCACCTGAAGATGGGCAACCGGGACATGTGGGGGATCCTCGGTGCCCTGGGCCACGGGCAGGAGGCCCTGGACCGTACCCTGGGCTACCATTACCAGATCCGCTGGCTGCGTCCGCCCTACGGCACGGTCGGCTCGGGAAAGAAGCTCAGGGAAAAGCAGGTGATCAGCGCCATCCAGCGTTTCGGGTACGACCATATCGTGCACTGGGAGGTCAGCGAGACCAAGGACCTGAACAAGGCGCTGAAAAAGGTGCAGAACGGCAGCATCCTCCTGTTCCACGCGAAAAAGAAGGACACGAATTTCCTGGAGAAGCTGATCCCGGAGCTGCAGGCCCGCGGCTTTCAGATGGTGACCGTCAGCGAACTGTTCGGCTTTGACCCGCCTGAAACCGGCGGAGAGCTGTACGTATACAACCGGGAAGATTACCAGGAGAAGAAATGAAGAAATAAGGATAAGGAATCATTCCGGCGCGCGTCCGCGGCCGGAATCTGATTGAGGGATGAAAAACAAATCGCTTCGGGGCAGCCTGCTGCTCCTGCTGGGCTCGGTGATCTGGGGCGCCGCCTTTGCCGCGCAGCGCGCCGGCATGGATCACGTGGGACCCTATACGTTCAACGGGGTCCGGATGCTGCTGGCCTGGCTGGTGATGGTTCCGGTCACCGCCTTATTTGAGGGCAGGAACAAAAAGAATCCGGATTACGCCGCCGCGGATCCGAAAGAGCAGCGCCTGGCCGGCGTGCTCTGCGGCACGCTGCTGTTCGTCGCCACCTCGCTGCAGCAGATGGGCCTGGTGACGACCACGGCCGGGAAGGCCGGGTTTATCACCGCCCTGTATGTGGTGCTGGTGCCGGTGGCCGCGTGGCTGCTGTTCCGGAAAAACCCGGGGAAGGTTATCTGGCTGGGTGTGGTCATCGCGGTGGCCGCGCTGTGGCTGCTGTGCATGCCCGCCGGCGGCAGTTTCCAGCTCCAGGGCGGGGACCTGCTGGTGCTCGGCTGCGCGGTGTGCTTCACCTTCCAGATCCTGTGCGTGGACCATTACGCCCCGCGGGTGAGCGGCGTGCGGCTGGCCAGGGACGAGTTTTTCGTGACCGGCGGGCTGAGCATGCTGATCGCCCTGGCCACGGAGACGGTGGCCTGGGAAGGGATCCGGGAAGCGATGATCCCCATCCTCTACGCCGGCGTCATGTCCGGCGCGGTGGGCTACACCCTGCAGGTGCTCGGCCAGCGGGATACCGATCCGACGGTGGCCTCGATCCTGATGTGCCTGGAGGCCGTTTTCGCGGTACTGACCGGCGCGCTGCTGCTGGGTGAAAAAATGACGGTCCGTGAGACCGTCGGGTGTGTGATGATGTTTTCCGCGGTGATCCTGGCCCAGCTTTCGCCGGTCATATCCAGCATCCGTCGAAACGG
>CAMKEI010000059.1 GCA_946411525.1 uncultured Clostridia bacterium | reverse complement strand
GTGATCGGCAGCGGCCCCGCAGGCCTGACCTGCGCCGGGGAACTGGCCAAGGCCGGCTGGGATGTGACGGTCTATGAAGCGCTGCATACCGCAGGCGGCGTCCTGATGTACGGCATTCCCGAGTTCCGTCTTCCCAAGGCACTGGTGGAACGGGAAATCAGCACGCTGAAGGAACTGGGCGTGAAGATCGTTACCAACGCCGTGGCCGGTAAAGCATTTACCGTGGACGAACTGCTGGAGGAAGGCAACGACGCGGTGTTTATCGGCAGCGGCGCCGGGCTTCCCAATTTCCAGAAGATTCCGGGCGAGAGCCTCTGCGGCGTGTATTCCGCCAATGAATTCCTGACCCGGCTGAACCTGATGAAAGCCTATACCTTCCCCGAACATGACACGCCCGTGAAAATCGGCAGCCATGTGGCGGTCGTCGGCGGCGGAAACGTTGCGATGGACGCGGCCAGATGCGCGAAGCGGCTGGGCGCCGACGTCACGATCCTCTATCGCCGGAGCGAGGCGGAAATGCCCGCAAGAGCCGAGGAAGTCCACCACGCCAAGGAAGAAGGCATCCAGTTCCATATGCTGACCGCCCCGACGTCCATCGAGGGCGATGAAAACGGATTCGTGAAATCCATCCGCTGCATCGAAATGAAGCTGGGCGAGCCGGACGACCGCGGACGGCGCCGTCCCGTGCCGATCGAAGGCAGCGAATACGAGCTGCCGATGGAAACCGTGATCATCGCCATCGGAAACAGCCCGAATCCCCTGATCAAAAAGACCACGCCGGACCTGCCCACAGAGCGGTGGGGCGGCATCCAGACCGATGAAAACGGCCGGACCGGCAAGAAAAACGTATATGCCGGCGGCGACGCCGTGACAGGAGCGGCGACCGTCATCCTGGCCATGGGCGCCGGGAAGAAGGCAGCGGCGGCCATCCTGGAGGATCACCCCTGATCATCTGAGACCGGAAAGGGCAGAGAAATGTTCGGGTTTGACAGCAAATACGCCATGTTCGACATCACGCCGGTGGAGAACCAGTTTATCCTGGAATACCTGCCGGCTGCCAAGGGAGACTATGTCAAGGTCTACCTTTACGGTCTCATGCGCTGCTATCATCCCGAAGAGGATATGAACCTGGACCGGATGTGCCACGAACTGAACATGACCGAAGACGACGTGCGGGCGGCATACAGCTACTGGGAAAGAAGAAGGCTTGTCTGCCGGATCAGCGACAATCCGCCGAGATGGCAGTATGTGAATATCAAACAGATCAGCGCCGGCAGCGAGCCTGATCCCGATCCGGAATACGCCGAGTTCAGCAGCGAACTGTACGACGCGTTTGACCGGGTGCGGCGGCTGCACGGCAGCGAACTGAACACCTGCTTTGAATGGCATGAAGACCTGAAGCTTCCCATGGAAGTGATCATCATGCTGCTGAACCATATGATTTCCGTGAAAGGCAAAAACTTCCGGATCAGCGAGGCCGACAAGGTGGCAGCGCAGATGGCCGCAGAGGACGTCCGGTCCGTGGAGGCCGCGGAAGAATTCTTTTCGCGGGACGAGCAGGCATACAAGGGCATGAAGAAAATCCTGACGATGCTGGGAAAGAGATACATGCCGTCTGAAGCGCAGGTCAGTCTTTACCGGAAATGGAACCGGGAATGGGGCTTTTCCCATGAGGCCATTGAAAGCGCGGCGATGCTGACCGCCAAGGGAGATCCGAACACCGGATATCTTGACGGTATCCTTGACAGCCTGAGACAGGAAGGATCCCTCACCCCGGAGAAAATCAGGAACTCAACCGAGCGGACCGATACGTTCCGGGAAGTGCTGAAGGCACTGAAGAAGCGGGAAGTCAGCAAACAGGGCCTGCAGCTGTACGACCGGATGCTGGAACTGTACCCGCAGGAGATCATCCTGATTGCGGCCCATGAATGCGGCATGAACGGCAAAGACGCCGAAGACACGCTGAAACTGCTGGAGGCCTGGAAAGAGAAGGGACTGGAAAGCCGGAAAGACGTGGAAGAATACGTGCACGCTTTCCACGACCAGACGGAACTGATCCGGGAACTCCGGAGAATATGGGGTACCGACGAGAAACGCGTCGGAAAAGCAGACCGAAGTCTGGTTTCAAAATGGGAGGACGAACTGGGACTCAGCCGGGAGACGATCCTGGCCGCCGCGTCCTACGCCGCGGAAGCCAGGCAGCCGATGACCTACCTGGATCACATTCTGACTGACTTCCAGGGCAAAGGAATCACCACTCCCGAACAGATCAGGCGGGCGCACGATCATAAGAAATCCACTACGGCTTCTCCGGGAAAACAAAGCAAAGTCAATGCACAGGAATACGAACAGCGGGATTACAAAGACGTACAGGAAGAGATGATCGCAGCACAGAACCAAAGGATCCTGGAACGCCTGCAAGCGGAAGGAGGGAAATCCGATGCGTGAAGATCTGTTGAACGAAGCTGAATCGGAACTGGCCCTTCTCCGCGCCCGCAACGAACGGGAAGAATTCCGGCGCAGGGAGCAGATCGCCAGGGAACAGCCGGAGATTTACGCCCTGGTTCAGGAACGGGAAGCACTGATTTTCGATACGCTGCGGAAATTCCTGAAAGGACCGGCAGAGAGCAAAGACCTGCCCCAAAAAATGGACATGCTGTCTGCTGCGATCCGCGATAAACTGCAGAAAAAAGGATTCCCCGCGGATTACCTGGCACCGGTTTACAGATGCCCGATCTGCCAGGACACCGGCCGGGTAGGCGATCCGGTGAGGGAACCGTGTGTATGCCTGAAAAAGGCTTACCAGCAGAAACTTCGTGAAAAAATCGGGCTTGGCAACCAACAGCCTGAAACCTTTGAGCGTTTTGATCTGTCCATTTTCCCGAACGAGAAGGCACCGGGACAGATTTTCAGCCAGCGGGACCTGATGACCGTTATCCGGGACGACTGCAAGGCCTGGGCGGATTCCTACCCGAAACAGCAGTCCAGGGACATCCTGCTTTCCGGCAAATCCGGACTGGGCAAGACGTTCCTCCTGCACGCGATGGCGGAAAGGCTGATTGAGCGGGATGTAAACGTGCTGATCATCAGCGCCTACATGATGCTGGATCTGCTTCGCAGGAGCTACTTTGACCACGAGGAGAGTCCTTCCGACCTGCTGGATACCGACGTGCTCATGATCGACGACCTGGGCAGCGAACCGCTGATCCAGAACGTAACGATCGAACAGCTGTTCAACCTGCTGAACGAACGGCAGAACAGGGGACGGTCCACGGTGATTTCCACCAACCTGAACCTGGTGGAATTCCGGCAACGGTATACGGAGCGGGTTGCTTCCCGGCTGACCGACTCCCGGAACTGCATGCTGATCGCACTGACAGGAAAGGATATCCGAAAGAAAACCTGAGACGATGAACATTCAAATTTACAGCGGAAAGAAAAACTTTGACGCACAGAAAGCGGAACGGTATTTCAAGGAACGGCGGATTCCGTTCCAGAACCTGGACCTGAAGAAGCACAGGCTGGGGGAAAGGGAGATCCGGCTGATGATCTCCGCGATCGGTACGGACGCGCTGATCGACTGGGAAGACAAAAAGGTCAGGGAACACCCGGCCTGCTACTATGACCGGGCAGAACTGCTGATCCCGGCCATCCAGGAGAACCCCTGGCTGCTGAAGCTTCCCATTGTCCGGAACGGAAACAAAATGACGATCGGATACCGGCCGGATGAGTGGGACAAATGGCAGCAGGAAGGATAATCCGATGAAGATTCACGGACTGCAGAAAATGACGCTGCTCGACTATCCGGGCAGGGTCGCGTGTACTGTTTTTTTCGGGGGCTGCGATATGCGCTGCCCTTTTTGCCATAATGCGGAGCTGCTGGACGGGTCCGCCCCGCCGGTGATGGACGACGGGGAACTGCTTGCTTTCCTGAAAAAACGGCAGGGACTGCTGGACGGCGTGGCGATTACCGGCGGGGAACCGCTCCTGCAGAAAGACCTTCCGGAATTCGCAGCAAAAATCCGGGCGCTGGGCTATCCGGTGAAGCTGGATACGAACGGAACGCATCCGGACAGGCTGGACAGGATGATCCGGGACGGGCTGGTACAGTATGTGGCGATGGACATCAAGAACAGCCCCGGCCGGTACGCAGAGACAGCCGGCCTGGAAACACTCGACCTGACACCCATCAGGGAGAGCGTCTCCATTCTGATGAACGGAAGCACAGACTACGAATTCAGGACCACGGCGGTGGCAGAACTTCACGACGACAGCAGTTTTGAGGAAATCGGACGATGGATCCGCGGCGCAATGCATTACTACCTCCAGCGGTTCACCGACCGGGAGACAGTGCCGTATGAAGGGCTTCACGCTCCGACGGAAGAACAGATGAAGCGATGGGCCGACATCGTCCGTCCGTATGTTCCGGCTGTGGAACTGCGCGGCGTTGAATGAAAAATGAACAGGCCGGGAAAGGAACCAGAGCATGCTGATTGAGAACGGGACCGTATTTACGGGAGACAGGTTTACGGACGCGCTTTCCGTCCGGCTGCAAAACGGCATTGTCGCAGAGGTCGGGGAAAAGCTGTCCGCTGACAGCGGGGAAAACCGGACAGACCTGGAAGGAGACTATCTGCTTCCCGGGTTTGTTGACGTTCATATCCACGCGTTCCGGGGTTCCGATACCATGCGCGGTGAAGCGGACGTACGCCGGATGAGCCGGGAACTTGCCAAATCCGGAACCGGCGCATTCTGCCCCACGACCATGAGCGCTTCCGAAGCGGATACGCGGGAAGCGCTGGACGGGATCCGCGCCGTCATGGACAGGCCGGAACGGAACGGCGCGCGAATCCTCGGCGCCCATATGGAAGCGCCTTTTCTCAGCGGGAACAGGGCGGGCGCCCAGCTGAAACAGTATTTCACAGATCCGGACTGGCAGGCGCTGACGCGTATGACAGGCAGCCTGCACACGGTCCGGCTGATTACGATGGCACCCGAAAGGAACGGCAGCGAGGGATTTATCCGGAAGGCCGCGGCGGCGGGGATCAGGATTTCCATCGGACACACGGACGCGACCGCCGCGCAGGTACATGAAGCCGGAGACTGGGGCGCCAACCACATCACACACACATTCAACGCGCAGACCCCCATTCATCACCGCGAACCCGGCGTTCCGGGAGCCGCCCTGACAGACGACCGGTTTTACTGCGAGATGATCTGTGACGGAAAACACCTGCACGACGACATTATCCGGCTTCTGATCCGATGCAAAGGCGCTTCACGGGCCGTCGCCATCACGGACGCGATGGAAGCGGCAGGCATGCCGGACGGGGAATACAGCCTCGGCGGGCAGGATGTGTTCGTGCGGGACGGCGCTGCACGGCTCGGGGACGGCACGCTGGCAGGGTCCGTGCTGACGATGCCGGAAGCGCTGTTCAACCTTATTCACCGTTACGGCGCGGATCCGCTGGCCGCCTGCGCCATGTGCATCTCCACACCGGCAGAGTCCATCGGAGAGGATGTGGCCGGGCACATGGTCCCGGGAAGCCCGGGGATCCTGACCCGCTGGACCCCGGACTGGCATCTGAAGAGCATCATTACCGAAACTGGAGAAAGTTGCCAATTGCTTCCATGAATGCTATAATTCCAGACGATAAGGAGTGGTGATTTCCCATGCAGAGCATGACAGGATACGGCAGCGGAAAGGTTGAGCAGGACGGATGGGAAGTTACCGTTGACCTGAAGACGGTCAATCACCGTTTCCTGGATATCGGAATGAGACTTCCGCGCAACCTGGCTTTCCTCGAACAGACCGTCCGGGACTGCCTCGGCCGGCGGATGAGAAGGGGACACGCAGACGTGTTCCTGACCGTCAAAAGAACGGAAGGTTCCGCAGTCGATATCGAATGCGACGAAGACCTTGCGGCCCGGTATCTCGAAGCCGCGGAACAGATCGCCCGAAAAACAGGCGCAGAAAACGACCTCACCGTGAGCCGCCTGATGAAGATGGAAGGCGTGCTGACCCTGAATGAGCGGGAGATGGACGAGGAACTTGTTTCCGTCATCTGCGCGGAAGCAACGGAAATCGCCGCCGCCCAGCTGATCCAGATGCGGGAGCGGGAAGGCGCCCACCTGAAAGAGGATCTGACGGTCCACCTGAACGCGGCTGAAGCGCTGAGGAACCAGATCCTCCAGCGCGCCCCCCTGGTCGTAGACGAGTACAGGGAAAAGCTCGAAGGCCGGCTGAAGAATCTGCTGACGGACACGGTGGAACCGCAGCGGCTGGCACAGGAAGTCGCCATCATCGCGGACCGGTGCGCCATTGACGAGGAACTGGCGCGGCTGAACAGCCATATCCTGCAGATGCGGAAGTACATGGAAACCGAAGGCGAAATCGGCAAGAAAATGGATTTCCTGATCCAGGAGATGAACCGGGAAGCCAACACCATCGGTTCCAAGGCGTCAGACGCCGTTATAGCCCAGCATGTCGTAAACCTGAAGAGCGAGATCGAAAAGCTGCGCGAACAGATACAGAACGTGGAGTGACAGCCATGAAACTGGTAAACATCGGATACGGCAACATGCTTGCGGCAGACAGGCTGGTCGCGGTGGTTTCACCTGAGGCGGCCCCGATCCGCAGAATGATCCAGGACGCGCGGGATACCGGCAGGGTCATCGACGCGACCTGCGGCCACAAAACCCGGGCGGTCATCGTTACCGACTCGGAACATGTTATTCTTTCACCGCTGCTGCCCGAAACAGTGGCGGCCCGCATTGACGAACGGAGAGGGACGGAGGAAGAGGCATGAAAGAAACAAGGAAAGGGATGCTGCTGGTTATTTCAGGTCCATCCGGCGCAGGAAAAGGAACGCTGGTCGAGCGGCTGCTGGAAAAGGACCCGTCCTTCTGCTTCTCCGTGAGCGCGACGACGCGCGGGCGGCGGGAGAATGAGATCGAAGATGTGCATTACCACTTTATTTCTGACGAGGAATATGATAAACTGCTTGCCGAGGATGCGTTCATCGAGCACGCGAGCGTCCACGGACACCGGTACGGCACGCTGAAAAGCGAAGTGTACGAGCGGATGGAAAAAGGACAGAACGTCCTGCTCGATATCGATCCCCAGGGCGCGCGGGAAGTCATGAACAAGGAAAAGGACTGCGTCAGCGTATTCATCCTTCCGCCGAGCTATCACGACCTGAAGGTCAGGCTGCACACCCGGAACACCGAAAACGAGGAAGAGATCCAACGCCGGCTGAACAACGCGCGCGGGGAGATCCGCCAGATGAACCGGTACCGGTACCTGATTGTGAACGACAACCTGGACCTGGCTTTTGAACAGCTGTCAGCAATCGTCCGGGCGGAAAAACAGAACACCGTCCGATATTTCCCGGAGATTGAGGAATAAACAGAGAACACCTGAGGAGGAAACAAGATGTCCATTGTAGATCCGAGCGTACTTGAGCTACTGAATCACGCAGAAAGCCGTTATACCCTGGTTGTGGAAGCCAGCAAACGCGGACGCGAGATCGTGAACGGCGCCCTTCCGATGATTGACGCGGAAGGCATGAAGCCCCTGAAGACCGCCGTTGAGGAAATCAACCGCGGACTGCTGACCTATGACAACCCCACGGAGCAGGAGGAGCAGAACTGAGATGGATCTGACCGGCAGGAAAATCGTGCTGGGAGTGACGGGAGGCATTGCGGCGTACAAAAGCGCCGTGCTTGTCTCCCGTTTGCGTCATCTGGGCGCGGAAGTGCATGTCATCATGACAAAGAACGCGACGGAATTTGTTTCCCCGCTGACGTTCCAGACGCTTTCGTCGAACCAGGTGGTCACGGATACCTTCCAGGCACCTGAATACTGGAACGTGGAACATGTCGCGCTGGCCAAGCTGGCTGATATCTTTGTCATCGCGCCGGCCACCGCGAACATCCTGGCGAAGATGACCGCCGGCATCGCGGACGACATGCTGTCCACCACCGTGCTCGCGACCAAAGCGCCGATCCTTGCCGCGCCGGCCATGAATACGGGCATGTGGACGGCTGACGCCACACAGGCGAACGTGACAATCCTGAAGGAACGGGGCGTACATTTCGTCGGCCCGGACAGCGGCATGCTTGCCTGCGGAGACGAAGGAGCAGGGCGCATGAGCGAGCCGGAAACCATCGTCGGCGCCATCTGCGATCTCCTGAACCCGCGAAGGGACCTGGCCGGCCTGAAAGTCATCATCACCGCAGGAGCCACCAGGGAAAGACTTGACCCGGTCCGGTTCATCACCAATGATTCCAGCGGAAAGATGGGATTCGCCCTGGCGGAAGCCGCCCGGGACAGAGGCGCGGAAGTCACGGCTGTCTGCGGCAGCGTGTCGGTTCCTGTTCCCGAAGGAATCCGTACGATCCGGATCGAATCAGCCCGGGAACTGTACGACGTGATGATCCGGGAAGCGCCGCAGCATGATATCGTGATCCAGGCGGCCGCCGTATGCGATTACCGCCCCGCGGAAACCCAAAGTACGAAAATAAAGAAAGCCGAAGGGCAGCCCATGATCCTCACGCTGACAGAGAACCCGGACATCGCCCGGGCCGTCGGCGAACTGAAGCAAAAGGGCCAGACGCTGGTCGGCTTCGCGGCAGAGACGGATCACGTGCAGAAGAACGCAAAGGAAAAGCTGAAGAAAAAGAACCTGGACATGATCGTGGCCAATGATGTGACCGCCCCCGGCGCCGGGTTCAATGTCGATACAAACATCGCCACCCTGATCACAAAGAACGGCAGCGAGACACAGCCGCTGCAGACAAAAAGGCAGCTGGCAGACGTTATTCTGGACAGGATCCTGGATCTGAGGAAATAAGAAACACGGCAGCGAAAGCTGCCGCGTTTTATGTCTGAAAGAATCAGTCGGAAACCGTCTGGTCAAAGGGCAGATCCAGCGCGTTCGTCCCGTCATTCCAGAGACGGTCGAGGCCATAGAACGTGCGCTCATCCCTGCGGAACAGGTGAACGATGATATGACCGTAATCAAGGATCACCCAGCGCCCTTCGCGGCGTCCCTCGCTCCTACGCAGATTCACTCCTTCGCCGGCCATCATTTCGTCGACGGCATCCGCCAGGGTTGAAACCTGGTTTTCCGTACGTCCGGAAGCGATGACCATATAATCGCAGAGAACCGTCAGACGGGAAACGTTCAGCACGGAAATATCCTGTGCTTTCCTGTTATAGAGAAGCCGGGAGAGACGAAGTACGGTTTCCTGATCCTGCATGTTGTTTCCTCCGAAATGATTTATTTTGTCCTGCAGTATATAAACGATCAAAGTGATTCATTCTGTCCGACAATCTTTTTCAGCCAGCTGATGGTATCCCGCGTACGCGGATGCAGATATTTGCCGCGGGATAAAACATAATCCGCAGTTCCTTCCAGGGAGAGCAGCAGCGCGCGCTCCAGGGAACGTTCCGCCAGGGCGCGCACATCCTCCAGGAGGGGATAGCTGTCCCGGAGCGGTTCGATGGAATCAGCCAGGCAGACGCACATGGCAAGGCGCGACATTCCCGGACAGCCGGTGTTATGGTACCGGATCGCTTCAAGCACAGCGGGATCGGTCATACCATACTGATCCTGCGCAACCTGCGCGCCGACGACCGAATGAAGCAGCGCGCCGCTTTCAAGAAAAGCGGAATCATCCGTAAGGCCATTCGTTTCCGCGATGCGGCGCATTTCCTCCATGGGGATATATTTCGCGCAGTCATGCAGCAGGCCGGCCTGCTCCGCGCGGAGCGGATCTTCACCATGGATTTCAGCGAGCCTTCCTGCCGTATCCGCCACGCTGAGAGAATGGGCAAACCGGCCCGGCTTCAGCGCCGCGAACAGCTGATCGATCCAGTCATCAACGTGGTCCAGCTTTCCGGGAAAACCGTAGAGACCTTTGCAGCGGCAGTACTCCCGCACCGGCACGGGCAGGCTGCCGGGGAGAACGCCGGACGCAAGGGATGAACGGATATCAGAGGAAGAAACGGATACCGGCTCCATCGGAACATGAATGAACCTGGCGCCCATCCCGGTAAGCCTGCCTTCCTCCGCAGCATAATCCGCCGGGAGCGATCCGCCTTCCCGGGGACAGACGAGGAAAGTACACATCCGGAGCACTTTTTCGGCACGGTGCCAGGTCCGCAGCTGCATCAGCGTATCCGCGCCGATCACATAAAACAGGTCAGCCCCGGGATGATCCTCCCTGACCAGGGTCAGCGTATCGAACGTATAGGTATTTCCTTTCCGGTCCAGCTCCAGACGGGAAGGAACCAGCCGGCGGTCAAAGGCACAGGCTGCCACAGTCATCTTCCAGCGGTCCCCGGCGGATGCGCCGCAGGACTTGTGGGGAGGCTGACCGGAAGGCATGACCAGCAAACGGTCAAGGCACCCGGAGTCAAGCACGCTCAGACCCATGCGGAGATGACCGCAGTGAATCGGGTCAAAGGTGCCGCCCAGTATTCCGATACGTTCTTTTGACAAAGATAATATCCTCCTGTGATCTGTCCCGCATATTATAATCGAAAACATCAGGATAGGGAAGATGTTTTATAAAGAAAATTAAAGGAAAAGCTTGCTTTTTCATTTTCATCGTGATATTATTTCATGCGATGGTTTTTTAAGGATCCTAAGGGGAGGTGAACCGAGTTGCCGAA
>CAMKEI010000058.1 GCA_946411525.1 uncultured Clostridia bacterium | reverse complement strand
AGGCAATGCCTGCGGGATGACTTGTTTTCCAGGGTCAGTCCTTGCGGAGGCGGAGGACCCACTCGCCGTAGGTTTCCGAGGTGTACATCTCAAAGGACTCGTCACAGCTGTAGCCGTCCGGGTAGTCGATGACCTGGACATGATAGGCGTACGGCGTTCCGGTGAAAACAATCGTGCCACTTTCGTCCGACTCGCAGGGGACACAGGCGGTATCGGTACAGAAGTTAACGATTACTTCCGGCACCGGACTGCCGTTCTGGTCGACTACATGGATGACATAGGCATTGGCGTTGCTGTCAGCGTCAGCGTTGGTTTCCGTCTCATATTCCACGGTTATATTGCTATAGCCGGACGCCTTCAGGGTATCGACAAAGGTGTCGATCTCACCGGGACTGCGGACGATGTAAAACTGGATCAGGTCCGGATCATCTTCGTCATTGATTACCTTATTATAGTCCAGCAGGAAAACAAGTACGGGACCTTCTTCGGGAACGCTGACGTCACAGGTGAGGACGCCACGATCCGGGTCAAGCATATCTTTCAGGGCCGTATAGCCCGTGTCGGAATTGTAGAAAATGACGTCTGAAGCGGAGTCTGAAGCGGAGATTTCCGCAATTACATGCGCTATACTGTCATTCACAATGCAAAAAGTGAGGGAATCTTCCGTGCCTTCAACGTGAATGGTCGCTTTCTGCGCACCCTCGTTTTCAATCCGCAGGGCACGGGCCGGGGATACCGGCAGCGCAACCGTGGAGGTATCCGCCGGAACGGAATGCAGAACAGCTGTTTCGGTATACTGGTCTCCTAGGAAGGCGTCGAGGGTACGGTTCAGGTCATCAGACGTACGGAAGCTGCCGATCTGGAAGAAAACGACATTGCTGAAACGGTCGACAATCACGGTGACCGGAATGTTATTCGTTTCGGCATAATCGTACAGCTTATGGTCTTCATCACGGCCCATGGGAAGGGTCAGGCCGTTTTCCTGGCGGAAAGACGCAATGATTTCGTTTGAGTCCTTGGGTTCTTTTGAAAGGGCAATGAAAGCCACCCTGTCCTTGTATTCCTCATACACTTTGTTGATTGCCGGGAACTCGTTCCGGCAGGGTCCGCACCAGGTAGCCCAGAAGTTGATCAATACCGCTTCGTGGTCTTTCAGCGCTTCAGAAAGGGTAAAGGTATTTCCGTCGATATCCGTTACGGTGAAATCTGGGAACGGTTTGCCAAGGAGCGGGGATTCGCCCTCCGCGGAAGCGGAAACAGCAAGGAAAAGGGTAAGGGCAAGCAGGGTGAGCAGGACTTTTTTCATCAATAACGTACTCCCTTCAAATAAAACAGTTCAGTGTAAACCGCGCCGATGAATTCGCGGGATCTGCCGGTTGGGATCCTGCTGAAGATCCGGGTACAGTCTTCAGCATTCATACACTTTTATATACGCAGCGCAGGGAGGGGATGGAAGCAGAATATTTCAAGAAAAGCGGATGACATGCACGAACCTCATTTGCCAACTTAAATGCAACGGATGAGTTTATCTGACAAAGTTGCATTTAGTTTGTCAAGTGACCATAAAAAACAGTTCTGTTTGCTTTGCAGTGTGAACAATCGTAGTATTCAACACCGGGAAACCGGACAAAACGGGTTCCCGGGGAAGAAACGGGGGGAATAAAGCGTCTGTATCAGTAAGAGAGGCAGCGCATTATTGAAGGACAGACGAAGCAGAAGACAGGAGGCGATCATCATGGCATTTCAGATCAGGAGACTGCTGTGCGCGATGCTGGTCATTTGCCTGTCCCTGTTTTCTCTGCCCGCGGACGCGGAGAAAACGGATGTCAGAGTACTGCAGGAGCGGCTGATTTCGCTGGGGTATGAGATTGGCCAGGCCGACGGCATATTGGGCGAGAAGACTTCCTCCGCGATTCTCCTGGCCCAGACACTGCTGGCAGGAGAAGGATACGATGTACCGTTGACCGGATCCCCGGACACGAAGACCGTTGAACTGATTCTGCAGGAAGAAAACAGCAAACTGCTGCGCACACTGCTGAAAGGAAGCTGGGGAACGCGGGTCCGGGAAGCCCAGCAAAAACTGATCGGCCTGAACCTGCTGCAGGACAGCGCGGACGGAAAATACGGAGCCAATACGGAAACAGCGGTGACCGCTTTTGAAGAAAAGCTGGCCGAGCAGGTTCCGGATCAGATCCATACAGATGGAAAGCTCACCGCGGAGGAATATGCCCTGCTGATGAGCGACCTGCGCATTTACGGGTTTGAAGCCCCGATTTATTTCGATGATGAGCATCCGGACAAGCTGAAAGGGGAGAATCTTTACGCAAGGAACGTCTGCCTGATCAATGCGGTGACCGGAGAGGTGCTTCTGGAAAAAGCGGCGGACGAACAGGCTGAGCCGGCCAGTACCACAAAAATCATAACGCTGCTGACCGCCCTTTCCCGGTGCGATCCGGACGAGACCGTCGTGATCCCGGACGAGGCGGCTGACGTGCCCAAGGACAGCACGCTTGTTCCGGTCTCTCCGGGGGAGACGATGACCATGCGGGATCTGCTCTACGCGATGATGATCCGCTCAGGAAACGACGCGGCCAACGCGGTCGCGGTGCTTTGCTCAGGAAGCACGGAAGCTTTCGCGGAAGAGATGAACCGGACAGCGGCGGAACTGGGGATGAAGAACTCCCGTTTTGTCAATGCCCACGGCTATACGTCGGAAGGGCATTATACCACGGCAAGGGATCTTGTGACGGCGGCGCGGTACGGACTGACACAGTCGCTGTTCCGGGAGATCGTGACCTGCCGGAGATATACCCTGCCGGCCACGGAAAAGCGGGACGAGCTGGTCCTGACCCTGAAATGGGAAATCTTCAATCCTGAATCCGAGTATTATATTCCTCATGCTGCGGGGGTGAAGAGCGGGTATACTTCCTCAGCCGGTTTCTGCTACGTCGGCGCTTATCAGGAAAACGGCGTTACGCTGATTGCAGCCGTGATGGGAGGCCGCACCCGCAATATGGCATGGACGGACATGAAAAGACTGTTCGCCTACGGCATGGCGGCTGCTGAATAGGGCCGATCTGACAAGCAAACATCCGTCACAATAGCCGGTACACGTCCAGACCGTCACGGGATTCAGTCCGGGAAAAACCGAATTTCCGGGCGATATGCCCTGTTATTTCCTGCCGCGGATCACATTCGATCACCGGGGTTTTCCCTGCGCAGGCAGCCTGGTCAATCATCTGCTCCGTCAATGCCGAGGCATATCCTTTTCCCCAGTATTCCGGAAGCAGAACCCAGCCGATTTCAATGCTGTCCTCTTCATACGGATGATAAATCACATAACCGATAAAAGTACTGTCCGCAGTCACGGCATAGACAGGCGGCGTCTCGGACAATGCCTTCCGAAGGAAAGAGACGGTCCGTTCCCGGTTGAACGGCGGCTCGAGGAAGCGCATTACCCCGGGATCCGACAGCAGCCTGTATAAAGGTTCCAGATCCCGGTCGGTCATTTTGCGGATGAGCAGGTTTCCGGTCAGTTCCCGCTGCAGGATATCCGCGTATTGCTGAACTGCCGGGCCAAGCGTTTTCAGCCATTGCTTCACATCTTCCCTGTCTTTGTAAACAAGCGGATCCTGCCGGATCTGAAGGGCTTTTTTCAGTGGTTCTTCATCCGGAAAGACATGCTCCGATAAAGCCCAGAATCCGGCCTGTGTTTTGGCGATGATATCATGATTTCGCAGCGTGTATACGCATCTGGCAATATCCAGCAGCCATCCGCAGGAATAGAGTTTCTCATCCGTCTGAACCGCATACCGGCGGATGGATTCATAGTGCTGCTTTACAGCCGCTCTCAGTTCCCTGCCGGAAGGAAGGGGAAAGATACTTCTGTCATTCTCTCCGTATACGGACTGCCCGTACTTCACAAGCTCATATGCCGAAAAAGCGTCCTGCCGGTAACGACCGGTGATTCTCTGGCCGGAAGTTCCCCAGTATACCAACCGGGAAAACGAGCCGGAGAGGTATTCATCCCTGTCGGCGATGATCCCCTCAAAAGAACGGTAATACAGGTTATCCGGCTCCGCATCCGCCATGGCCTGCCGCAGCCCGACCAGCTGCTGCGCCTGCTGCTCTGAGATCTGTCCGCAGGTTAATACAAGCAGGTCAATATCGCTCCAGCCCAATTGGAAATCATCGAGAACGACACTGCCGTACAGCCAGACACTGTGGACATTCCTGTCCAGGACAGCGGCGATCCGGTCCGCCATTCGCTCCACGGACCGGATCAGATCACAGTTCATCGGGGCCCTCCGCCGTTCCGGGCTGCTCACCGTCCGCCGCGGCATCGTGATATTTCATTTTTTTCCAGATCAGCAGATACATCGTAATGAAGCAGGCAGTCGCACCGGCCACCTGACTGATCAGCTCCGCCCAGAACACACCGTTGACCCCAAGCCCGAGGCCGGGCAGGAGCAGCGTCAGCGGCGCCACAAGCACCACCTTCCGCAGGGTGGAAAATATCAGCGCGTAGGCCGGACGGTTCAGTGCCACGAAGGTCGACTGGCCGGTCAGCTGCAGCGCCATAAAGGGAAAGGCGCCGAAATAGATCCGGGCGCATTCGATTGTTTTATTGATTAACTGTCCGTCTGAGGTGAAAACCCCGATCAGCGGACCCGGGGCAAACATGATCAGCGCCCACATCGCGATATTGATCGACAGTCCGCACAGGAAGATAAAACGGATGCTTTCGGAAACCCGGCGGTATTCCTTTGCGCCGTAATTGTAGCTCATAACGTTCTGGCCGCCGGCCACGATACCGTTGTTGGGCAGGCTCACGATTTCCCGGATGGAGTTGATCAGGCTCATCGCACCGACGTACAGCGTGCTCAGCGCGCCGCCCCAGGCCTTGAGCATGATATTTACCAGGGCCTGGGTCAGGCTGTTGGTCACCTTGAAAGTGAAACCGGTCAGGCCGAGCTTCACGATATTTTTCAGCTGTTCCCGGTCGATCACGAGCCGGGTCAGGCGCAGCACCGCCCGCCGGCTCCGCAGGAAAAACAGCACCCAGAGGGCACTGACAACCTGGGAGATCACTGTAGCCAGCGCCGCACCGCGGATCCCCATGCCGAATGTATAGATCAGCAGCGGATCCAGCACGATATTCAGCGCCGCCCCGAGGATCACAGTCATCATCCCGATCCGCGGGAAACCCTGGGCGTTGATGAACGCATTCATCCCCAGACTGATCAGCACCGGAACCGTGCCCAGGACGTAAATCCGGAAATACCCCAGGGCGGCTGGCAGGGTCACGTCGTCCCCGCCCAGCAGACGCAGCACAACCGGCGCGGACACATACAGCCCGACCGAAAGGGCGACTCCGATCAGCAGGAGCATTGTGAAGGCGGTGCCCATGATCCGCTCCGCCCGGTCATCCCGGCTTTCGCCGCGAGCGATCGTCGCCAGCGTGGCTCCGCCGGTGCTGCAAAGGTTCGCAAACGCGCCGATCAGGGTGATCAGCGGGAAGCAGATTCCAAGACCCGTCAGCGCGACAGTTCCGTCTTCCGGCATATGACCGATATACATCCGGTCAACGATGTTGTACAACACGTGAACAAGCTCAGCCAGCATCATCGGCAGGCCGAGTCTGAGGATATTCCGTGAAACTTTTCCCTGTGAAAAGTCACCTTTGCGTGCTGCCATCAGAAACACCTTTCATGTCCGTCCCGGATCCTACTGCTATCCTATCATGAATTCCGGAAAAGCAAAAGGGAAAACCGCAGAAATATTCCGGCACCGGCCGGGAAAGTTCCGCACCGGAGGAACTTCCCCGACCGCTTGTGAGTTTGTTCCAAGTATAGTAAGATAGGGCAGAAGAGACCGCACTGGGAAAAGCGCGGCAAACGGAGGCGACGGGATGATCAGGAAGACGCTCATGCTGATCCTGGCATGCGGGCTGTTCTTTTTTCTCGCGGCGGCGGAGGGAACAGCGGAGCAGGCGGAAAAGCGGATTCTTGTGGTTGAGACGACGGATCTCCACGGATATATCGTTGACGCCTCCGCCGGCAGTGAAGACAGATTCCAGTACCGCCTGGCCAGGATCGCGAAGCTGGTCAGCGAGGCCCGGACTTCCGGAGAATATGACGACGTGCTGCTGCTGGACGGCGGGGATCTGTACCAGGGCACGCCGTCGTCCCTGATGACCGGCGGTGCCGTGATCCGTGCGGCGTTTGACGCGATGCACTACGACGCGGTCTGCCTGGGCAATCATGAGTTTGACCGGGGTGTAACAGAATACGCGGCGGACCAGGACGGAACGATGGCTCCGTATGTGCTGGGAGACTATTTCGGGGACGCGAAAATCCCTGTTCTGGCTTCCAACCTGTTCGACGCCGCAACCGGTGAACGTGTGTCGTTTACCAGGGACTATACCGTCGTCGAAAAGGCCGGACTGCGGATCGCTGTGGTCGGATATATCACCGATTACAGCCATGAAATTATGAGGGCAATGATCGAACCGTACCGGATTGACGGACGGCTTGGCAGGCTGAACACACTGGTGCAGGAGGTTAACGAGCGGGAGGAACTGGACGCGATGATCGTGCTGGCTCACGAAACGCCGCTGAAAGTTGCCCCGGGTCTGGATCCGCAGCAGGTGGACCTGATCTGCGGCGGCCACAGCCATGAGATTGTGGCGGAAACATCGAAAAACGGGATTCCCTGCATTCAGGGAAACTATAACGGAAACGGGTTCGCGTCGGCTGTGCTGGTCTTTGACGGGAACGGCGGCGTAACCGTCGAGGACCTGAAATACACATCTGTTACGGATGACTGGTCAGCTTTTTATGACACGGCGGAAAACGCCGCGCGGCTGGATCCGGAAATGATGGAGATCTCCCATGCGGGCTGGGACGCGATCCGGGAGGAAATGAGCGAAGTCCTGGGGTACATCGATACGCCTGTGATCAGAGAGGACCATATCGGCGCGGACAGCGCGGGGAACTGGATCACCGGACTTTATCTGCGGGCGACGAAGGAGCTGGGCACGGTCGCGGCTTTCTACAATGAAGGCGGGATCCGCACGAACTTCACCATTCCCAGGGGAAAGAAAACCAGGGATATCACTGTATACGACGTCTATACGATCAATCCGTTCAGCAACAGCCTGCTGGTGTATGAGATCAACGGCAGCGAACTGGCCCGGCAGCTGGCGGACGGCCTGAAATGGAGCAATTACGGCGACCAGATGTCCGGACTGACCTTTACCTATACGGCCACCGGAGACGACACCATGGACCGGGCTGACAGGGAATACACCATCCTCAGCGTAACGCTGGACGACGGCACACAGGTGGACCTGAACGATACGGAAACCCTGTACCGGGTCTGTACGTCAACATACAGCGCCACCCAGGCCAAAAGCGTTTTCAGCGGGAAGGAGCCGGTTGTTCCGGAGGCTGAAGCCCCGGTGGACAACGAAGCGATTATCAGACAGCTCCGGGAGGAAGGACTGGCGAACGGCGGAAGAATCCCGGTGGACACCGGGCCAAGAGGCACGGAAGTGAAGCCGGCCGCAGCGGAGACAGCAAAGCTGACGGTTTCTCTGCCGGAGACCGTGAGGGGATATACGCCCTGTGAGATCGTAATTACTTCTCCCGTCGCGGGCGAAGCAGAGCTGAAATTGTTCGACGAGACGCAGAACCTGTGGCTGATCCGGAAAGAGCAGATCGCCGCGGGAGAAAACAGGATTCCCTGGGACGGGCTGGGAGAATTCGGCGAACGGCTGTTTGCCTGCGCCTACCGGTTTTTAGTGAAGGTGAAGACCACGGAAGGGACGGAACTGTCCGCGGAATCCAGGTTCAATATCAGCGGAACCACGCAGACGCTGGTTTACGCGCTGCCTTCCTCGGACGTCCTGTACCTGGACAAAAACGAAAAATGGTTTGTGGAATGCTTTGTTTCGGCACAGTGCCTGGTGAGGATGGAAGTGGAGGACGCCGAAGGCAATGTGGTCTACGCCCGGGATGAAGAAATCAGGGATCCGGACGGCGTCTGCCTCAACTGGTCCGGTGCGGTCAATCTCAGGGAAAAGATTCCTGCGGGGGAGTATACAGTCCGGATGTGGGGCAAACTGAATCCGTCCTATGTGTGCTCTTTTCCGCTGACGGTGAAGGACAGCGGATCTCCGAAGCCGGCAGTCGCCGCGACCGGCCCGATCCTGCCGGAGCGGGGGATGTCCGAGGAGGAAGTCTGGGCAGTGATGATGCAGCCATCCGTGGTCATCAACGCAAACGGGACTTCCCGAAATTTCAAGCTTTATTCGGCTCCGAACCTCGGAAGCCGTTCAGCGGGCACGCTGCACTGCGCACTGCAGGGGCTGGAAGTGCTCGATACAGACGGGACGTGGGCGCATATCCGGGCCTGGCGGCACGAGGACGGGCAGCCGGTGGAAGGATACTATCCCCTGAAACAGCTGACGGTCAGTGCTCCTTCTCCGCACTATGGCGTGCTGATCGACAAGCGGGAACAGACGCTGACTCTGTATCAGGAAGGACACGCCGTCGGAACCGTTCCGGTCTCCACCGGCCTGGCTTCACCCGGCAACAAATACAGGGAGACCCCTGCCGGCGCATACCTGATCGACGTGCACAACGGCTCCAGCTTTGCCCAGGACGGGTACCGGTACGAGTATCCGCTGATCTATGACGGCCGGTACTTTATCCATGGCGTCGGATATACCCGGAGCGGCCGGATACGGGATTACTCAAACAACCAGAAACTGCTGGGACAGAAAGCCTCCCACGGCTGCGTCCGCGTCAGCGTAATGCTGCAGGAAGGCTGCAATTTCAATATGTACTGGCTCTGGTCTCACCTGCCGTACCATACCCGCGTCATCATTCTGGACGATTAAAGATTCCCGGGTTTTCGTGCTATAAAATGTCTCTTCCATAAATAAAGGAAAAAAAGGATTTCATGACGAAATATACTTATTTAGTATTTTATGCGGTTTTTCCGCGTTAAGGAGGACGGATCCATGGCTCTGACCCCGAAAGATATCGCCGCGATGCTGGATCACTCGACCCTTCAGCCCTGGCTGACGGAAGACGATATACGGCACGGCTGTGAAGTTGCCCTGAAGTATCAGACAGCAAGCGTCTGCGCCCGTCCCTGCGACGTGCCGATCCTGAATGAGATGCTGAAGGGCAGCTCTGTGAAGGTCTGCACTGTCATCGGATTTCCCCACGGCGCGCACCAGACTGCCGTCAAGGTGGCCGAGGCGAAGCAGGCGCTGGCCGAGGGATGCGAGGAACTTGACATGGTAATCAATATCGGCAAGCTCAAGCACGGGGACGCCGGCTATGTGGAGGATGAGATCCGGCAGCTGGCGGAAACCGCCCACGCAGCCGGGGCTATCCTGAAAGTCATCCTTGAGACCTGCTATCTGACGGATGAGGAAAAGATCCTGGCCTGCAGGCTGAGCACGAACGCCGGGGCGGATTTCGTCAAGACCAGCACGGGCTACGGCTCAGCCGGGTGCACGATCGCGGATCTGAAACTGATGCGGGCGAATGTGCCGGAGACTATGCGAATTAAAGGCTCCGGCGGCATCCGGGACCTGGATACGGTCCTGTCCGCGCGGGCCGTCGGAGCAAGCCGCTGCGGGGTGAGCGCCACGGAGAAGATTATGGCGGAAGCCGAGAAGCGGTACGCGGAAGGTACGCTGAAAGAGATTGATACGCTCAGGGGAATGGGCGGAGGATATTGATTGAATTCACAGTTTATATAATTCATAATTCATAATTAGTAAGAGGACAACTATTATGTACAACAAAGTAGCAACTGATATGAATTTCGTTTCCCGGGAAAAAGCCATTGCGGAACTGTGGAAAAAGAAGGACATCATCCGCAGGAGTTTCCATCACCGGGACGGAAGCGAACGCTTCACTTTCTTTGACGGACCGCCCACGGCCAACGGCAAGCCGCATATCGGTCATGTTGAGACCCGGGCCATCAAGGACCTGATCCCGCGTTACCAGACCATGAAGGGCAAGAGCGTGCTGCGTAAGGCCGGCTGGGACACCCACGGCCTGCCGGTGGAACTGGAGGTCGAAAAGGCACTGGGCCTGGACGGCAAACCCCAGATCGAGCAGTACGGCATCGAGCCGTTTATCGCCGAATGCAAGAAGAGCGTGTGGAAGTACCTGCACGAGTGGGAAAAAATGTCCGACCAGGTTGCTTTCTGGGTGGATATGGAGCACCCCTACGTCACCTATGAAAACTACTATATTGAATCTGAGTGGTGGAGCCTGAAGCAGATCTTCGAAAAGGGACTGCTGTATCAGGGTCATAAGATCGTGCCCTACTGCCCCCGCTGCGGAACCGCCCTGTCCAGCCATGAAGTGGCCCAGGGCTACAAGAACGTGAAGGAGACTTCCGCTTTCGTCCGCTTCCAGGTGAAAGGCGAGGAGAATGCCTACCTGCTGGCCTGGACCACCACGCCCTGGACGCTTCCGAGCAACCTGGCGCTGTGCGTGAACCCGCGGGACACCTACTGCAAATTCACCGCTCCGGACGGAAAGAAATACATCATGGCCAAGGCCCTGACTGACAAGGTTTTCGACGGACAGGAACTGGCCTTTGAAGATGAGTTCACCGGCGAGAGCATGAAGGGCATGGAGTATGTGCCCCTGTTCGACTGCGCGGGAGACCTGAAAGGCGCCTGGATCGTGCTGTGTGACGATTACGTCACCATGGAGGACGGCACGGGCATCGTCCATATCGCTCCCGCTTTCGGTGAGGACGACAACCGGGTCTGCCGGGAGAACAACATGCCCTTCGTGAACCTGGTGGACACCCAGGGCAGGTTTGTGGAAGGCACCCCCTGGACCGGCACTTTCGTGAAGGACGCGGATCCCCTGATCCTGCAGGATCTGAAGGACCGGGGCCTGCTGTTCGCGGCCGTGCCCTTCGCCCACGACTATCCCTTCTGCTGGCGCTGCGACACGCCCCTGCTGTACTATGCCCGCCCCA
>CAMKEI010000057.1 GCA_946411525.1 uncultured Clostridia bacterium | reverse complement strand
CAGTTCGGCGTGTTCTTCGCCTTCTTCGGCGCGAACCTGCTGGGCTTTGACGCGCAGCAGTCCGCCTCCATCGGCATCATCGGCGGCGCGGACGGCCCCACGGCCATCCTGACCACCACCAAGCTGGCGCCCGAACTGCTGGGACCGATCGCCGTGGCTGCTTACAGCTACATGGCCCTGATCCCGATGATCCAGCCCCCGATCATGCGCGCCCTGACCACCGAGAAAGAGCGCTCCGTGAAGATGACCCAGCTGCGTGAAGTGAGCAAGACCGAAAAGATCCTGTTCCCGATCATCGTGACGATCTTCATCGTCCTGCTGCTGCCCTCCACGGCTCCGCTGATCGGCTGCCTGATGTTCGGCAACCTGCTGAAGGAAACCGGCGTGACGGAACGGCTGAGCGACGTGGCGCAAAACGCCCTGATGAATATCGTTACGCTGTTCCTGGGCATCAGCGTCGGCGCGACGATGGTGGGTTCCCGGTTCCTGACGATGGACACGATCAAGATCGTCGTGCTCGGCCTGATCGCCTTCAGCTTCAGCACGATCGGCGGCCTGCTGGTCGGCAAGCTGATGTACAGGCTGACCGGAGGCAAGGTCAATCCGCTGATCGGTTCCGCGGGCGTGTCCGCTGTGCCTATGGCGGCGCGCGTCTCCCAGCGTGAAGGACAGAAGGCCAATCCTTCCAACTTCCTGCTGATGCATGCGATGGGACCCAATGTGGCGGGCGTTATCGGCTCCGCGATCGCGGCGGGATTCCTGATCAGTATGTTCGGAGGCTGAGAAGGATTTCGCTTCTGCGGAAGCGACCAGGGCTTTCCGATCGCCCTGGACCTTCGGTATCATGTATATTTTGTAGTTTAGAAAATTCCAAACTACTAACAACTACCGGAGTCTGAAGAAAGATTCCGGTAGTTTTAATTTGATTCTAATTGTTTGTCCCTTATTTTCAAAGAAACGGCGGGTATAATCATACCCGTAAACGATGAGTGACGCAGAAAGCGCCGAACGAATGAGGAGGAACGAACCATGAAGAAACTGTGCAAGAGCAAAACCAACCGGAAGATCTGCGGCGTGTGCGGCGGCATTGCCGAGTACCTGAATGCCGATCCCACCCTGATCCGTCTCGCGTTTGCGGTGGTCGCACTGATCGCAGGCAGCGGCATCCTGGCTTACTTCCTGGCGGCCCTGATTATGCCGGAAGCGAGCGAAGACGACGAGTAATTCATAATTATGGATACTAAGTCCAAGGATCAGAAAAATACTCTTTGAGCAGATAATGCAATTGCAATCAGGAACATAATAAACGGCGAAGACGGAAGTCTTCGCCGTTTGATATTGGGGTTGAATGTCAGTCCGCGAGGGTGGCGGCCATGACGGCCTTGATGGTGTGCATGCGATTTTCTGCTTCGTCGAAGACGATGGAGCGGGGAGACTCGAAGACCTCGTCGGTGACTTCCATGCAGTCAATGCCGAACTTCTCGAAGATCGAGCGGCCGATGGCGGTGTTCAGGTCATGGAAGGAGGGCAGGCAGTGCATGAAGACGCACTGATCCCCGGCCCGGTTCATGACGTCGGCCGTGACGCGGTAGGGCAGCAGATCGCGGATCCGCTCTTCCCAGACGGCATCGGGTTCGCCCATGGAGACCCAGACGTCCGTATAGATGACATGGGCGCCGGCGACCGCTTTCGCCACATTGGACTCAAACTCCAGGATAGCTCCCGTTTCATCCGCGATCTTCCGGCATTCCGCGATGAGCGCGGAGCCGGGCAGGTATTTTTCCGGAGCACAGGCCACGAAATGCATGCCCATTTTCGCACAGCCGACCATGAGGGAGTTGCCCATGTTGTAGCGGGCGTCACCCATGTAAACCAGCTTGATATCCTTCAGAGAACCGAAATGCTCCCGGATCGTCAGGAAGTCCGCAAGGACCTGGGTGGGATGGAACTCATTGGTCAGGCCGTTCCAGACGGGAACGCCGGAATAGCGGGCCAGATCCTCCACGATCTGCTGGCCGAAGCCGCGGTACTCAATGCCGTCATACATGCGGCCGAGGACGCGGGCGGTATCGGCGATGCTTTCCTTTTTGCCGATCTGGCTTCCGGAGGGATCCAGATAGGTGCAGTTCATGCCCAGGTCGTAGGCAGCGACTTCAAAGGAGCAGCGGGTACGGGTGCTGGTCTTTTCAAAGATCAGGGCTACATTTTTACCGGCGCAGACAGCGTGCGGAACGCCGGCTTTCTTCTTCGCCTTCAGGTCCGCCGCCAGATCCAGCAGGCCGGAGATTTCATCAGGGGTCAGATCGAGGAGTTTCAGGAAACTCCTGCCTTTAAGAGACATAGATATCACCTCATAACAAGAACATGCGACTAGTATAATATCTGGGAGAAGAGAAATCAAATTAAATCATAGTTTATAATTCGTAATTCATAATTATAATTACTAAAATGCATATAAAGTGCAAGTAAGATGGGTAAAAACACAAAAAAGTTCTTTACAGGCACAAAAATATTGTGCTATAATGCAGGCAAAGAGATGATAAAGGGGCGGTTGATATGGCTAAGGCTGACGCGAACGGAATGACCAACGCGGCCGGCATCGCATACGGGGATCTGATCCGCCGGCAGCGGAAGGCCAAGAAGATGAACCAGGAGGAACTGGGCGCGCTGGTCCGGGTCGGGAAGAACGCCGTCGGCGCGTGGGAAGCCGGGCGCAGCCGGCCGGACGTGGGGAGCGTTCCCGTAATCTGCGAGGCGCTGGATCTTTCCCTGGAGGAATTCTTCGGGATGCCGGAAGAAAGGCCGGGTCAGCTGGACGAGCGGAACGGCATCACGCCGGAAGAGCGGAAGACCCTGCTGCACCGGTACGGGGCTCTGAACCCCTATAACAGGCAGGTCGCCCTTCGCCAGATGTCCATGCTGCGGGAAATGCAGGAGGATATCCGGACGCCGCGGAAGGTGATCCGGCTGTTCCGGAACGAGCTGGCCGCGTCCGCCGGTCCCGGCGAAGTGCTGGACACCGCGCGAGGCGAGGAAGTATACCTGTTTGCCGACCGGATTCCGGAGACCGCGGACGAAATCATCCGCGTGAACGGCAACAGTATGGAACCGACCTATTACGACGGAGACCAGGTGCTGGTCCGGCATGCGGCTACCGTCCGGCCCGGAGAGATCGGCGTATTTATCTGCGGCGATACGGGCTATATCAAGGAATACCGGAAAGACGGGCTCCACAGCCATAACCCGGCCTACGCGCCCATCTCCTTCGACGGGGCGGACGCCGTGCGCTGCATCGGGAAGGTGCTCGGCAGGGTCACCCGGGAGGACTGGGCGGACGAGGAGCAGTACGCAGCGTGGCAGGAATTCGAGACGAAAGGAAGATAAGCATGCAGAATCATCAGCCGCGGAACAGAGAGAAGAGAGTACAGATTATGCAGTATATGCTGTCATTCGCCCTGGAACAGGGCCGGCAGCCCTCCGTGCGGGAAATCGGCATGGCGGCCGGACTGCAGTCCACGTCCACGACAGCCGGATACCTGAGGCGGATGGTCAACGAAGGCCTGCTCGCACAGGGCGGGCAGGCCAGACGGAACTATTATGTGACCCGGTACGCAGCGGAACAGCTGCGCGACGCAGGATAAGGATCAGGATTTCTGTTTGAACTGGAAACCGCAGCGGACACAGGTGATCTCCTTCTCGCCGGAGCCGCGCTTCAGACGAAGCAGGACCTTGCAGTTGGGGCATTTGAAATACTTGTAGTCCCTGCGGTTTTTCATCCGCCGGAAGAACTGGCGGATTTTTGTTTTCCAGCCGGACGTCAGCTCGATATACTTCCGGTTCTCCGCCGCGCGCTTCTCATTGTTGCGGGAGAACATGCGGAAAAGGGTCCAGATATAGAGCGCAAAACCGAGCAGGGAGAAGAGGCCGATCCCGGTGAAGGATCCGAGGATGGACATCACCAGACCGGTGATCAGGGTGAATATGCCGAGGTTGTCGGCGCCGTGACGGCCCATCATGAACCGGGCGAGGGACTGTTTGATACGCTGCATGAAGGACATGGGGAGACTCCTTTCAGTATAGATAATCAGCAGCACATGCCGTAGCGGCCGAAACCACCGAGGCAGCAGTTGCAGAACATGTTGGCGATGCAGCAGGTGAGGCAGGGATTCGAACAGATGGCGGAGCGGAAGTCGTAGCCCTGGCTGCGGGTCCGGTGATAGGCCTGGCGGCCGGCTTCGATGGAGTTCAGGAGCGTCCGGAACTCATCGTCATCCGGCGCCATGCGGACCGCGGCGCGGGCATGATCCAGGGCGGAGATGCGGTTTCCGAGGCCCAGGTCCGCCCGGGCGTAAAGCGCATGCCAGTCAGCGTCATGAGTCGGGATCCGGTTGAGCAGGCTCACCGCGTCGTTAAACCGGTTGGAAAGGACATGATTTTCAGCCGTTTTCAGCTCCGGATTCGCATAATTCCTGGTGCGGTACTGCGTCTGCTGCTGCCAGGACTGCTGACCGCCGAAGAAAGCGGAGAAGGGATCAAAACCGAAATCCCCAAAGGGATCGCCGCCCTGGCCTCCGGAGCCGCCCTGGCCATAGTATCCGCCCTGACCTCCGGTACCGCCCTGACCATAGTATCCGCCCTGGCCTCCGGTACCGCCCCAGGTGCCCTGGCCGAAGGGATTATAATAGCCGGAAGAACCGGAGCTGCCGGAGCCATAGGGAGACTGGTACGGATCGGTGCCGGTCTTTTTGATCTGCAGGGCGCGGGTATAGGCCTCGTTGACCTCCCGCATCTTCTGCTCGGCAGCCTTGTCCCCCGGATTCAGGTCCGGATGATATTTCTTGGCCAGCTTGCGGTAAGCAGCTTTGATTTCATCCTCGGTTGCAGAGGAAGTCACACCCAGGACCGCAAAGGGATCATTCTGCATGGGCAACCTCCTTTCCGTGTTTTCGTTCCGTTTTCAGATAATACCGCTGCCAGACGCCGCTGTAAAGAATATTCCGAAGGATGTCCAGGTCCTGCTCCAGGGGCAGGATCTCAAAACTGCGGGCGGCGTCCGCAATCAGCAGCTCCAGGGTTTCCCGGCAGAAATCCTCATAGTCCGGGCGGCCGCGGTAAACGGTGAGGGGATTGAAACGTCCTTTCTTCAGGTCGTCGTCATAATCCTCCCAGGCGTCCATCCAATAAATGAACCGGCCGAGGCCGGCGCCGACATCCCGAAGCACCGGGCTCCAGAGATCTTCCGGTTTCGGTATGAAGACCGCACCGAGCATATTCCCGGAGAGGTTGCAAAGACGGTCCGGATCCGGGGCGGATTTCGCTTCCTCCTGCCAGAGTTCCGTCAACGCGGTTTCCACGGCTTCCGCCTGCGCAGGCCAGCGGCTCCGGACCTGATCCAGGGCTTTCCGGAAGAGCTTCTCACCGGCGCTTCCGGCCAGGGAATGATCGTCCATGCGCTGGTCCCTGCACTTCCAGAAGAACAGGAGCGCGTTCATATCCGCAGCGTAATCGATCATCGGGGAGGAAAGAAAGGGGTGGGTCTTTACCGGATGGACGGCACACCGGGATTTCGCAAAGCCGGTGTCCGGCTCATACAGCGAAGTCAGCAGCATGGCGAGGAAAGCCATATCATTGCTGAGGGAAACCCGGCAGGCCTGTCCGAACCGGTTCCGAAGGGCATGGCAGACGCCGCAGTAGAAGGAACGGTAGCGCTGCTTCTGCTCTTCCGTCATGACAGACAGCACAGGGGAGACATATCCGAACATGGGCGGCCTCCTCAGGCATCGAAGGCACCGTCGTCGTTCTCGCCTTCCGGCGTGGAGGCATAGGTGCCGACGGAACGGAGCACCCGGTCCAGGTCCTCAGAGGCGGTGCGGATCCGGTACTCATCGCCGGCCTTCAGGGCGTCCTCCAGGGAAGAAATGGAAGCGTCCAGGCGGGATTTGTCCTCGTCCTTCAGCTTCTTCTTCGCCCGGCGCGCCTGGTTGAGCAGGTTCTCCGCGCTGTCCCTGAGCTGCTGCGTCTGCTTGCGCTGCTTGTCTTCAGCGGCATAGCGCTGCGCGTCCCGGATGGCGCGGTCGATCTCTTCCCGGCTCATGTTTCCGGAACCGGAGATGGTGATATCCTGGGAGCGGTTGGTCCCGAGGTCCTTGGCGGTGACATGGACGATGCCGTTCGTATCGATGGAGAAAGTGACCTCAATCTGGGGAATGCCGCGCATGGCCCGGCGGATCCCGCTGAGGCGGAACTTGCCGAGGGATTTATTGGCGGAAGCAATCTCCCGCTCACCCTGGAGCACGTTGATCTCCACGCTGGTCTGGAAATTCGCGGCAGTGGTGAAGACCTGGGAATGCTGGCAGGGCAGGGGCGTGTTCCGGTCGATGATCTTCGCGAAGACGTCGCCGAGGGTCTCGATGCCCAGGGAAAGGGGGGTGACGTCAATGAGGACAATGGAATTGACCGTGCCGGTCAGGACGCCGCCCTGCAGGCAGGCGCCCATGGCGACGCACTCATCAGGATTGATATCCCGGGCAGGCTCCTTGCCGGTCAGGCTGCGGACTTCCGCTTGAACAGCGGGAATCCGCGTGGAACCGCCCACCAGCAGGACACGGCTGAGGTCCGAGGCACGGACGCCGGCGTCCTGCATCGCCTGCTGCACCGGACCGCGGGTGGCGGCCACGAGATGGGCGGTGAGCTCATTGAAGCGGGCGCGGGTCAGGGTCGTTTCCAGGTGCATGGGACCGGAAGCGTTCTGGGCCAGGAAGGGAAGGCTGATCATGGTCTCCTGGGCGGAAGAGAGCTCAATCTTGGCTTTCTCCGCCGCTTCGGCGAGGCGCTGCATGGCCATGGGATCCTTTGAAAGATCCAGATGATGTTCCTTCCGGAACGCGTCAAGAAGCCAGCCGACGACACACTGGTCGAAATCGTCGCCGCCCAGGTGATTGTTGCCGGCGGTGGCCAGGACTTCGATGGTGTCGCTGTTAATATCCAGGATACTGACGTCGAAGGTACCGCCGCCCAGGTCATAGACCATGACCTTGCAGGGCATGCCTTTATCAAAGCCGTAAGCCAAGGCGGCTGAGGTCGGCTCGTTGATGATGCGCAGGACGTTCAGGCCGGCGATGAGGCCGGCGTCCTTGGTAGCCTGGCGCTGGGCGTCGGAGAAATAGGCGGGAACCGTGATGACCGCGTCGGTGACCGGCTCACCGATATAGCTTTCGGCGTCCGCCTTGAGCTTCTGCAGGATCATGGCGGAGATTTCCTGCGGCGTGTAGCTTTTGCTGTCGACCTGGAAGCGCCTATCCGTTCCCATATCCCGCTTGACCGAAGAGAAGGTGCGGGACGCGTTGGTGACGGCCTGCCGCTTGGCGGCCATGCCGACCAGGCGCTCGCCGGATTTCGTGAAGGCGACGACGGACGGCGTGGTGCGGCCGCCCTCCGCGTTGGGAATGACGGTCGCACGGCCGCCCTCCATATAGGCTACGCAGGAATTCGTCGTGCCGAGATCGATGCCGATTAACATAGGGTACCTCCGGTATATTAATACATAATTATATAATCTGGAATTACGGATCATGGTATGACAGTGAGAAAGAATCAGACCATCCATGTTCACACATATAATATATTGTAGTTATTTCAAGGATGGACGAAGAGAATGTGAAAAGAAGGTGAAAAGTTGTTTTTCAGGGATAAGGGTGGTAAGATAGGCGGTAAGGAGCGTGAGCAAAAATGGAAAGACCGAATGCATGGAAAACCTACAACAAAACAGAAATGAAGAAACTGGAAGCGGCCGCGAAGGAATACAAGGCCTTTATTGACGCGGGCAAGACGGAACGGGAGTGCGTCACCTACGCGGCGGAGATGCTTGAAAAAGCCGGATACATCCCCCTGGAGCAGGCGATCGCCGGAAAGAAAAAACTGAAGGCCGGGGACAAGGTCTACCTGAACAAGATGGGCAAGGCGGTGCTGATCTTCCTGATCGGCAAAAAGCCGATGGCGGAAGGCATGAACATCGTCGGCGCGCATATCGACTCCCCGCGGCTGGACCTGAAGCAGAACCCGCTGTACGAGGACGGCGACTTCGCGCTGGCGGACACCCACTACTACGGCGGCATCAAGAAATACCAGTGGGTGGCCCGGGAACTGGCGCTGCACGGCGTGGCCGTGAAGAAAGACGGGACCGCGGTGCAGATCTGCATCGGCGAGAAGGAAGACGATCCCGTAGTCGGCATCAGCGACCTGCTGATTCATCTTTCCCAGGAGCAGATGCAGAAGAAGCTGGGCGAAGCCATCACCGGCGAGGACCTGGACATCATCCTGGGCGGACGGCCGCTGAAGGATGCGGAAAAAGAACCGGTGAAGGCGCAGCTGCTGCAGATCCTGAAGGACAGCTACGGGATCGAGGAAGAGGACCTGATCTCCGCGGAAATCGAAGCGGTACCGGCGGGCAAGGCCAGGGACTTCGGCCTGGACCGGAGCATGATCATCGGCTACGGCCATGACGACAGGGTCTGCGCTTTCGCGGAACTGAAAGCGATGCTGAGCCTGACCGGCACGCCGGAATACACCTGCTGCGGAATGCTGGTGGACAAGGAAGAGATCGGCAGCGTCGGCGCCACCGGCATGCAGAGCAACTACCTGGAGAACGCGGTGGCGGAGATCCTGGACCTGCAGGGCGTATACAGCGAGCTGAACCTGCGCAGGACGCTGCGGAACAGCCGGATGCTCTCCTGCGACGTGAGCGCGGGCTTCGACCCGCTGTACGCAAGCGCGTTTGAAAAGAAAAACGCCGCCTGGCTCGGCAGGGGCGTATGCTTCAACAAGTTTACCGGCAGCCGCGGCAAGGGCGGATCCAACGACGCGAACGCGGAATTCATGGCGAAACTCCGGCGGATCATGGACGACAACAAGGTCTGCTGGCAGACGGCGGAGCTGGGCAGGGTCGACCTGGGCGGCGGCGGAACCATCGCCTATATCTGCGCGCTGTACGGCATGGAAGTGATCGACAGCGGCGTGGCGGTGCTCAGCATGCACGCCCCGATGGAGATCATCTCCAAGGCGGACCTGTACGAGTCCATCAAGGCCTACAAAGCCTTTATGCTTGACGCGTAAGGACGGCCAAGGCGGCGTTCATCGCCACGGGGAGCGGCAGATCCTTCAGCCGCCCGAGCGGTATAAACTCATATCCTTCAGGCGCGGAAGCGGACGCTTCCGCGTCTGTTTCATACAGACGCATCCGCCAGACCTGATGTGTGAAGACATGGCGGGCGGAACCGGCGTCCGACAGCGGGGCGACGGAAAGACGCAGTTTTTTCCTGATCTGAGCTTCCAGCGCTTCAGGCGTGAAATCCCCCTCGATCATGGGGAAGCACCAGAGCCCCTGCAGGAGCTTCTCCGTCCGCAGGCGCATTAGGACGCGGTCTCCGGACCGGATGAGCAGGACGGCATACGGAATATTTTTCTGTGGCTTTGCCTTGGGCAGGACCGGCAGATCGGCCGCGTCGCCCGCCCGGCAGGCGTCACAGAAGTCAGAAAGCGGACAGCGGCCGCAGTCCGGCGTTCCCGGCACACAGACGGTGGCGCCGAGGTCCATGACCGCCTGATTATGATCGCCGGGACGGTCCGCCGGCACCAACGCGGCGGCCAGGGATTCTATCCGGCGGCGGGTTTCCGTTTCCAGCGCGTCGGTGCGGATTCCATAGAGGCGGGAGATGACGCGGATTACGTTTCCGTCCACGGCGGGCACCGGGACATCAAAGGCGATGGACGCAATGGCTCCGGCGGAGTAGGGGCCGATGCCGCAGATCTTCCGAAGCTCCTGCGGATCACGGGGAAGGACGCCGCCGTACTGATCCATGACCTGTTTCGCGCCTTTCCAGAGATTGCGGGCGCGGGAATAGTAGCCCAGCCCTTCCCAGGCCTTCAGGACATCCGCTTCAGGCGCTTCCGCCAGGGAAGCGAGGGTCGGGAAGCGCTCCAGGAAACGGGGATAATAGGAAAGGACCGTCTCCACGCGGGTCTGCTGAAGCATGGCCTCGCTGACCCAGGTGCGGTAGGCGTCATGAAAACCGCGCCAGGGCAGCACACGGGCGCAGCGGTCATACCAGGCGAGCAGGGCAGCGGTGATCCGGTCCATGGAATTCTCCTTTCCAAAGCGGTCAGAAGGATTGTAACATAAGGATTCCGGGATCAGAAACAACGAAATACGGCGAAAACAGGAGTAAAACAGAGCAAAACCAAGTAAAATACAGAAATAGTGACGATATTATCCATCTGACTACTTGCGTGAAAAGCATAAAAGCATTATATTACTCTCTGGTTGTTAGCACTCCATCACATCGAGTGCTAAAGACAAGCCAAGAAACGACAGGAGGAACCGAAACATGACCGTGAAGCCGCTGGGTGACCGTGTTGTCATCAAGAACTGCGAAGCAGAAGAAACCACCAAATCCGGCCTGATCCTTACCAGCGCCGCTAAAGAAAAGCCCCAGATGGCGATCGTAATCGCCGTGGGTCCCGGGGGAAACGTGGACGGAAAAGAAATCACCATGCACGTGAAGGCCGGGGAAAAGGTTATCTATTCCAAGTACGCCGGAACGGAAGTCAAGGTTGACGGCGAAGAACTGATCATCGTACGCCAGAGCGACATTTTGGCAATCGTGGAGTAAGAAAGAATTCATAATTCATAAATATATTGAGTGAATTTATATTCAGTGAAGAATTATGAGTTATGAGAAAGAAAAAGAGAAACAGAAAGAATAAGGAGACTGAGAAATATGGCTAAGAAGATTCAGTTTGGCGAAGAAGCCCGCCGCAGCCTGGAAAAAGGCGTCAACGCGCTGGCCGATACCGTTAAAATCACCCTGGGACCGAAAGGCCGCAACGTCGTGCTGGACAAGAAGTACGGCGCTCCTCTGATCACCAACGACGGCGTAACCATCGCCAAGGAAATCGAACTGGAAGATCCCTTTGAGAATATGGGCGCCCAGCTGGTGAAGGAAGTTTCCACGAAGACCAACGACGTGGCCGGCGACGGCACCACCACCGCGACCCTGCTGGCCCAGGCGATCATCCGCGAAGGCCTGCGCAACCTGGCCGCCGGCGCGAACCCGATGATCCTGAAGAAGGGCATCGAAGCCGCCACGGAAGCCGCTGTCGAAGGACTGAAGGAACAGAGCCAGCCCATCAACGGCAAGCAGGCGATCGCCCAGGTCGCTTCCAACTCCGCCGCTGACGAGACCATCGGCAAGCTGATCTCCGACGCGATGGAGACCGTCGGCGCCGACGGCGTCATCACCGTTGAGGAAAGCAAGACCATGACCACCGGCATGACCACCGTGGAAGGCATGCAGTTCGACCGCGGCTATTCTTCCGCCTACATGGTCACCGATACCGAGAAGATGGAAGC
>CAMKEI010000056.1 GCA_946411525.1 uncultured Clostridia bacterium | reverse complement strand
TGGGTATGGAAGATCTCCGGCCGGTTCAGGCAGATACGCAGCGCGCGGTTGCCCAGCGCGGGATTCTCTTCCTTCGGCATGTTAAAATACCCGATCTGCTTATCCGCACCGATGTCCAGCGTACGGATGACGACTTCCCTGCCGCCCATATCGGACAGCACCTTCTTATATGCTTCAAACTGGATATCCTCGGACGGGAAATCATCACAGTTCAGATACAGGAACTCGCTGCGGAACAGGCCGACGCCGCCGGCATCGTTGGCAAGTACGGCGGGGACGTCGTCCGGACCGCCGATATTGCAGAACACTTTAATGCTTTGCCCGTCTTTCGATACATTGGGCTGGCCTTTCAGCTGTTCCAGCATTTCCCGCATCTTTTTCTGCTCTTCCATCTTTCTGAGCAGAACCGCCCTGGTATTTTCATCCGCATCGATTGTTACACTGCCGGTGTTTCCGTCAATGATAACCTCCCTGCCGGCATATTCCGGCTTCAGCTGATCGCCGACGCCGATGATGGCCGGGATGCCCATCGTGCGCGCCAGGATTGCCGTATGGCTGGACCCGGAACCGCCTTCAGTTACAAATCCAAGAATTTTGCTCTTATCCAGTTGCACCGTCTCGCTTGGCGCCAGATCGTCCGCCGCCAGGATTACTGGCACAGGGGAATCGATCCCGCCCTGCACGGCACCGGTCAGCGCCGCAATAATCCGGTTGGACACGTCCTTCACGTCCGCAGACCTGGCCTGGAAATAGGGATCATCCATGGACGCAAACATTTCAGCAAACTGTTCGGCCGTATCCGTAACCGCCGCTTCCGCATTGATTTTTGCTTCCTGAATGGCAGTCTGGATCGCTTCCTCGTATTCCATGTCTTCCGCCATCATCTGGTGCGTTTCAAACAGCAGCGCCGCTTCGTCGCCGGCTTCGACCCTGGCTTTTTCCGCCAGTTCGCCCAACTGTTCGATCGCCTTTGCCTGAGCGGCTTTGAACCGATCCCATTCCGCGTCCGTGTTTTCCACTTCATACCGGGAGACCGTGTTTTTTACGCGCTTAAAGAAATACAGGGGACCGACCGCCACACCGGTAGAAACTCCTTTACCCTGAATCAGAATCATGCTATTTCCTCCTTCAGTGAAAAACAAACGGCTGTTGTGCCAGCAGCCGTTTGTTCATGTAAGTTTTACAGGTTGGCCTTGAAAAATTCTTCGATCTCGGCAGCAGCCTTCTCTTCATCCGCACCGTCAATCGTCACCTTTACGGTGTCGCCCTGCTTGATACCCATGCCCATCAAAGCCATGAGTTTCAGGGCATTGACTTCTTTTTCACCCTTGATGACAGTGACGGTGGAGGCAAATTCCTTGATTTTCTTCACAAGGATGCCTGCGGGACGGGCGTGGATACCTACTGGATCGGTGATTGTGTACTCAAAAGACTTCATGTTTTTTCCTCCTTCTATCTTTTCCGCGTGCCGCGGAACAGTTCTTTGTTTATTTAGCGCCGCACTCGACGCCTTCCAGGTCGTCGGAGTTTGTCAGCAGCACCGCTACGGTATCGCTGTATCCGGCGGCTTTGATCTTGGCCCGGTCAAACCGGATCAGGGGCTGGCCGGCTTTAACTTCGTCGCCTTCCTTCACCAGGCAGGTGAAGCCGTCGCCCTGCATGTTCACGGTGTCCACGCCGACGTGGATCAGCATTTCCATTCCGTTTGACTCAATACCAACCGCGTGCTGGCTTTCAGCCACAGAAGAGATCGTACCGTCAAACGGGGCAACCACGAGTTCGTCTTCCGGTTCGATGCCGACACCGTCGCCCAGCACGCCGGAAGCGAAGGTGTCATCCGGGATCGCTTCCCTCGCGATGACATTGCCCTTGACCGGCTGCAGAACCGTACCGGCTGCGCAGCGGATGACCGAGGTCGCGGGGACTTCCAGCTCCGGCGCCGCCGGAGCGGCTGCTTCAGGCACCTGAGCTGCTTCAGGCTGTTCTTCCTTCCAGATGACGGAGGTGATGACGAAGGCGATGCCGGAAGCAATCAGCAGTTCGATCACATAGACCGGAATATTGTTGATGGCCAGCAGGCCGGGAATACCGGTTACACCGTAAGTCGTCGCGCCAAGACCTGTCAGTGAGCCGAACAGCGCGCCGACCGCACCGCCGATTACACCGGCGATGAAGGGCTTCATGAAACGGAAGTTTACACCGAAGATAGCCGGCTCGGTGATACCCAGGGAAGCGGACAGCGAGGACGGCAGCGCCACGGATTTGAGCTTCGCGTTGCGGCATTTAATCGCCACCGCAAGACAGGCGCCAAACTGGGCAAAGTTCGCGGCGGAAGCGATGGGCATCCAGATGTTCAGGCCGAGCGCGCCTGAAAGCATGCCGGCTTCGATGACGTTGTACATATGATGCAGACCCATGACCACAGTCCAGGGATAGAGGGCGCCCATCACCAGCGCGCCGATACCGCCGGTGGAAGTCACCAGCCACTCGGCTCCCTGCAGCACCCAGTTTTCCAGGATGGAGAAGATGGGTCCGATGACTACGAAGGTCGCAAACGCGGTGACCAGCACTGTGCACAGCGGAGTCACGAACAGGTCGATCATCTCCGGCACGTGTTTATGCAGCCATTTCTCGACCGTACTCATCAACAGTACGGCCAGGATTACCGGGATGACATGGCCCTGATAGCCGACCTGGGAGATACTGAATATTCCAAGATCCCATACAGCCGGCTGATTTGTCGGGGTGACCGTCCAGGCGTTCATCAGGGCGGGATGGACCATCATCAGACCGATGACAGCGCCCAGGAAGATATTCCCGCCGAACACGCGCGCCGCAGAGACCGCAACCAGGACAGGCAGGAGAGCAAAGGCAGTGTTGGCAACCAGATCCAGGAAGCCGAACCAGCCGCTGTTCGCGAAGGACGGGATCGCTTTTGCGAGCGCTTCCACCAGACCCATCATAAGGCCGCTGGCCACGATGGCGGGCAGGATCGGGACAAACACGTCGCCGGGGGTCTTCAGGATTCTTTTCCACAGGGGCATTTTGGATGCGGCGGCCTTCTTGACGTCGTCCTTGGAGGCGGCCGACACGCCGGTCACGGAGAGAAATTCGTCGTAGACTTTGTTGACCGTGCCCGTGCCGATGATCAGCTGCAGCTGACCGTTGGATTCGAACATGCCTTTTACGCCGTCGACGTTTTCAAGCGCCGCCTTGTTCACCTTGCCGTTGTCGGCAATGACCAGACGAAGCCGTGTTGCGCAGTGTGCAGCGCTGATGACGTTGGATCCTCCGCCGATATTGGCAGAAATCTCCTCCGCACATTTCCGGTAATCGAGAGCCATTGGGTTCCCTCCTGTCTGTTGAATGGTCGTTGGGTAATATGCTGTTTTGATTCCGAAAGAGACGGCTGTCTCATTTCCTTGAGTATACAGGATAAAAGCCTTTCCGTAAACAACTATTTTCAAGATAATGGAAAACCGCTTCAGAGCAGGCCGAGCTGTTCAAACGCCTGATACAGGCCGTCTTCCTCCACTGCCGGGCATACCATGTCGCTTTTTGCCTTCAGCGCGGGACTGCCGTTAGCCATGCACACTGAATACCCGACGGTCTCAATCATCTCCAGATCATTCATGCTGTCCCCAAACCCGATCGTATCTTTCAGATCAATTCCGTAATGCTTTGCAACGATCCGGACGCCTTTCCCCTTGTCAAACTGCCGGTTGATCAGTTCGCCGTTCAGACAGCCCCGGGACGCCAGATCCTGCACCACGAAATTGTAGTCTTTTTCCAGCGCTTCTTTCGCGGGTTCGAGCTGTTTCATTTCCCTGCACATGATGACGATTTTGTAGATCGGACTACCGTCGTACTCAGCCATCGGACGGATATTCAACTGTTCGGCCAGCGCTTTCCGCCAACGGATCAGTTCGCTGTTTCCATCGCCCGCGGCTGCAAGGAAGTCCCCGAGATCCTCATCGCCCCAGGTGGCGTCTCTTGCCTCGATTGTCCGGAAAACACCGTTTTCCTTCAGAAGACGCATGCCTGTTTCGAAGTCTTCCTTTTTCATCGGACAGTCAAACAGGACTTCGTCATTTGTAAAGACGTATCCCCCGGCACCCGCTACTGCGCCGTCAAAACCCAGCGCCAGCACCGGCGCCAGCATGGCGGGATTGCGTCCGGTGCACAGGAAGACCTTATGCCCTTTGGCCTGCGCGCTCCGGACCGCTGACATGGCGCTTTCCGGCGGTGTGTTGCTTCCGGCGGACGTAAGCGTGCCGTCGATATCCAGAAAGATCAGTTTCCGTTCCATTGTTTTCCTCCCTTCCGTCAGGATCTGTCATTGCAGCGCTTCCTGTACTTCTTTCAGCGTAGGCATTGCCGGGATGGCGCCCGGCCGGCTGGTGGTGATGGACGCCGCCTTGTTGGCAAACCGGACAAAACCATTCAGATCCTCTTCGGTCAGACCGTCCAGTCCGCCATGCCCGGCGATCCTGCTCAGAAAAGCGCCGAAGAAGGTATCGCCGGCTCCGTTGGTATCCGCTACCTTCACGGAGAATCCGGGAACCCGGCCCTGCAGGTTCCCGTACCGCCACATGGCGCCATGGGCCCCCAGCGTCACAACTGCCAGCCTGATACCGAGATTCATCAGCTTTTCCAGCGCGGCGGCGGGGTCATGAACACCGCAGAGCAGCATGGTTTCCTCATCACTGATTTTCACGATATCACACAGCGGCAGCACTGCCCGCATCTGCAGGACGGCGGCGTCTTCGTGCTCCCAGAGCGCGGCACGGTAATTGGGGTCGTATGTTATCAGCGTTCCTGCCTTTTTGGCAGCCTGTACAACTGTGATCACAGCGTCCCGGCAGGCGGGATCGGTCAGGCTCACGCTTCCGAAATGCAGGATTCCGGTATCGCCCAGGTCCCTGATTGCCTGCTCCGCGTCAATCATCGTATCGGCGCCGGGTTTGCGGTAGAACGAGAAACTCCGCTCTCCGCGATCGTCCACCATGACGATCGCCAGGGTAGTATTAGCCTTTGAGGTTACCTGCAGGCCGTCGGCGGAGACGCCGTTATTCCTCAGCGTATCCCGGAGCAGCCCGCCGTACAGGTCATCCCCGACACAGCCGATGAAGGCAGAATCAACGCCCATTTTGGACGCGACGACAGCTACGTTGGCGGGAGCGCCGCCCGGATTGGCTGCGAAATGGGGAATGCCGTTTTCGACATGCGTCTGTGTCATATCAATGAGGATTTCGCCGATAGCAGTGATCTTCATATCATTCTCCTTTACCTTCAGATCAGGAAAGTATCTTTTACGGCTCTTCTGACGGTCCAGAGCCGGGGGAATACGTCGCCCAGGATACGGAAGAAGTGTTCGCCCTCCGTCGGGAAGACCCGGGAGGTGAAAACAGCGTCTCCGTCGTTCACGAAGATCTCAACGGAACTGGCGTCCACAAAGATTCTCAGATGATCCAGTCCGCTTTCGAGCGGGCGGGTTCTGAAGAACCCCTCCTCCGGGTTAAACGTCAGGCGCATGCCGCTGCGGTCCACAGAGATCTCTTTTTTCGTTTCGTCATACCGAATGATGACGCCGCCCTGCCCGGCGGAATCCGTAAAGAGATCCAGCCGTACATCTCCGGGGCGGCAGTCTATTTCGATCTCCGCCGCGGAAGGAAGCGGACAGCATCCGGCATCGTTGGCAGCCAGCACGACCGGTTCTTCACGGAGTTTTTTCAGCTCCGGCAGGGGACGCTGAATCAGCCTGCGGCCCCGAACCGTCAGCTCTCGGGGAAGCGTCAGGCAGCCTGCCCAGTCTTCGTCATCGGTCGGATAGGATACATCCGGTACGCCCATCCAGCTGATCAGGATCGCTTTCTCCGATTCCTGCAGGTTGTTCGCGCAGGCCGCAGCATAGGAATCAAAGCCGAAATCCAGGACATGGAACTGCCCGTCGGGCGTGAAAGTCAGGGATTCCCAGTCCATGGTTCCCAGCAGATACCCGTTATGATTCCGGCTTCCGCCCCGCCCCGGCAGGGTGAGGTGCTGCGGACAGAAGAGCAGAACGTCTTTCCCTCCGATATGTTCCACGGACGGGCATTCCCACATATCTCCGAAGTGCTCATATCCCGGGACTTTCAGTTCGCCGGCAAAAGTCCAGCCGTGCTGAAGATCCTCAGAGGAATAGATCAGGGCGCAGCCTTCGTGATTCTTTGTCTGGGCGCCGATAATCATGTACCAGCGGTCACGTCCGGGGACGCGAATGATCTTCGGATCCCTTTGATGCTCCGTATAGCCGGGATGGGCGCCGAACAGAGGAAGAGGATACTTCTCCGGCCAGCCGTCATTGCCCAGCCGGGCAAGGCAGGTATATGCGCGCCTTGTCCAGTCCGGATCCCTGTGGTTTCCGGTATAGTACAGATAGATCCTGTCCCCGATGGGCATGGCGGAGCCGGAATACACGCCTTTGTTGTCATATCCGTCTTCCTGATCCGGCATCAGACAGACGCCCAGGTTTTTCCAGCTGACCAGGTCACCGGAGACAATGTGATACCAGTATTTCAGTCCGTGAACAGCGCCCCAGGGACACCACTGATAAAAGAGGTGCCACCGGTTGTCATGCCAGACGAATCCGTTCGGATCGTTCATCAGGCCGGTGACCGGCTGATTGTGATAGGCCTGACGCCATACTGAAGAAGAAATCCTCTGATACAGTTCCGTCAGTTCCTGAGGATCTTTGAGATACCGGTATTTTTCCTCTCTCGACCATTCCCGCATATGCATTTTTCCTTTTTCAGTCTGTGTGTTTTTTTCTGTCTGATGTCATTGTAACACATATTTCCGGTTTCGGACAGAACAACTTTCATGTGCCGCACAGACCTCAACGCAGGATATCGGAAAACCGGGATTTCAGAGTTGCCTGAAGGACAGGAATATGATATATTTTCCCTGAGAACGAGAACGTTGCTCCGAGAGGAGCCAGAGGTGAAAGATGAATATGAAACACTGGCAGGAAGAGTTTGCCGTCCGGTTTGCCCGTCATGCGGACGAACTGAAATGGCTGTATATGGAACTGTATCACAATGATCAGAAAGCCTGGGAGTATTTCACCGGGATGATTTACCGTGCCTGGGAAGAGCGGCCGGAAAGCCTCCGGATGATTGACCGCGCCAGGGAAGCCTGCCCGGAGTGGTACCGTGGCCATGACCTGGTCGGCATGCTGATGTATGTGAAGCAGTTTGCCGGTACGCTGCAGGGCGTAAAGGAAAAGCTCGACTACATTCAGGACTGCGGGGTCAACTACCTGCATCTGATGCCCCTGCTGGAAAGCCCAGCAGACCGGAGCGACGGCGGGTACGCCGTAAGCAACTTCAGGAAGGTGCAGCCGGAACTCGGCACAATGGACGATCTGACGGATTTGTCCGAAGAGTGCCACCGGAGAGGAATTTCCGTATGCCTGGACTTTGTCATGAACCATACCAGCGAAGACCATGAATGGGCTCGCAGGGCCCGCGCGGGAGAAACCGAGTTCCAGAACCGGTATTTCTTCTACGATACATGGGATATTCCGAACTGGTACGAACAGACGGTGCCACAGGTTTTCCCGACCACGGCGCCGGGTAATTTCACCTGGTGTGAGGAAGCGAAAAAAGTCGTTATGACCATGTTCTATCCTTACCAGTGGGACCTGAACTACGCCAATCCGGCTGTGTTCAACGACATGACCGACAACATGCTGAATCTGTGCAACCACGGTGTGGATATTGTCCGCCTGGATGCGGTACCGTATATCTGGAAGGCATTGGGAACGAGCTGCCGCAACCTGCCCCAGGTGCATACGCTGGTGCGTATAATGCGGATGGTCTGTGAGATTGTCTGCCCGGGCACGCTGCTGCTGGGGGAGGTCGTGATGGAACCCAGCCGCGTCGTGCCGTACTTCGGCACGGTAGAAAAACCGGAATGCCACCTGCTGTACAATGTGACAACAATGGCGACGCTCTGGCATACGGTGGCTACACGGGACGTCCGGCTGCTGGAGCACCAGCTGGGGCAGGTGTTCGCACTGCCGAAAAAGTATGTGTTCCTGAACTATCTGCGCTGCCATGACGATATCGGCTGGGGATTGGACTATGATTATCTCCGGTGGTGTTTCGGCTGGGAAGAAGTGCCGCACAAGAAGTACCTGAACGACTATCTGACCGGAGAATTCCCCGGGAGCAGGGCGCGGGGAGAACTGTACAACGACGACCCGAGACTTGGGGACGCCAGGCTGTGCGGTACGACCGCGTCCCTATGCGGGATCGAAGCCGCCCGGAAGGAGGGCGGGAAACGGGATATGGAGGATGCGATCCGGCTGGACGGGATGCTGCATGCACTCATGTTCACGCTCAGCGGCGTGCCCGTGCTTTACAGCGGAGACGAAATCGCGCAGGAGAACGATTACAGTTACCATGACGATCCGGTAAAAGCGGAGGACAGCAGATACCTGCACCGGGGCAATATGGACTGGACCAAAGCGGAAAAAAGAAAGGACAAAGACAGCCCGGAAGGCAGGGTTTTCGCGGAGATCTGCCGTCAGGAAAAAAACCGGGCAAAATACGGTGTGTTTGACGACGACGCGGACGTATGGATCCTGAACACAGGCAACAGCCAGGTGCTCGGCATCGGACGTTATTTCCGGGGAGAGAAACTGCTGGCACTGTTCAACTTCTCGAAAGATCCGCAGGTCGCGTGGGTGCATGACGTGAGCATGTTCAACGATCTTTCATGCGAACACCGCTGCAAGGCCGGGGCGGTACAGGTTCCGGCAGGCGGGTACCGCTGGCTGTACAAAAAGGTCTGACACAGATTAATTCACGCCTGCGGCGACATTCCTCCGGTCGTTTGACTGGAGGGGTGTCGCGTGCTATCATCTTTTGGTATGTGCAGGTTTTTGCAGCCTGTATGTCCGGAGGAAGATAACAGAAATGAAGAGACAATGGTACCGGCTGGACAACGCCGCGCTGATCTTCCCGGCGATTATCCGCAGGAACTGGAACAATGTGTTCCGGGTTTCCGCAACGTTGAAGGAGCCGGTGGATCCCGAAGTGCTGGACAGGGCAATTGCGGAACTGAAACCCCGTTTTCCGACCTGCTTTGTCCGGCTGAGAACCGGCTTTTTCTGGTATTATCTGGAAACTATCGCCGGAGCGCCAAAGGCACAGGAGGACTTTGCCTATCCGCTCACGCATATGACGCGCAGGGAACTGAATACCTGCTGTATCCGGTTTCTGTATTATAAAAACCGAATAGCCGTGGAGATCTTCCACTCCGTGACCGACGGTACGGGCGGCCTGATTCTGCTGCAGAATCTGACGGCGCGGTATCTGACGCTGAGGTATGGGACAGAGATTCCCGCGGAAGGTAATATTGTTGATGTGACGGAAAAGCCGCGGGCAGAGGAGACCCGGGATTGCTTCCTGCACTGTGGCGCCGACCGGGCGATCAGCAGGGCGGAAGATACAGCCTACCGCCTGCGCGGAACGCCGGAGACAGATCGGTTCCGCCATATCATTACAGGCATTCTGCCGGCGGACATTCTGAAGGGAAAAGCCCATGAACAGGGCGTGACCGTGACCGCCTGGCTGGCCGCCGTCCTCGCTGAAGCAGCGGCGGAACGCCAGAAGGCTGAAGGACGCACCGGAAAGAAAGCCCGGCCGGTCAAGATCACGGTTCCCGTTAACCTCCGGCGCACCTTCGGCATACATACGCTGCGGAACTTTACGCTGGCAGTGAATATCGGCTTTGATCCCCGTCTGGGAGAATACACCCATGAACAGATCTGCGCACTGATGGGGCATCTTCTGGCGGCGGAAACAATTCCCCAGCGGATGGCCGGCCGGGTCGCAAAGAACGTGGATCTGCAGAACATCCTGCTGCTCCGGCTGATTCCGCTGCCTGTCAAAAAACTCTTCATGCGCACGGTATACGCGTTGACAGGGGAGAACAAGGGCTGCCTCAATCTGTCGAACATGGGCGTGGTGACGGTGCCGGAGATCATGGCGCCGATGGTGGAACGCTTTGAGTTCATTATCGGAGTGCAGTATACCTACCCGAATAACTGCTCTGTTGTCACATACAACGGTAAAACCTATATCAGCATGATCCGCGGCATCCGGGAAACGGAACTGGAACGATTGTTTTTCTCAAGACTGGTGGAGTTGGGAATACCGGTGGAGATCGAAAGCAACTGACGGGAGAAAGAGAAATGTATTGTGTATATTGCGGAGTAAAACTGCAGGACGGCGCGGAGGAGTGTCCGCTTTGCCATACACCCGTGGCGGCTGTTCCGGTGCCTGAAACGACAGAAAAAGCGCTGTATCCGGACCGGCTTCCCGAAAGGGAGAAACGGCACGGGATTGTGTTGATTGTATGGCTGCTGACGACAGTGATTATCGCGGTATGCCTGGGCTGTCTGATTTTCTGCCTGCGCACACGCGGGGAAACGGCCTGGTCCGGTTATGTGCTGACAGGCGCCGCCCTGGTCTGGATGACCCTGCTGTTCCCGCTGCTGTTCAGCCGGTACAGGCCAATGCTTTTCCTGCCGGTCGACTTTGCCTGCCTGGCATGTTTCCTGCTGTATATCTGCGTGAAGAACGGGGCGGACTGGTTTCTGCCCTTCGCTTTCCCGGTGACGGGGATTGCCGCGGTGCTGACGCTGTTCGGCGTGGCAATCTTCCGGTATATCCGCCAGGGACGGCTGCGCGTCCTGGGACTGTATCTGGTGCTGATCGGCGCGAGTTTCATGCTGATTGAATTTTTCCAGCATATCACTTTCGGTACGCCGATGTTCGTATGGTCGCTGTATTGCGTATGCGGATTCGGCGCGCTGGGACTGTTCCTGTTCGTCGCGACGCTGATCCCGCCGCTTCACGCGCATCTGAGGAAAACCTTCTTTTTCTGACGGAACAAAAACCGGGAGAGGATCGTCTATTAGTGAGGACGGGCTGAAGCCGCCCGGGGAGGATAGTATTTTGCGAAACGGAATGAAGAATGCGCTGATCCTGCTGCTGGCAGTCTGTACGGTACTGCTGTGTTCGGCCGGAACGGCGGAATCAATGCACCGTGAGATCGTGAGCGATACATTCGATATGGATGTGTCCGTCGGTTTTGACGGGATGATGACATACGGAAAGGTTATGCCTGTACGGGTAAGGATCCGCAATTTCGGCGACGACTTTGAAGGCATCCTGGGCATCAACGCCTATATCAGCAAAAAGGAATACGACCGCTATGAGAAAGAGGTCTTTATACCGGCCGGATCGGAAAGGGAGTTCGAACTGTCCGTTAACGTATACGCCAGGCAGAAGACCTTTACCGCAGAACTGCTGAAGGACGGCGAAGTGCTCTGCGCCGTGAACGGAGAGCCGGGCTTAGTGGTCAATCCTTCCGCGATGCTGATCGGCGTGCTCAGCACACGGCCGCAGAACCTGAACAATCTCAACATCTCCCGGGAAAACGACGTGCTGGGCCGGTATGAGCTGTGGCAGACAGTACCGCTGACAGCAGGGACGTTTCCGGAGGACACGCAGGTACTGGGAAGCTTCGGCATGCTTGTGATCGACGACATCGATCCGGCTACGCTCCCGCAGAAGCAGCGGGACATGCTGGACAGCTGGCTGCGGTGCGGCAGGGTGCTGATTTGCGGAGGCGGCTCGGCGGCTGCAAGGAACACGGCTTATTTCAGCAAATATACCGGGCTGAAGATGGAGAAAGTGACGTCTTCAGACAGTGTTCTGGAGAATCTGGAACAATTGCTCGGCCGTTCCGTAAGCGGGAAAAAGCCTGTGTGCGCAGTGGCAGAATACAGCGGTGCGGAATCTCTGGCGACGGACGCAGAAGGCTGCGGACTGATTTACCGGACAACGGTCGGAGGCGGCCGGATCTATACGACTGCCTTTGAGACAGGTGATCCACGGCTGAACAGTGAAAGCCTGATGAACTACTTCTGGCAGCAACTGCTGGTAAACCGGGATCAGGAAGTCTATTCCACCATTATTTACAGCAGCTCCGACAACAATTCCTCTGCCATAGTCACCGGAGGCTACTCCACGCAGATCGAAGCACGGAGTTTTCTGCTGACGGGTCTGCTGATCGTCGCCAGCGTACTTATCCTCAGCTGTGTGGTCTGGGCGGTTCTGAAAAAAAAGGACAAGCGCCAGTGGATGTGGCTTGCGCTGCCGGTGATTTCCGTCATCGCGGCGGTGGCCATCCTGCTGGTTTCCACCGGCGCAGAAACAAACAGGCCGCTGGCCGTCATTGCGGACAATCTGGTGCAGGACGAATCCGGAGCGATCCGGAATTACAGCGGCATTTCCGCGGCGGTGCCGTCTTTCGGAAGACACAGCTACAGCCTGGGCGGAGAGACGCTGCATGTGCAGATCTACGATTATGTGGATTATGACGAAGAGGAAGAAGAAAAAAAGAATCAGGAACCGGATATCCTGCGGACCTGTTATACCGCCGGCGGTGAAAACGCGGTAACGGCGGAAAGCCTGGCACCCTGGGATCAGATCAACCTGTCCGCCGAGAGCTCCGCACCGATTCAGGGCAAAATCAACGGTTCAGTCTGGATGGAAGAGGATGGCCTGCACGGGGAGGCTGTGAACGAGACAGACGTCTCTTTCGCGGCAGGATACGTCGTGACCACCTATGGTTTCGTTTCCGTGCCTGCGCTGGCTCCGGGCGAAAAGGCGGAGTTCCGCATGACGAAGAAACTGTTCGATCCCGATCATCCGAAATATGAAGACGGCGTACTGTACCCTGACCGGCCCGGACTGTATTCGGTAATCAGCAATGCCACAGGGTATGAAGACGCTTACGCGAAGCTCCCCCGCCGGGAAGCGCTGGAGAGGGAGATGGCGAATTCCATGATCAACGGCGCGGCTGACGTGCTGCGCCAGGGGCAGGGAAACTGGTCATACGGCGCGTATGAGAGCGCCCTGTTCCTGTACTGTGCGAGACCGGAGAACGTGACCGAATCAGTCCTGAAAGTGGACGGAGTCCCGGTTGAGCAGAAAACAAGCATGACGATGATGACTGCGGAGCTGCCGTTTGCCGCGGTGGGACGTACGGGCGTGGTGTTCCGCAGCGCCGGAATGGATGTTCCCGAGCGGGTGGAAACAGATGAAAACAAGATGCCTACAGACGAAATGATGCAGAACACGAAGCAGATGTATTATCATACCCTGAATGAAACGCCGACTTTCCTGTTTGTCCTGGAAGGGATGTCGGGCGTTAAGGCTGATAAGCTGCAGGTGCTGGTTGACTCCTATTACGTCAGCCAATGCAGAGCTTTTGCCCTGAACGCGGAGGAACATAGGTGGGAAGAGATCAAGCCGAATGAAGACATTAAGGATCCCGGACGTTTTCTGGATCAGTCCGGCAGGCTGTATCTGCAGTTCCGAAACGACGGTTCGGACATGTACGCGGATATCCCCACGCCGCTGATCAGTCTGGAAGGGAGGCTGGAGCATGCTGAAGATTGACAATCTGACAAAAAGCTACGGATCGTTCCCGGCCCTGAAAGGGCTGAGCCTGGAAATCCCGGACGGCGCGCTCCACGGTTTCGTCGGGCCCAACGGCGCAGGAAAGACGACAACCATGCGGATTCTGGCCACTCTGATGAAACCTTCTTCCGGTACAGCCTACGTGAACGGAACAGACGTCGTGAAAGAAGGGCAGAAAGCCCGGAAACTGGTAGGGTATATGCCGGACTTCTTCGGCGTATACGACAGCCTGAAGTGCTGGGAATATCTGGACTTTTACGCCCGGTGCTACCGGATCGGCGCGGCTGAGCGCAAACGGATGTCCCGCCAGCTGCTGGAACTGGTTCAGCTTGAAGAAAAGGAAAACGAATATGTGGACGCGCTTTCCAGAGGCATGAAGCAGCGCCTGTGCCTGGCGCGCAGCCTGATCCATGACCCGAAGCTGCTGATTCTGGA
>CAMKEI010000055.1 GCA_946411525.1 uncultured Clostridia bacterium | reverse complement strand
TGCAGTCCACGGGAATCGCGGTGATATCGTCCCGGTCCGGGGTGATATCGATCAGCGACGAATTGTACAGCATCACGCCGCCCTTTTCCATTGCGGGGGTAAACTTGATCATGCTGGGCTTGTTCATGATTACGGCAACCGGAATCTCCGTCACCAGCGGAGAACCGATGGGTTCATCGGATATAACCACAGCGCAGTTGGCTTCGCCGCCGCGCATCTCAGGCCCATAGGAAGGCATCCAGGAGACATTCATTCCTTCATGCATGGCGGCTTTGGCAAGCAGCTGACCGATCAGCAGCACGCCCTGCCCGCCGAATCCGGCGATCAGAAATTGAGCTTCCATGGATCACTCAACCTCCTTCTTTACACCCAGCGGGTACTGGGGAATCATATTCGCTTCGAGCCACTTCAGCGCTTCCTGCGGCGTCATGCCCCAGTTTGTGGGGCATGCGGACAGCACTTCAACCAGGGAGAACCCCTTGCCTGCGACCTGCATTTCAAAAGCCTTTTTGATGGATTTCTTCGCATCCATGATGTGCTTTACGTCATGTACGGATACACGGGAGATGAAAGCCGGACCGTCCAGGGTTGCCAGCATCTCGCTGACGCGGATCGGATAGCCGCACAGTTTGGGATCACGGCCGTAAGGCGAGGTGGTGGTCACCTGTCCCGGCAGTGTGGTGGGAGCCATCTGGCCGCCGGTCATGCCGTAAATTGCATTGTTCACAAAGATTACGGTGATGTTTTCTCCGCGGGTCGCCGCGTGAGTGATCTCCGCCGCGCCGATGGAGGCAAGGTCGCCGTCGCCCTGATAGGTGAAAACGATATTGTTCGGATTGACCCGCTTGCAGCCGGTAGCCACCGCCGGAGCGCGGCCGTGGGCGGCCTCCATCATGTCGCAGTTGAAATAATCGTAAGCAAACACGGCGCAGCCAACCGGCGCGATACCGATGGTTCTTTCCTGGATGCCCAGTTCGTCGATGGCTTCCGCCACCAGGCGGTGGATGATACCGTGGGTGCAGCCGGGGCAGTAATGCAGCGGCTTGTCAGTCAGCATTTTTGTCTTTTCATATACAACAGCCATGCTTATTTGTCCCCTTTCGCAAGTTCTTCCACCTGGGTAATAATCTCGCGGACTGTCGGCACGATACCGCCGGTACGTCCGAAGAAGTGCACAGGTTTCTTCCCTTCCACTGCCAGTTTCACATCGTCCACCATCTGTCCCATGCTCATTTCCACGGTCAGGAAAGCTTTTGCGTGTTCAGCGGCTCTGGCGATCGGCGCCGCCGGGAAAGGCCACAGGGTGATGGGCCGGATCAGGCCGGCCTTGATGCCCTCGTCGCGAAGTTTGCGCATGGCGCTGCGGGCGATGCGGGCGGTGGTGCCGTAAGCCACGATCACATAGTCCGCGTCCTCGGTCATTTCTTCCTGCCAGCGGCACTCGTTCTCTTCCATCACGGCGTACTTCGCATACAGCTTGTTCACGTGCTTCTCCAGCACGGCAGGATCGATATACAGGGAATTGATAATCGCGCGGTCACGGCCGCAGCCCGGCTTCCATCCGGTAGCAGCCCAGGTTTTCTCGGGCAGGTCAGCTTTTTCCCTGCGTTCCGGCATCTCCACGGGTTCCATCATCTGGCCGATGAGACCGTCGCCCATGATCAGCACGGGATTGCGGTATTTATCCGCAAGATCGAATGCTTCCTGGGTCAGTTCAACCGCTTCCTGTACGGAAGAAGGTGCCAGCACCAGCATCCGGTAGTCGCCATGTCCGCCGCCGCGGGTGGACTGATAGTAGTCGCTCTGGGCCGGCTGGATGGATCCGAGGCCGGGGCCGCCGCGGACCATGTTCACAATAACGCAGGGCAGTTCTGCGCCAACGATATAACTGATACCTTCCTGCTTCAGGGAGATTCCGGGACTGGAGGAAGAGGTCATCACTCTCGCTCCGGCGCCGGCCGCGCCGTAGACCATGTTGATGGCGGCAACTTCGCTCTCCGCCTGCAGGAAACAGCCGCCCTCGATCTTCGGCAGCCTTTTGGACATGTATTCCGGGATCTGGTTCTGGGGGGTAATGGGATAACCGAAGAAGAAGCGGCATCCTGCCTGGATAGCGGCTTCGGCGATCGCTTCATTCCCCTTCATGAGCATTTTCTCACCCATGGATTCGCTTCCTCCTTTATTTCTCCACCTTAATAACGGCGTCAGGGCACATCCGCGCGCAGAACGCGCAGCCGATACAGGCTTCCTGATCCGTGATTCCGATGGGATGATAACCTTTGGTGTTGATCTCCTTGCTCAGCGCAAGCAGATGCTTGGGACAAACCTCGGCGCAGAGGCCGCAGCCCTTACAGGTCTCGCGGTCGATGGTCAGTTTGGCCATGGCTTCCGCCTCCTTAAAAAATGATTAAACCCATTATAGGTTTCCATCCTCTGTGAGTCAACGGCGATACAGTAAAAAACCAGACGCCGCGTTGTCATCCCGAACTGAGCAAGGCCCTTCTCCCCGGGAGCGCTGTCTCTCTGTTCAGGACAGCCCCTTCAGATACTCCGCCAGCTGCAGCCCTATTCTTCTGTTGTACGCTGCGTTCGGATGCCATCGCGCCCCCATATCTTCCGGCCCGTAATCCGGTACAGTAAAGGCGTATACTTCCTCCGTTTCTTCCTGCGCCCGCCGGACCGCTTCCGTGGCAAGTTCCGGCCGGCAGTCGCTCCCCGGCAGGATCCAGACAATTTTCGCCTGCGGGTTGTTCTTTCTCACCTTGCGGATCAGGTTCACCGCGCCCTGAACAACAGCTTCCCTGTCCTTCTCAAAGGATTTCCGCTCGATCATCCCGTTGTTGTCGTTCGTCAGCAGGCGGATACAGACGATATCCGGCTGCCATCGGCTGAAGTCCCATGGTTTCCTGCAGCCCCTTGCCTCCGCCTCCGGTCCGTGCAGCACACCGACGGTGAATTCATAGGCGTCTGACATATTGTTCTTTTCCGTATGCTGGTAATCCCAGCAGACGCCCCAGCCGCTCTGGGACAGGACGCTCCGTTCCGCGTTCAGTTTCTCGCATGCGTACCAGGAATAGTTCCCCCGGGAGGTGAACCAGGGCGTCACCCATTCCATATTATCCCTTGCCGCCAGCGCACCTTCCCCGCTGGTCAGGCTGTCGCCGATAAACTCGATCCGGCAGTTCCGCGCAGGCGGATCCAGCAGTTCCCCGTCAATCCGCAGGCTGTGGAGCAGCACCGTTGACGCCGGCTGGTCCGGCATGCACTGTGTTTCCTTCATCAGGGTCACGGTTCGTGCCTGTTCCGCTTCCAGGCCCAGAAGCAGCGGATACATCCGGATGCCCGGTTCCACCGGAAAACGGGCTATCGGCTGGCCGTCCGCCAGCACGATCATCCACATAACGGGAGACGCAGCCGGCGCTTCCAGCTTCGCCCAGGCATCCGTACCCCGGAAGCGGAATTCCATGCCGCTGCCGGTCCAGTCCAGGGCCAGCGGTTTCTGGGTATAATCCATTCTCCCCAGCAGCCGGATCCCCGGCATGGAAGCAGTCACCTCAAACGTCTGAAAACTCATATTGTCATCCTCATCAAATGATATGCCGGCCGGCATCGGTTCAGGCTCCGTATCATGATTGGTATATGATGAACCGCGTCAGGCGTAGCTGTGGATTCCTGGCAGGAAAGTGTTCACGCCGACATAGGTAAAGATCACACATACAAAGCCGATGACCGCGAACCATGCCGCAGCCTTCCCCTTCCATCCTTTCCGAAGCCGCTGGTGCAGATAGATCGCATAGATGATCCAGGTTACCAGCGACCAGGTTTCCTTTGGATCCCAGGACCAGTAACTGCCCCAGGCCTGTTCCGCCCAGATGGCGCCGGTCAGGATCGTCAGCGTCAGGAACAGAATACCGAGGCATACGCTGCGGTAACTGATCATATCCAGTTTTTCCGGTTGAGGAATGTGCCGGCCCCAGAAACTGTCCTCTTTCATTCTTCCCCGGAAGAGAAAGATCAGGGAAAGGACGAAAGCCACGCCGAATGCGCCGTATCCGATAATCGCCGTGGAAACATGGAATGCCAGCCAGCTGGAGCGCAGGGAAGGCATCAGGTCCCTGACCTCACGGTTCTGCATAGCCGCGTAGCCGATCATCAGAAGGATCAGCGGAGAGGAGAACGCGCCAAGGACCGGGAACCGGTACTTTCTGATAAAAACCAGACTGACCAGGCACAGCGCCCAGGCGAAGCTGGTGGCGAACTCATACTGATTCGTCATCGGCCAGCGCCCGGCGCCAATACCGCGCAGAATCAGCGCAGCCGTATGCAGCAGGAAGATCCCGGCCTGCAGGTACAGGGCAATCTTCGCCAGCGCGTCCTTTTTCAGAATGACAAAAGCGAAATTCATGATCGTCAGCGCAAAATAACCGATTACCGCTATGGTAAAAAGCGTGTTCTCCGTCTGAAGCATTATGCATCCTCTCCTTCTTCCTTATCTGATCCGCATGGAACAAACCCGGCTTCCGCGGCGGCTTTCAGAAACTCCTCCCGGAACAGGATGCCGCTTTTCCTGCACCGTCCGTATACATGCCAGCCGTTATCCTCCCGCACCGCGAATACAGTACGTGGATGCATCCAGAACGCCAGTATAAGGCCGGTCAGCATGATTAGCCCGCCCAGCAGCACCAGCCAGGTAAACCGGTCCCGCTTGACGGCCAGCAGCGTATAATGGCGGGGATTGTCAAACAGGACCGTGTATTCATCAATCGTCAGTTCCTCACCCTGCATCAGCACATTCATGCCCAGCAGTTCTCCCAGGTAGTAAACCCGGTACAGATACCCCGGATTGTTCAGTTCATCCGACGCTGAGACCGGGCTCATTCCTGTGCGCTGTACATAATCCGGATAAACTTCCTGCAGATAGATAACCAGCTCCGGTTTGTCCCTGACCGGAATATACTCCCCCGGGCACAGCGTGTCCGCCTGCAGCTCCTCTCCGTTTTTCAGCACAGTGATCCCGGCGCCCCAGCCCGTGGAATTCTGATAGAACTTATATCCGTAAAGCTTTGCCGGTGCGTTCACACAGGCCGTGCCGCTTTCATCGGTCCGGTTTTCCGGGTCGGAGACCGTCAGCGTGGTTGTATACTGCCTCACGGCGCCGTTCTCTGTCTGGTCAATCCGGAAATCGTCGATCCGGACTGTCAGCCCGGTATTATCCAATGGAACGGTCTTTCCGGGCATCGCATAAACTGTATACTGTTCTGCGGTCATCTGCCCCAGCGCAAATCCGAGAATCAGCAGCAGAATGCCCAGATGACAGGTCCAGGCGCCCCAGAATCCGGCTCTGTTTCCGGCGGCAAAAAGCGCGCCGCCCTCCCTTTCCCGGGGTCTGGGCATGCGCAGTGCCGTAAACAGGCGGTGCGGATCCCCGTTTCCCCTGGCCTCCGCTGTAGCACGGATTTCCTTTGCCTTTCCCGGATCCGCAAAAATCCGGACCTGCTTCAGCAGTGCAGGCAGGCGGATCAGGTTGCAGCACAGCAGGTTCAGGCACAGGAATGCGCTGAGCCCGATGAACCACCAGCTGTGAAACGCGTCATCCAGCCGCAGGGCCATGATCAGCCCGGCTGTCCGCTCGCCGTACTGCGCCGCGTAAGACTCATAGTTCTGTCCCTGGGATACGGTGGAACTGAGCGCACATGCGGCAGCCAGCAGAACCAGCAGCGCAATCGCAAAAGGCATGGAGGAAAGGAATCTTCCGATCTTTTTCATGTATTACAGACCCGTATACAAGGGAGACCGCGGATACATTCCGTCCGCGGTCTCCGTAATGTTTTTCCGTTTTTGGGATATCATTTTCCGTTTGTTTTGTCAAGGATTTCTGTTATTGCTTCCTGCACGGAAGCAGCGGAGAACTGCAGCGTGGCGCCGGTAATCGCATCGGGAGACGCACTCTGGCTTTCCAGGATCGCTTCCGCCCATTCGGTTCTGATTTCATCAGTCAGCAGGTCCTTGCTTGCTCCGTCTTCAGAAAGGATCTTTACAGAAACCAGCTTCCCGTTCTTCGCATAAGCGATGACAGTCACCTTGGCAAACTGGTTTTCCTTTTCCACACGATAACCGGCATAAGCGGGCGGAGTCCTCTGGACTTCTTCAGCGGGCGCTTCCTCAGCGGATGCTTCCTCAGCAGGCGCTTCCTCAGCGGGTGCTTCCTCAGCAGGTGCTTCCTCAGCAGGTGCTTCCTCAGCGGGTGCTTCCTCAGCGGGTGCTTCCTCAGTGGGCGCTTCCTCAGCGGGCGCTTCCTCAGCAGGCGCTTCCTCAGCGGGCGCTTCCTTGGGTTCAGCGGTTTCCCCATGCATGTCCGCCAGAATTTCAGCCATGGCTTCCTGCACGGATCCGGCGGAGAAGGTCAGCGTCGCGCCGGTAATCGTGTCAGGTGTCGCGCTGCCGCTCTCCAGGATCGCCTTTGCCCATTCTGTCCTGATCTCGTCCGTCAGCAGATCCTTCCCTTCCTCTCCTTCGGAAGTGATCTGCACGCCGGTCAGTTCACCGTTCTTTGCGGATGCAATGACGGTGACCTTGCTGAAGGCGTTCTCTTTGGTGGAACGGTATACGCCGTAAGCCTGTCCGTTGGATGCTGTTTCCGTCTTTTCGGTCTTCTGTTCTTCCGCCGGCTGCTTCTCTTCCGCCGCGGGAGCGGGTTCTTCCGCCGGTTCGGCAGCGTCTTCAGAAGCGCCGTCTTTCATATTCTCCAGGATCTCCGTCATGGCTTCCTGCACGGATCCGGCGGAGAAGGTCAGCGTCGCGCCGGTAATCGTGTCAGGTGTCGCGCTGCCGCTCTCCAGGATCGCCTTTGCCCATTCTGTCCTGATCTCGTCCGTCAGCAGATCCTTCCCTTCCTCTCCTTCGGAAGTGATCTGCACGCCGGTCAGTTCACCGTTCTTTGCGGATGCAATGACGGTGACCTTGCTGAAGGCGTTCTCTTTGGTGGAACGGTATACGCCGTAAGCCTGTCCGTTGGATGCTGTTTCCGTCTTTTCGGTCTTCTGTTCTTCCGCCGGCTGCTTCTCTTCCGCCGCGGGAGCGGGTTCCTCCGCCGGTTCGGCAGCAGTGTCTGCTGTCGCTGTTTTCCCGCCGGCGACAGCAGTGTTGATCGCCTTCAGGGCGGCAGTGGAAGTGACCGTCGCGCCGGTCAGGGCTTCGATCCCGTTCTCCCCGAAAGTGAACGGACCGGCTTTACCGATAAACTGTTCTGTAAACGCCGCCTCTGAAGCCCGCTGTCCCAAACCCGCAGTCTCGTTCGGCGTATCGATGGTCAGGCTTTTCACAGTACCGTCTTCATTGAGTTCGGCATGGACTGTCACATCCCCGCCGAAGCCCTGTTCCGTGACGCTTCCGTCGGAAACGGTTTCCTCGTCGGATGTCGCGGACGCGGCTGCCTCCTGTACCTCCACGCCGGCAGCAGCCAGCAGGCTGAGCGCTTCTGTAATCTTTTCATCGGAAGTGTTCAGGCAGTTCATGGCCAGCGAGGAATTGTGAGCGCCTTCAGAGTTTTCCACATAGCAGAAATCAAAGTACCACTGGGCTTCCCGATGCAGTTTGCGCACGGCGTCCAGTTCTTCTTCATTCATGGTGCCCGCTTCAACAGCGGATGTCAGCGTGTCTTTCAGGGCGGACAGGCGGTTCCCGACCTCGGTCTCCCGTCCGGTTACCTTCGCCTGGATTTCACGGACCCGGGCGGAAATGGCTTCACCGCTGCCATGGCACTCCGCGCATCTGTTCAGCAGGATCTCGCTGTTCAGCGGGCTGACCAGGTGATGGTCATGATACGATGTGCCGCTTTCCGTGGATTTGACCGGCATATGGCAGTCCGCGCAGCTCAGCATGGAGGCATGCCGGCCCTGTAGATAGGTCTCCAGTTCTGGATGCTGCGCCTTGAGCATCTTTGTGCCCGTGCCGGGCTGCTCCCAATCGGAAAAACCAAGCTCATCATAGTAGGCCAGGATTGCCTCCGGCGTCATTTCCGCCACGCTGTGATAGGGCATCATGGCTTCGCTGTCTTCCGGCGTAAAATAGTATTCAATATGGCACTGTCCGCAGGAGAGTGACGCGGCGTTGATCTCAGCCTTGTTCTCTCCCAGCGCTTCGTTCACATACTGATGCGTCACGACCATCTGCCCGTTGTTGCCGTCGTCTGCGCCGTGGCAAGTGTAGCAGGAAATCGCGTTTGTTGTCTGCGCCATCACTTCGTCAAAAGGCATGGAGTAGACACTGACGCCCTGTTCCTCAATCATCTTGTGCATGTCCGGCGTTTTGCAGGTCAGGCAGTTGGCTTTGGCGTGAGGCCGTTCCGTCTTCTGTACGTCCTCCAGGGTGTAGGCGTGGCCGCGCGCGCTGCCGTAGTCCTTTGCAAACCCGTACCCCTCATAAATGTTGACCAGGTACGGATCCTGTTTCAGATAATCGGTTACGTAGCTGTTGGCCTGCTCGTTGCCCATGGATACGGCAATTGCCGACAGTATATCATTCCCGCCCGAGGCCGTTCCCGGCGTTTCATCTTCCGCGGGAGCCGCGTCCTCACCCGTGATAATCCGGTTGATCGCTTTCAGGGCGGCAGTGGATGTTACCGTCGCGCCGGACAGCGCCTCGATGCCGTCCTCCCCGAAGGTGAACGGACCGCTCTTCCCGATGAACTGCTCAGTGAATTCCGTATCGGATGCCCGTTTGCCCAGGCCTTCCGTCTCATTCGGCGTATCGATGGTCAGTTCCCGGACTGCGTTGTCCTCGATGACAGCATGCACTGTCACGTCTCCGCCGAAGCCTTGCTCCGTGGCTTCCGCCTCTGTTGCGCCTGCAGGAATGTTCTTTGCCGCCGGATCGTACGTCAGAGGTTTGTTTCCGCTGAATACACCGGTCATTGCCAGTACAGCAACAGCGACCAGCACCGCACAGACCGCAATCCGGATCCATTGTTTCTTCGCAAAATAATCCATAACTCTTCCCTCCCAGTTTCATCAATTGGGGGTGGTCATAATGACTTTGGCCGGGCACTTCTCGGCGCACTTGCCGCAGAGTGTACACTTGTCCGGGTTGATCCGGGCCAGGGTGCCGTCAAACTCAATTGCTTCGGATTCACACTGCTTTGCGCACAGGCCGCAGCCGATACAGCCGGCAGCACATATCTTGCGGACAACCGGCCCCTTGTCCCTGTTGGAGCACTGCACCCGTACGATCCTGCTCTCGGGAATCAGGGAGATCAGGCCCCGCGGGCACGTCTTCGTGCACAGGCCGCAGCTGACGCAGCGTTTCCGGTTGACCACTGCGACGCCGTTCCGGATTGAGATTGCCTGTTCCGGACAGACCTCGGCGCAGGAGCCGAAGCCCAGGCAGCCGTAAGTACAGTCGGTGATGTTCATGCCGGAGAGAACCGCCGTGCGGCAGTCCCTGATGCCGATATAGTTACCCTGGTTCTTTGTCACGTCGCATGTGCCCTTGCAGGCCACGAACGCAACCTTGCGCTCCATCGCGCCGGCTGTCATGCCCATAATGTCACCGATGGCCTCCGCGACGGGTGCGCCGCCTACCGGACAGGAGTTTACAGGTGCTTCGCCCCTGGCGATCGCACCGGCCAGCGCGTCGCAGCCTGCAAAGCCGCAGGCGCCGCAGTTGTTTCCGGGCAGTTTCTCACGCACGGCCACTTCCTTCTCGTCAACCTCCACGGCGAATTTCTTACCCGTGAAGACCAGGCCGGCGCCGACGCAGATACCGATGACCGCGATGGTCAGGGTCGTGATCAGAATTATGTTCATATCCCGTCCCCTCCTCTCACAGCACCAGGCTGCCGAAGCCCATAAACGCGATGGACATCAGCGCAGCGGCGATCATGACAATAGGCGCGCCGCGTAGTGGGCCGGGCAGATCCTTTTCATTGATCCGGGAACGGATGCCCGCCAGCAGCACAATCGCAATGGTGTAGCCGATTGCTGTGCCGAAGCCGCTCGTCACGCATTGGATAAAGTTGTATCCGTCCTGCACGTTGGTCAGGGCGACGCCCAGAACCGCGCAGTTGGTGGTTATCAGGGGAAGATAAATACCCAGTGCCTTGTAAACCGCGGGAGATTTCTTTTTCAGGAACATTTCCACAATCTGCACCAGGGCGGCAATAACCAGGATGAAGATGATCGTCTTCATAAAGTCCATGCCCAGGGGCTTCAGGATATAATCATACAGCAGGCTCGCTACCGCGGAAGCAATGGTGATGACAAAGATCACCGCACCGCCAAGACTGATGGACGCCTTCATCTGTTTGCTTACGCCCAGGAAGGAGCAGATGCCCAGGAACTGGTTCAGCACCACGTTGTTGACCAGCGCAGTTCCTACGATAATCAGGATCAGGCTCGTGTTGTTCATGCTTCCGCGCCTCCCTTCTGCTCAGCCTCCGCGGCCGGATCGGTATCCCGGGTCTCGCAGACTGCGCTGCACAGCGCGCAGTTGCCGTCACAGCCGCTTTCCACGAGCTTGCGCTGGCGGGTCTTGATGCCGATCGCATTCATGATCGCGATGATCAGCGCGAAAACCAGGAAGGCTCCCGGAGGCTGGATGAAGATCGTCATGCCGAAGCTTTCCGGCAGCAGACGGAATCCGAAGACCGAGCCTGCTCCGAGAAGTTCACGGATCGCTCCGGCGATCGTCAGGGCAGCCGTGAATCCCAGTCCCATTCCGATGCCGTCCATGATGGAAAGCAGCGGCGTATGCTTGTTGGCATAGGCTTCCGCCCGTCCGAGAATAATGCAGTTCACCACAATCAGGGGAATGTAGATGCCGAGTGTTTCATAGAGGCTCGGAAGATAGGCCTCGATCAGCAGTTCAGTGACCGTCACAAGGCTTGCCACGATCACTATGTAAGCAGGAAGCCGGACCTGGTCCGGGATCACTTTCCGCAGGCAGCTGATGACAAAGTTGCTCAGCACCAGCACCGCCAGCGTGCTCAGCCCCATTCCGATACCGTTGGCTGCCTGGGTGGAGACCGCCAGGGCGGGACACATGCCCAGCATCAGCACCAGAACCGGGTTTTCCTTTACCAGGCCGTTCCAGAGGCGTTCGATATACTGTTTCATCGTCAGTTGCCTCCTTTCAGCACCGTTTCATAGAAGTTTAGGCCGGCGTTCACGGCGTTCTTCACTGCCGTGGATGTCACCGTGGCACCGGACATGGCTTCTATACCGTCCTCGCCGTAGGTAACGCTGCCGGTCTTTCCGGCAAACTGATCCTTGAAGGAATCTTCGTTCGCACGCATACCGAGACCGGCTGTCTCGTTCAGTTCCGTAAAGGATATTTTATTCACCGCGCCGTCCGGTGTCAGTCCCAGCGCCATGGTCACATCGCCGCCGAAACCCTTGGAGGAAACGCTCAGGGCGTAGCCGGTAATGTTTCCGGAAGCGTCCTTGCCGATGAAAGCCTCATTGATGCGGGTGGAACCGTACTCCGTTCCCCAGTTTGCTCCGTCCAGTTCTTCCAGCCTGGCCTTTGCGGCTTCGGAAGTCACAAACTGATCCGTGCCGGGGCAGACCTCGTTATAGGAAGCCCGTTCCGCGATTGCCTTCTGCTCTTCAATCGTATCCTTGGTCATGGAGAAGACGCCCGAAAGGGCTACGCCTGCCAGCGCCGCGATCAGCGTCAGGGCAATGACAGGTTTCGGGATGCGGAAAGGTTCCTTGCTGGCTTTTCTGGTCTTGCCGAGCATCTTGCGATAGGCGAAGGGCTTCTGGACAATATAGGTATCAATCAGGGGCGTGCAGACGTTACCGATAATAATCGCGTAACTGAAGGAGTCCGCCGTGTTGCCCTTCAGGCGGAACAGGCCGCCAAGCACGCCGATCAGGCAGCCGTAGATAAACTGGCCCAGGCGGCTGACAGGACTGGTTACATAATCCGTAGCCATAAAGAACGCGCCCATCACCACGCCGCCGCCGCACAGATGTGCCAGCAGGAAGGCGGGATTAAAGCCCTTTCCGCCGAACAGGCCGATAAACAGTGTAAAGCCGATCAGCACGGAGAAACAGATCTGGCCGTGGATGATGTCCATGCTCCACAGCAGCAGGCCGCCGGCCAGCAGCGCCAGGATGGAACTGCCGATTACGCCGTCCGCTGTTCCCAGGAACATCTTCGTAACGTTTATCGCTTCGCCGGCTTTCATGGCGCCTACCGGCGTTGCGGACGCCACCGCGTCAACCACCGGTTTGATCGTCATCGCGTTTGCGAAGGAGATCAGCAGGAAGCAGCGCGCGGCCAGCGCCGGGTTAATAAAGTTCTTGCCCAGTCCGCCGAAGCAGCCTTTGCAGACTACAATTGCGAACACGGAACCGATGACCGGTATATACAGTGGGGTCTGCGGTCCAAGGGACAGGGCAAGCAGCAGGCCGGTAACCACCGCGCTGCCGTCCCAGATCGTACTGGGCTTTTTGCACGCTTTGCAGAACAGCCACTCAGCAGCTACTGCGGAAACAACGGCCAGCGCCACGATGCCGAAGGCGTTCCAGCCGTAAACCAGGATGCCGACAATCGTGGCAGGCAGCAGGCTAAGTGTGACCATCCGCATGATAAAGGGAGTGGTCCATTTGTCCCTCGCGTGAGGAGCTGCGGAAAGATTCAGCGCCGTATTCATTTCTGACCGCCTCCTTCCCGTTTTCTTCTCTCCTGGATCTCGGCCTTGGCCTGCTTGAAGGTCGGTGTCAGCGGCCGTTTGGCCGGACAGGCAAAACTGCAGCTTCCGCACTGGATGCAGTCCATACCGTAGAGTTTCTTCTCGTACCGCTCATAATCTCCCGCGATGGCCGCGTCGCACATCAGCTGAGGCGTGAGGCCCATCGGGCACACCGTGGTGCAGCGTCCGCATCGCAGGCAGCTGGTCATCATGGTTTCCGCCGTTTCAACCGGATCCTCTGCCAGCAGCGTCAGTCCGTTATTCTGTTTCTGGATCGGGATATCCAGTGAACCGATTGCAATACCCATCATGGGTCCGCCGGAAAGCGCTTTCCGGATCTCCAGGCCTTCCTTTACGCCGCCGGCTGCCTCAAGCAGTTCCGCGTAACTGGTACCGACGCGGACCATGTAGTTGCCAGGCTCCGCAACGGCTTCTCCTGTGACGGTGAAGCATTGGCTGTAGAGCGGTTCTCCGTACAGTACCGCACGCTGAATCGCATAAAGCGTGCCGACATTCTGTACCACACAGCCGACGTCCGCAGGCAGCTTGCTTGTGGGGAAATCAACCCCGGCCACCGCCTGGATCAGGCTGCGTTCACCGCCCTGCGGATATTTGGTTACCATTGTGCGCACACTGATCTTGGGTTTGTCTGATGCCGCACGGCTCATGGCTTCAATCGCTTCAGGCTTGTTATCCTCGATGCAGATGACGCCCTCCGCGTTCGGAAACAGCCGCAGTACCAGTTCCATGCCCTCCACAATTTCATTGGAACGCATCCGCATCAGCTGATCGTTGCAGGTCAGATAGGGCTCGCATTCGGCGCCGTTAGCGATCACATACTCGATCGCGTCCGGATCCTTCGGTGACAGTTTCACGGCCGTCGGAAAGCCCGCGCCGCCCAGGCCGACGACGCCGGCGTCCTTTACGCGCTGTATGATATCGCTGTTGGACAGCTGCGCGGCGTCTGTCCGCTGAGAATAGTCGGCGAAAGGGGTAAACAGGCCGTCGTTGTCAATGACGATGCATTCCGCCATTCCGCCGCCGAGAACCCTGCGTTTCTCAATCGCCTTGACCTTGCCGGAACAGCTGGAATGAATCGGTGCTGAAATAAAACCGTCTGCTTCGGCGAGAAGTTGCCCGGTTTTCACCTCATCATTCTTTTTTACCACCGGCTTCGCGGGTTTTCCGATGTGCATGGATAACGGGAAAACCATCTCTCCCTTCGGATCGAAGAGACGCAGACGGCTTTCCCGGCTCAGGTCTTTGTGGCCTTCCGGATGAACGCCGCCGCGAAATGTGTTTTTCACTGCAGTGCCGA
>CAMKEI010000054.1 GCA_946411525.1 uncultured Clostridia bacterium | reverse complement strand
CACGGACTACGGCGATATCACCGACCAGTCCTTCAACCAGACCACCTATGAAGCCGCCAAGGCTTTCTGCGAAGGCAACGGGCTGGACTTCCAGTATTACAAGCCCGTATCCGACTCCGATGACGACCGTATCTCCTCCATTGAGAAGGCGATCGACGACGGATACAATGCGATCATCATGCCGGGCTACGCTTTCGGACCCGCTATCCAGAAAGTCGCTCCGGAATACACCGACATCACCTTCATCGCGCTGGACGTCAGCGAAGGCGACATCGGCGACCTGGCCAGCGCTGTTCCCGCCAACCTGTACTGCGCTGTTTATCAGGAAGAACTGTGCGGCTACATGGCAGGCTATGCGGCTGTGAAGCTGGGCTACAAGAAGCTGGGCTACCTGGGCGGCATGGCTGTTCCCGCCGTCGTCCGCTACGGCTACGGTTTCGTGCAGGGCGCTGACGCCGCCGCTGCTGAACTGGGCCTGACCGACGTCGAAATCAAGTATGTTTACGGCAACCAGTTCTACGGCGATCCCGACATCACCGCCTATATGGACACCTGGTACAACGCCGGCACCGAAGTCGTTTTCGCCTGCGGCGGCGGTATCTTCACCTCTGCCGGTGAAGCCGCTTCCAAGGTCGGCGCAAAGGTCATCGGTGTTGACGTGGACCAGAAGGGTACCATCGACGGACTCTACGGCGAAGGCATCACCGTTACTTCCGCCATGAAGGGCCTGGCCGCCACCGTAAACGCTGAGCTGACCGCCGTGAAGGACGGCACTTTCGAAGGCGGAAAGGTTGAGAACCTGGGCCTGGTTTCCGCGATTCCGGAAGAGAACTTCGTCCAGATCGCTCCTTCCACCCAGTTTGCCGACGGCTTCACCGCGGAAGATTATGCCGCGCTGGTCGCCAAGATGTTCGCCGGCGATATCACCGTGTCCAACGCGATTGACGCTGAACCGGCCGTAACAGCTGTGGCTGTCGACTATCAGGGCAACATCAAGTAATCCGTACCACGGTTCCGGGGATGCTGAGCATCCCCGGTTTTTGACAGAAGCCCCTGTTGTCCTTTCGGCAAGCAGGGGCTTCTGTCAGAAAGTGAGACATCTGTTTCGCAATCTGCAACAACCAGGAAAGCGAGGGATGTGCATTGGGAGAAGCACATAAGAGTGAATATGCAATAGAAATGCTGCATATTACCAAAAAATTCCCCGGTATCATCGCCAATGACGATATCACCCTTCAGCTGCGCCACGGAGAAATACACGCGCTGCTCGGTGAAAACGGCGCCGGCAAATCCACCCTGATGAGCGTCCTGTTCGGTTTGTACCAGGCTGAAGAGGGAACCATCAAAAAAGACGGCGTGGAAGTCAAAATCAACAATCCGAACGACGCCAACGCGCTGGGAATCGGCATGGTGCATCAGCATTTCAAACTGGTGGAATGCTTTACCGTGCTGGACAATATTATCCTGGGCGTGGAACCGGTCGGGGCGATGGGATTCATGCAGAAAAAAGAGGCGAGGAAAAAGGTCCTGGCCCTTTCCGAAAAATACGGGCTTCAGGTGGATCCGGACGCCAAGATCGAGGACATCACGGTCGGCATGCAGCAGCGGACCGAGATCCTGAAGATGCTCTACAGGGACAACGAGATCCTCATCTTCGACGAACCGACCGCAGTGCTGACGCCGCAGGAGATCACCGAGCTGATGCAGATCATGCGGAACCTGGCGGCGGAAGGGAAATCCATTCTGTTTATCAGCCACAAGCTGGCCGAGATCATGGCGGTCGCGGACCGGTGCACCGTACTGCGCAAAGGCAAGTATATCGGAACGGTTGAAACGAAAAACACCAATATGGAAGAGCTTTCCGCGATGATGGTCGGCCGGAACGTCAATTTCCATGTGGAAAAACAGCCAATGCATCCCGGGGAAGTCCTGCTTGACGTGCAGCATCTGACCGTCCCCTCCAAGGTTCACAACAACAACGCCGTAAAGGACGTTTCCTTCCAGGTCAGGCGGGGAGAAATCGTCTGCATCGCCGGTATCGACGGAAACGGACAGTCTGAACTGGTTTACGGGCTGACCGGACTGGAACCCATCACGCACGGCAGAATCCTGATGGACGGAAAAGACATCACCAAGGCGTCCATCCGGAAGCGGTCCACCTCCGGTATGAGCCATATCCCGGAAGACAGACACAAGCACGGCCTGGTGCTTGATTATTCCCTGGAATACAACATGGTCCTGCAGACCTATTTTGAATCCAGGTTTACCGACAAAATCGGTTTCCTGCGGCGCAAGAATATCCGCAGCTATTCCGACGATCTGATCCAGCAGTACGACGTACGCTCCGGACAGGGCTCCGTCACACCCGCGCGGGCCATGTCAGGCGGCAACCAGCAGAAGGCAATCATCGCCCGGGAAATCGACAAGCAGCCGGAAGTGCTGGTTGCCGTCCAGCCGACCCGCGGCCTGGACGTCGGCGCGATCGAGTTCATCCACAAGCAGCTGGTCGCCCAGCGGGACGCCGGCAAGGCCGTCCTGCTGATCTCCCTTGAACTGGATGAAGTCATGGATGTGCCGGACCGGATCCTGGTCATGTATGAGGGCGAAATCGTCGGTGAGCTTGATCCGAAAAAGACCACCCAGGAAGAGCTGGGCCTGTACATGGCCGGCGCAAAGAGGGACGAGGTGAAGAACGGATGAAGAAACTGCTGAAGAACGAAGGCGTACAGGCTTTTGTCGCCGCTATATTCTGCATCCTGGCAGGCCTCCTGATCGGATATATCGTACTGCTGTTCATTAATCCGTCAGGCGCAAGCGAGTCCATCCTGAACATCATTAAAAACTTCTTTACCTGGAGCCGTCCGGCCAGCAGAATCAAACAGCTGGGCAACACGCTGGCCAAGTCGATGCCCCTGATCCTCTGTTCCCTGAGCATTCTGTTTTCCTACAAGGTCGGCCTGTTCAACATCGGCACTGCGGGACAGTATGTGGCCGGCGCCTGCGCGTCCCTTTACGCCGCCCTCGCATGGGGATGGGGATGGCTGCCGTGCATGATCTTCGCCATGGTGGCGGGCGCGCTGCTGGGCGGCATTACCGGCCTGCTGAAAGCATACTGCAACGTGAATGAGGTCATCTCCGGCATCATGCTGAACTGGATTGCGCTGTATACAGCCAATACACTGCTGACAACGGTCAAGGAAACCGCAAGCCCCTATACCCTTTACCTCGACAAGGTAACCCCCGGCGCGCTCCTGCCGACGCTCGGGATGGACAAGTGGTTCGGAAACGACAAAGTGACCATCGCCGTTCCGCTGACCATGATCGTGGCGGTGATCGTCTGGATCATTCTGAGCAAAACCAGGCTCGGCTATGAACTGAAAGCCACCGGAAACAACCGGAACGCCGCCAAATACGCAGGCATGGCGCAGAACCGGAATATTATCATGACCCTGATGATTTCCGGCGCGCTGGCCGGGCTCGGCGCCTCGCTGCTGTACCAGACCGGATACATGCGCTGGGAGTGCACCCAGTCCTCCGTTCCTTCGATGGGATTCAACGGCATCGCAGCCGCGTTCCTCGGCGGCCTTCATCCAATCGGCGCCGTATTCTCCTCCTTCTTCATCCAGCATATTACGGACGGCGGACAATATGTGAACACGAATTTCTATTCCTCCCAGATTTCGGACGTCATTTCCTCCGTGATCATCTACCTGTGCGGGTTTGTCCTGTTTATCAAACTGACCATGAAGAAAATCATCGCAAAAAGTGACGAGAAGAAAGGGGCGAAACAGTAATGCTGCTTTTGATTCAATACACATTGATCTTCGCCTCCGTTCTGATGCTGGTAGCCCTGGGCGGATGTATCTCTGAACATTCAGGCATTATCAACCTGGGCCTTGAAGGCATCATGGTTGTCGGAGCCCTGGGCGGCGCGCTGGTCATGAGCTCCCTGTCGACTTCCTCAGCGATTGTGATAGTCCTGGCCGCCATGATTGCGGCGATCCTGGCAGGCATGCTATATTCCTGCCTGCTGGGCGTAGCGGCCATTCATTTCAAGGCTGACCAGACGCTGGTCGGAACCGCGATGAACCTGCTGGCCACTGCGGCCGCCACCGTGCTCGTCAAAGCCATGAACACCGCCATGAATCCTGACAACCATTCTTCCGAGATCGAATATGTATCCGCCCGGAAAATGTTTATCGTCAATATCAACGGATTTGAATTCAACTGGTTCATGCTGGTTGCCATCATCGCCGTTGTCGCCGTTTACTTTATCCTGTACAAAAACCGCTTCGGCCTCCGGCTGATGGCCTGCGGCGAACATCCCCAGGCGGCGGACTCCGTCGGTATCAGCGTCAGAAAGATGCGCTGGGCGGGGGTCCTGATTTCCGGCGGGCTGGGCGGACTGGGCGGCCTGTGCTATATCCTGGCCGGCGTATCGATCTGGAAGTTTGAGAACGGCGTGGCCGGTTTCGGATTCCTGGCGCTGGCTGTGATGATCTTCGGGCAGTGGAAACCGACGCGGATCGCCGTTGCGGCGCTGATCTTCGGACTGTTCCGCTCACTGTCCAACACCTACATCGGTTTCGATTTCCTGACCCGGCTGAACCTGCCCGGAAACGTGTACAACATGATGCCGTACATCGTCTGCCTGATCGTCCTTGCATTTACGTCCAAGGCGTCCCGCGCGCCGAAGGCAGAGGGAATTCCGTACGACAAAGGCTCCAGGTAAGCAGAGTAATCCATTCAGAGAGCTGCCGGAAGGCAGCTCTTTGATTATGAATCAGATGTCATCATTTTGTAATCATTTGTCTTTTCAACGACCGGATTCTCGTGTATAATTATATGAAAGACGGAGGTGATTCTGTGAACGATATCTGGTCAACGATTCGCAATATGGGCTGGAACCTGACCCATCGTCTCGGAATCATCGATATTATTGATATCCTCATCGTTGCGATGATTATATACGAGCTTCTTCTGCTGACAAGGCACACCCGCGGAAGCGCCCTGCTGAAGGGTCTTTTCCTGCTGCTCGTGATCGTGCTCCTCAGCAACATACTCGGGCTTACAAGCCTGAACTGGCTGCTGCTTACCGTGCTGCAGAACGGCGCGCTGGTCCTGATCATCCTGTTTCAGCCGGAACTCCGGAAAATGCTGGAACGGATGGGCAGAAGCAGGATTATTACCAAGCGGACCAAATGGACGCTGGACGACGACAATGAGCCGATCATCAGCGAAATCGTACAGACCGTTTCCGACCTGAGCCGCCGGCGCGTCGGCGCGCTGATCGTTTTCGAACGGAAAACCGGGCTTCAGGACGTGGTTGAAACCGGTACGCTGCTGAACGCAGAGATTTCAGCCCCTCTCCTTGAAAACATTTTTGAACCGAACACGCCTCTTCACGACGGCGCCGTTGTGATCAGGAACGAACAGGTCGTCGCTGCGGCATGCATTCTTCCGCTGGCCGAGGCTACCAGCGTCAGCCGCGAACTGGGAACCAGGCACCGCGCCGCCGTCGGCATCACGGAGAACACCGACGCGGCTGTGGTTGTCGTATCCGAGCAGACGGGCATCGTCAGCCTGGCTGCGGACGGAACCCTGAAGCGCCCGCTCACCATTGACGAACTGAAAGCCTTCCTGAACAGCCTTTACAGATCCAATGTATCCGGCCTGGGAACCATCCTCCGTAATTTTGCCAGGAAAGTGACGGTGGGAAAGAACCATGAGTGAAAACAGGAAAAAACCGGATATCCTGAAATACCTGAAGGGGCTGGGCGGCGTACTCAGGCATCTGCTGCTTCACAACGGATGGCTCAAGGCCATTGCTATCCTGATCTCCATCGTCCTGTGGGCAGGCCTGATTTCGCAGGATGAAACAGTCACCCGGGACAAAACCTTCCAGAATGTTCCCGTCACTGTTACGGGCAGTGAAACACTGAAAAGCAACTCGCTGATCGTCGTATCCGACCTGAATGAGCTTCTCGACAACGTCAGCATCGTTGCAGCAGTTCCCCAGAAACAGTTCGAGCGGGCGGAAGCATCCGCCTACAACGTCCGCGTGGACCTGAGCCGGATCAAGGGAACAGGCGAACAGGAGATCAAGCTCCAGAGCACCAACTCCACCACCTACGGCCGCGTCACATCCACCAATCCTTCCGCAGTTACCGTAGAGGTTGAAGATTATATCATCCGGCAGCGGATCCCTGTCACGGTTGTTCCGCCCGAAGAGATTCCCGAAGGATGGTATATGTCCACGCCTTCCGTTGATCCTGCCCTGATCGCGGTCAGCGGACCCAGATCCCTTGTGCAGAACATTTCCCGCGCACGCGCTTTCCTGAAGGCGGAAGACATCGAATGGAAGGAAGGACAGATCGTTACCAGTTCCGAGCTGTTTCTGTACAACAGCATGCAGGAAACCGTCCAGAGCCCGCTGATCAGCATGACCAGTTCGAACCTGACCATCGACAGCGTACTGATCGAGCTGAACATTCTTCCCAGCGTCACCTTTGATACGACTGACCTGATCCAGACTTCAGGAAACGTCGCTGAAGGATATCATATCAGCGATATCCGGATCAGCCCTGAAAAAGTGACTGTCGCCGCCAGGTCCGAAGTGCTGGACCAGATGACCGAACTGCCGCTGGAGCGCAACACCATCAACATCAGGGACCTGAAGGAAACGACGCAGTTCCAGCTCAAAGTACAGAAACCATCTGAAGACGCGGTGCTTTCAAACGACACGATTACCGTGACCATCGAAATCGAAGCGGAAGAGACGGAAGAAACGGAACCGTAAGGAGATTCAGATGGGAAGTTTTGCGAACTCACTGTTCAAAATCATCCTGGGCTGGTTCCAGGGCACCGTGGCAGCGGTGTGGTCAGCTTTCACAAGCGATCACGGCAATTCACTGTTCAACTGGATCGGAAAAAACTGGCTTCTCATTGCGGGCATTCTCTGCCTGACAGGACTTGCCGCGGATCTGTGCGTTTATATTCTCCGGTGGAAACCCTTCAGGGTATGGAAGAGTTTTTTCCACAGAAGAAGGGAACCTGAAGAGGACGGGCAGGCATACGCAGCCGCGCCTGAAGAACAGCCGGAAGCAATCAGCCAGACGTACGATACTCCCGGGAAGCAGATCAAACAAAAACCGCTGACTGTCAGCACGGATAACAGGACCGCGCCGGATCTGTCCCAATGGGAAACGCCTCCGGAGGAAAAGGAGCAGCCGGTACAGCCTCCAGATAAGCCGGCGACCGTTACCAACGCCGGATATATCGTTCCCGCGGACAGCCAGTACCGCAGACCGCCGGCCGAACAAACACAGAACACCGGCTATACCGGACAGGAACAGATTATTCCGCCGCTGCCCGACAGGCGTGAAAAGGATACACCGGTCGTAATGAAAACAAAAAGGCGCAGACGGATTTCGGTCAACGAACTGTTTTCAGATCCGGAAGAAGAACTGCGTCAGTTTGACGCACCGCAAAGCATTATCGACAGCAAAAAAGCCTACCGCAGGCCCGTATACCCGCAGGGCTGGAAAAATAACGAGGACGGCGAAACATGATTCAGCTCCTTCAGGATCACAGGTATTTCGTGCTGACCGGCAACTACGGCAGCGGGAAAACAGAACTGGCGCTGAACCTGGCTCTTTCGTTTTCGCAGCGGTTTCAGACGACGCTGGTTGATCTGGATATCGTGAATCCGTATTTCAGAAGCGGTGAAAAAGCAGAAGAAATGAGCAAAGCCGGCATCAGGATGCTGATGCCCACCTATGCAATGACAACTGTCGATATTCCCGCCCTTCCGGCAGAAATCCAGAGCGTGTTCGAAGTACCGTCCGACAAGGTGATTTTTGACGTGGGCGGGGATGATACCGGAGCGGCCGCACTGGGCAGGTATTATCCGTCCTTTACAGCCCGGCGTGAACAGACAAAAATGATTCTCGTGGTCAACTGCATGAGGCCGCTGACCAGGGAAGAAAACGATATCATAGATCTGGCCGAAAGAATTTCCGGCCGGGGCAGGCTGAAGATCGACACGCTGATCAACAACACAAACCTGGCCGACATGACTGAACCGGACATGGTTGAGTACGGTGAAAAAACGGTGCTTTCCTGCGCGGAAAAACTGGGCGTGGATGAAGTGATCACAGCAGGAAAAGAAGAAATCCTGAAGCAGTGCCGCCTCAGTACGCCGCTGCTGAATATCAGGCGTTATATGGTGCCGGAATGGATGGAACAGATATGAACCCAAACCTTCCGGAGGACTTTGTTCTGAGAATGCGGAAACAGCTCGGTGATGAACTGTCCGCATTTTTGCATGCCCTGGACGCCCCTCCGGTACGCGGAATCCGGCTGAACCCGCTGAAACCGTCGGCAGAGACCGAACGATACACGAAAAACGGACGCATTCCATGGTCACATGACGGATTTTACCTGCCGGAGGAATCCAACGCAGGCAGCAGTATTCTCCATGCGGCAGGCGCGTTTTATCTCCAGGAACCCGGCGCGATGATTCCGGCGGAAGCGCTGAAGGCAAAGCCCGGAGAAATGATCCTGGATCTGTGCGCTGCTCCCGGCGGTAAATCCACGCAGCTCGGCTGCGCCATGCGCGGAGAAGGCCTGCTGGTCTGCAACGAACCAGTTCCGAAGCGCGCCAGGATCCTGAGCGGAAACATCGAGCGGATGGGTCTGCCGAATACCCTGGTTACCTGCGAAACACCAGACCGGCTCGCGGACCGGTGGCCAGAAGGGTTTGACGCTGTCCTTGTGGACGCGCCGTGCTCAGGAGAGGGCATGTTTCGCAGGGATCCTGAGACACGGAACGAATGGACTCCGGAAAAAGCCGAAGGATGCGCTGAGAGGCAGCGGGAAATCCTTGCAGCGGCAGCCAGACTCGTGAGGCCGGGCGGCAGGCTGGTCTATTCCACCTGCACCTACAATCCGGCGGAGAATGAGGGGAACGCCGCCTGGTTTACAGCGCGTTTTCCGGAATTCCACGCGGAACCTTTCGAGATCCACGGCATTTCAGCCCCGGACGGCATGTACACCTGCTATCCGCACCGCATACACGGGGAAGGCCAGTTTGCAGCGCTGTTCAGAAAGGACGGCGACGGTACAGCTGATCAGAAGCCTGACACTTCACTTCCGGAGCCTTCCAGGGAGGAAAGCGGCATATTCAGGAAAGCTTTTCCGACGCTGCCTGAAGCTACCCGCCGGTTCGGGGAAACGCTGGTGCATCTGCCATTTCTGCCGGACATCAAAGGGATCAGAACGATCAGGGCCGGACTGCATCTCGGAACGGTCCGCGGCCGGATCGCCGTCCCGGACCATGCCGCGGCCATGTGGTTCGGGGCGCCGAAAGAACAGGCGCTGTCCCTCTGCGCGGAAGACGCCCAAAGATATACAGCCGGGGAAACGGTTCCCGGAGACACGTCAGGATGGACGCTGCTCAAGTATGCAGACCTGATCCTCGGATGGGGGAAAGGCAGCGACGGCGTCATCAAGAACCATTATCCGAAAGGAATCAGAAATCCGCACCTGATTCCATAACGAAAGGAAGAAAAAGCATGATCAGGAACATTGTCTTTGATATGGGAAATGTGCTCGTCGTTTTTGATCCTCAGTACTTTATGGATCAGGAAGGAATCACCGATCCGGAGGACAGGGCGCTGGTCAACCGGGAGCTGTTCCACAATATCGAATGGGCGCAGATGGATCTCGGCGTGCTGACGGAAGATACGGCGGAACCGCTGGTCCTTCAGCGGATTCCGGACCGGCTGAAAGACAAGGTCAGACATCTGCTTCACGGATGGTGGGAAAAGCGAAGCTGCATAGACGGGATGGAAGACCTGCTGAAGGATCTGAAAAAAGCAGGATACAACCTCTTCCTGCTCAGCAACGCCAGCGTCTCACAGCATATCTACTGGCCCCGGTTTGAAATGAGCAAACTGATGGACGGCAAGATGATCTCCTGCGATCTCGGGATTGTAAAACCCAATCCGGAAATCTACCGCCGCTTTACCGGGCAGTTCCGCCTGAAACCGGAAGAATGCCTCTTCATTGACGATCTTCCGGCAAACGCCGCCGCGGCGGTTTCATGCGGCTGGAAGGGCATCGTTTTCCAGGGCAGCGCAGAAGACCTGAGAAACAGGCTGCGCCTTGAAAACATCAGCATTTAAAGCGTTCTGAACGCAAAAACATTTCAGAAACAAAATATATACAAAACGATTGAAAACGGTTCCGGAATGATGTATAATACCTCAAAAGAAACCGAATGCGAGAACTATGCATTCGAAAAATTGAAGGAGGCACCCCTATGAAAAAGCTTCTTGCACTTATTTTGGCTGCCATGATGGTCTTCGGGCTGATGTCCGTCGCCGGCGCTGAAAAAGCCCCCGAAGAGTATTCCGGCACCCTGACAATCTATTCCCCCCATGACGCTGACCCGCTGAACGCCGGCGTACAGGGCTTCGAAGCCATGTATCCGAACGTCAAGGTTGAGATCGTTGCCGACGGTACGGGCAACCTGCTGAACCGGATCAAGGCCGAGGCAGCTGCCCCCGAAGCCGATATCCTGTGGGGCGGCGGCGCAGACTCCCTGGCTGCCTACAAGGAATATTTCCAGAGCTACAAGCCCAGCTGCATCGATCTGATCGATCCCAGCCTGTATGATCCGGATTGCCTGTGGATCGGCGAATCCCCGCTGCCCATGGTCTTCCTGGTCAACACCGACAAGGTTGCGGAAGAAGACATTCCCAAGACATGGAAAGACCTGGCCGATCCCAAGTGGGCGGGCAAGATCGCCATTGCCGATCCCGCTTCCTCCGGTTCCGCCTATACCCAGCTGAACACCATGCTGATGATCTTCGGCCAGGTGGATGACGACTATGCCGCCGGCTGGGACTTCGTCAAGAGCCTGATGCCGAACCTGGTTGTGCAGTCCGGTTCCTCCGGCGCTCACAAGAACGTTGACAACGGCGAGTATTCCATCGGTATCACGCTGGAGAAGGCCGCTGTGCAGTATGACCTGGAGAACGGCCATCTGAAGATGATCTATCCGGAAGACGGCACTTCCGCCGTTCCGGACGGCATCGCGATCGTGAAGGACTGCAAGAACCTGGAACTGGCTCAGCTGTTTGTTGAGTACGCGCTGAGCGCTGAGTGCCAGGCTGCCCAGAACAAGGACTTCGGCCGCCGCCCGATCCGCAGCGACGTCACGCCTGTGGGTCTGTCTCCTCTGGGCGACATCACCCTGATGAACTACAACTTCGACTATGCCGGCGCGAACAAGGCTGACATCGTTGAGAAGTGGCAGGATGCCGTCGTCGGCGACTGATCACACAATCAACTATCATCTGTAATGGGCGGGGGCCCCGGAACTGCCCGGGGCCCCTTTCATCATCACATCAGGAGGAAATCATTCATGAGCCATGCTGTCATCGTTGACCATGCTGTCAAAACATACGGAGATTTTACCGCTGTGAACGGAATCAGCCTGACCATCAATCCAGGCGAATTCTTTACGCTGCTCGGGCCATCCGGCTGCGGAAAAACCACCCTGCTTCGGATGATAGCTGGTTTTAACACAGTGGACGGCGGTGAGATCCGCTTTGATGACAAGGTCATCAACAATGTTCCCGCACATAAGCGGGATATCGGTATGGTTTTCCAGAACTATGCCATTTTCCCGCATCTGAATGTGGCTGAAAACGTGGCCTACGGCCTGAAGGCCCGCCATGTTCCGAAGGACCAGATTCCGCCCAGGGTGGAAGAAGCGCTGAAAATGGTCCAGATTGATCAGCTGAAAACCCGGAAACCGAACGAACTGTCCGGCGGCCAGCAGCAGCGCGTCGCCCTGGCCAGGGCTTTCGTCATCGAACCCAGCGTGCTGCTGATGGACGAACCGCTTTCCAACCTGGACGCGAAGCTTCGCGTTCAGATGAGGACCACGATCAAAAAGCTGCAGAGAAGACTCGGCATCACGACGGTGTATGTTACCCATGACCAGGAAGAGGCGCTTGCGATCTCCGACCGGATCGCCGTTATGAATCAGGGAAACATTATGCAGATCGGGTCTCCCGAAGAGATCTACCGGAAACCCGCCAATCCCTTTGTCGCCAACTTCATCGGCGTCAGCAACTTTGTCGACTGCAGCGCCAGGACTGAGGCGGGACAGGCAGAGGTCAGACTGCCCGGGGATTACAGCATCAAGATTCCGGTCTCGCGGGATTACGAAGGGGAAGTCATTCTTTCCGCCCGTCCGGAACAGCTGTTCTTCGACGAAAAGGGCATTCCCGGGAAGATCAATATGTCCATCTTCCTCGGGGACTTTGTTCAGTACGAAGTTGAGCTGGCAACCGGACAGGTCATCGAACTGAACGAATACACAAAGGACGTGGATTCCATCCGCGCGGACGGCGAATCCGTCCATATCAGCATGAATCCCCTGCAGGTCAGCCTTTACGAAAAGGAATCCAAGGAGGTGCTCTCATGCTGAAAAGCAAGAAGGGCCAGCCGTTCTACAAGGATTTCTGGTTTTGGGTGAAGATCCTGATCTTTGTGGTCTTCCTGCTTTTCCTTGTATATCCTTTTTATACGCTGGTCGTGAACAGCTTTTTCTCCACCAAAGCCGAAGGACTGACCCTGTATAATTTCCAGCGGTTTTTCCAGAAGAAGTACTATTACCAGGCGCTTGGAAACAGCCTCAAGATCAGCCTGATTCCGACCCTGATCTCCGTATTGATCGGCGTTCCGATGGCTTATCTGCAGACGCGGTTCAACATTGCCGCCAAAACCTTCTGGCACGTGCTGATTATCCTGAGCCTGATGTGCCCGCCGTTCCTCGGCGCGTACAGCTGGATCATCCTGTTCGGCAACGCAGGCCTGGTCACACAGTTCCTGACCAACCTGTTCGGATTCCAGATGCCCAGCATTTACGGGCAGGGCGGTATCTGCGCCGTGTTCACCCTGAAACTGTTCCCGTACGTCTACCTGTACGTTTCCGGCGCAATGGGCTCCATTGACCGCAGCGTGGAGGAATGCGCGGAGAACCTTGGTTCGGGGAAACTCCGCAGGCTGATCACCGTGACCGTTCCCGTGGTCATGCCTTCCATTGCCGCAGGCGCGCTGATGGTCTTCATGACCGCGCTGGCGGACTACGGCACCCCGGGTATCCTGGCCGGCGGTGATTTCAGAACGCTTCCGACGCTGATCTATAACGAATATCTTTCCGAGACAGGCGGCAACGCCAACCTGGCCAGCGCGATTTCCATGATCATCGTGATCATCTCCCTGCTGATCCTGTTTATCCAGAAAGCATGGGTCGCCAGGAAGAACTACACCATGTCCGCGCTGCGGCCGCCGCAGATCACGGAGTATCACGGGATCAAACGTTTCTGGGTCACGCTGCCGGTTGCACTGGTCGCGCTGATTGCGTTTATCCCTCAGACCGTGGTTGTCCTGTGCTCCTTTGTCAAAACAAACTATTCCAACTTTGTGTTTGAAGAAGGTTTTACATTCGAGCATTACGCCGAGCTTGGCAGGAGCCTGACTTCACAGATCAGCAACACCTTTGTGTACTCGACGGTCGCGATCATATTCATCCTCATCCTGGGTATCCTGATGAGCTATGTGATCATCCGAAGGAGAGGGAAGACCGGCGGCGCACTGGATATGCTGATGATGGCTCCCTATGTCATTCCCGGTTCCGTCCTCGGCCTTTGCTACATCGTCGCTTTCAACTATCTCGGCAGAACGCCTGACGGAACGGTGATCAAACTGACCGGTACGGCCGCGATCATCATCATCTCCATGATTATCCGGAAGATGCCGTATACTGTACGATCGGGCAGCGCGTACCTGCTGCAGATGGATCCCAGCGTGGAAGAAGCCTCGATCAACCTGGGCGTTTCTCCGATGAAAACGTTTATCAAGGTGACCGCGCGGCTGATGCTGCCGGGCGTTCTTTCCGGCGCGATCATCAGCTGGGTTACCTGTATCAACGAGCTGTCCACCTCCATCATGCTGTATACCGGCAAAACGATGACCATCACGATTGCGGCCTATACCAATATCGTGAGGAATTCGGTGGGTACCGGCGCCGCACTGGCATCGATCCTGACGATTACAAGCGGTGTACTCCTGATCATTGTATTCAGGGCCAGCAAGGGAAAAGTCAGCTTTGTCTGAGACCGGCCCTGCGAATTTCGCCGGCGGAGCAATCCGCCGGTTATTTTATCCCCATATTATTGAAGAAAAAGCTTGACTTCACAGGATGATTGACATACAATAGCGTTTGGCAATCAATAGCTCCGCTAGCCCCGGTAGCCATTGAATCAATTCCGGACATGCGACCATCATGAACGGAACACTTAACCATCAACCCAAGGAGGAAGTACTTTGAAGACATTTATTCCGAAGGCTGCTGACATCGACCGCAAATGGTACGTTGTCGACGCGGATGGGATGGTACTGGGCCGTCTGGCGAGCCAGGTTGCGAACATCCTTCGCGGCAAGAACAAGCCGATTTATACCCCGAACATGGATACCGGAGACTATGTGATTATCATCAACGCTTCCAAGG
>CAMKEI010000053.1 GCA_946411525.1 uncultured Clostridia bacterium | reverse complement strand
ACTGGGCTTCTTTTGATTGCCTTTTTTCCTTGTCTACTTTTGCTTGACAGGTTCAACCTTGATCTCTGTTTTTCTTTTCCTTCCAACCGGCCGTTCCCGGAATACCGACATCCCTTTTTCCGCTCCTCAAAGATCGGCGTCACTCTCCCACTGCCAGGGCGCCCAGGGTCCTGAGGTCGATTCCGGAAGCATCAGCCATGGCCTCCCTGTCCTGCGTTCCGCTGTCGACGGACAGTTCCCCGGCCAGCTGCCTCCGGATACTCTCCGTTCTGCAAGCAAGGAACGCCTTCATCGTTTCGCAGGCTTTCCGGAATTCCTCCGCGGTGCAGAACGCCGTCGAGTCCTTTTCGATCCAGGGCATCAGCATCTCCCTGACCCGGTCGGTTTCCGCTTCGTATTCCCCGCACAGCAGATGATCGGTGAGCAGCGTGTTCAGGACTTCATGATAGGCAGCCAGGTATTCAGGATGGTTCCGGATCAGTTTCCACAGCGGCCGGTTTTCCTCCTCCGCGTTGATCAGCGGAGTGTCGACGCCGAGGTTCATCAGTCCGGTCGGATCCTTCCAGTTTTCGAACCCGATCACCGAAGGGAACGTCCCGAACGCCAGGTTATAGTCCCAAGGGATCAGGGACAGCTTCCCGTCTTTTTCATAAAGTTTCAGATTGCTCAGCTGGCTTCCGGTATAGCTGTCGAAATTCAGAAGATAATTATGGGCGGCAAAAAAACGGATGATTTCGTCCTTATCGAAAAAGTCTTCGATGTTTTCCTCCAGGGACAGCGCCCGGATCGAGGAAATCACCTTCCGGGGATCCCGGGGATTGGCCTTCGTCTCCACGTTGTCCAGGATATCCGCGTAGTTTGCGGGATCTTCCCCCGTATAGCACAGGTCTGCGCCATGGATATCCGTCGCGGGCGGAAAACCGTTTTTCCGGATCCAGTCCATTGACTCCCGGGTAATGGACGACGTGTCGATCGTGCGCTCCACGCTGTAAATCACGCCTTCCCCCCTGTACACTCGGTTCAGGAAACCATCGCTGACGTCCTCCGCTGCCATGTACAGCCCCTGATCCGTTCCGTTCACCGTCAGCCAGACATAGCTGACAAGCGGCGCCCCAACGCCCGCGTCCCTGAAGAGACGGTAACTGATCAGGTCCTTCATCCAGGTATTGTCGCAGAAGAGGCTGTTCAGGCTGAGCTTGTCCAGTCCGTAATAGGTCTGGCCCTTCACCTTTTTGCCGAAATTGACCTTGAAGCTGTAGCGTCGGCTTTCCTCCTCCCCGTACGCCACGAAATACAGGCTGGAGAAGCCCTTCGTCGAGAAGGTGACCTTGCTGAATGTTTCACCGTCGATGTCAATATCAGCGGTATACTTTGTCTTGCTGATCGGATCGGTCAGAAGCCCCGTCCAGCTTTCCTCGGCCAGCCGGACATCGATCCGGTGGACGTAGCTGCTATCGAAGAGTTTTTCGTCGTAGGAAGTCCCCGCACCGCCGGAGCCTGCTGCGGCTTCCGCATGCCCGGCGCAGGTGAAAAGAGAAGGGATAAAGACAAGGCTCAGCAGGATCATCAGTCTTTTTTTCATGGCGCCAACCTCAGCAGTCGGATTTGTTCGCAGGGTGTTCTGTTCCTCAAAGGATTGCGTAAATCATATCACAGCAGACGATCCTGCGCAATGAAGTGGCCCCCGGAACAGGATTCGGCCCGGCGCCTTTCTGTTCGTGAGGAATTGTGCTGTGCCGCATGAGCACGCCCTGCATCACACTTTGCTGTGGCTGAACAGCAAGCATATGAAGAGGTGCTGTTATATTGATCTTCGAATTTTTATTTAGATATATATCTAATTAATATTGCAAACCCGATAATATTATGATATAAATAGAAGTGCATACTAAAAGCATGGAGGAATTCCGTATGATTGATCAGAAAGTATCAGGGCTGAACGTCTGGTTTGAGGAGAAGATCGGGCTGTGCGGTCAGCGCAATCGGGAACTGAATGAGGATGGACGGGCAGACGAAGCCGTCTTTGAAAAGGTGAAATCAAATATCTATGACGTATTCCGCACAGTCCTTTCCGTTGCGGTGAAAACCGGCAGCGGAGACGCGGACGCGGTAAGAACCTTTTTTGTTCAGAGAGCGGAGCAGATCCCGGCCGGCTGGGCTGCGGCTTTGGAAAAGGCCAAAGAACACAATGACATTGCCAGAATGCAGACAGAACAGATTAAGCTTGACACGGTTCAGGAAATCAGGGAAGCATTTGCAAGGATTTGGGAGGGAGCGGAATGACGGAAACCGAGGCGATTCGCCTTTTCAAATGCCTGTCAGACAAATCCAGGCTGCAGATTCTGAAATCGCTGGCAATCGAGGATATGTATGTCGAACGGCTGGCTGAAAGACTGGGGATCACAGCCCCTACCGTTTCCTTCCACCTGAAAAAACTGGCGGACGCAGGCGCTGTCACGTCGTACAAAAGCCAGTATTACATGATGTACTCGCTTAAAAAGGACATCTTTGAAACGAGCATCCTGGATATCATTCAGGAAAAATCCGACGAAGCGGACGCCCAGGCCCGGCGGGACGCCGTATATCGCCAGAAAGTGATCGACGCTTTCTTCGAGTACGGCAAACTGAAGGCAATCCCTGCCCAGCGTAAGAAGGAACGGATCATCCTGGAGGTGATTGTGCAGGAATTCGAGTACGACCGGATCTATTCCGAGCGGGAAGTCAATATCATCATCGCTGATTTTTATGATGATTTCTGCACCATCCGCCGGGATATGATCGGAGAAGGATTGATGGAGCGTGATACACGGGGGTACTGGCGTGTAAATCCATAAGCGGCAGCCATCCCTGAGTTTCTTTGTCGGATGCGGGCGTCTGCCCGCATCTTTTTCTTGCCATCATCGGACAGATCAGGGATAATAACAGCAAAGCCACATTCCAGGAAGACCGTGTTGAAGCGGAAGGAGGACAAAATGCTTGATCTTCTGAAGAATAAAAAAGTAATCTTTTTTGATGTCGGTTATACCCTGGATATGCCAGCTTCGGGAGACTGGATGTTTACCGGGAAGCTGATTGAACTGGCAGGCGGAAAGCTGAAGCGCAAAAGTGAAGCGGAAATCAGGGAAGCATACAGCACCGGACTTCGGTACCTGACAGAAAACCATCTGGTCACCACAGTGGAAGCGGAGATCCGGCAGTTCTGTGAGTACTATTCCATCCTTTCCGGGGCGCTGGGCCTCGGACTGACCGAAGCGGAACTTGAGGAAATCGCCCGGGATCGCGCCTGCAATATGAGGAACTATATCGGTTATCCGGGAATCGAAGAGGTACTTTCATCGCTCAGCAAAACACACAGGCTCGGAATCATCTCCGATACCTGGCCGAGCATTGAGCAGCAACTGGATTATCTCGGCATTTCCCGATACTTCTCCTTCCGTACCTACAGCTGCAATGTCGGCACGTTCAAACCCGACAGGCGGATGTATCTGAACGCGCTGAATCAATGCGGCGCTCCGGCGGAAGAAACGGTGTTCATCGATGACAGCGTCCGCAATCTGGAAGGCGCTGCCGCGATGGGGATCACGCCGATCCTGATCGCCGCCAACCCGGCGTCGGATGTGGAAACATCCTTCATGAAGATAAAGGATTTGAGGGAATTGATCATGCGATGACTGCCGGAAAGGATGTGTCAGGATGAAAAAGATTTTCAGTGTACAGGACCGGCAAAATGTCTTCGACTATATCCTGTCGGCAGCCGGAGAATGCAGCAGAATCGTTGCCCTGGTTCAGGTGGGTTCCGGCGCCGCTGGGTACCGTGACGACCGTTCCGATCTGGATTTCGTGATCGCGCTGGATTCAGATGAATCCATGCCTGAAGTCATGGATTTCATGCATCAGAAGATTGCTGAGAAGTATGATGTCCTGTTCTTCACACAGGACATATCCAGACACCTTCAGAACTACATGCTTTCTGATCTCCTTGAGATTGACATCGGATACGGCGGGTATGAACATGCAGCCGCGTGGAAACCCGCGTTTAAGGTTCTCTATGACAAATCCGGCGTCGTAGAGGAAAAGATGATCCGTTCCAGGGAATGGATGGACGATCGCATCTACGGCGATAAGCAAAAGAATGATATGGAACAGACGCGCAACTCCGTCTGGCTTTTCCTGATGCATGCCGCCGTTTCGATTCATCGGGGGAATGTTTTCCGGGCAATCGGGGAAATGGAATATGCCAGAAGTCAGTATATAGATCTGCTGGGAGACCGATACCGGCTGGAAAGCAAGCGAAACCGCGAGATTGACCGATTGCCGGAGAAAGAAAAGGAAGCCATCAGAAGCACTTTCGTGACCGGGGAAAGCCCGGCGGAATTATGGGTGGCGTTTTTCAATCTGACAGCCCTGGTTTATAAGGAGCTGGAAGGACAAAATGTTCCTGTGACGCAGGAAAAGCTGCTTGAATACTGCAGGGATCTCAGAGACTGACGGTATGAAAAACGCTTTGCTGCCGTCATTGGCTGTCAGGCTGAGATTACGGAGTGGAAAATTATGAGCAAATACACTGATCTGGCGATGGAACGCCGCAGCTGTTTTACGCCGGAAGGCAGACCTGCCTGGAACTGCTGCCAGGCGGTGGTTTCTGTCTTCGCGGAAGACGCAGGTTATGATGAGGACGCCTGTATGAAGGCCGCGACCTTTTTCCGCGGAGGGATGCAAATAGGTTCGGTCTGCGGCGCAATTACCGGCAGCCTGCTGGCTCTGGGGCTGGCCGGCGTGGATGATTCGCATACTGCCGGCGACCTGATCCGGAAGGTCCGGGACAACCACAACGGGATGATCGACTGCAGGGATCTGCTCCGGGTCAACGCTGAAAACGGCGGTGAGAAAATGTCTCACTGCAACGCAATGATCCGGGAATGCGTCGGTTATAGCGAAGAAGTGCTGCAGGCGAAAGGAAAGCTGAAATGAAAGCATTTGATGGAAAAGTTGCTGTTGTTACAGGCGGAGCCCATGGAATCGGCAGGGCCGTCGCGGATGCCTTTGCCCGGGAAGGGGCTGTTGTCCATATTATTGACCGGCAGCCGGGTGATTGGTTTGTCGGAGACGTATCAGACAGGGAAACGCTGGAACGCTTTGCGAAATTCATTATTGAGAAAAGCGCTCATGTCGATTTCCTGGTTAACAACGCCCTGCCGGTCATGAAGGGAATTGACGAATGCTCCTGGGAGGAATTTTCCTATGCGCTGGCAGTCGGCGTTACCGCGCCGTTCTATCTGACAAAGCTGCTTATGCCGTATTTCGCTCCGGAAGCGTCCGTAATCAATATTGCTTCATCCCGCGACCGGATGAGCCAGCCGCAGACAGAAAGCTATACTGCGGCCAAAGGCGGGATTGCCGCCCTGACGCATGCGATGGCAGTCAGCCTGGCGGGAAAAGCGCGGGTCAACAGCATCTCCCCCGGGTGGATTGATACCGCCGGCAGTGAGATCACCGGTGCGGACGCGCTGCAGCAACCTGTTGGGCGGGTCGGCAAACCCGCGGATATCGCGGAGATGGTTCTGTTCCTCTGTTCCGGAAAAGCTGGTTTTATCACCGGAGAAAATATCTGCATTGACGGCGGCATGACAAAGCTCATGATTTACCATGGAGAGCATGGCTGGACAAAAAGCTGATGGCAGCCTCGCCTGTACTGGCAGCGCACAGTACCGGTCAGACGGCAGTCCGGCGTTAGTTGAGCGCAAAGCGCGCCGTCTGCTTCATTGATAATCTTTAATCAGGGATGAATAACAACAGCTGAGATCATCAGCGTATTACGGGCCGGAAATATACGTACAGGGACTGAAATGTATGGCGTTGGCAATCAAGACAATCACCCGGGTGCAGGCCTGGGAACTGGGCACCGGTTCCGGGATGGAGAAGGAAATGCTCCGGAGCGGAAGAATCATTGCGCACACTGATGGAACTTACGAGGTTTTCACGCTGGAATCAATGGGAGAAGAAGGAGAATCAGCCAGTGCCGGTGATTTTTTCAAAGTGGATGAGCGAGGCTTTCCCTGCCCGAGCAAAAGGGAGTCTTTTCTGCAGAATCATCGGCGTCTTGCAGACGACTGGTTCGTCCAGGCCGCGCAGCCTTTGAAAATCTGGCGTCTTGGTGATCCGGAATGTGAAGAACTGCGCTATTTGCTGGAAAGCGGTCTCCTCACCGTTCACCCGGAGGATAAAAAGCACTGCTTTTCCGCTTCGCTGTGGGGTACTGTGGAAACCGCAGCAGCCGATGCTGTGATCGTCTTTTACAGCGTAAAGAGGGATCGCAACGGAACGATCAGCACAGTTGACTTCAATTTCGTTGATGCGGAATACTTCAGTACACACTATCAGATCATCCGTTTATAAAGAACTATACAAACAAACCCTGTGGAGTTGATTCCACAGGGTTTGTTTTCGTGCCGAAGGCGGGACTTGAACCCGCACGCTTTTGAGGGCACCGGATTTTGAGTCCGTCGCGTCTGCCATTCCGCCACTTCGGCATCGGGGGGATTATAGCATAATCCTCTCCTGATTGCAATTGATTCGTTCTGTAGCTCGTTACGCTTCCAGCGTGAAGCGATCCGTCAGTTTCAGATGATCTGCATGGCCGGTTGAAAGCTCAAACACACCGGGCTCAGAGACTTCCTCGCAGTCAAAGCTGATGAAGCGCAGCTGCTTCTCCGTGACGGTGAAGACCACATCCTGCTTTTCTCCAGGCTCCAGGCGGATCTTTTGATAATCGATCAGCTGCTGAACCGGCCGGACCACAGAGGCCACCGGATCCCGCAGGTAGAGCTGAACCGCTTCCTTTCCCGGCATGGAACCGGTATTGCGGACGGTGACGGTCACCGTCAGGGAATCTTCTTTCCGGATAGCCTTTTTGTCCAGCGTCAGCTTTACATATTCAAAGGTGGTATAGCTCAGCCCATGGCCGAAAGAATACAGCGGCAGGTTCGGCGTATCCAGATAGGAACTTGAAAACGGGAATACGCCGCTGTCCGGCTGCGGCTTCGGCCGGCCGGTGTTCGTGCGGTTATAGGGCATCGGATACTGGCCGGTGGACCGCGGCAGGCCCACCGAGAGCTTTCCGCAGGGATTGGCGTTACCCCAGAGCAGCCGCGCCGCGGCATGACCGGCTTCCGTGCCGGGATACCACATCTCCAGGATCGCCGGCGCGATCTTTTCCAGCTCAGTCAGTACCAGGGGTCTGCCGTTAAACAGCAGCACCGCCGTATTCGGGTTCGCCTTCATCACTGCTTCCGCCAGCGCCAGCTGCGCTCCGGGAAGTGTAACATCCGTCCGGCTGCGGCCCTCTCCGCTGTCATGCTCCGGTTCTCCCAGGCACAGGACCACCGCCTCCGCATTCCGCGCAGCTTCTTCGGCTTCCGCGAGACCGCCGGCGTCTGTATCCCCCAGTTCTGCTCCGCATCCCCTGACGACGGTCAGTTCCAGTTCCGGCATCAGGTCCCGGATACCTTCAGGCAGCGTTACCGTATACTTTTCCGCGCCGGGCCGGCTCCAGAAACCGTTCAGGCGCTTCTCTTCCGCGAAGGGGCCGATCAGGGCCAGCTTCCGGATGTCCTTTTTCAGCGGAAGGACCCCGTCGTTCTTCAGCAGGACCGCAGATTCCTCCGCCGCCCGCCGGGCAATTTCCCGGTGCGCCGGGCAGAGGTTCAGACGTTTCTCCGTTTCCTCATCCGCCCCGTGATATGGGTTTTCGAACAATCCCAGCTCGTTCTTCAGTTCCAGCACCCGCATTACGGCGTCGTCCAGCGCCTTTTCCGGCACCCGGCCCTCCCGGACCAGTTCGGGCAGATACTGATAATAGGCGCATTTCACCATGTCGATATCACAGCCGGCCGCCATCGCAAGGCATACAGCCTCCTTCATGTCCGCCGCCACGCCGTGGGTGACCAGTTCGCCTACTGCGTCGTAATCGCTGATTACCACGCCGCGGAATCCCCATTCATCATGAAGTACGGTGTTCATCAGCCACTTGTTCGCCACGGAAGGGATCCCGTTCAGCGAATTAAAGGACGGCATGATCAGCCGTGCCCCGGCATCAAGGCACGCCCTGTACGCAGGCAGATAGCTTTCACGCAGCGCCCGCTCCGAGATCTCGACCGTATTGTAATCCCTGCCCGCCTCAGCCGCCCCGTAGGCAGCGTAATGCTTGACGCAACAGGCGATATGCTCCGGATCGGCCAGATCGTCCCCCTGGGTCGTCCGCACCAGTGCAGCGCCCATCCGGCTGTTGATCAGCGGCTCCTCAGAACAGGTCTCCAGGATCCGTCCCCAGCGGGCGTCCCGGGCGGTATCCACCATCGGGTTGAACGTCACGTGCACACCGGCGGCTGCCGCTTCCCGGCAGGCCATCGCGGCGCATTCCGCCATCAGGCCGTCATCAAAGCTGCAGCCCATCGCCAGCGGAATCGGATAGGTGGTCTTCATGCCGTGGATCACGTCCACCATCAGCAGAAGGGGGATTCTGTTCCGGTCCGCCGCCAGGTGCAGATCCTGCAGCTGCCTGGCCTGCCCGGCGTTCTCAAAGGTGAGTACGCTTCCCAGCACCCGGTTCAGTTCCTCCGCGGGCAGCGGCTGCCCCTCCGGCCCGGTAATCTCCGCGTCCACACTGATGAACTGGCCCGCGTTGCACTGCGTCAGCTGGCCGGCCTTTTCCTCCAGAGTCATGCCGTCCAGCAGCGCTTTCAATGCTTCATGCGTCATCTGCCTGTTTCCTTTTCTGTTTTGTTTTATCTCGGATTGTACTCGATTGTTTCCTGGTATGCCTTGTAGGTAGTCTTGAACAGCACTTCCCGTTTGATCTCCCGGTTGCCCTGGTACCAGATCTTCCACGTGGTCACCTCATAGCCCTTCCGGCCGTTCACGGTCTTTTTCTGTTCTCCGGGGGCGAGGTCCGTGTTGACCACATAGTTGACGCCTTCCGGCTGGGGAATCGTCCGTACCAGCTCGCTCTCCAGGTCGATCTTCACGCCCGGACCGAGGCTCATGCCGTAGATGTTCACGGTAACCTTCCGGTTGCTGTATCCGGCGATGATGAAGATCGGATCGTCGGTGTTGTTCCTGAACTTGAAGTCCAGCCCCGGCCAGTTGACCGTAGCGTCAAAGCCTTTTTCGATATAGCTGGACGGCCAGGCGTGCGGGTTGCGCTCGACAATCTCCAGGTCCGCCCGGACCACCGCATTGAACAGGGTCGAGCTGGTCTGGCATACACCGCCGCCGACCTCGTCCTTGCTCTGCCCACCGGAGATTGCCGGGGCTTCCTTATAGCCCTTTGCTGCGGTCCGCTCGCCGGTAGCCTCGTTGAAGGAAAAAACCTCCCCGGGCTGCACGGTCCGGCCGCTGATCGCCTGCGCACTGAGCTGGATGTTGTTGTTCCGGTTTTTATCCTTGGTGGTCTGGGTGGTATAGGCGGAGATCAGCCCGAAGTTGTTCATCATCTCCGTCTTGGTCTTCTCGGCCAGGATCTTCTCCGGAACGACCCGCACTTCTTTCTGGGTAACCCCGTCGTCCAGGAGATCCGTCATCTGGGTGTAGAGCTCGTCCGGATCAAGACGGGCGCCTGGCTTGTCATCCGTGAAAGTGAAAGTATGCGTATTGAAATCAAAGGACTTCACCATGCTGTCCACCGGATCCCGGTTGACGTAGTTCACGATGCCGTCGGTCAGGTTCCGCAGGGCCTGGTGGTCGTAGTCCTGCACGGTAGCGAAAGTCGCCGGGTGCGGATCCTTGCTGTCGACCCTTTCCGACAGCTTCCGCACGCGTTCCTGAAACGGTGTCATGTCCCCGGTGCCCAGGCTGGCGGTATTGCTCCGTCCGTTGGCCCAGGCCCGTTCCACGATTTCCTCCGTGTTCCGGGAGACCGGCACCCGTTCGCTGTTAACGTGCCAGCTTTCATTGCCCACGGAAACAACGATATCGAAGGCCCTGCCCCGGTCCTCATGAACGGCGTTCACCGCGCGGACCGCTTCCTCCCGGGTCATGCCGTCAACCTGCACATTGTCGATGAAGGTGCCCGGATAGATCCTGTCGGTGAACATCGCCCGGCGTTCCTGGCTGAAATTCTCAACCCGCTGGCTGTCCAGGCTGATCAGGTTCCCGTTCACAAAGGCCAGGTTCGGCAGAAACTTGTAGCGGATCCCCGTCAGCTGCGGTGCGACGGCAAGACCCGCTGCCGCGAGTAGCAGCAGGCATGTCACAATCACCGCCGCCCAGGCGCCGCGGTTCCGGTCTTTTCTTTTGTACTTTGGCCGGGCCGTCCGCACCGGTGCGGGGGATTCAAAGCGGTCAAAATCGTCAAAAAGTGTGGAAGGCGCGCCGAGTCCGTCATCCTTCTCGTTGGAGGCAAAATATCTTCTTTTCTTTGCTTCCTCTTCCGTCCGGCGGTCATACTCGTCTCGCGCCTTCAGCCCTTTATCCCTGCCCAGCGGCTGTTTCCCGGGCAGGGAGATGAGGTCATCATCGCCCTCATACAGGTCATAGCGTTTCAGTTTCGCCATCTTTATACTCCGTTTCGGTGATTGCGTACCGGCCCGCGCAGCATGTCCCCGCGGCGGCTGCCCGGCAGTTTCATCCGGATGGTCTCCCCGGCCACGCCGAGGGTATCCAGCGTTTCTCCCGTCTTCTCCCGCAGGAAGGGTTCCGCCGTGATCTTCCGCACACCGCCGGGAGTCATCAGCTCCAGCTCGTCCCCGGCGAAGAACCGGTTTTTCAGCAGCAGCCGGGCAGTACCGTCCTCCCCGGCGTCCTCCAGCACGCGGGCGGTGTACTCCCGGGTCTGCCAGAATCCTTCCGCCCCACCGGGTGTTTCCGGATTGCCCAGCAGGAAACCCGTGTCACTCAGCCGGTGGCTGGCGCACCGCAGCTCCTCCGTCAGTCCTGGCAGTTCTTCTTCAAAGCGTTCCCGCCCCTGCGCCAGCAGGTCCAGCGCCCGGCGGTACGCACCGGTGACCACGGCGACATAATACTCCGTCTTCATCCGGCCTTCGATCTTCAGGCTGGACACACCCGCCTCGCACAGCTCCGCCAGCAGCGGCATCAGGCACAGGTCCCGGGCGGAAAACAGGTATGTTCCCCGTTCGTCCTCCGCCACAGGCATGTATTCGCCCGGCCGCTTCTCCTCCACCACAGCGTACTGCCAGCGGCAGGGCTGCGCGCACTCTCCCCGGTTTCCGCTGCGCCCTGTCAGATAGGCCGACAGCATACACCGGCCCGAGTAGGCCATGCAGCTGGCGCCGTGTACAAAGGTCTCCAGCTGGATGCCGTCCCCGGCCGCCTTCCGAAGCTCCCGGATCCGGTCAAGGCTTATCTCCCGGGCCAGGATCACACGCTCACACCCCAGCTGTCTGTACAGTTCCACGGCGGCCGCGTTCACGGTATTCGCCTGGGTGCTGACGTGAACGCTCAGCCGCGGCACCTTCCGGCGCAGCGTCACGATCGCGCCGGGATCCGCCACAATGGCGGCGTCGGCACCCAGCTCCGCCGCCAGACCCGCGGCTGCGGCAAAATCATCCAGCTCGTCGTCGAAAGGATAGCTGTTCATGGTCACATAGAACTTTTTCCCGGCAGCGTGAGTCAGCGCCAGCGCCTCCGCCAGCTCGTCCGGATCAAAGTTCCCGGCAAAGGCCCGCAGGCCGTATTTCTTCATTCCCCCGTAGACCGCGTCCGCGCCGAAGTGCAGCGCGGCGCGAAGGGCATCCATATTCCCGGCCGGGGCAAGCAATTCGGGGATCCTCATTACCGGATCCCCCTGTCTTCGTCATACTTTTGCCAATACGGCGCGTAGATCTCCACCGCGCGGCGGTGCTGGTCCAGCGTCTTGGAGAAATACAGCTCCCCGCTCTCCGGCTCCTTGGCACAGAAAAACAGGTATTTGTCCTTGATCATATCTGTGTCCGGGTACAGCGCGGCGTGGATCGCGGCCTGGGAAGGATTGCAGACCGGCCCCAGGGGAAGCCCCGTCATCTGGTAGGTGTTGTATGGGCTGTTCACGGTCAGGTCGCTTTCTGTCAGCGCCATTTTCCGCACGCCGGTGATATAGTGGATCGTCACGTCGCTTTCCAGCTTCATGCCTTCCTTCAGCCGGTTGTGGAACACTGCGCTTACCCGGGCAAAATCGCTTTCCTTGGCTTCCTTCTCGATCAGGCTGGCCATGGTCAGCACCTGGTCCATGGTCATGCCGAGTTCCTCCGCCCGCTCCTGGTTTTCGACAGTAAATGCCGCCTCGGTCTGGCTCAGAAGCTTTCGGATGATGTCGTCCTCCGTGGCGGTCACATAGACTTCATAGGTGTTCGGGGCCAGATAGCCTTCCAGGACGTATTTCCGTTCCCCGGCGCGCCCGGAGGACAGCACGTCCTCAATATAGTAGTATTCCCGGTACGCTTTCCCGTCCCGGCAGGCAGCCAGGAAGGCGTCGGGACTGTCCAGTACGCCGTTCCGGACCAGGCGGGCGGCGAAGTCCTCCACCGTTTCGCCCGGGATCAGGGTAATGTTCCGGACCAGCGGGTTGCCGTCGCCGGTGGTCAGCAGGTCGGCGATCTCCGTCATGGTCATATCCTTCCGGATCGCGTATGTTCCGATCTGGATTTTCTGGCTCATTCCGGCGAAATCACAGTAGTACTTGAACACGCTCCTGTTCCGGATCAATCCTGCGTTTTCAAGGTTCGTCGCGACCCGGTTCAGGCTCTCGCCGCTGCTGATCTCAAAGGAGTATTCCTGCGGATCCTCCTGATCCACAGGCGCAAGAAAACTGCCGTACAGCTTTCCCCATACGGTCATTCCGATACCGATCACCAGGACCAGCACGGTCAGCCCCACCAGGATCGGGCGGAGGATATGCCACAGCCCGCTGTACCAGTAAAGCCCGTATTCACGCTCGTCCCGCATACTGCGGTAGGTATAGTGCTTATCTTTGCTCAATGGTTCAACCCTCGATCCCCGGTATGGCGATATCGAGATCCGCCGCTTCGGTCACAATCCTGAAAATATCGGACAGCGCCTGCTGCAGCTGCATCTCGGAGAGCAGGAACTGGCTGACTTCCGGCTTGGAAAACAGCAGGGCGGAGATGCCCGAGAAGCGCTGCATGTCTTCGTTTTCCGCCGTTTTTCCGCTCATGACGGTCATCTGGATGGTCATCTGCAGTTTCCGGTATTCCCGGATCAGCGCGGCAGTGGTCTCATCCGACATGACGGTTTCCTTCAGCTCATGGTAGGTCCTGTATTCCTGGCTTTCCCGGATGTCCCGCGCCAGGCTGTGAGCGGACGAGTAATCCATCGCTTTTCCTCCTCTGCAGATAATAAACGGTCAGGAGAATGCTCTGCTTCCTCCTGACCGCTATTATATCCATTTTTCCGCCGGAGCGCAACGAAGCGCCGCGTCACCCGGATCAGACGTCCAGAATGATCGGCAGGATCATCGGGTTCCGTTTGATCTTGTCAAAGATGAAACGGTGCACCTCATCCTTGATCAGGTTCTTCAGCTCAGGCCAGTTTTCTCCCTCCAGACTGTTGTTCGCGAGGATCTCCCGGACCAGTTCCTGGGTGCTGTCGATGATGTCTTCGTTCTCCTTCACATAGATGAAGCCGCGGGAAACGATATCCGGTCCGGAGACCAGCTTCTGCTCGTCCCGGTCGATGGCCAGCACCACAATCAGCAGGCCGTCCTGGCTCAGGTGCTTCCGATCCCGGAGCACCACGTTCCCGACGTCGCCGACGCCGAGGCCGTCCACCAGCACGCCGCCGACCGGCACCTGCTCGCCAAGGGCAAGTATGTCCTGGTTCATCTCGATCACCTGGCCCAGTTCGGGTATGACGATGTTCTGGCTGGGAATGCCCATGGATTCCGCCATGATGGCGTGCTGCCACATCATGCGGTACTCGCCGTGCACAGGGATAAAGTACTTCGGCCTGACCAGGGCGTGCAGCAGTTTCAGCTCCTCCTGGCAGGCATGGCCGGAAACGTGCACCTCCGCCATGGCGCTGTAGATGACCTGCGCGCCGAGACGGTACAGCTGGTTGATCACGCGGGAAATGAACTTTTCATTGCCGGGGATCGGCGTGGAGGAGATGATAACCATATCGCTCTGGCGGATCTGCAGTTTGCGGTGCTCCGCGTACGCCATACGGGTCAGGCCTGCCATCGGCTCGCCCTGGCTGCCGGTGGTCAGCACCAGCACCTCGTTGTCCGGATACTCGTCCAGTACGTCCATGTCGATCAGCCAGCCCTCGGGAATCTTCAGTTCCCCGATGCTCATCGCCACCCGGCTGACGTTGACCATGCTCCGGCCGATGAAGCAGACCCGCCGCCCGTAACGGACCGCGTGATCGATAATCATCTGCATACGGTGGATATTGCTGGCGAACATGGCCACGATCACACGGCCCGCCGCCTGGGCAAACAGGTTCTCAAAGGTCTCGCCGACCTTGTACTCGCTCATGGTGTAGCCCGGGCGCTCCACGTTGGTGGATTCGCATAGCATAGCCAGCACGCCCTGCTCCCCGTAGCGGGCGAAGGTCTGCAGGTCTGTGATCTGTCCGTCGATGGGTGTGTAGTCCACCTTGA
>CAMKEI010000052.1 GCA_946411525.1 uncultured Clostridia bacterium | reverse complement strand
TGGGCAACCGCGCGCTGCGTATCTGCCTGAACCGGCCGGAGATCTTCCATACCCAGCTGCGCGCGCTGTTCCGCGCGTCCGCGTTCGGCAGGCTCGGCATTATGTTCCCGATGGTCACCAGCGTATGGGAAGTCAGGGAAGCCCGGAAAATGTGCGACCGGGTCAAAACTGAACTGACAAAGGAAGGGATTCCGTTCAGCGATGATGTCGAGATCGGTATCATGATCGAGACGCCGGCCGCGGTACTCATGAGCGACAGGCTGGCGAAAGAGGTCGATTTCTTCAGCTGCGGAACAAACGACCTGACCCAGTATACCCTGGCCTGTGACCGTCAGAACGCGGATCTGGGACGGTTCTACGACCCGCATCATCCCGCTGTGCTGCGCGCGCTGAAAATCGTTTGTGACAACGCCCACAGGAACGGCGTATGGGTTGGAATCTGCGGTGAGCTCGGCGCGGATCTGGCGCTCACTGAAACATTCCTTTCCATCGGAATCGATGAACTGTCCGTATCTCCGCGGTCGGTGCTTCCGCTGCGGCAGAAGATCCGGGAAATCAACGTCGAAGCAGTGAAGGAAAAAGTTCTTGCGGATCTTCTCAGCGACGAAACCCCGATCTGATGTTCCCGGTATAATCAGCAATACTGGTCTGCAGACAGGATCTGAGGCGCTCCGCCGTATCAGGCGGAGCGCCTTTTACCGCCGCTGCCTGTCCATACTGAAAACGTTGTCGGTATAATTCAGAATTCCTTAATATTTTTCTTCTCTGTTTCATGATATAATATGCTGATGTGGTATGAGCATCGGGGACATCTTTCTGTAATACGTCATTATTTATTCCCCGCCCCTGCCGCGTCAGTAAACGCTCTTGAAACGCAACGGAAGGAGGATTTCATGAGCAATTTTGACGCGCTTTCTGTATGCGCAAAGCTGGAAGCTGACAAGACCCTTTCCACCCTGTTCGGTATCCTGAAGGATTACGGGGACGCCCCTGCTGCCCTGTGGCTGAAGGGAGAACAGGAACTGTCCTGTACCTACGCGGAAATGACTCATCGTGCGGATGATTACGCCGCCTGCATTGCGGAGCTTGCTCCCGACGAAGGCTGGGTCGGCATCGCCGTGGATACGTGCCATGACTGGCCGTCTCTCTACTGGGGTGTCATGCGTTCCGGCCACAATGCCCTGCTGTTGGATGCGTCCGCGCCGGATAACATTATCCAGGGATTGCTGAACGAGGCAAACTGCCGCCAGATTATTTCCCGCAAACCCCGCGCGCTTGCCGGGAATATCCGTCAGATCGATTTTAAAGCGATCCGCGAAGCCCCCAGGACAATCGGCTTCACGCCGGTCTGGGGCGAATATACCGCCATGTGCACCAGCGGGACCACCGGAACCAGCCGGATCTTCGCCTATAACGGTACCGCAGTATGCGAACAGGCGCTGAATGCGCTGACTCTGTTCAACGTCAACCGACGTATTGTTCATCCGGACAACCGCGGCCGGAAGATGCTGGCCTTCCTGCCCTTCCATCATGTGCTGGGATTCATGGGCAATGTGATTCTCGCGCACTTTATGGGCACGGCAAGCATCTACCTGCAGGACCGCACGCCCAATTCCATCATCAACACCTGCCACCATTTCCCGCCGAACCTTCTGATTGTTGTTCCGCTGGTGGGCAACAGTCTGGTTCGTTCAGTGGAAAAAGGCTTGAAGAAAGAAAGCAAGGCAAAACGCAGTGCTTATCAGTCTCTGAAAGCCGTATCCCTCGCCCGCCAGTCGCTCTCTCCTGAAGCAGGTCTTCGCTGGGCTCAGGAAAAGGCTTTCGCAGCCCTCAATGAAAAACTCCTAGGGACCGAAGTGGATGTAATTATTCTCGGCGGCAGCCATACGCCGACTGAGACGCTCCGCACATTGAACGCCCTGGGATATTATACCGTTACCGGATATGGCATGACTGAGACCGGCATCAACGGTTTCGAGACGGGTATGGATCTGAAGCACCGGCTGAACGGATCCGTTGGCAAGCCGCTCAGTTCCGCCGAGTACCGGATCGTTCCGGAAAAGGAAGGCGAAAAGATCGGCGAGCTGCAGATCCGTGGCCCTGGAATTCATTCCGCCCGTGTTGTGCACGGTGAGATTCTCCCGCCGGACACGCTTGCCGGCGGCTGGCTCCAGACCGGTGACATTGCCCAGATCGATCCCACCGGACGCCTGTATATCCGCGGCCGGCTCAAGGACGTCATCATCAATGAATCCGGTGAAAACGTCTACCCGGACGATATGGAAGACGCCTTCGCCTCTCTGAAAGGAGTGGACCAGAGCTGTGTTGTCGGCTTCCGCCGCAACCGCCGTGACCGGAATGAGGATATCGTCCTGGTCATGAATGTCGGTGAAAACTATACCGACAGTGCTTATCTGGACAAGCTGGCTGCGTCCGTCGCCGCTGCCAATACCCGTCTGCCCCTGTATACCCAGCTGAACCGTGCGCTGGTCACGCCCATGAGACTGCCCCTTGTCAGCGGCATCAAAGTCAAGCGGATCGAGCTCAAGCGGATGTATGAGGAAGGCGAACTTTCCTACCGCGAACTGGATCTGCATGCCCAGAACGCCGGCGCTGAAGTGGCTGCCGCGGCCGCGCTCGAAACAAAGAGCGCCCGTCACGACGAGATCCTCAAAAAAGTCCGTTCCATGTATGCGGAAGCTCTGGAGATCAGCGAAAGCGAGATTACAGACAACGCAAACTTCATCGAGGATCTGCAGGGCGACAGTCTGCAGGTGCTCTCCATCGCCCTGAAGGCCGAAGAGGAGTGGGGCATCACCATCCCCGCGGAAGAATATGGGCAGTGTGCCACCGTGCTCGGCATGAGCCGAGTGGTGGAGAATCTGCTTGACGGCGGCACTGCCGAAGGCGCGAAGCCGAAGGAACGTGTTCCGGTCCGGCCGATCTTCCGCTTTGAGGATACGCCTGAGTACAGGCACTTCCTCGAACGTCAGGAAGCCCTGGTCGGGAAAGGCGACAATCCTTACTTCGTGACCCATGAATCTCCCCTGCTGGATACCGGCATCATTGATGGCAAAGAAGTGCTGGAGTTCGGCTCCTACAATTATGTCGGCATGAGTGGACGGAAAGAAGTCAAGGACGCCGCAAAGGCCGCCATCGATAAATACGGAACCAGTGCCAGCGGAAGCCGTCTGCTGGCAGGTGAAAAACAGGTCCATAAGGATCTGGAAAAAGAAATTGCCGACTGGAAGCATACGGAAGACGCCGTGGTCTGTGTCGGCGGTCACTCCACAAACGTCACCTTTGTCGGTAACTTCTGCGGCAAAAACGACCTGATCCTCTACGATGCCCTGGCTCACAATTCGATTGAACAGGGATGTAAACTGTCCGACGCGACATCTCGTCCCTTCCCCCACAGCGATACCGCTGCGCTGGAGACAATCCTGAAGAGTCAGCGTGCCTATTATGAAAAAGTCCTCATCGTAATCGAAGGCGCCTACAGCATGGACGGTGATATCGCCCCTGTGCCGGAATTTGTCCGAATCAAGAAGGAATACGGCTGCTTCCTGATGGTGGACGAGGCCCACAGCGCGTGTGTTATCGGGAAAACCGGCGGCGGCGTGGACGAATACTTCGGACTTGCCGGTGACGATATCGACATCAAATACGGCACCCTGTCAAAGGGACTGGGCACCTGCGGCGGCTACCTGGCCGGCAAAAAATGCCTGATCGATTACCTGCGGTACAACATGCCCGGTTTTGTCTTCAGCGTCGGAATCTCTCCCGCGCTGGCTGCCGGCTCCCTGGCCGCCATCCGCACGCTTCGCTCCCATCCGGAAATAATGGAACATCTGCGCATCGCCATCAAGACATTTGCGGACAGTGCCCGGCGCCGTCATCTGGACATCTGCCTTGCCGGTGAAACCGCTGTGCTGCCCGTTCTGGTCGGCAAGGACGAGGATGCCTGGCTGCTCTCCAACGAGCTGAAAAAGCGCGGCGTCAGCGTGCCCCCCGCCATGTATCCGGCTGTGGCGAAAGGGAAAGCCCGTCTCCGCTTCTGTGTTATCAGCGAGCACAAGCCCGAACAGATCGAGCAGGCTCTCGACATTCTCGAAGCCACGGCCAGGGAATTCGGAATCGAACTTCCCCGCCGCAACTATGATAAAATTGAATCCTGACAGGCGCAGCCTTGTTAAAGAACAAGCGACGGATCGTTGCTGATCCGCCGCTTGTTTTTTTTCTGTCGCTCACTCATCCCCGTGATTCCGTTTGTGCAGCCATACCGACAATACTGCCACGTCTGCGGGATTCACTCCGGGAATCCGTCCCGCGGCGCCCAGCGAAACAGGTTTCTGCCTGTCCAGCTTCTGCCTGGCTTCCAGCCTCAGATGCTCTATTTCCGCGTAACAGATATCCTGCGGCAGCCTGATCTCCTCCATCTGCCTGGCCTGCCGGATCATCTGTGCTTCCTTCTCCAGATATCCTTCATACTTCACTGAAATCTCCGCCTGCTCTGCGGAGGCCGGGGAAACGTCCGCCCACATCGGCTGCAGCCGGGTCAGGTCTTTCAGGCTGATTTCCGGCCGTTTCAGCAGGTCTTCCGCTTTCTGTGAACCTGAGACCTCCGGCTGTCCTTTTTCCTTCAGCAGCGCGTTCAGCGTCTCCCCCGGTGCGAAACGGATCGTTCTCAGTTCATGAAGCAGCCGTTCTGTCTCCTCCTGCTTCTTTCTTGTCCGTTCCGCCCGCTCGTCCGAGGCCAGTCCGGCCTTATGGCCGATTTCAGTCAGTCTCAGGTCCGCATTGTCCTGCCGCAGATACAGTCTGTGCTCCGCCCGGGAAGTCATCATGCGATAAGGTTCATCCGTGCCTTTCGTGGTCAGGTCGTCTGTCAGCACGCCGATATAAGCCATATCCCGGGTTAAAATAATCTGTTCCCGGCCCTGCAGTTCCAGCGCGGCGTTCATCCCTGCCAGCAGGCCCTGGCAGGCTGCCTCTTCATATCCGCTGGTTCCGTTGATCTGTCCGGCAAAAAAGAGGCCTCCGATACGCAGGCTTTCCAGCGTCGGCCGCAGTTCCCGGCTGTCAATGCAGTCATATTCGATCGCGTAACCGAGGCGCGTGAATTCGCAGTGTCTCAATCCGGGAATCGTCCGGTACATTGCCCACTGCACATCCTCAGGCATGGAAGTGCTCATGCCCTGCACATACCACTCCCGGCTTTCCTTCCCTTCCGGCTCCAGGAAAATCTGATGACGGTCCTTGTCCGCGAAACGGACGACCTTGTCCTCAATGCTCGGGCAGTACCGCGGTCCGATACCATGAATCTTTCCGCTGTACAGCGGCGCCCGGTGCAGGTTGTCCAGGATAATCCTGTGCGTTTCCTGCGTGGTCCAGGTCAGATAACAGCTGTATGTATTCTCCAGTTTCCGGTCTGTGAGAAACGAGAACGGAACAACAGGGTCGTCGCCCTTCTGTTCCTCCATTTCGTCAAAATCCACGCTCCGGACGTCCACCCTGGCCGGAGTGCCGGTCTTGTAGCGGCGCAGCTCAAATCCAAGTTCCGTCAGGCTTGCCGACAGTTCGCCCGCATTCATCAGTCCCTGGGGACCGCCGTCATGCCGATGCTCACCGATGATGATGCTGCCCTTGAGATACACGCCCGTGGAAACCACTGCCGCCCTGCATGGAATCCGGGCACCGGTAACGGTTGTCACCGCCGTCACCCGGCCGTTCTCCGTCTCAATAGAGGCTGCCTCGCCCTGCCGTACCGTGAGATGGTCGGCAGTCATCAGGGCTTTCCGCATCCGGTTTTGGTAAGCCTGTTTGTCCGCCTGTGCGCGCAGGGAATGGACCGCCGGACCCTTACCCGTATTCAGCATACGGCTCTGCAGGAATGTATCGTCAATTGCAAGGCCCATCTCTCCGCCCAGCGCGTCAAGCTCCCGGACCAGATGGCCTTTTGCGGAACCGCCGATGACCGGATTGCAGGCCATCAGGGCGATGCCGTCCATATTCAATGTTAACAGAATGGTATCAATATTCATCCGCGCGGCGGCAAGCGCGGCTTCGCAGCCTGCATGTCCCGCGCCGATTACAACCAGATCCGCCATATTGTCAGCCTACACCCTCATCTGTGCCCGGGCCGGGAACAACACTGCCTCCGCTGGGCCACATTATCTTAACCTGTTCGGTTTCCGGTATGTTCCAGGTAACTCCTTCCGCGTCCTTCCAGCTTGTCACCGTCAGCACCACCGCTCCGAGCTCCTGGTCAATCTGCTGGTTCTTGAAGTGGAAACTGCCATGGACAGTCCTTTCTCCCGGATACACCGGATAGGAATAACTCCCTTCGAACGAGGTGCTGACGCCGTCTGTATTGCAGATCATCGGATTTCCGTCCGTATCGTAGCATTCGATAACATAGTGGATATTCTCCAGTATGAGATCCTGGCTCATATTCCGCATGGAAATCTTGATGTTGTTGTTGGTTACATACAGCTCTTCCACCATAACCGCTCCGTTGAAGTCGCCCACTCTGACGGTGGCTGTGGCTGTGAATCCGCCGTCTTCTGTACAGGCAGTAATGGTCGTATAGCCGTAGTACACGCCATACACAGACCCGGTGCTCGTTCCGTTGGAACGGATCGTGGCGATTCTTTCATCCGCGGAACTCCAGTATACTTTCTGGTTGTTGGCGTTCTTCGGTGCGATTACCGCCCTGACCGTTCCGCTGAGGCCTCGCTGGATATAGTACAGATTCCGCTGCATGGATACGCCGGTGACCGGCTGGATTACGGTGATCTTGACGCTGCCCTGTTTCCTGCCGGAGTCCATGGCCGTCGCAACGATGGTCGCGGTACCGCGGCCCACAGCCCTTACCATACCGGTCGCCGCGTCCACGGTGACAACCTTGGGCGCGTTGCTCTTGAACGTCAGCCCCTTGTTTGTGGCGTCATCCGGAAGAACGTTCCATCTTGTCTGAAGGGATTCGCCTGTCTTCAGTGTCAGTTCCGCTTTCTGGTTGGTATTTTCGATTTTTGTGACCAGTTGGCTGACAACCACCTTCACGGAAGTGGTAACTTCCGGATTGGATTTGCTTGCGCAGATGAGCATGCATTCACCGGCCTTCCGGCCTGTTACCTGACCGGAACCGCTCACCGTGGCGATCCGTTCGTCGGAAGTACTCCAGCTGACCGATCTGTCGCTTGCATTCGAGGGCTGTACCGTTGCCCTGACTGTCACCGATCTTCCGACAACAACCGGAATCTCCGTCTGTGCAATGGATACGGACGAGACAGGCTGCGTCACATTCAGCGAAACGGAAGCGGCAACGCGGGAACCGTCGGCGGCTGTTGCGGTGATGGTGACAGTTCCTTTTTTCAGTCCTGTCACAAGACCGTTTTCGTCCACCTTCGCGATGGCCTGATTCTTCGACTCCCATTTCACCTTCGGGATGGAGGCGTTGTCCGGAGAGCAGGCCGCCGTCAGCTGCAGGACAGATCCCGCCGCCACCTTTCTTGAACCGGCGTCGATCTTGATCGATTTAATCGGCTGGATAACCAGCACATGGAGCGTTTCGGTAACCTCCGGATTCAGCACGCTGGAAACAATCAGGTCGCACTCGCCGCGCTGGACGGCTCTCATGCTCGTCCCCGTAATCTTTGCCACGCCCGCGTCTGTTGAGGTAAAAGTCGTTTTCTTATTGCTCGCGTCTTCCGGGGTACAGGAGGCTGTCAGTGTAACCGATGTGCCCGCCGGAATGACCAGCACCTGATGTGTCTCCTCCTCTTCTTCCCCTTCTTCGTCTGTTTCTTTCTTCTTCATCAGCGCTGTCACCGTCGGATCGTCCGGATCGTAGACGGACAGCTTGGTCGTGTTCAGCGTGACTTTTTTAACGGCGCGCTGTACGGTCACCGAAACCTTAGCCTGACCGGCCCGTCTTCCGTTTCTCATCAGCGAAGCCGTGACTTCTGTCTGGCCTTTGCCCACCGCTGTGATCGTCCCGTCCTGCGCCACGGTTGCGACGTTCGTCTTGCCGCTGGCGTATGTAATCTCCCCGTCACCGTCATAGGTGCCTTCCCGTCTCAGTGTTGTCTGCGTGCTTTCTCCTTCAAAGAGCGTAATCTTTGTCTCCGTGAATTTAAACACATTGGCCGCCAGCGCGGGAATCGCGGCAGTCAGGCAGAACGTCAGCACCAACAGCCAGGCAATCGCTTTTTTACTCATTTTTCCTCTCCTGCAGTATTGATAGTATAGTCTGGTTTCCGAACGGCTGTTCTTCGCTCATATAACGCCGGATAAAAACAGATCCTTCCTTCAGGATGGCCGATCAAGAAAGAAAACGGTGCCGTATCACGACACCGTATTTTATCTGATCAGTGCGTATCCAGATACGATCGGACCAGTTCCTCGAGTATTTCATCTCTTTCCAGGCGACAGATCAGGCTTCTTGCGGAATTGTAGCTGGTGATATATGTAGGCTCTCCGGTAACAAGATAGCCTACCAGTTGCGTAATCGGATCGTAGCCTTTCGTTTGCAGCGCTTTGTAGACATACATCAGGATGTCGTGAGCCTCGTTTCCGGTGCCAACGATCGGATCCATTTTATGGGTGTTGAACAGTTCTTCCATACTGATTCCCCCTTGTTCTGCGCCTTTCGCTATATTATACAACATCTTGCGCATGAAACACAATACTTTCCTTCATCTTGTGAACATAATTTTTCTTGCTTATGACCTGTTCTTTTTATATAATGAAACAAGCGTTTTCACGGGAAGGAGAATGTACCATGGAAGAAACGAACGCAAGAGGCAATTTTATCTGGGATGCGATCGATAAGGATCTGGAGGACAGGCGTTATACGGAGGTTCATACCCGTTTCCCCCCGGAACCTAACGGATATATGCACATCGGCCATTGCAAGGCCTTGATCATGGATTTCCTGACCGCGGAAAAATACAGCGGAAAGTGCAACCTGCGCTTTGACGATACCAATCCGGCCAAGGAAGACACCGAATATGTGGAAGCCATCAAGCGGGACATCCACTGGCTGGGTTTCCACTGGACCGGCGGGGAATTCTATGCCTCCGATTACTATGACAAGTGCTATGAGATTGCCGAGGAGTGGATCCGCCGCGGTTTGGCCTATGTAGACGAACTGAGCAAGGACGAAATGCGCGAATACCGCGGTACCCTGACCGAGCCCGGAAAGAACAGTCCCTGGCGCGACCGTCCCGCTGAGGAGAGCCTGGACCTGTTCCGCCGCATGAAGGCAGGCGAATTCCCGGAAGGCAGCAAAACCCTTCGGATGAAAATCGATATGGCCTCCCCGAACATCGTCATGAGGGATCCTGCCATGTACCGTATTCTGTACAAGGAACACTGGCGCACCGGGAACAAGTGGTGTATCTATCCCATGTACGACTTTTCACATCCCATCGGCGACGCCCTGGAAGGCATCTCCCATTCCATGTGCTCCCTGGAATATGAGATCCACCGGCCCCTGTATGACTGGGTTGTGGAAAAGAGCGCGGACATGCTGCCCGCCCGCCCCCGCCAGATCGAGTTCTCCCGCCTGAACATGACCGGCACAGTCATGTCCAAGCGTTATCTTCGCCAGCTGGTTGAAGGCGGTTACGTCGCCGGCTGGGACGATCCGCGGATGCCCACACTTTCCGCCATGCGCCGCCGCGGATATCCCCCCATGGCCATCCGGAACTTTGTGGATACAATCGGCATGAGCAAGGCCGATTCCGTCGTGGATTACGCCGTGCTGGAGCACTGCGTCCGCGACGTGCTGGGCGATACAGCGCCGCGCGCCATGGCTGTGCTGGATCCGCTGAAGGTTGTGCTGACCAACTGGCCCGAAGGCGAGACGAAGACCGTAACTCTGGAGAACCATCCTGATCACCCTGAAATGGGCGAACGCACCCTCGTTTTCGGCCGGGAACTGTGGATCGACCGGGAAGACTTCATGGAAGTCCCCATGAAAAAGTATCAGCGGATGTTCCCTGGCAATGAGGTCCGGCTTAAAGGCGCCTATATTGTCCGTTGCGATGATTGTGTGAAAGACAAGGACGGCAACGTCACGGAAGTGCGCTGCACCGTTGATCTGGATTCCTTCTCCGGCAGTGCCGGCGCCGACAGGAAGATCAAAGGCAAAACCCTTCACTGGGTTCCCGCTGACGATTGCATCCCGTTCGAAGCCCGGCTGTATGATCCGCTTCTGAACGACAACCTGGACGATGAGGAAGCGGAAGCCAATAAAAAGGATTTCATTTCCCGCCTGAACCCGGAAAGCCTGAAGGTTTGCCGCGGCTATGCCGAAAAAATCATAGCCGGAGCGGAAACCGGCGCGTCTTTCCAGTTCCTGCGTACCGGCTATTTCTGCAAGGATCCGGATTCCGCCGAAGACCTTCCCGTCTACAACCGCACCGTCGGACTCCGTGATACCTTCGCAAAGCAGACTCAGCAAGTATAAAAAGGAGAATTCCCATGACAGTCAGAACAAGATTTGCCCCCAGCCCGACCGGCTTTATGCATCTGGGCGGTGTCCGCACTGCTCTTTATGCCTACCTGTTTGCCAAACAGAATAACGGTCAGTTCATCCTGCGCATTGAGGATACCGATCAGGAGCGCTTCGTCGAAGGCGCGACCGAGGTTATCTATGACACGCTGCGCGCCTGCGGCCTGAACTGGGATGAAGGCCCCGATATCGGCGGCCCTGTCGGCCCGTATATCCAGTCCGAACGCAAAGCCACCTATCTTCCCTACGCCGAGCAGCTGGTGCGGTCCGGCCACGCTTATTACTGCTTCTGTTCCAAGGAAGAGATCGAGGATCGCAAGGCAAAAGTGGAAGCGGCAGGCGGCACCTGGAAATATGATAAACACTGCCTGCATTTGAGTCCCGAGGAAGTAGCGGCGAAAAAAGCGGCCGGCATTCCCTGGACCATCCGCATGAACGCGCCGACGGAAGGTGAAACCGGTTACAGCGACGTGGTCTTCGGTGATATGACTTTCCGGAACGCCGAGTCCATGGACGATATGGTCCTGATCAAGCAGGACGGAATGCCCACCTACAACTTCGCCAACGTAATCGACGATCATCTGATGGGTATCACACACGTCATGCGCGGTATGGAATACCTTTCCTCAACGCCCCGCTACAACTACCTTTACAACGCGCTTGGCTGGGATATTCCGACCTACATTCATCTGCCCACCGTTATGCGGGACGCCACGCACAAGCTTTCCAAGCGGGACGGCGACGCTTACTATTCCGATTATATCGATAAAGGTTTCCTGACCGAAGCGCTGATCAATTACCTGGCACTGGTAGGCTGGAACCCCGGTACAGACCAGGAATTCTTTACGCTGCCGGAATTGGTGGAAGCATTTGATATCCACCGCATCAACAACTCTCCGGGGATCTTCGACGTCGATAAACTGGAATGGATGAACAGCCAGTATGTGGCAAAGATGGATCCTGAGCAGTACCTCGCCATGGCCACCCCGTGGTTTGACAAGGTTCTCGCCGGCCGGAACGTGGATTACCGGCGCTTGGCCGAGCTGATGCAGAGCCGTACGGACATCTTCTCCCGCATCCCGGAAAAGATCTCCTTCCTGGCGGAACTGCCGGATTACGATGCCGCGATCTTCTTCAATAAGAAGCAGAAGAGTGACGAGAATGTCGCCCGGGAAGTGCTCCCGCTTCTGCTTCCCGTCCTGGAAGGCATCGATCCCTGGACCGAGCAGAATATCCATGACGTCGTCATGGAAAAGATTCAGGAGTGGGGCCGCAAAAACGGTTCGGTTCTCTGGCCCATGCGTATCGCCATTTCCGGACAGGAGTCCACTCCCGGAGGCGCCTTTGAAATCGCGTATCTTCTGGGAAAAGAAGAGACCCTCCGCCGGATGAAGACCAGTCTGGAAAAGCTCAGCTGACCGAAAAACGGCAAAAAGCGGCTGTCAATTTTATGTTGACAGCCGCTTTTCTCTCTGTTATAATGCGTTTTGCGGCTAGCGCCGATGGGGAATGGTGTAACGGCAGCACCTACGACTCTGACTCGTATTGTCTAGGTTCGAATCCTAGTTCCCCAGCTTTTCTTTTTCTGGCTCCGTTGTCTAGAGGCCTAGGACGCGGCCCTCTCAAGGCTGAAACACGGGTTCGAATCCCGTCGGAGCTGCTTTTTTATGCCCTGCAGACAGGCGTCTGCAGGGCTTTGTTGTATATTGATATCTGTGTGGTTTACCGGTCAGACCGTGATAATCAGAATATTCAGTCCCAGCGTGTTCTGGTAGCTCATGCTTTTTGCCATCCGCGCGGCAATCCGCAGGCCGATATTATGCGCCTTGTCATCCGGATCAAACAGCGCGGCCGCCTCAGTCGGATTGAACGCCCTGCAGTCATCTTTTAGAATCAGCATAATATCCTCATTTACCAGGGAAACACGTATGTCAATGCAGTGCTTTTTCCTGTCGGTAAATCCATGCTCCACAATATTCCCGGCCAGTTCCTCCACGCACAGGGAGGCGCAGTTCTTCCGTCTTTCCTCGACGCCCTGCCGCTCACAGAAATCCCATACGGAACGGGAAATATTAACAACTTCCTCCAGGCTGCGGACGGAAATATCGATTCGTTTTTCATCCGGCACCCCGAACTGTTCCGGGAAGCACAGAATCTCCCGGAATGAACACAGTATCTTCCGGTTGCGAATCGCCGCGTAACTGTATAGGGCGAGCAGGCTGAACGCGCATCCCAGGATCTGCGCGATCCACATGCCGTCCATTCCTGCCGCCGGCACCAGAAGCAGCGCAAACAGGCACACGCCGATCAGTCCGTCGATCACCGATACAATTCGTACAATTCCTTCCCGCTGCATGCAGTGATAGTAGTTCGAAAACCCGACCGTGAGCGCGCTGATCGGCGAAGACAGGGGAAAAAGCAGGAAACCCATCATTGTCATGCGCCAGACCGGTGCGGCAGGGTCCCGGAAAAAGAGTCCGGTCAGCGGGACGCAGCAGGCGGAGAGTATCGCGGATATCAGTACGACCAGTCCCACTCCGCGTTTCAGGAAAGTTTTCATAAGTACCGCAAGGCCGTCTTTATCCTCCTCGCCGGCATACACGCTTCCCAGTACCATCACCGCGGATGTGACGCCTGCGGGAACCGCCCAGTAAACAGAACCGAAGGAATTGACCGCGGACAGCGCGGCCAGGCCCGATTCGCCGATATACCGGGCAATCAGATGATTGATGATTATACCGCGGAAAAAGATACAGGCCTGGGTAACGGCTCCCGGAAGTCCGTTGACAAGTACCTGCGGCAGGTCGGAAATCCGGATACTTTTCAGGCTGAACCGCAGCAGGGATTTTCCGGAAAAATAATACAGCGCCTGGATCAGGCAGAAAAAGAAATTCCCGACGGAAGTGGACAGGCCCAGTCCGAAAAGGCCCATGTGGAAAACAGCAATAAACAGCCAGTTGAAAAACGCGTTAAGGACAAACATGGAAGCCACAGCGATATAGCTGCGTTTCTCCTGGCGCTCCAGCTGAAGAAAAGCGGTAAACTGGGTACCGAGGCAGAAGAAAGGCAGCCCGGGGGCAAATCCGCGGATATATCCGGCCAGCTCGTCCGCCAGTCCTGTTGACGCGCCCAGAGTAACTGCAATCGGCCCCGGAACGATTTCACATGACAGCGTTAGTATGGCGGAAACAAAGATGATCGTGACCATGTCCAGTGAAAAAATACTGGCAGTCCTTTCCGTCATGTGCTTGCCCAGAAATTTCCCGCAAAGCAGCTGTGCACCGCCGAACACCAGTACATTGATCGCATTCAGGAAATTGGTGACCGGACTGAACAGCCCCGTTACCGCCATGGCGTCCGGCCCCAGCAGAAAAGAAGCAAATGCATTGTCGATGATCGCGTTCACGCCGCCGATGATCACCAGTACGATCTGTATCGGAAGCAGTTTCATATATAAACCGGGAATAATTTCTGAATGTCTGTTTTTCATCTGTCTCTCCAATAATGCATTGATCGGGTCAATCCGGCTTTATAGCCTCGGCTGTATTCCGTCTTCTGACCACTTTATACCATTACCCGGGCAAATCTTCAAGAGACAAAGCGAACAGTATTTTCTGTTCCTTTCTGTCGGCTGACCTTCCGGTTTTTTCACCCGCGTTGGAAAAAGAGTCTTCCTGTGAGAATATCTTTTCAGAAAAACAATTCCGATCCGGAAAGCGCCACGGCAGTAATCACCTCCGGCCTGGAAAATATCCTGATGATCAAGGCAGAAAAAGAACATTTCAGCAACGGGTTGGACTTCTGCGCAACAATCGTCACATTGAACCGCGATCTGGAGATTGTGAAAATCCGTCAGGTATTTGATGTGGCGCAGTAAACAGGCTGCAAACCATGGCCCGGCCGGATCTGTCTTCTCTCCCGGACGGGAAAACACCGGCTTATATCATACAATTGCTTGCCGTGGGGGATGCCCGTTCCCGGTCCTCACGGTAAGCTTTTTTGTTTTGCATTGTTCACAGCAAGTTCACAATCATCTCATTGAACCCTCGTGTCGTTTTGTGTATAATAAGCAAGTCAATTCTGTATCCGTTGGTAAGGAGGAACCTGAAATGTCCAGTACATCCCGTCATACCGTTATTCGTATTGCTCTGCTGATCATGCTGGCGCTTGCCGTCTGCCTGATTTCCGGATGCAGCCAAAATAAAGAGCCTGCGGCACCTGCCGCCACTGCAGTCACTGAGGTGACCGAAGCGCCTGCTGAGGAAGCCGCCGAAGCGCCTGCTGAGGAAGCCGCCGAAACGCCCGCTGAGGAAGCCGCCGAAACGCCTGCTGAGGAAGCCGCCGAAGCGCCTGCTGAGGAAGCCGCCGAA
>CAMKEI010000051.1 GCA_946411525.1 uncultured Clostridia bacterium | reverse complement strand
CGCTCCGGGCTTTCATCAGCCCCTGGCGGACCGCCCGGTAGGTGGCCTGGCGGAAGTCCCCGCCCTCGGTATGCTTCAGGTGGGCACGCCCGGCGATCAGCGTAATGCGCATATCCGTGAGCGGCGCGCCGGTCAGCACGCCGCGGTGTACCTTTTCCTTGAGATGGGTCAGGACCAACCGCTGCCAGTTCAGCGCCAGGTCGTCCGTGGACACGTCCGTGCCGAAGACCATGCCGCTTCCCGGCGGGAGCGGTTCCAGCCACAGGTGTACCTCCGCATAATGACGCAGCGGCTCATAATGGCCCACGCCTTCCACCGGCCCGGCAATCGTTTCCCGGTACAGCACGCCGGTTTCTCCGAAGGAAATCTCCAGGCCGAAGCGGTCCTTCATCTGCCGGCGAAGTACCTCCAGATACACGTCCCCCATGGAATGCACCCGGATCTCCCTGCGGGACTCAATGAATTCCGCGCGGATCAGCGGCTCCTCCTCCGTCAGTAGGGTAAGGCAGTCCAGTACCCTGTGCAGGTCCTCCCCCGCCCCCGGAATCACCCTGCAGGCATAGCAGGGACGCAGGGTCTGCTCTCCGGCCCGCAGTTCAGTACCCAGGCCGTCGCCGGGCATCGCCCTGCTCAGCCCGGTCACGCAGCACAGCTCCCCGGCCTTCACCCCTGGAACGGCCGTATACCGCGCGCCGGAATACTGACGGATCTCCGCGACCTTTTCCGTCCAGGCTGTTTCGCCTTCACCGCCGCTCATCTGGTCCCGGGCTTTCAGCTCCCCGCCCGTCACCTTCAGGAAGGTCAGCCGGTTCCCTTGGGGATCCCGCGCAATCTTATACACCCGCGCGCCGAATGCCTGCGGCCAGGTCCGGTCCTGTGCTAAATCCGCCAGGAAGTCCAGCAGGGATTCGATCCCTTCGTTTCGCAGCGCCGCACCGAAAAAGCAGGGGAACAGCTGCCGGTTACGCACCAGTGCGCGGATCCGCTTCTCCGGGATGCTCCCCTCGCGCAGGTACAGATCCAGGCATGTCTCGTCACACAAGGCAGCTGCTTCCGCCGGGTTGTCCGTAAAGTCGGCAATCCGTTCGGACAGGCCGCCCAGCTTGGCGATGATCTCCTTCCTGTCCCCTTCGTACCGGTCCATTTTGTTCACGAACAGGATAACCGGCACCCCGCTCCGCTCCAGCAGCTTCCACAGGGTGCGCGTATGGGACTGGACGCCCTCGGCCGCGCTGATCACCAGCACCGCGGCGTCCATCACGCTGATCGCCCGCTCCGTCTCCCCGGCAAAATCCGTATGTCCGGGCGTGTCCACCAGCGTCAGCGACGTTTTGTTCCAGGTCAGTCTCGCTTCCTTGGAGAAGATGGTGATGCCCCGTTCCTTCTCCATCCGTTCGGTATCCAGGAAGGCGTCCCCATGGTCCACCCGGCCCTGCCGGCGCACGGCGCCGCTGAGGAACAGCATAGCTTCTGACAGGGTGGTCTTGCCCGCGTCCACATGAGCCGCCAGCCCGACCGTCAGGTTTTCCGCCATGGCCGTTCCCTCCTTTCTTCCGTCCCCTGTCATTTCGACCGAAGCGGAGAAATCTCCTTCCGCCCGGCTCCTGATTCATCCATGATTCGCATTTCGTTATTCAGATACAGGATACTTTTCCTCCCTTGACGAAACACATCGCATTGATTATGATGAACGCAGGAAGGAAACGGCAGTTTCCGCTGAAAAACAGAAAGGATGAATAATATGAAGTACGAATGTCCCTGCGGTTACATCTATGATCCGGAAGTCGGCGATCCCGAAGGCGGTATTGAACCCGGCACGGCCTGGGAAGATATCCCGGAAGACTGGGTATGCCCCGTGTGCGGCCTGGGCAAGGACGCCTTTACACCCGTCTGAGGATAAAGCGGTATGAACATTGTTTGTTTGGACCTGGAAGGCGTCCTGGTCCCCGAGATCTGGATCGCCTTTTCCCAGGCGAGCGGCATTCCCGAGCTGAAACGCACGACCCGGGACGAGCCCGATTATGACAAGCTGATGAAATGGCGGCTGGGCATCCTGCGGGAGCACGGCCTGGGCCTGAGGGATATCCAGGCGACGATCGCCACCATCGATCCCATGCCCGGCGCCCGCGAATTCCTGGACACGCTGCGCAGCGAGACCCAGGCGATCATCCTGTCCGACACCTTCACCCAGTTCGCTTCCCCTTTGATGAAAAAACTTGGCTGGCCCACGATCTTCTGCAATGAGCTGGAAGTCGGGCCGGACGGTATGATCACCGGCTACCGCATCCGGGTAGAAAAAAGCAAGCTTTCCACTGTGAAAGCGCTGCAGAGCATCGGCTTTGAGACCATCTCCGCCGGAGACAGCTTCAATGATCTGGGCATGATCCAGGCCAGCAAGGCCGGTTTCCTGTTCCGCTCCACGGAACAGATCAAAAAGGATTATCCACAGTATCCTGCCTGCGAGACCTATGACGAACTGCTCGCGCTAATCCGAAGCGCGCTGTAAAAACCCCTGAAAAACCGGAGAAAGCAGAACAGCTTTCTCCGGTTTTTTTCTGCTTTCCCGCGACGGATCCTTACCGCCGGCCGGCGATCCGGTACAGCTCATACCTGCCCGGCACGGTCCGAACCTCGAAAACCGTCTCCCCGTTCCGCCGGTACAGCGGCTCAATCCGGACCGTTTCGCCGGTCACCGGATGCTTCCGGACAGGCATCTCCAGCGCCTTTGCCTCCCCAATCACGTGGATCAGGACAGTGGCCGGCTGTGCCTGGCTGGTGGAATAGGGATAGATAATAAAGGTTCCGTTGTCATATGGGAAGAGGCTGATCCCGGCCCGGCTTTCCATATAAATCCCGCCCGCAGGGAACTCCCGCCGGATACGGGTCAGCGCCTTTCCGGGCAGCCTGTACAGATCCGGGAAACTGTCCGGCACGGCCAGCGTCCACATCTGGCCTTTTCCGTATGTGTCCCGCAGCAGGACACCGAAGCTTTCCTCTGACTCCGCAACCTTCACCAGCGCCCAGGTCGCGTTGTTCCGGAACTCGCATACCGGGATCCCGATTTCCTCCGTGCCCTTCGGGTATTCCACAGCGTGCCATTCACCGGCGGTCTCCACCCGGTAGTTCCGCCCGCGGATCCGGCGTCCTGTGAAGCGGATCGACGTCATGCGCTGAACACCGCGGTCCATCGTCGCCTCCAGGAAGCCGGATGTCACCAGCGCCTTGCCGCCGGCGGCCACATATTTCTCCAGTTTCTCCACCACGTCCGGATCGCAGGCGGACGCGCGGGTCAGCAGGATCGATTCAGCCTGTTCCGGCCAGTAGGGCGTCAGCTTCACCGGCAGGCCGCACATACCAAGAAAGTCCTGGACATTGTCCTCGCCCTGGCTGTTGTCCGGCAGGTAGCAAAGGATTCCAACGGGGTTGCCGCAGTGATCCAGTATCTCGTCAAGCTTGTCCAGATGGTACCCCAGCGGCGGCACGAAGGGATTGTCCTCCAGCGCCTGGAAGCAGAACATCATCAGTTCCTTCGGCTTGGAGAACGCCGTCAGGTACGCCTGCTCCAGATATTGCTCGGTGATATGGAGATCAAAGGGATCGAACCAGCCGCCGCCGTTATGGCCCGGCCACATGTTCTCGAAATAGGTCATCAGGGAATAGCTCAGATAACGGGGCAGGTGCTGGTCCGTGGTCACGGTGTCCCGGGCTTCCGTGCCGGTATAGATCCGGTCAAACAGCTTCCGCTGGGCGGCAGGATTGTATCCGGTCTCCTGGTAACTTTCCGCCCAGTTGGGGTATTTGATTGTGATCCGGCAGTCCGGATTGGCCGCCTTCGCCGGACCGATCACGTCCTCCCGGCTGACCTTTTCCATCAGATGCAGGCGATACGCCTTCCAGCTGTCGTCCGTGATGCCATGTCCCCGGTTGTATTCGTCTCTTCCCTTCCGGCAGGCTTCGCAGGTGCAGTTGGTGAAAAAGAAATCGTCCATGATGAACTCATTGAACCGGCTGCCGGTAAACGCGCTGGCCTTCCGGAGTTCCGCCAGCATCTTTTCATCGTTGTAGCAGAAGGTGTCCATCAGCCGCTGTTTTGGCTCGTCCCCCTCCGGCGTCCGGATCGTGGTGGTCAGCCCGCCGGCCACCTCCACCCCGTGTTTCTCAAAAACCTCCCTGCACAGCTCCACATGCTCCGCGTCTGCCAGGACGCCGGAGCGGTAAGGCTCCAGGTAGACCTTGTCCGGACGCATATACCGCTCAAAAAAGCGGATACCCTTCTCCAACCGGTCCCTGTCCGCATGTGCCGCCGCCTGCGCCACAAAGTAGTACACCAGTTTGAAATTCCGATAGTTGCCCATCTGATCCCTCCTCCGCCGGCCTGTTGATCTGCGTGGTTTTCATGTGATTTTGCAAACGATTGCGAATTTGTAAAAACATTATAGCCCGCTTCGCGCTTCCGCGCAAGCCTCCCGCGTCGATTCCTAAAAATGCCTCCTTGTTTTTTACGGGCGGATAGTGTATGATGTGCCCGTATTCTGATAAGGAGGACTTTCTCATGGCTGAACAGTATGTAACCGGTGAAACGCTGGTTGGCGAAATTGTCACACAGTATCCCGAAGCGGTGGAAATCCTGCTGTCCATCGGTATGCACTGCCTGGGCTGCCCGGCTTCCCGCGCCGAATCCCTGGAGGATGCCTGCGCAGTCCACGGCATCCCCGCGGAACAGGTGATCGAAGCGATTAACGCCCGGATCGCCGAAAGCAAGTAAACCGACCGGATACCAATTTCGGAGGGAGCAGTCCCTCCGGTTTTTTATATCCCGTCCTCTGTCTCCGCGGCCGCCGACAGGCTTTCGTAGGTCACGCCGTATTTTTCTGCGATATCCCGTGCAAAGGACTGCCCTTCCGGCGGGGCAATGACCATCCGGAAGGAATGCTCCCTGCCCTTCGTTTCCGCAACGAGGGAAACCGCTTTGCCTTCCGTTCCGTCCGTATTGATCACCGTGTCCAGGTCCTGTGCCAGCTTGTGCATATGCGTGTTGTAGATCGTGCGGCATCCCCGCCCGAGAATCGCCCGGACCGCGTCCGCCGCAATGAAGTACCCTTCTTCAAACGAGGTGGTGGAAAAGGTCTCATTCAGCAGCAGCAGGCTGTCGGTCGTGCAGCGGATAAACAGTTCCCGGAAGCGCCTGCATTCCTCACCCAGCCGGCCCAGGTCCAGTGTCCTGTCTTCGTCCGCCGGGAAGTGAGTCAGCACCCGGTCCGCGGGATCATAGCTAAAACGTTCCGCGGGAACCCGGATCCCGCTCTGGGCTAGGATGAACAGCTGGCCTACCGCCTGGGTCGCCGTGGTCTTGCCGCCCCGGTTGGCGCCGGTCAGGATATATACCCGCTTCTCCGCGTCAAAGGACAGATCGTTCGGAACCGTCATTTCCGGGCTTCCGCTGTCGATCAGCTTCAGGTTGTAGAAGCCCTTCGCCTCCATACCCGCCGCCCGGTTCTTCCTCCCTCCGGCCTCCGGCTTGCAGAAGCACCAGCCTCTCTGCTGCTGTTTTTCGATGTATTCCGCCCAGCGGGTATAGAACACCAGTTCCGGAATCAGCTCCGCCATCTCCCGGACGCTGACGTTCAGGTATTGCGCCAGCGTGTCCCGCAGCCTCCGGGAAATCCGCGAAGTCAGCATCGTGGCGGCGCTGTCCATCTGCCGCGGCACGTTGGCGGTACCGTCCGACGCGGGAATCCTGGCCAGCGACATCATCGCCAGCGGGTTGCGGAGCACCACGGACGTTTCCACAAACTGCCCGACCGACTCCAGCAGTCCCACTTCCGTATTGGCCGGATAGAAGGAACTGCTCCCGTTCCATTCCGCTTCCTTCACGATTTCGTCCCGGGGATTGACGGATGCCAGGAAATTCTTCAGCAGACCCGACTTCGTGAACGGCTTTCCATTCACGGATACCAGTCCCATACTGACGGCCTCAAAACGGTCGTTCAGGTTGATACCGACCGTCAGACTGCGGATCTCTGAGGCGGATATCCGCATCTCCTCCACATCCCTGCGGAGCGCGGCAAACCCCTGGTCCTGATAAATCCGTTCCACCGTATCCCGCAGGTTGATCAGCCCTTCCGAGATCAGGTCCTTGTCCGACAGGCACTCCCGGATGGCTTCCACCGTCAGGATATAATCGTGGTATTCCTCCAGGCGGTGCATCAGGTCCCAGATACCTGTCTCATCGCCTTCGTGGCGGTTCACCACGCCGTAATCATAGAACATCTTGATCCTGTCCAGGAGCTTCATCAGCCGCTCCCGGATCTCCGGATGGCGCATGATATCCTCGAAAACGTCGCTGCGGAAAGCAGCTACCTGCGGATCCGCGGTCAGGCTCATCATCACGCGGCGAAGCAGGGGGACTTCCTGCGGCTGCGCCGCGACTTTTTCCGTCAGCGCGTCCAGGCCCAGATCATGCCAGCTCTCCTCCGGAATCTCCCGGTACGTAACCTCATCCTGGCGGGGAAAAAGGATGCTCAGTTTGGGCTGCTTCATAACGTTTTCCTCTTTTTCCGGTATATTCTTTTCTGATTATATCCGAACGCCGGTCCCGCGTAAAGCCTGCCCGGTGACAGGAAGTCCCGGCCTGTGATACAATTATTCCCGGCGGAAGGAGGCCTTAATTAATATGGGCAAACAGGACAAGACGAACTGCATGCGCGTGCTGGAAAGCAAAAAAATCCCCTACACGCCCCACCTGTACCAGGCGGATCCCACGCTGACCGGGGAAGATATCGCCGGCATTCTGGGCGAACCCGCGGACCAGGTCTTCAAGACCCTGGTCACCACCGGCAAACCCCAGCGGTATTATGTGTTTATCATCCCGGTCAACACGGAACTGAACCTGAAAAAAGCCGCTGCGGCTGTCGGTGAAAAATCCGTCAGCATGATCCCCCAGCGGGATCTGCTTCCCCTGACAGGGTATGTCCACGGCGGCTGCTCTCCCATCGGGATGAAAAAGCGCTTCCCTTCCTATATCCACAGGAGCGCGGAAGGGCTGGACAGGATCTTTGTCAGCGCCGGCCGCGTCGGCTGCCAGGCGGAACTGGCGCCGGCCGATCTGATCCGCGTGGCGGAACTGGTTCCGGCCGATCTGGTTTGACTTTTTCAGCCGCTCCATGATAAATTATTGTGTAATGGTTTGGTATGTGCTGCAGAAAACAAGACGTTGATGGAGGTATGTACGATGAAGAAAAAGCAGATTGCGCTGTGGTTGATCCCGCTGATCCTTCTTCTGCTGCTGATTCCGTTCATCGTCCCCTCTCCCCTCTCCATTGCCGGTGCGGAATCTGTTGACTTGCCCAGATACGAACCCGTTGTTCTCACCAACCCCAACCCAGAACCGGTCGCAACAGAAGAAGTTCCTTGGACAAATAGTAGCGCAACCCGTGAAAAGGCTCTCCTCGGCCCCCATGCGGACGCTTTCACAAGGAACGAGCAAGGCATAGCCTGTGGCTATCAGGATGGAACAATCTATGTAAAGATGGAGGAAAGAATAATCCAGAATACCCGAGTCATCTTCACCTGGGTTCAGATCGCCGATCCCAGCCAGTTCCGTGCTCAGTTCACCGCTCCTTATCCCTCAGAGGGTGCCCTGTATGCCACCAAGCTGGCAGAAAGGGAGCGTGCAGTTCTGACCATGAACGGCGATTACTGCGTCGGTATCCGGCAGGGTGTGGTAATCCGGAACGGAATCGAATATCGTCGGGTCGAACCTGACCGGTATGATCAGCTGATTATTGATGGCGATGGAAATTTCCATATTCTACGTGCCCCGCAGCTCAGTGATATTGATTCGTATTCCGGAAGCATCCTTCACAGTTTTATCTTCGGACCGGCACTGGTTATCGACGGCGAACTGGTGGATATCGGTACCGAGCATGACTATATGCCGAATTCAACCTTCAAGAAAAAAGCGCAGCGCCAGATTCTTTGCCAGATGGATACCCTGAGTTATCTGATCATCACCACCGAAGGCCCTGAGCAGAGCAAAGACGGCGGGTTTTCCCTGTATGACGCAGCACAACTCGCATATGACTGCGGTGCGAAGCAGGCTTATACCATGGACGGTGGTTCTTCCACGTGGCTTGTTCTGGGTACGGACCGCATCAGCAATTCCAACGGAAGAAATCTCCGGAAGATCACTGATATCGTTTATTTTGTAACTGCGGAGCCGGATCCTGCCGGAGCAAAACCGTAAGGAGGATCACCTGCCATGAATCCGATCCTGACCCTCGGTCCGCTGAACATCACTGCCTTTGGCCTGGTTGTATTCGCCGGTGCGATTTGCGGCGTGCTGTTGTCTCTCCGAAAGAAGGAAAACGGCCCTGTTTTGCCCTTTGTAGTTCTCGGCGCGCTGCTCTTCGGCCACGTATTGTGGGTTTTTTTCTGTCCTCCCGGCTATACAGCCCAGACAGGAATCGCCATGGCAATGCTGCGCATCTGGAACGGCGGCTACACGCTGTACGGGGCTTTGTTCGGCGGTTTTCTCGGCGCTGTAATCGGTGCCCAGCTCGCCCATCTTGATCTGGTGGAAACCCTTGACTCTCTTGCTCCCGGTGCCTGCGCTATGTTGCTTTTCTGCCGGCTGGGCGAATACTTCACCGGCCAGGGATATGGTGATCTCGTGGAGAATGAAAGCCTCTGGTTCCTGCCGATTTCCTTTTGTACCTGCCAGGAAGAAGGCTACCAGGAATGGAGTTATGCAGTCTGGGCTTGGGAAGCCACTGCCGCGCTGATCCTGCTGGTTCTGCTGCTCCTGTATGCCCGGAAGGCCGCCCGTGGAATCCAGGCGGTACTCTTCGTCACTGGTCTCGGCACCAGCCAGATTCTGTTAGAGCAGATGCGCCAAGATGATTTCGTCCGTCTCAACCCCTTTGTTCGGTTTTCCCAGATTGCCGCGCTGCTCTCCCTTGTTGCGGTGCTGATCTTGCTGACTGTGCGCCGCCAGCCTGGGAAACGTTTCGTGATTATTTCCTTCCTCGAACTGGTTTTCGCATCCTTGGCGATCGCTTTCGCGGAATTTGTTTTTGAAAAGCCCCAGTTTCTGATCCTGTTTTACGTGTCTTTTATCGCCTGTGTTATCGGGTTGGGCATCCTGCTGTGGATCTTCCGCAGAAAACGGAGCTTACCCGTATCCGGGATTATTGCCGCGGCATCCGCAGCATTGCTCGCCATTCATATAGCGGACCAGTGGCAGAACGACGCCTGGTTGCTCTATGGCATGATGGCCCTGTGCTTGGTTGCTATCGCTGTTGTTATATACATGAATGCGGCAAAACCCACTCTGCAAGAAACCTGAATGCGCCGTTTTCTATCAGGTTCCTGCGATTTCAGCTGCCCGCCGCGGCAGCGTTTTTTCTGTTTAAAAAAATGGTTGACAGTCATATTGTTTTAGTGTACTATCCTACTCGTACACTAAACCGCTGTGAAGGAGGTCCCCATGGAATACGATCCCATGAGCCCGATCTGGCTGCAGGTCGTCAACCGGATTAAAGGCTCGATCGCTACCGGGTCGATCGGCCCGGGTGAGAAGATGCCCGGCGGACGGGACCTGGCCGTTCGGTTTTCCATCAACCCGAACACGGCGGCCAGGGTTTACCAGGAGCTGGAGCGCGCCGGCCTGTGCGAGACGCGGCGCGGTATGGGCACCTATGTTACCGTCGACGCGGAACGGATCGCCCGGCTGCGGACGCAGATGGCCGCGGACGCCGCGGACCGGTATCTCCGGGATCTGAAAATCCTGGGGCTGTCCCGCACGGACGCGGTCCGGCTGCTGAACGAAAAGGAGGATACCGAAAATGCTTGAAAGCAGGGAACTGACCAAAAAATACGGCGCGAAAACCGCCGTTGACCAGGTCTCCGTCGTCATGGAACCCGGCCATATCTACGCGATGCTGGGGCCGAACGGCAGCGGCAAGACAACCTGGATGAAGATGGCCGCCGGTCTCATCAAACCCACCTCCGGAGAAGTGCTCTTCGCCGGCCGTCCCGTGGGGATCGAAAGCCGTAAGGATGTCGCCTACATGTCCACCGAACCGTATTTCTATGCATGGATGTCCTTGGAAGACGCCGGAAAATACTACGCAGACTTCTTTGAGGACTTTTCCATGCAGCGGTTCCTGGACCTGCTGCACGGCATGGACCTGAACGAGAAGGACAAAATCCGCACCCTGTCCAGCGGCATGGTGGCAAAGATGAAGATCGCCCTGACCCTGGCACGGGACGCCAAAGTCTATATGCTGGACGAGCCCTTCAATGGTATTGACCTGCTGGCCCGGGACGAAATCCGCTCCGCCATCCTGGAAGCGGCGGTTCCGGAAAAACTGCTCCTGCTGTCCAGCCATCTGGTGGAAGAGATGGAAACCATCGCGGACCGGGCGGTGTTCATCCGCCAGGGAAAACTGGTTGAGATCAGGGATCTGGAAGAGATGCGTGAAACCGACGGCGTTTCCATGGCGGACCGGTACCGCGCGATTTTCGGCCACGGGGAGGTGCAGGCATAATGCTTCGTCTTTTGAAATATGAACTCCGGAAAACACTGCTGTCCAAACTGATCCTGCTGGCTGTTACCCTTGTTGCCGAGGCTGTCTTCCTGGTCGGCCTGTGGGGTGGCCGCGACAACTCCCTCGCCATCGGCGCGGTGCTGCTCTTCTTCATCGCCATAACCGGCATCGCCATGATGGGTATCCTGAGCGTAGCGACGCTGCATAAGGATATGAACACCCGGCAGGGGTACATGCTGTTCATGACGCCCAACAGCTGCTATAAGATCCTCGGCGCCAAAGTCATAGAATGCGGTCTTTCCATCCTGATTGCCGGCGCCTTCTTCTTCGCACTGGGCTGGCTGGACTTCTCCCTGCTGCTTGGCAAAGGTGCGAACCAGCAGATCTGGGATATGTTCAGGGACATGATCCGTACGATCAATGAAAGCATCACCCTGGACGCGGCGCACATCTCCGCGCTGGTATTCAGCATGCTGGCCTCCTGGCTGTGCACCATCACCACCGCCTACCTGGCCGATGTGGTTTCCTCTTCCCTGCTGAACGGCAAAAAAGGAAACGGGTTCGTCACTTTCCTGCTGTTCCTGGCGCTGAACTGGGCAATCAGCAAGCTGCTTTCCCTGGTTCCCTCCAGCCTCGGCACGCTCACCGTCCTGATCATCCAGGGGTCTGCCGCGCTGGTGCTGGCAGGCGTCATGTATGTGATTACCGCTCGCCTGATGGAGAAATACCTGAGCGTCTGACCTGTTTCAATTAGTCGTGATTTTCAGCGATTCAGTGAGATAATCGGAGAATAACAAAGCTTTCTGCCGGATAACGGCAGAAAGCTTTTCTTTTTGACCTTTTTGATCTTTGACTTTCTTTGACTATTGAGTATACTATAATCAGCGCCTGAGAGGGCGGGGCGGCCAATGACCGCATCAAGCAAGATTTCCCGGAACCGGATTGAAAGACGGGACCGGATTGAAAGAATGGAGGGTTTATTATGAGTACTTTCCTGCCTGCTGTTTTCGGTGAAAATATGCTGGATCTGTTTGACGATTTCGACCGTGATTTCTTCCGCGGCTTCAACCGGCCGGAGCATATGCTCTATGGCAAGAACGCGCCCCGGATGATGAAGACGGACGTGAAGGAAACGGACGAGGGTTATGAACTGGATGTGGATCTGCCCGGTCTGAAGAAGGAAGAAATCCATCTGGATCTGCAGAACGGCGTCCTGACCATCTCCACGGAGAAGAGCCTGGAGAACAAGGAAGAAAAGCACGGCAAGATCCTGCGCCAGGAGCGGTATACCGGCACCATGCAGCGCAGCTTCTATGTGGGCGAAAACCTGACGGAAGAGGACGTACAGGCCAAGTATGAGAACGGCGTCCTGTCCGTCAAACTGCCGAAGAAGGAAGCCAGAAAGGTTCCCGAGAAGAAGCAGATCCTGATTGGATAACCGTCACAGAAAGCAACGGAGCGGCTCAGCAGGGCCGCTCCTTTTGATGTCTTTCCGAATATCATTCTGAGTTCTGATTGACTGATTCACTGTCCCAGTGAATCAATGTACCTGCACGCTGCCAGGGCAGCCGTCGCGCCGTCCGCAGCAGCGGTTGTCAGCTGGCGCACCGTCTTGCTGCGGCAGTCTCCTGCCGCGAAAACTCCGGGCGTCCGGGTCTCACAGCGCTCGTCGCTGTCAAAATATCCCCATTTGTTCAGGTCCGCCAGGTGCGCGAAAGCGTCGTTCTCCGGAATCAGGCCGATAGCGACGAACAGGCCGTTGCAGGCAACCTGCTTTTCTTCTCCTCCCGCCTGCGGCTGTATGCTTACGCTTCGGAGGACTCCCTCCTCCGTATTCAGCGCCGTGATCTTCACACCGGTCAGCTTCTCCACGTTCGGCCGGTCGAAAAGGATCTCCTGCAGTTTCTTCTCACCGGTGAAATCAGGCAGGTCCTGAAGCATGATCACTTTCTCACATTTGCCGGAGAGCAGGATCGCCTCCTGCAGGGCGGAATTGCCTCCGCCGGCCACACAGACTGTCTTGCCGGTATAGAAATCCCCGTCGCAGACGGCGCAGAAACTGATTCCCTCGCCCACCAGTTCATTTTCCCCGGGCAGGCCGAGCATCCGGTGTTTCACGCCGGCGGCGATAATCACCGCTTTCGCGTCCCGCTCCAGCCCGTCGTCCGTGAAGATCCGCTTGAAGCTTCCGTGATCCTCAATGCGGACCACCTCCGCCAGATCCACTTCCGCGCCCTGGTTCATGATCTGGTCCAGCAGCGCCTCTGCATACTCGTTTCCGCTCATCTGGGCGGTTCCGGGCCAGTTCTCCACCTTGGGGCTGTAAGTGATCTGCCCGCCGAAGCCATGCTTTTCCAGCACCAGCGCGCTCTTCCCGTTCCGCTGCGCGTACAGCGCCGCCGTCATGCCCGCCGGACCTCCGCCGACCACAATGATATCCGTCATCTTTCTTCCTCCGAAAAAAAGGGACGCAGCCGCGTCCCCGTTTTTTGTCCGTTGGTTATCCGACCTGTTTCGCGGTCAGCATACCCTTGATCTCGGATACGCCCTTATACTTGGTGAACTCCCCGTCCTGGCCGATCACCACCAGAGTGGGCGCCTGTTTCACGCCGTACTGGTTGGTCAGTTCGGGATTGTCCGTCGCCAGCACCTTTTTGAACAGGAAGCCGGCCTTTTCCAGCATGCTGATCGCCAGCTTGCAGTTGGGGCAGGTTGCGCTGACGAACAGGATCGAGCGGCTCGCACGGGGCTTGCTCTCCTTTTCGGGTTCCGCAGCCGGCTGTTCCGCGGGCGCTTCCGCCTGGGAACTGACCATGACGGGGCCGGAATGGGTCAGCCGGCTGTGGCCGATGTCGTAGACCTTCCTGTCCTTGAATTCCTGCGCCTTGCCGTCATTCCAGTTCTGGACCGGGCGGTAGTAGCCGGTGATCCGGCTGTAGACTTCCGTCTTCTGGCCGCAATGGGGGCAGATATGCTGCTCGCCGGTCAGGTAACCGTGATCCTTGCAGACGGAATAGGTGGGGCTCATCGTGTAATAGGGCAGCTTGTAGTTTTCCGCAATCTTGCGGACCAGGTTGGCCGCCGCTTTCCAGTCCGGCAGTTTCTCGCCGAGGAAGGCGTGGAACACCGTGCCGGAAGTGTACAGGGTCTGCAGTTCATCCTGCACGTCCAGCGCGGAGAAAATGTCCTCGCTGAAGCCGACGGGCAGATGGCTGGAGTTGGTATAGTAGGGCGTTCCGTTCATATTCGCGGTGATAATGTCCGGATACTGCTCCTTGTCGTGCTTGGCGAAACGGTAGGTCGTGGATTCTGCGGGCGTCGCTTCCAGGTTGTACAGGTCGCCGTACTCCTCCTGGTAGTCGCTCAGGCGCTCCCGCATATGGTTGAGCACGTCCTTCGCGAACTGCTGTGCTTCCGGATGGGTCAGATCCTTCTTAAGCCACCGGGCGTTCAGCGCTGCTTCGTTCATGCCCACCAGACCGATGGTGCTGAAATGGTTGCTGAAGGTGCCCAGGTAGCGGCGGGTATAGGGATACAGACCGCCTTCCAGCAGCTTGGTGATGACCGTGCGTTTGGTCTTCAGGCTGCGAGCGGCGATATCCATCAGGCGGTCCAGCTGGCGGTAGAAGTCCTTTTCGTCAGCTGATTCATAGGCCAGGCGGGGCATGTTGATGGTCACCACACCGATGGAACCGGTGGACTCACCGCTGCCGAAGAAACCGCCGCTCTTTTTACGCAGCTCCCGCAGGTCCAGACGCAGGCGGCAGCACATGCTGCGCACATCGCTGGGTTCCATGTCAGAGTTGATGTAGTTGCTGAAGTAGGGCGTGCCGTACTTGGCGGTCATCTCGAACAGCAGGCGGTTGTTCTCAGTTTCAGACCAGTCGAAGTTGCGGGTGATGGAATAGGTGGGGATCGGATACTGGAAGCCGCGGCCGTTAGCGTCGCCCTCGATCATGATCTCGATGAACGCCTTGTTGACCATGTCCATTTCCTTCTGGCAGTCGCCGTAGGTGAAGTCCATCTCCTTGCCGCCGATGATCGCCGGCAGGTTCTCCAGGTCCTTCGGGCAGGTCCAGTCCAGGGTAATGTTGGAGAAAGGCGCCTGGGTGCCCCAGCGGCTGGGCGTGTTCACACCGTAAATGAAGCTCTGGATGCACTGCTTGACCTCTTTCTGGCTCAGGTTGTCAATCCGGACAAAAGGCGCCAGATAGGTATCGAAGCTGGAGAACGCCTGGGCGCCGGCCCACTCGTTCTGCATGATTCCCAGGAAGTTCACCATCTGGTTGCACAGCGTGGACAGATGGCTGGCCGGAGAGCTGGTGATCTTGCCGGGAACCCCGCCGAGGCCTTCCTGGATCAGCTGTTTCAGGCTCCATCCGGCGCAGTAGCCGGTCAGCATGCTCAGGTCATGGATATGGATCGCGGCGCTGC
>CAMKEI010000050.1 GCA_946411525.1 uncultured Clostridia bacterium | reverse complement strand
AAAATCCGCAAGGAAGAGTCTTCCTCCGCCGGCGTCCGCCGCATCAAGGCCACCATCCAGCCGAAGGACTGACAGATCAGCCTTCTCGGCTGAATCATTCAGAGTTCATAATGATAGTTTCTGAAAACGAAACAGGGAGCAGCTATGCGATTTGATGAATCCAGCGAACTGGCCCGCCTGGCTGAAAAGCAGGTGTCTTCCGAAGACATCTTCGACGGTGTCATCCTGCATGTGAAGCGGGATATGGTCACCCTTTCCAACGGCAACACCACCGTCCGGGAAGTGATCCGCCATATCGGCGCGGTCTGCGTGATCCCCGTCACGGACGACAACAAAGTCATCATGGAACGGCAGTACCGTTATCCACTGGACAGAGTCATCCTGGAGATCCCCGCAGGCAAACTGGACGCCCCGGACGAGGACCGGCTGTCCGCCATCAGGCGCGAGCTGCGGGAAGAGACCGGTTATTCCGCGGATGAGTGGACAGAGCTCGGCGACTTCCATCCGGCACCTGCCTACAGCGACGAGTACATCACCATGTACCTGGCCCGCGGCCTGCACAAGGGCGAACGCAGTCTGGATGAGGACGAGTTCCTGGATGTGTACGCCATTCCTCTGGCCGACCTGGTACAGGATGTCATGGAAGGCCGCGTTTCCGACGCCAAAACCCAGGTCTGCATTCTTAAAGCTGCCCGGATCCTGGGCGTATAATCAATCACCTGAAAGGATGAAACACAAATGAAGATCGGCTGCGTGAAAGAGATCAAGAACAACGAGTACCGGGTGGGCCTGACCCCTGACAACGTCCGCGCCTATATCGCCGCGGGCCATCATGTCTATATCGAGAAAGGCGCCGGCGTCGGCTCCGGATTCTCCGACAACGAGTATGTGGATGCAGGCGCATCCCTGATCGACAACGCCGCGGACGTCTGGCACCTGGTCGATATGATGGTCAAGGTCAAGGAGCCGCTGGAGTGCGAGTATCCCCTCTTCCGGGACGGCCTGATCCTCTACACTTACCTGCACCTGGCCGCCGACAGGGAACAGACCGACGCCCTGCTGAAGGGCAAGGTCAACGCGGTCGCCTATGAAACCCTGCAGGAGAAGGACCGCTCCCTGCCCCTGCTCGCCCCCATGAGCCAGATCGCCGGCCGTCTCTCCATCCAGGAAGGCGCCAAGTACCTGGAAAAGAAGTTCGGTGGCGAGGGCATCCTGCTGGCCGGTGTGCCCGGCACTCCCAAGGCCAACGTGGTCATCCTCGGCGGCGGCACCGTGGGCATGAACGCCTGCAAGATCGCCGTGGGCATGGGCGCCAACGTCACCATCCTGGATATCAGCCTGAAGCGGCTGGAGGAGCTGGACAACATGTTCGGCGCCCACATCCAGACCCTGGTTTCCAACGACAGCAACGTGGAACGCGTGCTGAAGGACGCGGACCTGGTCATCGGTTCCGTGCTGATCCCCGGCGGCTCCACCCCGAAACTGTTCAAGAAAAAGTACCTCAAAGAGATGAAGGACGGCTGTGTCTTCGTTGACGTGGCCATCGACCAGGGCGGCTGCGGAGAGTCCTCCCATGTCACCACCCACGACGATCCCGTCTTCAAGCTGGACGGCGTGGTCCATTACTGCGTCGGCAACATGCCCGGCGCCGTCCCGCGGACCAGCACCATCGCCCTGACCAACGCCACCGTCAGATACGGTTTGGAGATCGCCGCCGCCGGGCTTGAAGAAGCCTGCCGGAAGAGCGAAGTGATCCGTTCCGGCGTGAATACCTATGCGGGCAGACTGACCAACAAAAACGTGGCGGCAGCCCACAACTACGAATATACTGATCTGCAGGAACTCATCTGATATATGGAATTCAAAGACCTCGGGTTAACCCCTTCCCTTCTGAGAAACATCCGCAATACCGGCTATGAAACCCCGACCCCCATCCAGCAGGCCACGATCCCGCTGGTCCTGGAGGGCAAGGATGTCCTGGGCTGCGCCCAGACCGGCACCGGAAAGACGGCCGCCTTTGCCCTGCCGATCCTGCAGCGGCTGAAAGAGACGCCCCCGAAGCGGAACGCGAAAGTCATCCGATCCCTGATCCTTTCCCCGACCCGGGAGCTCGCCCTGCAGACCTGGGATAATTTCCAGCTCTACGGAAAAGGCGAAGGGCTGGACAGCACCGTGATTTTCGGCGGCGTCGGCCAGGTCGGCCAGGTGGAAGCCCTGCACCGCGGCGCGGATATCGTCATCGCCTGCCCCGGCCGTCTCCTGGACCTGATGGGCCAGGGGCTGGTCCGACTGGACTGGGTGGAAATCTTCGTGCTGGACGAAGCGGACCGGATGCTGGACATGGGGTTCATCCACGACGTGCGGAAAATCGTCCGCTGCCTGCCGGAAGAACGCCAGACGCTGCTGTTCTCCGCCACCATGCCGCCGGAAGTGGAAAAGCTGGCGCTGGACCTGCTCACGGATCCGGAGAACGTCAAGGTCGACCCGGTTACCTCAACCGTGGAGGCCATCGACCAGTGCCTGTACTATGTGGACAAGGCAAACAAAAAACACCTGCTCGCGCAGCTGCTGGAAGATCCGGACGTGGAAAGCGCACTGGTCTTCTCCCGTACAAAGCACGGTGTGGACCGGATTGTCCGGGACCTGAAGCGCAAGGGCATCGAAGCCGCCGGTATTCACGGGGATAAGAGCCAGAACGCCCGCCAGACGGCGCTGAACCGGTTCCGCACCGGCGAATGCCGTGTACTTGTCGCCACGGACATCGCAGCCCGGGGCATAGACGTGGCCGGTCTCAGCCATGTGTTCAACTACGACATGCCCATGGAGCCGGAAGCCTATATCCACCGCATCGGCCGCACCGGCCGGGCCGGCCGGGCCGGCACGGCAGTCTCCTTCTGCTGCATTGACGAAGTCAAACAGCTGAACCAGGTGGAAAAGCTTATCGGCAGGCGGCTGCCGGAAAAAAAGAGCGACTGGCCCATGGAAATCACCACGCCCACGCCGCCCAAAGTCCGTGAACCGAAACCCGCGAAGGTGGACCGGATGGGCAACGCCATGCCGGCCAGGCACCTGTCTCCCTCCGCCCGGACGCGCGGCTCCGGCACGTCAGGGCGTCCGCAGGCCCCGGGATCTCCCCGATCCGCCATGGGCCGGCCCGTCCGCCGTGTCAACCGGCAAAAACATCGCAGCTGAATTATCAGCTGCGATGTTTCCTATTCTGTAAATGCCAGGATGTCCACAACCCGCGCGCCTTTCTCGGTGAAAAGGCGCATGTTTTTTTTCTCCCTTTTCCGGGACAGCAGGGCGGAAGACATGCCTCCGTCCAGGTTATATACCCATTCTGTCCGGAAGTATTTCTGAAAGAACACCACTGCCCGGCGCAGGGAAATCCCCCTCCCCCTTTCGCAGGTAGCTGTCAGGATCAGGTAATTATTCCGGTCCGTCCTGGCGATAATGGTCCGGGCCGCGCGGTTGTCCGCGAAATCCCATTCCTCCGGCAGGATATCCTCGTTGTCGCGCATCATGGGGCAGCCGGTGTAGAAGGACCAGGTCTGCGAAGGCTCCGTCGCCAGAACTTCCTCGTTGTCCGCACCCACGTACATCTGCAGGCCGTCCGCATCCAGCGTCAGTCCGTAATAGGGCACGCCCTCCAGGTTGCGCAGCACCTTGCCGTCGGTGACGGTCACCGAGCCGAGAGGTGTATAGTAATAGTCCTCGCTCTTCCCCGGATAGTTGTCCGGAATTTCCGGATACTGCGGGCTTACAAATCCGCTGCCGTTTACAGCCAGCGAGATTTCCGGGATCTGCTTGGCGATTGTCTGGGGCAGTTTTACGTTCTTCTGCCAGTCCGATGTGGCTTTCCGGATCTGCCTTGCCGGGTCCTGCACCCAGACCCGTGTCAGGAAGCAGATCTCCTTTTCGTACGCAAACCGCTCCATCGTGTATTTCAGCGTGGGGGAATCATACGTCCGCACGATTTTCCCCACAGTGTTCTCCTTCACGTCGTCGAAGAAGGACGCCGGTTCCTCAGCCGCGGCCGCAAGCGGGCACAGAGCAAGGCACAGCAGCAGGCTCAGCAGTTTTTTCCTCATCCGGAAATCCCCCTTCCGCTTACGCATTCCCGGCAATAAAGCTTTCAACCAGTCGCACCGCCGCCATCGCGTCCCGGCCGTATCCGTCCGCGCCAATCTCCCGCGCGTATTCCTCCGTCAGCACTGCACCGCCCACCATCACCCGGCACCAGGGCGCACGCTCATGGAGCAGCGCCACGGTCTCCGCCATGGCGGGTACGGTAGTGGTCATCAGCGCACTCAGCCCGCAAACCGGCGCGTGCAGCCGGGTTACGGCCTCCAGTACCGTCTCCGGCGCCACGTCCTTGCCCAGGTCCGTAACCTCAAACCCGTAGTTCTCCAGCAGCAGCCGGACGATATTCTTGCCGATGTCGTGGATATCGCCCTTCACCGTGGCGATCACGACCGTCCCCTTCGGTGCCTGTCCTTCCGCCTGTCCGGCGGTCTTTTCCTTGATTTCCCGGAACGCGGCTTCCGCCGCCTCCGCGCTCATCATCAGTTGGGGAAGGAAGATCTGCTTTGCCTCAAACCCCTGCCCCACTTCGTCCAGAGCCGGGATAATCTCGTTTTTGACCAGCTCCAGGCTGTCCTCCCCGCTCTCCAGCGCTGTGCGGGCAAGATTCCCCGCCTCCCGGCACAGGCCTTTGACCACCGCGCGCCTGAGGCCATTCGCACCGGTTTCTTTCGGCGCGGTCCCGGCCACCGCCGCGGGAGCGACGGCCTGCATCGCCGGCAGCTCGCCGGTGAAGCGGATATACGCGCCGCAGTTTTCGTCCCGCCCGGTCAGCGTCCGGAAGCTGACCATGGCGCCCATCATCCGGCTGTTCAGCGGATTCATGATCGCCGCGGACAGTCCCCGCTCCAGCGCCATGGTCAGGAACGCACTGCCCAGCACTTCCCGCTCCGGCAGGCCGAAGGAGACGTTGCTGACGCCCAGCACCGTTCCGCATCCCGTTTCTTCCCGGATCAGTTTCAGGGCCTCCAGGGTCGTCCGCGCAGCCGTGCGGTCCGTGCTGACCGTCATCGTCAGCGTGTCAAACAGGATATCCCTGCGGTCTATACCGTATTCCTCCGCTTCCTTCAGGATACGCCGTGCGATTGCCAGCCGGCCTTCTGCCGTGTCCGGGATCCCGGTCTCATCCAGGGTCAGGGCGACCAGCACGCCGCCGTATTTCTTCACCAGCGGGAAAACCGCGTCCATGATTTCCTGTTTGCCGTTCACGGAATTGATCATGGCCTTGCCATTGTACACCCGCAGGGCGCGTTCCATGGCAGCGGGATCCGCCGTGTCCAGCTGCAGCGGCAGGTCGGTAACCGCCTGCAGTTCCTGCACCGCCTGGCAAAGCAGCGCCGGCTCATCCACGCCCGGCGTACCGACGTTCACGTCCAGCACTTCCGCGCCGTGCTCCTCCTGGGAAATGGCCTCGTTCAGCACATAGGCCATGTCACCTTCCTCCAGTGCCTTCCGGAGCCGTTTCTTGCCCGTGGGATTGATCCGCTCCCCGATGACCACAGGATCCTTTCCCAGTTCGATCACAGTTCCCCGGGAAGCGATGACGGTATGTTCCTTCTTTTGAAGCGCCGGCGGAACCAGGTCCCCCGCGGCGGCCTTCAGCGCAGAGATATAGGCCGGCGTCGTACCGCAGCAGCCGCCCATGATCCGCAGTCCCTTCGGGACCAGCGCTGCGATCCGGGCGGAAAAGGCTTCCGGCAGCACGTTGTAGTATGTCTTTCCGTCTTTTTCCTGGGGCAGCCCCGCGTTGGGCTTCATCAGTACCGGCACGGAAGCCGCCGCCAGGTACCGCTCCACGATCGGTGCGAGCGCATCCGGCCCCAGCGAGCAGTTGACGCCCACCGCGTCCGCGCCCAGGCCCTCCAGCATGGCCACTACGGACTCCGGCGTTCCGCCGGTCATCAGCTTGCCGTCCGCGCCGTACGCGTTGGAAACGAGCACCGGCAGGTCACAGTTCTCCTTCGCGGCAAGCAGCGCCGCGCGGGTTTCCGCCCCGTCGTTCATAGTCTCCAGGAAGATGCAGTCCACACCGCAGGCCGCGCCGATCCGGATCACTTCCGCGAAGCCGGAAACCGCCTCCTCAAAGTCCAGCGTGCCCAGCGGCTTCAGCAGCTTTCCGCACGGACCTATGTCCAGCCCGATAAACATCTCATGTCCGCAGTTTGCTTCCTGCCGCGCCCTGTCCGCGCAGGCCACCGCCGCCCGGATCATCTCTTCGCACATGGGAAGGTCATATCGCTGCGGATGCACGCCGAAAGTATTCGCCGCCACCATGTGGCTCCCCGCCTCATAATAGGCGCGGTGAATCGCGGTCACCTGCTCCGGATGGGTCAGGTTCCACGCCTCCGGCGCCTCGCCCGGCTTCAGGCCCTCCGCCTGCAGCAGCGTGCCCATGCCGCCGTCAAGAAAGAACGGCCCCTGATTCAGCAGTTCCCTGAAGCTCATGCTTCCTCTCTCTCTTTCATTCCGATAATCGCGGTTACACTCTTGGAGGGGGTCATCAGCAGGCTCTCCGACAGTGTCACCCCGACGGTCCGTCCGCAGTCCAGTGCTTCCATCACGTACCGCTGCAGCTCCAGCGGCAGATCCCCGTATCCCGGGGAATACCGGTCCGTCAGTTGCCGGTCCGGAAACTGCTCCGCCAAGCGCCGGCAAAGCAGGTCGCAGCCGCCTTCCACCTGCTGCGCCCCGATGGCGTGCATCAGCAGGCCTTTCGCCGGGGACTGCAGCTTCGCCCGGGCAATCCGGCGGTCCGTTTCCGCGCCGGCCGTACAGGCAAACAGCAGGATCTCCGCGCAGCCTTCCAGGTGTCGTATCAGATCCCGGGAGTCAGTCTTCGCGAATCCCAGATCGAGCAGTGCCCCGTCCCGGGCCAGCGGATATCTCCGCCATACCGCCCGGCACTGCGCCGCCCCTTTTGCCGCCGCCAGGCACTCCCGCAGCGGCAGTTCCTCCGGCGCCGATGCGAAGGAGGGCAGCATGGCGTACCGCAGGATTTCCTTCTCGTCAAAAGGGATCTCTCCCAGTTCCTCCAGGCGAAGCCCTTCCTGCATCAGAAGGCCCTCCCCAGCATTCCGGCCAGGTGGTTCTGAATCGCCTCCGCCACGTCCGGCTTGTTCATCGTATAGACATGTACATGGCGGATGCCGTTGGCAAACAGGTCGATGATCTGGTCACAGGCGTACAGGATGCCCGCCTGTTTCATGGCCTCCGGCGAACTGCCGAATTTGTCCACCAGGCTGGTAAACCGCCGTGGCATGAAGCTGCCGGACAGCTTTTGCGCGCGCTTAACCTGGTTTGCGCCGGTGATGGGCATGATGCCCGGCACCACCGGCACCGTCACGCCCTTTTCCCGGAGCTTGTACAGGAAGTTATACAGCAGGTTGTTGTCAAAGAACATCTGGGTTGTCAGGAAGTCCGCGCCGGCTTCCACCTTTTCACGCAGCCACCTGAGATCTTCCGCCTGTACGGCGCTCTCGGGATGCACCTCCGGATAACACGCCGCGCCGATACAGAAATCGCCTGCCGCCCGGATCTCACGGATCAGGTCGGACGCGTGCGGATAAGGGCTGTTCTTCATGTCCTCCGGATCCATGCCCTCCGGCAGGTCGCCCCGCAGCGCCATGATATTGTGAATGCCCGCATCCTTCATCGCCTGCAGGTACGCCTGCACATCCTCCCGCTTCGCGCCAACGCAGGTCAGGTGTGCCAGGGTTTCCACGCCGTCCGCGTTCTGCAGCCGCCGCGCAATTTCCATGGTGTATTTCCCGCCTTTCCCGCCGGCACCGTAGGTCACGGAAATGAAAGACGGCTTCAGGGCAGCGATGGCCTCGGTGGCCTGAAGTACTTCCTCAAAAGCAGCGTCTGTCTTCGGCGGAAATACCTCAAAGGACATGCTCAGCTTTTCGTCCCGGATCGTGTCGAGTATCTTCATGCTTCGTATCCTCTCCAGATATGATCGCTCTTCTTCTCCGTCTTCAGTATACAGCAAGCAAAACCGACATTCAATTGCCCGCTGAAAAACCGCCTGTCTTTCTGCCGTTTCCCCGGGACGGCACATGCCGCCGTTTCCTTTTGACGGATGCCGGTCTTTTTGATATGATAATCGCAGTAAACATCTTCAGACCGATCTATACAGTTTTTAAGGATGGAATCCTGCATGAGCAACAGTGATACCGTTTCCCGGAAAACGCAGTTCCAGCAGCTGATGGATGAGGAGCTCCTCAAGGTGAAGGGGATCTATTATCCTGTCCCGGTCAGTATTTTCCACCGTCTCCTGGTGAAGAAAGCTCCCCTGCGGAAGCTTCATCCCAATCCGGACGATGAGTTCTGCCGCCCTGAAATCGGCCCGAACCACAGCATCATCAGCAACTATGAGAACACTTACCGCAGGTGCATGGGCAATTCCAACGCCAATCTCTTTACCAATAATCCCGCATTCGAGCCCCTGCAGGTCCAGAAGATCAGCCCGGACGGCTACCTGATCCTGAACGGGCATCATCGGTGGGCCGCCGCCCGCCTGGCGGGTATGAAAACCATCGGCATAGAAATCCTGGACCTGACCCGAAAGGAATACATCCTGAAAAAGCTGCAGGGCTCCAGGCATGACAAACGGGTGACCATGGACCTGGATGAAGTCGTATTCTGTCCGGAGGGCTCTCCTTACTGTGAAAAGGCGCCCACCTTCCAGATCGGAAAGAAATATCAGGAGCGGATCCGCCTGGGCATCCCCGCCCTGTGCCAGTTCCTGAGCAGTCAGGGATACGATATCTGGGTCTATACTGCCCGCTACTATTCCATGGCAGACCTCCGGACGCTTTTCCGCCGATACCACTGCCCGGTGACCGGTTTCATTACCGGCACCGCCCGCAAAGGCCCTGCCGGCGCGGATATGAAGCAGTCCCTGGAGGACATGTTCGAGGAAAAATATCTTACCACACTTCATATCGACAGCAGCATGGTCCTGCAGACCTTTACCGGCTCCAAGGAATTCAGGGATTATCCGCTGACGTCTTCCGACAGCCGCTGGTCCGGGGAGGTCATGGACATCGTCAAAAGAATAGAGGCGGAGAAGCCGGCCGGATGAACCGGCAGAATCTCCAGCAAATAGAATCCAGGGAGGAATAAATCTATGGCTTATTTCCGTATCGAGTACTATTCCAACTCGCTGCGCCGGGAGACCTCCTTTGAGGTCATGATTCCCAACGATCCCCGCGACGGTATGCCCGCCCCGGCGGAAAACCGTCCCATGCGGACCCTTTTCCTGCTTCACGGCTACACCGGCAAAGCGGGCAACTATGTTCCCTTCGAGCTGCCGGTGAAGTATAACTTCGCCATCGTGATGCCCTCGGCGGAAAATTCCTTCTACCTGAACGGCCTGTGCACCGGTCATGCCTTCCAGACGCTGGTCGGCGAGGAGCTGGTGGACTATGTCCGCAGAACCTTCCGTCTCGCGCAGCGTCCGGAGGACACCTGCATCGCGGGCCTCTCCATGGGCGGCTTCGGCGCCCTGCATACCGGTCTCGCCTACCCGCGTACCTTCGGTAAGATCGGCGCCATGTCCTCCGCCTTCATTCATCATGAGGTAGCGCAGATGAAACCCGGCAGCGGGAACAGTGTCGCCAACTATGAGTATTACCGGGAATGCTTCGGAGAACCGTCCGAACTGCTGGAAAGCGACAACAATCCCGAGGTCCTGATCCGGAAGCTCAAGGCCGCCGGGGAAAAGATCCCGGAGATCTACCTGGCCTGCGGCACCGAGGACTTCCTGATTGAACCCAACCGCGCCATGCACCGCTTCCTGGAGGAGGAAGGCGTGCCCCATGAATACCATGAGGCGCCCGGCATCCATGACATGGTCTTCTGGACCGAGCATATTCAGAACATTGTCCGCTGGATGTTCGAATAACCCCGGTCCTTCCCTTGTCCGATCTGATCCGCTACGATATAATAGACGCCGTGCTGATCAGAATAAGCCGAAGGAGCAGTCTCTTATGGTATTCAATACAATCCTTGACGCGGTGGGAAATACGCCGATGGTCCGGCTGAACAGGATGCCGGAAGAAGGCAGCGCGGAAGTCCTGGTTAAGGTGGAGGCGCTGAACGTGGGCGGTTCGATCAAAACCCGCACCTCGCTGAACATGATCGAGCAGGCGGAGAAGGAAGGTCTGATCTCCCCGGATACGATCATCGTGGAACCAACCAGCGGCAACCAGGGAATCGGCCTGGCGCTGGTCGGCGCGGTTAAAGGCTACCGGACCATCATTATCATGCCCGATTCCGTCAGCGAGGAACGCAGGAAACTGATCCGTCACTACGGCGCGGAAGTCAAGCTGATCCACGACGCCGGGGATATCGGAAAGTGCATGGAGGAATGCCTTCAGTGCGCCATGGACATGAAGGCCCGGAATCCGAAGGTTTTCGTACCCCAGCAGTTCGAGAACCCGAACAATACGCTCGCCCATAAAAAGCACACTGCCCTGGAGATCATGGCCGAGGTGGCCGGACCGATCCACGGCTACTGCAGCGGCATCGGCACCGGCGGCACCCTGACCGGCATCGGCGAGGTGCTCAAGGCCCAGTATCCGGACCTGGAGATCTGGGCTGTGGAGCCCGAAAACGCCGCGATCCTCGCCGGCGGCACCATCGGCACACACATCCAGATGGGCATCGGGGACGGCATCATCCCGGCGATCCTGAACCGGGAGATCTACGATGAGATTTACGTAGTCACGGACGCGGAAGCCCTTGAAACCGCCCGCAGGCTTGCGAAGGAAGAGGGCCTCGTCTGCGGCATTTCCAGCGGCACCAATGTGGCCGCCGCCCTGAAGCTTGCCAAAAAGCTCGGGCCCGGCAAAACCGTGGTCACCGTCCTGCCCGACACCGCCGAACGATACTATTCCACGCCCCTCTTCGGCGTATAATGAAAAAAATCTGCAGGATTCGCTCCTGCAGATTTTCTTATACCCTGAATAATAGGGTCGCCTGACAGGATTCGCTTTCGCGCTGACCTGTCCAGAGAAAGGAAACATCTTAACCGTTCAGGCAACGCAAACCCTTTACCTGCCTCCTGTGGGATAGGTTTCGAAAAACCTCAGAACCATCAGTTATCCCTCAGCAGGAAGATCCGAATCATCGGCAGTAACTGTAATTGATACGTCTTTGCTGCTCGAAACGGTTCCGTTTGCGTCAAATCCCTTAAATGTCAGAGTTTTAACCCCAGTACCGACAAAAGCATAGGTAACCTTCCAGATCCGTTTCGTGCCGCTGTCTATGTACCCGCCGGCCCAGGTCTTGACCAGCGTGCTGCCATTATACATGTTCAGTTTTGTAACAGAAGTGGATGTGACTACCGTGATTGTGATCTCCTGTCCGACTGTAACCTTCATATCCGGGAACGATACGCTGCTCAGTGTTGGCTTGGCGGTGATCGTAATAGTAGCCGCTTTCCCTGTCGTGGCCGCACCATTGGCGTCGGTTCCCTTAAAAATCATTGCTTTTGTTCCTGTGCCTATAAAAGCGTAGGTAACCTTCCAGATACGTATCGAACCGCTGTCTGTATACCCGTTGGTCCAGGACTTGACCCACGTGCTGCCATTATACATGCTCAGTTTGGTAACAGTTGTAGAAGTAACAGCCGAAATTGTTACATCCTGCCCTACGGTAGCCCTCGTATTTGAGAATGATACGCCACTCAGTGTCGGCGCAGCGGTAATTCTGATACCGGCTGTTTTTTCTGCCGTAGACACACCGTTGGAGTCGATTCCTCTAAAAGTCAGGGTTTTGGCTCCTGTGCCTACAAAAGCATAGGTAACCTTCCAGGTTCGTTTTGTTCCTCTGTCCGTATACCCGCTGGTCCAGGAGTTGGCCAGTGCGCTGCCGTTATACATGTTCAGTTTGGTAACGGTTGTGGAGGTGACTGCCGTGATTGTTACATTCTGCCCCACAGTCGCCTTTGTCTTCGAGAACGATATGCTGCTCAACGTTGGCTTTGAGGCAATTGTAATACTGGCTGTTTTCCCCGCTGTGACCGCGCCGTCGGCATCTGTTCCCCGGAATATCAGAGCTTTGGTCCCTGTACCGACAAAAGCATATGTGACCTTCCAGGTTCGCGTTTTTCCTCTGTCCGTATACCCTCCGGTCCAGTACTGCGCCAGCGTGCTGCCGTTGTACATGCTCAGTTTGGTAACAGTTGTGGAGGTGACTGCCGTAATTGTAACATTCTGCCCCACCGTTGCCTGCGTTTTCGAGAACGATACACTGCTCAGTGTCGGTGCAGGTGCGGTTTCCGGGAAAGTGCAGCTCACAAAACACCAGTCGCTGCCGCATTCCACATAAGCAGTGTTGCCATTGACTTTAGCAGCGACGTTTTTCCCGAATGTATAACCGTCCTTCGGTATGAGATAAAAAGACACTTCGTATATATGCCCTGTTATGTGCCTGTCCGTGCCCGGTATTAAAACACGCTTATCAGTTAAGTCAAACCACGTAACTTTACTTTCCTCATATTTGTTATTACGGTAAGTATCCAGTAAGTATTTTGCTCTGGAGGAGGGAGCAGGAGAATAGTCCGGAGAAGCCTCCCCCTTTGGAGCAGTAATAGTAAGCGCAACACTGTTGATTGGTTCCTTTACTTCAGGAAATGTATAACGGATCTCCAGATTGCCCTCCTGCGTGATCATCCACGATGGTGTGTTTCCATTGATCTGGATAGTCATGTTATATGAAAAATGATAGCCGCTCCTGGGAGAAAGAAGGATTGTTGCAGCATAGTAATGGTTGGTCTTGAATGTATCTGTGCCTGGTACCAGATCAATGCTTCCAGTTGTATCGAACCAAGAGACGCCGTTTTGATAGTAGCCCTGGTTATACGCAGCTGAAACGTAATGCGCTCCGGCCGGAAGAACCGGATTATAGCTCGGTCTGGTTCCTGTAACAGGAGCAGCGATCGTGACGGATATCGAGGTAATATCCGTGGCCGCCTGCGCTTCCTGCAGGGGCAGCAGGGCAGCAGGGAACAACAGGAATATACCAAGGAGCAGCGCGGCGAGGCCTGTATGTTTCATGGAAAAACCTCCTTCAGTGTGCCGGTTCATCGGAAATGCAAATCGGAACGCTTGTTTCCTCTGAAACCCGGGCATAGATCCTTCATTACGTTATTCTACAAAGATTGGATTTCATTTTCCTTAAGAATACTATCATAAAACATAATGATTATCAAGAAACAGGCGTCAGGACCGCTGAAAGCAGATGAAACTCACACGTAAAAAAATATTTAACCCCCTCCCACTTATGATCATAATGTTCGCTACACTCCCTTCTCCAGATCATCGTCCCCGAGCCGGACAAGAGTCCGGTCAATAATTCCCCGGTCATCCCCAGGAGAAACAATGCCTGGTCCGGCTTGGAAACAGAGACCCGTTTCCTGTCCCCGATGATTTGGATTTCCCCGGGTGAATCCGGGAAATCACGGCATCATCCCTGTGGTAGATTTCTAACAGTTTATGAAATAATGCCCTGATAATCTTGTTTGTTGTTTCTATGTATGATAATATTCAAAAAAACATAATAAAAGAGGAAAATGAAATGAAGCGGCGTATAGTATTTGGGTTTCTTGCTCTGATCATTTTGTTGCTTTGTAGTACAGTGGCCGTGGCGGAACAAAAGACGAATCCGGCGCGGAAGGAAGCCGAACGTCGCATGATCTGGGCAAAGCAGCTCCGATCGGCGTCGCAAACCCTGATATCGAACGATATATCATGTACCGTAAATAAAAACCTGGCAACTCCAAAACCCGGAGATACGATAACATTTACATTTACCGTTTCAGGCAGTTCCGGTAATAATCTGAGTTATTATATTCAGATCGGCGAAGAACAGTATGGTTTAATGTACTCCAATGACTGTTATAAAGAAACCAGTCTGGCTTACAAATTTTTCAGTGCGGGAGATTATTCGTGCAACGTCTGGTTCTATGAGAACGGGGAATATATCGGATTTAATTATGTTGATTTTTCCATCGCGGATGATGACGAACACTTGACATTTGAAGAAAAAGCCCAGCAAATTGTCAGTTCCTGCAGAGGAAGCACCGATTGGAGCACCGCATTGAATCTGTACAACTGGTTAATGGATCATGTGTATTATATGGAGGAACCGCTGACCCATTACGGCATCGACGTGCTTTTCCTGGGTTACGGCGTGTGTGACAGCTATTCAAAAGCATATATGCTGCTTTGTAATACTGCAGGAATCACGGCGGAAAGAATCACCAGCCCGTCTCATGCGTGGAATACGATAAAACTTGGAGGGAAATGGTATCAGGTGGACTGCACCTGGGATGACCCGGAGGAAGGGACTTCTTCTTATTCGTATTTCTGCCTGAACAGTGCAATTATGCAGCAGATTGATGCCCACGAACTGGAGGACGCCGGACATGCACTGAGCTGTACGTCCCTGGATATGAATTACTATATCAAAACCAAAAAGTGGCAGAAGTGGGGAGACTGGGACTGGGATTACGATGAATGGCATTCGACCGTAAAGCGGTATACGGATAATGCAATCCAGACTTTCGACAGCGGATATGCCGTCCATGAATTTGTGATAGACGACATATATTATCTTGCAGACAGCGGGGAAGCCGAATGGGTATGCATAGATACAATAATCGCCAATGGAATACTTGAATATGCACTGCCCGGATACAGCTGGAAAATGGCAGACGGTGACGAGATCAAGGTTGAATCAGCTTTGAAGAACAATACTTTCCAGCTCGTCCTGAAAGGCTGGAAACTGAATGAAACAGGGACCCTGAAACTTCCGCAGAAGCTGAAGGCAATTCAGGATCAGGGCTTTGCCGGAATAAAGGCAAATACTGTAGTACTCCCTAAAACATGTACGTCCATCGGCGCAAAGGCTTTTTTGAACAGCAGCGTCCGGACTATCCATATTCCCGCGTCAACAGTGGAAATTGATGATACTGCTTTTTCAGGATGCGGGCGGATTATTATTGTAACGCTGGATAACAGTTCTGCTGCCGAATATGCCAGAGAGCACGGGATGATGGTAGCACAACCATAATGATGATATGGAGTTCCCGGATCTGTATGATGAACAGAGATCGACCTTGTGAACCTGTAAAATGAAAGTAGACACTGAAAAGTGCCTACTTTCATTTTTGTTA
>CAMKEI010000049.1 GCA_946411525.1 uncultured Clostridia bacterium | reverse complement strand
GCGTAAGGCAAAGCTCCCCTGAGTTCGATCAGGGGAACCATGGAAATCAGGAATGTAATCACATAGTGCTTCAGCATATATCCCTCCGTCGATCAGCACTGAACGTCCCGGCAGAAAAGCCTCGCGGGTATGATTACCCAGCCGCTGTTCCGCCGTCGGACTTATTCTTCATCTTCGTTCTGTTCAAAGGAAGCTGCCAGGTTGTCCGGATCAAATCTCGGATCGAAAGCAAGATCCTTCAGCCGTTCCCGGCTGACCACCGTGTTCGTGCCCAGGCAGTCGTTGCAGCGATAGCCGCAGTCCGGACAGACGCAGCCAAGATGGTCGCTCTCCGCCTGGATCATGTAGGTTCCGCATTCCTTGCAGCTGCAGCGCAACGCCTTTCCCTCCCCTCTCATACACAACAGGAGCATTATAGCAGATAGCAAATCACGGGGCAAGGAAGAGTTTGCATAAAAAAGTGGGGCCGCACCGCGCGGCCCCGGGGCAGGTTGTTCGTTCGGATCTCAGGGAGTGACTGTTACGGCCCGATGCTTTGTTATCGCTAATCGCGTCTGATGTGCATGGTTCCGGTCTCCGGACTCTTCATGCTGTTTGCGCATACTGCCGTTTCCTGATTTGCATGTCCGAACGTTGAAGTCTTGTTATGCTTCCGGCTCCAGCAGACCCAGATCGCCATCCTTTCTCAGATACAGGACATTGGTCCGGTCCGTGTCTATATTCACAAAGGCGAAGAAGTTGTGTCCCAGCAGTTCCATCTCGATTGCGGCGTCCTCGACGCTCATGGGCCTGACGGGGAAGGTTTTATGTTTGACAACCTTCCTTTCCTTTTCTTCTCCTTCCGTTCCTTCCTCAATGTATTCCGGTACATCCGGGAGTTCATCCCTCAGGTTCTTGCCCAGCTTGGTCCTGTGCTTGCGGATCTGCCGTTCCATCTTGGCCAGCGCCTTGTCGATGGCGAGGAACAGATTGTCGTCCGCGGAGGACTCGCTGCGCAGGATCACGTTTTTCCCCATGGGAACGGTGATTTCCACCACCCGCCGGTCGTCCTTCTCCTTTCTCATCTTGACCAGCATCTCTGTTTCCGGCCAGAGATACTTGCCCATGGTTTCCGTCTTCTTCTCAATCCTTTGGGTGATTGCCGGACTGACCGACATGTTGCGCGCCTGAATCGAAAGTTTCATATATCCGATGGGCTCCTTTCAAATTAATGGATCCTTGATTCTCACAGAAAGGCCTTCATTGCTGTCAGCCGTCCTGTGAAAGATCGTGTGCCATCGGCACCACACCCTTTCATTTTTCCTTGTATTATTATATTTCTACGCGATCCGGGGTTTTCCTGCTTGCTTTTGTATTTTTTTCGAGATTATCAGACCAATTTTCACATGGCCCGGTTTATGCCTTTTGATTCCTGTATTCTCCGGGCGTGCTGCCCGTGAACTTCTTGAAGCTTCTGGAAAAATGCGCCACGTCCGAAAACCCCGTCTCATCCGCAATTTCATGGATCCGTTTGGCGGGATCTTTCAGCAGTTCCTTTGCCCGGGCAATCCTCATGCTTCCGAGCAGATCGAAAAAGCTCTGATCCGTTTCCCGGTTCAGCAGCTTGGACAGATGCCACTGGCTCACATACACATGATCCGCCACTTCGCTCAGGGACAGATGCTGTTCCGTACAGTGCTCCTTCATATATGTCAGCGCAGCCTTGACCAGGTGATTGCCGGCTTCCCTGACCGATTCGTCTTCCGGATCCTCTTCCCGCAGCCGTGGCATGGCGTCCAGCCTGGATACCATTTGCCTGACGGCGTCCTTCAGCTCCTCCAGATCGCTTGGTTTCAGCAGGTACCGGCACACGCCCAGTGTAATCGCTTTCCGCGCGTATTCGAAATCGCGGTACGCCGTCAGCACGCTCATCTGGATCTCCGGAAACTCGCTGCGGATCGCGGCAAGCATCGTCAGGCCGTCCATATTCGGCATCCGGATATCTGTCAGCACAACATCCGGCCGGACTTTCCGGATCAGCGCCAGGCCGTCGCTTCCGTCATGCGCGGTACCGGCCACCTCGCACCCCAGTTCCGCCCAGGGAACCACAGTGGAAAGGCCGCGGATGATCAGCCGTTCGTCGTCCACAAGGATCACACGGTACATTCAGTCACCTCATTCCCCGAAGGGATTCATCGTCATAACGCGCCGCCAGCATTCCTCCGCCGTCATCGAGCCTTCCGCCACGGCAGGGATGCACTCCAGCAGCCACACTTCCCGGGCCTTGTTGTTCATTGCGTCCTGCAGCGGACTGACCATGTTCCTCCCCGCCCGCATATCATCCGCGGAATCGAGCAGGCGCCCGGAAAGCGACGAACTGCCCAGTTCCCGGATGCTTTCTTCGCTGGTCAGTTCCGCCAGAAGCGCCACAGCCGCGTCCCTGTGACCGGATTCCCAGGCCCGCCGCGTCAGATAGAAACCCATGGAAACCCCGCCGAGATAGCAGTCGGAGGTTCCTTCCCCGTCCCGCCGTGGAATGGGCAGCACCGCCAGGGTCTCCATCATGCCGGAGGAAAAAGCCGAATCCAGCCAGCTGCCGTCCATCTGCATTGCAGCCTTTTTATGCAGAAACAGATCCGTGGACTCGCTTTCATAGGTACTTCCCGCGTTGTCGGCAAAGGCCCCTGCTTCCGCCAGTTCCCGGATCACATCCATCGCCGAGAACCAGGACGCCGGAATCTCCTCGAAGGTCTTCGGTCTGGCCTGCTGCTCCTCCCTGGAGGCGCATGCCAGAACGGACATCTCCGCCAGGTAATGGGGAATATCCGAAAGGGACACAGAAATGGGTACGATCCCGTTCTCCCGGAAAATCCGGATCGCTTCCAGCAGCGACGGCCAGTCTTTCGGCAGCGGCGCGTTGTATTGTTCAAACAGGTCCGTATGGACATACAGGCCTTCCCAGTATCCTCTCACCGGCACGGCATAGACTTTCCCGTCCGCCTCACGCAGGGCGTCGTTCTCCGGCAGTTTCAGGTCCGGATATGCCGCATTGATTTCTTCCAGGGAAACCACCCGGGAAAGAAGCGGCGCTGAATCCGCTCCCGCAGCAAAGAAAAACAGGATATCCGGCTCATTTCCTGCGGCAAAATCCTTCAGCACCGCCGTTTTCCAGGCTTCATCACTGGTGGAGGAACTGTCCAGCACCGTATTCCCGGTCTCGTATTCATATCTCTGAAGGATCTCAACATACTCCTCCGCCGATCCGTCCTGGCCGGCAAAACAGCTGACAGTCCGAAGCGTCACGCCGCTTTCCGCCGCCGCGAAGCCCGAAACGGCCAGCGTCAGGATGAGTACGGCAATGATCCGCCTTTTCATTCTGCTCATAATCTGATTCCCTCCTATCGGATCTCCCGGGGAAGAATGATCGTTACGCCTGTCTGGCCGGGCTGATCCGTATCCACCCGGATCGTTACGTTCTCCCCGTAAATCAGCCGCAGCCGGTTGACGATATTGGCAAAGCCCAGATGCTTCCCGGTGGGCTGTCCGTTCAGCGCCGCTTCAATCCGTTCCCGGTCTTCCTTTTCTGTTCCCTTGCCGGTATTGATGATTTCAATCCGCATGCAGACGTCGTTTAGGTCGCACCGTATGATAATCATTCCGCCGCCTGCCGGCGCAATGCCATGCTCCACGGCGTTTTCCAGGAGCGGCTGGATTGTCAGCAGCGGCAGGACGCCGTCCATCGCCTTCTCCCCGATTTCCCTTTTGATGGTCAGGTCTGTCCCGAAACGTTGCTGAATAAAGAAGATATAGGCCTCCGCCACCTCCATCTCTTCGCGCAGGGTGACCAGCCGCCGGTCTTCCCGCGCCATGGTGGCGTTCAGCAAAACAGATAAGGATGCGACCATGGAGGAAATATTCTCTGAGCCCTCGATCCTCGCCTGCCAGTTAATGTCCTCCAGCGCGTTGTTGATGAAATGCGGATTGATCCGGCTCTGTAGCGCAAGGATCTGCGCGTTTTTCAGTTCGATCTCTTCCTTATAGGTCCTGTCGATCAGTTCCTTCATCCGCAGGGACATATGTGAAAAGGACCGTCCCAGGCGGCCAAGCTCGTCCCCGCCGTTCAGGGGCACCGTCACACCCAGTTCTCCCTCTTCGATCCGCCGGCTGGCGTCTGACAGCAGCGTAATCGGCTTCACAATCCGTTTGTTCAGATAAACGCCGAGAAGAACCAGGATCGGGACCAGCAGCAGGCTCATGATTATCAGCCGCCGCCGGAAAGTATAGATCTCCTTATACTGTTCCCGTCTGTCCAGGGTCAGCTTCAGATCCAGGGCATTCTCCTCTTCCCCGGCCAGACGGATGTAGACCAGCTTTTCCCGCCCGTCGTCCGTCAGTCCCGGCTTCAGACCGTCCCATTCCGTTTCCTGGTTCCCGACCGCGCCCAGGCGGATTTCGGTCCTGGCGTTCCAGGTCTTTTCCAGTTCGGTCAGGGGCAGGAACATCCGTTCGCTGTCGATCTCGAGGATCAGCATGCCGAAGCGTTCCATCCGCAGATTCAGCAGGTTCCGGATCAGATATACCCGCTCGTGCAGGCTGAAGAATCTGCACCGGGTATCCAGTGTCTCCCCGATCATCTGCGTCGTCTTTTTCAGTTCCTGCAGTTCTTCGGAACCGCCGGGCATTCCGCTGCGCAGATACATCAGCATATCCGGATTCTTCACCGGAAAACAGGCCGCAAAGGATACCAGCGGTTCCCGGCTGTACTTACGTTCCAGATAGTTCCGGCATTGCCTCATGTATTCCGCGTCCCCGATGGCGCCGTCGTTCCACTTCTGCCAGGAATCCGTCAGTTCTCCGTCATAGGTGGCGTCCCGGGCCAGTTCCAGCGTCCGCTCCACATTCTGTTCCGTCAGCGTCCATGCCTGTTCAGCGCCGGATGTAACCGCAGCGCGCGTCTGGTCCTCCAGGCGGTGCAGCAGGAGACTGCCGGTAAACACGCCCAGCAGGAGCACGGGAAGCAGATAACTGAGCAGTACAATCAGGCCGACCTGCGCGCGGAGCGATTGCCGGATCTGCCCGAAAAGGCGTTTCTTCTGTTGTCTGCCCGCAGTTTCTCCCATGCTCCTGTCCTTTCCCCGCATCACGGACAGTTATTCTGTCCAGTCCAGTCCCACAAAATCCGCCATCCGTTTCACGGTCTGCCGGGCTTCCGTTTCGGTCTCCGCTTCGGCGAAGATCCGCACCCTGGGTTCCGTACCCGAGAAACGAACAATCACCCAGCCGCCCTCCAGATAAACCTTGCAGCCGTCCATGTAGCTGACCTTTTCCACCTTCCGGTCAAAGGCCGGCAGCCGCTTTTCCGTCATGATCATCCGGGCGATCTGTTCCTTGTTTTCCGGCGTCAGCGCCCAGTCATACTCGGCGCCGTGCAGCTCACCGTAGCGGTTATACAGGTCGTGTATCAGCTCGCTGAGCTTCCTTCCGCTGACGCTGAGCATTTCCACCAGCAGGCTTGCGGCATACAGGCCGTCCTTGCCGGAGATGTGGCCCCGCACCGTCAGGCCGCCGGAGGACTCCCCGCCGATCAGCGCGTCATACGCGTCCATCCCCGCGGAGATATGCTTGAATCCGACAGGAACCTCGACGCATTTCTGCCCGTGCTCCGCGGCAATCCGGTCCAGCAGGTGGGTGGTGGCAATGTTCCGTACCGCTGCGCCTTTCCAGCCCTTGTATTCCAGCAGGTAGAAATACAGCAGGGCCAGGATCTCATTGGCCGTCACGTACCGGCCGGTTTCGTCGATGATTCCCAGCCGGTCCGCGTCGCCGTCCGTGGCAATGCCCACGTCCGCCTGATGCTCCCTTACGGCGTACTGCAGGTCCACCAGCGTATCCGGATTCGGTGCCGGCAGGTGCCGTCCGAAAAACGCGTCGTGCCGGTCATTGATGACATCAATATCGCAGCGGCATGTATACAGAAGCGTCTGCAGGCCGCTCAGGCTCACGCCGAACATGGGATCCAGCACGATCCGCAGCCGGCGCTTCCGGATCGCTTCCGTATTGATCTGCCTCAGGATGGAATCCAGATAGGCGTCCCGCGGATCGATGATCGTGATCATCCCCGCCGCCTTCGCTTCCTCAAAGCCCATATCCCGGATGTCTGCTTCCGTCAGCCGGTTCGCTTCGTTCTGGATCTCCTCCGTCACATCCTGGGCCGCGTCCCGTCCGCCGAATGTGAACAGCTTGATACCGTTCCAGATGGCCGGGTTATGGCTGGCGGTGACCATGGCTCCGTAAGGCAGTTTCCTGTCCTTAACGGCAAACATAATCTGAGGCGTCGGACAGCTCATGTTCACGAAAAACACCCTGACGCCTTCGCCTGCCAGTACCTCGCAGAACCAGATCAGCGCCTCCTTGCTGAGAAACCGCCTGTCGTATCCCGCGCAGATACCGTCTTCGGCCGCGCCTTCCCGCTTCATCCTGCGCGCAAGCGCCGCGGCAATCAGACGGATATTCGCCTTGGTAAACCCGTCGCCGATGATCGCGCGCCATCCGCCCGTGCCGAATTGTATCATATTATACTTCTCCTCCCGTTTTGCCCATTTCAATTTCGATCTTGTGTACGCCGCCGGTATAAACCGGGATCCGTTCCGTTTCCTTTCCGTCCGCCAGAATCCGTGCCACACCTTTTTCCACGTGACCGGGATTTGTCACAGTGATCCGGTATTCAGCGCCGCGCCATTTTCTGACCGCCCTGAACCCGTCCCAGTCCGCCGGAATACAGGGATCAACCGTCAGCCCGTCAAAACCGGGCCGGATGCCGAGCATATACCGGGTCGCCGCGTAATAGGCCCATCCGGACGAGCCGGTCATAAAGGGATGCCGTGCCCGGCCGTAGGCTGTATGGTCCTTGCCCATGATAAACTGGCAATAACTGTATGGTTCCGCCTGCCGGATCTCCATTTTATCGTTCTGGTTTTCCGGCAGCAGGGCGTCGTAGAATTTCATGGCGCGGGATCCCCGGCCAAGCATGCATTCCGCGACCCAGGCCCAGGGATTTGGATGACTGAAGATCGCGCCGTTCTCCTTCACACCGGGATAGACCCTTGTCACAAATCCGATGCTGTCGTCAAGCGTGACAAAGGAAGGCGCGTTCAGCATCAGGCCCCAGGGAGTATACAGCCATTCATTCACCGCGTCCATGCAGCTAAGGCCCTGTTCCCGGCTGGCGGCGCCGCTGATCACGGCCCAGGTGTTGCTCTCCATATGCACCTTGCCCTCCCGGGCCTCCCGCGAGCCGATCGGGACGCCACTGCCGGTATAGCCCCGCAGGAACCATCCGCCGTCCCATAGCGCTTTCCGGCAGGTCTTTTCCATCTCTTCCTTCAGTTTTCCGTACTTCGCCTCATCCTCCGCGCGTCCCATGGCTTTCGCCGCGTCCAGGAAATGGTTCGTCGCCCAGATCAGCAGGAAGGCCACCATCGCGCTCTCCCCGCCGCCCAGGTTCAGGCAGTCGTTCCAGTCCGCCCGCAGGCCTTTCGTCACGCCGTGGGCGCCGACCTGGCTGTAGGAAAAGTCCAGAGCCGCTTTCATATGTTCCCATACGCTGGCGCTGCCTTCATCCGCGTAGGGAATCTCTCTGTCAAAAAAGGAAAGGTCTCCGCTTTCCCGTACGTTCTCCACGATCGCGGGAATCAGCCAGAGCGCGTCGTCCGCGCAGGCGTCCTTCAGCCCGTGAAGCATGCTCTTCCTGTCGGTTTCCGGGATCACTGTCGGCGACCTGAAACCATCGTCCTCCCCTTTTTCCAGTACGGCAGGATCGAACAGATGGAGGCCATAGCCTTCCCTCATCTGCCCGTGCAGCAGCTGGCAGATCCGCTTCATGCACATACCCGGTTCCGCGTGAGGGATGCACATGGCGTCCTGCGCGGTATCCCGGTAACCGAGACCGGTTCGTCCGCCCACCTCAATAAAGGAAGAAAAACGGGAGAAGAGCACATTGACTTCGCTCTGATAAAAGTTCCAGATATTCAGGGAACGGTTCATGTTTTCATGGGGGGTTTCCACCTGCAGCCTGCCAAGCTTCCCGTCCCAGAAACCGCGCAGTCCGTCAAAGGCCCGGTCTGTTCCAGCCTCGTCGTAGCGCTTTCTTGCCCGCTCCGCAGCGTCTCCCCTGCCTGTACCCAGGTAGAACAGCACCCGCGCTTTCTCGCCAGGTTTCAGGGTCAGTTTCTTTTGCAGCGCGCCGCAGGGGTTCCCGCCCAGTTCCGTCGAGCCGCTCAGTTTGCCTGAACTGACGCCCAGGGGATCCCGTTCAGTCCGGTACGGACCGATAAATGCTTCCCGTACGCCTTCATGACCATCCGGAACAAAGTTCCCGGCGAAGAACTGCCAGGCGTTCTCTTCATAATGAAGCTCACAGAGCGCGGCGTCATGCTCATAATGAGACCCGGCGGCGTAGAGGCTCATCTGGAAATTCTGGTTGTCCATGTCTATTTCGTGAAATGAAAACTCCACATAACCGTAAACGCTGATCATCCGTTCCCGGTCAGAATGGTTGGCAATCCGCACGTCAAAGATTTCCACCGGATCCTCGTCGCCGCTCTCCCTTGGGATGAACAGGATCTGCTCCGCGTGAATCCCTTCATATTGGCAAAGGAAACGGGAATAACTCATTCCGTGCCGCGCTTCATAATGTGCTTCCTCAAGCGGCAGCCCGGTGGGCTGCCAGCTCACCGACCAGAATTTCCCGCTTTCGTCATCCCGCAGGTAGACGTAATGGCCCGGCCAGTCCATGGGGACTCCGTTCGGCCGGAAACGGGTGATCCGGTGATGCTGCGGACTGTCGAGCCAGCTGTATCCCCCCGCATTATGGGAGATTACGGTACCCATCCGCTGGGTGCCCAGATAATTGGTCATGGAAACCGGCACATCAACCCGGTCAATGACATATTCGCGCGCGGCGTCGTCAAAGTACCCGTAACGCATATGGAACCTCCTGTTGTCCGTGTTTTCATTATAAGCATAGCAGAGTAAATGTACAAGCAGAAGGAACAGGCATGTCATTTTTTGTCTTGCGTTGGCATGTTGCGCGCAAGGCCGGCCAGGTGCCGCCCGCCGTGTTCCTGTCTTGTACAGGCCTGTCCGGTTCCGCCAACATACCAAGCGGAGTCAAGAATTGACAAACGGGGATAATGACAGGCGGAATGTCCTTTTTGTAGAATTCAGTTACCAGAACGAACATCGAATGAAAGGGGCAGTCGGCAGAACATGACGACGATACAGACTGCTGTTCCGAAACGTCACCGCAGTTTCGGCAGCATCACCGCCAGGAAAAAGACTTTCTGGCTGACCACCATGATGCTTCCCGGCGCCGTCTGGCTGCTGCTGATCCGCTATCTGCCCATGTTCGGCATCGTGATCGCATTCAAGAACTACCATGCCTTCCGGCCTAACACCTTCTGGAACAACATTGTCCGGAGCGAATGGGTAGGACTGAAGAACTTTGAGTTCCTGAAATCCCCGGACACCGGGATCATGATCCGTAATACACTGGGCTACAACATTCTGTGGATCCTCCTGGGACTGGTGATTTCAGTGGCTTTCGCAATCATGATGAGCGAACTGAGCACCCGCTTCCTGGCCAAGAGCTACCAGACCATGATGTTCTTTCCCTACTTCCTGTCATGGGTCGTTGCCAGCTACTTCGTCCTGGCTTTCCTGGATCCTACCAGCGGCATGATTCCGTTTATGCAGAAAGCCGCCGGACAGAAGGTCACAAACTTCTACCATGATACAACCTGGTGGCCGCTGATCTTGACGATCTGCAACCTCTGGAAAAACCTGGGGTATTCTTCGGTTCTGTATCTGGCCGCCATCACCGGCATCGACACCACGCAGTATGAAGCCGCCGCAGTGGACGGCGCCACAAAGTGGCAGCAGATCTGGCATGTGACCCTGCCGGGGATCCGTCCCATGATCGTCATCCTGCTGATCATGAACGTCGGCAAAATCTTCAATGCGGATTTCGGGCTGTTCTATAACGTCCCTCAGAATTCCGGATCCCTGTATCCGGTGACCCAGGTCGTCGATACTTATGTGTACCGCGCGTATGCCAATACGCACAACCTTGGCATGAGTTCGGCCGCCGGCTTCCTGCAGAGCGCCATCGGGCTGATCTGTATCATCGGCGCAAACACGCTGGTCCGCCGGATTGATCCGGAGAGTTCCCTGTTCTGATCCCGCGAAAGGAGGCAAGCTGATGACTGTCATCAATCGGTCTGTTCAGAAAAAGATGAAGGCCGGTTCCTTCACCCTGAACCGTTTCGGCACCGGAACCCAGGCTGCGTTTCATGTCCTGCTGGCGCTGTTCTCGCTGATGTGCATCATCCCCTTTATCTTCGTCATCATCATCGCCTTCTCTTCGGAGGAGAGCATCCGCCAGGTCGGCTACTCCTTCACGCCGGTCTCCTGGAGCACCCAGGCGTTCACCTACACGTTCCGGCTCGGGGACGCGCTGTGGAGAAGCTATTTCAACTCCTTCCTGATTACGATCGTCGGCACCGTGCTGAGCGTTTCCCTGACAGTGCTGTATGCCTATCCTCTTTTCCGCAGGGATTACCGCTACCGGGGGTTCTTCAACTTCCTCAGTTTCTTTACGATGATCTTCGGCGGCGGCCTGGTCCCGACCTTCGTCATCTGCAAGAGCGTCCTGGGACTCAGCGACAACTACGCCGCGCTGATCGTCCCCATGCTGTTCAGTCCGTTCAATGTCATTATCATGAGGACTTTCCTGCAGACTACCGTACCGACGGAGCTGATCGAAGCCGCCACAATTGACGGCAGCGGAGAGTATTCCACACTCGTCCGCATCGTGCTGCCGGTTGTGAAACCCGGGATCGCCACCATCGCCCTGCTGGTTTCCCTGGCCTACTGGAACGAATGGTTCCTGTCCCTGCTGTACCTGAACAAGAACATGGACATCATGCCCCTGCAGTACCTGCTGATGCGGATGCAGCGCAACGCGGACTTCCTGGCCAAGAACTCCTCGATGCTCGGGGTGGACGCGGCGAAAGCCGCGGCACAGCTGCCTTCCCAGTCGCTGAAAATGGCTCTGGTTGTATTCATTGTCATCCCGATCGCCTGCGCATACCCCTTCTTCCAGCGCTACGTAATCGCGGGACTGACGATCGGATCCGTCAAAGGATGAACCTTTTTTGACCCGCAGCGCTGGAAATATCAAAAGAGGTGAATTCAAGCGAAAAAGGCGAGATCCGCGGTGCGGAGTCGCGACAATTGAGCTTGCGGAAATTTTCAGGAGCAAGGTTCCTGAAAAAATAGAATACCAGCACTTCCGAAAGTGCTGAAAATAAGGAGGATATCCCCATGAAAAAAAACCTGCTCTCAATTATTCTAGCAGTCATCGCGGTCATCGCGATCGTCTTCTGTTTCGTGTTCAACGGGCAGAAGGGCGACCTGGAACAGAAGGTTAAAGACCTGGAAAGCCAGATCGAAACGCTGAAAGCGGACGCGGCAAAAGTCGCTGAAGACGCTGCCAAAGCTGCTGAAGATGCTGCTAAGGCTGCTGAGGAAGCCGCCAAAGCAGCCGAGGAAGAGGCTGCCAGAAAGGCTGAGGAAGAAGCAGCCAAAGCCGCGCAGGAACTGCCCACGATCACCATCATGTTCCACGGAAGCAACGTCTCCGATGACTCCGCTGTCCTGGCCAAAGTCAACGAGTACATCGCTGACAAGGTCGGCGCGAAGCTGGAAGTCATCTGGGGCACCTGGGGCGATTTCGACGAGAAAGCCGTCAATGCCCTGACCTCCGTTGACAAGGATGTTGATATCGTCTTCACCTGCTCCTGGAGCGCCGACGAGTACAACAGCTACGCCAAAAAAGGCTACTTCCTGAAGCTGGATGACCTGATTGAGCAATACGGCGCCGATCTGAAGGCGGCCATTCCGGAAAGCCTGATGCAGGCAGCCACCATTGACGGCGCGGAAGGCAAGGGCATCTATGCCGTCAACGGTTTCAAGGACACCGCCACCCAGAACACCTGGGATGTGAACGTAACCCTGCTGAACGAACTGGGCTACACGGTTGACGATCTGAAAGCAAAAGGCTTCTTCGGCTGGGATGAGATCTTTGCCAAGGCCAAGGAAGTCAAGGGCGACAGCTTCTATCCCTTCCTGGTTGAGCCGATGGTTGCCGAGCGCATGGTCACCAATTCCATCATTGTGGCCGGCGACGCCGGTTCCACCAACCTGCTGTCCCTGTACCTGAACCCGGAAGATGTGTCCGCGGACGGCGCCTATGGCAACAAACTGCTGAACAAATTTGCCACAGATGAATACAAGGCCTTCGCGAATCAGATGCACAAGTACTATGATGCCGGATATATCGATCCTGCCCTGTCTGTTGCCGAAACCTCCAACGACGCCCGCACCAACCACCAGAAGGACGCTTCCTACCTGATCGGCACCCAGTCCTACGCCTTCGGTTATGAGTATTCCGCCGATGTGCTCGCCCGCGGCGCGGAAATCCAGTTCGTACCCTGCACGGATCCCTATGTGGATACCACCGCTTCCCAGGGCGCCATGATGGCGATCAACTCCGCTTCCGAACATCCGGAAGAAGCCTTCAAATTCCTGGCCCTGCTCAACAGCGACCCGGTCCTTATGACCCTGATGAACTATGGTGTGGAGGGCATCCACTACACCCTGAATGATGACGGCCTGGTCGTCTTCAACGCGGACGCGCGCGCCACCTACAGCCCCTGGACCAACGGCGTCGGCAATGTCACAATCCTGCCGGATACCGCCGACGAAGGCAAGGGCTTCCGTGAATCCTTCAAGGCATATTATGCCGGCGCGAAGGGAATCCCCTCCCTGGGCTTTGTGTTCGACAACACGCCCGTGGAAAATGAGATGGCTGCCCTGGGCAATGTCGCCGCCCAGTATGCCCTGGCTCTTGACTGTGGCGCTGTCGATCCGGAAACTGAGCTTCCCGCTTTCCTGAGCGCGCTTGATGCCGCCGGAATGCAGGCCTATCTGGATGAAGCCAATGCCCAGCTGGAAGCTTACCTCGCCAAATAATCCCTTCCCTTTTCTCTTCCCGGAACCGCCGGATAATCCGGCGGTTCTTTTTTTCTGCAGACAGAAAGGCTCCCTGTCCGTTTGGACAGGGAGCAAATGTCGTAAAAAGGATTATCCGAGAATGACCTCCGCCTTGTGGACCTTTCCGTCGCCAAAGGCGGGCAGCACATTGCCGCTGATCTCTTTCCCGTCGACGGTGACCTTCTTCACGCCGCGGCAGACATGACCGGGATTTTTGATCTCGATGTCGTAGACCGCTCCGCGGAAGCGGCGGCTGATCTGATAGCCGTCCCAGGTATGCGGGATGCAGGGATCAATCTTCAGGCCGTCCCAGTCCGGCTTGATACCCAGGATGTAATTGCTGATGACATAGAAGTTCCAGGCAGCCGTGCCCGTAAGCCAGCTGTTCTTCGCCTGGCCGAAGTTCTTCGCGTCTTTACCGGCAATCATCTGGCTGTAGACATAGGGCTCCATCTTGTGCAGGTCGGAGATCTCTTCCCGCCAGGCCGGCGCGATGCGGCTGTACAGGTCAAAGGCCCGGTCGCCGTGTCCCACCACGGTTTCCGCCGCGATGATCCAGGGATTGTTGTGGCAGAAAATACCCGCGTTCTCTTTGTATCCCGGCGGATAGGAGCTGACTTCGCCCAGCTCCAGGTGATATTCGCTGTAGGCGGGCTGCAGCAGTACGATACCGTGCTTGGTCTCAAGGATCTGATGGACGCTTTCCAGCGCCTTTTCGGCCTTTCCGTTCTCTACGCCGACGCCGGCCATGACGCAGTAGCCCTGGGACTCGATATAGATTTTACCGTCCTCGCATTCCTTGCTGCCGACCTTGTTGCCCATAGCGTCATAGGCACGGACAAACCATTCGCCGTCCCAGCCGTCTTTCTCGATGGCGGCCGTCATGGCGTCGACATCCTTCTGGAAGGCGTCGGCCCTGGCGTCATTGCCCCTGCGGCGTTCGATTGCGATCAGCTCCGGTCCGATGGACACGAACATACCGGCAATCAGCACGGACTCGGCCACACGCTCGTCCGGTGCGTTCGGGTTGGAGAAGGTCTGGAAGCTTTCATCCGGCGTATCGGAATAGCAGTTGAGGTTCAGGCAGTCGTTCCAGTCAGCCCGGCCGATCAGCGGCAGGCCGTGCGGTCCGCGGTTGTTGACCACATGCATGAAGCTCGCTTCCAGATGCTCCAGCAGCGTACCGCAGTCATCCGGATTGCAGTCGTACGGCGTGGAAGCGTCCAGAATGCCGAAATCGCCCGTTTCCTTGATGTAGGCGGCTGTGCCGGCAATCAGCCAGAGCGGGTCGTCGTTGAAGCCGCCGCCGATATCGTTGTTGCCCTTCTTGGTCAGCGGCTGATACTGATGATAGCAGCCACCGTCCCGGAACTGGGTTGCGGCGATATCCAGAATACGCTCACGGGCGCGTTCCGGGATCTGGTGCACGAAGCCCAGCAGGTCCTGGCTGGAATCACGGAAGCCCATGCCGCGGCCGATACCGCTCTCAAACATGGATGTGGACCGGCTCATGTTGAAGGTCACCATGCACTGATATGGATTCCAGATGTTGACCATCCGGTTCAGCTTCTCCTCGGAAGACTTCAGCGTATAGGCGCTCAGCAGATTGTCCCAATGCGCTTTCAGCTGGGCGAAAGCCTTGTCAACGTTCTCATCGGAAGACAGAGCGGCGATCATCGCCTTCGCGGGTTTCTTGTTGATGACGCCCTTCTTCTCCCATTTCTCTTCAACGGGAAGCTCTACATATCCCAGCACAAAGTTGTATTTCTTTTCTTCTCCCTTTTCCAGATGCACTTTGATCTGGTGGGCCGCCATCGGCTGCCAGCCGGAGGCAACGGAGTTGCCCATCGTCCCGGTCATGACGGCCTGCGGATTCTCAAAGCCGTTGTACATGCCCAGGAAGGTTTCCATGTCGGTATCAAAACCGTCCACGGGTGTGTTCACCGCATAGAAGGAATAGTGGTTCCGGCGTTCCCGGTATTCGGTCTTGTGATAGACGACGCCGTCTTCCACTTCCACTTCACCCGTGGAGAAATTGCGCTGGAAATTCAGCATGTCATCCTGCGCGTTCCAGAGGCAGAATTCCACAAAGCTGGTCAGAATGACGTCTTTTGCGGCGCCGGACTCGTTCGTCAGGGTAATCTGATGCACCTCTGCGTCGTATCCCATGGGAACAAAGCTCTTCTGGGAAGCCCTCAGGCCGTTCTTTTTCCCGGTAATAATCGTGTAACCCATGCCGTGGCGGCAGGAATACTCGTCCAGTTCCGTCTTCACGGGCTTCCATCCGGGATTCCAGACGGTGCCGTTGTCATTGATATAGAAATAACGGCCGCCGTTGTCCACCGGCATGTTGTTGT
>CAMKEI010000048.1 GCA_946411525.1 uncultured Clostridia bacterium | reverse complement strand
GCGAAGGTCTGCAGGTCTGTGATCTGTCCGTCGATGGGTGTGTAGTCCACCTTGAAGTCGCCGCTGCAGATCACCGTGCCGGCCGGGCAGGTGATGGCAATGGCGCATGCGCCGGCGATGGAATGGCTCACATGGATAAACTGGCAGGTGAACTGGCCCAGCTCAATCACGTCCTTGGGCTGGATCACGTGCATGGGAATCCCTTCCACCCGGTATTCCTTCAGTTTCAGATCCACCAGCGCCAGGGTCAGCTTGGTGCCGTAGATATGTGCAGGCGCCTGCTTCAGGATGTAGGGCGTAGCGCCGATATGATCCTCATGGCCGTGGGTAAAGAGATAGCCGCGGATATGGTCTCTTTTGCCCATCAGGTAGGTGATGTCCGGAATAACCAGGTCCACTCCCAGCATGTCTTCCTTGGGGAAAACACTGCCGCAGTCCACGACGATGATGTCATCTTCATATTCGAAAACATACATGTTTTTGCCGATCTCATCCACACCGCCGAGGGATACGATACGCAGTCTGCTGACTTCTTTTTCCTTGCTTTTCGCGCTCACAGTGAACCTCCTTTCGTACGTACAAATATGCAATGATTTCACTGAACACAGAGGGCATACGACGACCCTGTGTTCTTCCCGGTCCGCTGTATGAAGCTCATACTTATATGCAGTATATCACACTATTTGAAAAAGCGCTACCCCTTACCGGTCAAAATGTTCAGCGTTTTTGTTTTTATTCTGGTTCTCCGGCGGCAACGCATGCGCGCGCAGAAAAATGCTGCCGTCCCTTCACGGTCCGGCAGCCGGTATTTCCGTCCATTGATCAGTTTTTGCTGTCTCCTGTTTACTGGTACAGCGGATAACCCGCCATCATGGCTTCCACCTGCGCCTTGATCTCCGGCACGGCGGCTTCGCCTTCCCGGAGTACCCGGGCGATCCATCTCGCGACCTGCTCCATTTCCGGCTCCTTCAGTCCGCGGGACGTGGCGGCCGGCGTGCCGACCCGGATGCCGCTGGTCACAAAGGGGCTGCGGGTCTCGTTGGGCACCGTGTTCTTGTTCACGGTAATGTTCGCGTCTTCCAGCAGGGCTTCCATCTGTTTTCCGGTCATTTCCGTGCCGGTGAAGTCCAGCAGCATCAGGTGATTGTCCGTTCCGCCGGAAACCATGCGGACGCCCTCCTCCCGGAAGGTGCGCTCCATGGCTTTCGCGTTCAGGACAATCTGGTGCTGGTAGGTCCGGAAGCCTTCCTTCAGCGCTTCGCCGAAGCAGACCGCCTTGCCGGCGATCACATGCTCCAGCGGGCCGCCCTGGGTACCGGGGAAGATCGCCTTGTCGATCGCCTTGGCGTATTCCTCCCGGCACAGAATCATGCCGCCGCGGGGTCCGCGAAGGGTCTTGTGAGTCGTTGTTGTCACGAAGTCAGCAAAGGGGACGGGGCTGGGATGCTCGCCCGCTGCCACCAGGCCGGCGATGTGTGCCATATCCACCATCAGCAGCGCGCCGACTTCGTCGGCAATCTCACGCAGGGTTTTGAAATCGATCACCCGCGGATAGGCGGACGCGCCGGCAACGATCAGCTTCGGATGGTTCTCCTTCGCCAGGCGGCGCACTTCATCATAGTCGATCATTTCCGTCTCGGAGGAAACGCCGTAGGGTACAAAATTGAAATAGGAACCGGACATATTCACAGGGCTTCCGTGAGTCAGGTGTCCGCCGTTGGACAGGCTCATGCCCATCACGGTATCGCCCGGCTTCAGCATGGCGAAATATACGGCCATGTTGGCCTGGGCACCGCTGTGGGGCTGGACGTTGGCGTGGTCCGCGCCAAAGATTTCGCAGGCGCGTTTCCGGGCCAGGTCCTCAATGATGTCGACGAATTCGCAGCCGCCGTAGTAGCGCTTGCCCGGATAACCTTCGGCATATTTGTTCGTCAGGCAGGTCCCCATTGCCGCCATGACTGCCGGGGAAACAAAGTTCTCACTGGCGATCAGCTCCACATGGGTACGCTGGCGGTTCAGTTCCAGGCCGATGGCGTCGGCCACCTCGGGATCAGTCTGACGGATCAGTTCCAGTTCCATTTCAAATCATCCTTCCACGCTTCAGATACACCGGGATGTAGTATAGCATATTTCCAATATTGTACATATACTCTCCATGCCGGAAACAGAAAAAAAACCGCCTGCGTTCAGACCGGGAAGCCCCGCAGCACATCTTCGCAGGCGCTTACTGCTGCTTCCGTCAGGACCTGACAGGGTTCACACCGGAAGATCGCACGGGACCCGATCTTCATCACGCAAACGGCAAAACACAGTATACCGTTTTCCGGCCTGAAAAGCAAGGGTGAGTATTTTTTGTTTTCCCATGTGCTTCCGCCTTGACCCGGCGTGCCTTTCAAGGGTAGAATATATTTTGTTGTTTGATTGTTCACAACAGGAGGATTTTCAGCGGTGAAACTTGGTTTTGATCATGACAAATACACGCAGATGCAGTCGGAACGCATTATGCAGCGGATCGACGAATTCGGCGGAAAGCTGTATCTTGAGCTGGGCGGAAAGCTGTTCGACGATTATCACGCCAGCCGCGTGCTTCCCGGTTTCCAGCCGGACAGCAAGGTGCAGATGCTGCTGAAGATGAAAGACAAAGAAGAGATCCTCATCGCAGTCAACGCCAACGATATCGAAACCAGCAAGGTCCGGGGCGATCTGGGCATCACCTACGACCTGGATACCCTCCGCCTGATCGATGCCTTCCGGGGCATCGGGCTGTATGTAGGGTCCGTAGTGCTGACCCGCTGGGCCGGGCAGCCCGCCGCAGTCGCCTTTGAGCAGCGTCTGAACGCCCAGGGCATTAAAACCTACCGCCACTATCCCATCGAGGGATATCCCACCGACATCGACCACATCGTCAGCGACGACGGTTTCGGCCGGAACGACTACGTGGAGACCACCCGCCCCCTGGTGCTGGTCACCGCCCCGGGACCCGGAAGCGGCAAGATGGCCACCTGCCTCAGCCAGCTGTACCAGGAAAACCGCCGGGGAATCAAGGCCGGATACGCCAAGTTCGAGACCTTCCCCATCTGGAACCTGCCGCTCAAGCACCCGGTCAACGTGGCCTACGAAGCCGCCACCGCAGACCTGAGCGACGTAAACATGATCGACCCTTTCCACCTGGAAGCCTACGGACAGACCACGGTCAACTATAACCGGGATATTGAGATCTTCCCGGTCCTGAACGCCCTGTTCGAGCACGTCTGGGGCAAATCCCCCTACAAGAGCCCGACGGACATGGGCGTCAACATGGTCGGCTACTGCATCACTGATGACGAAGCCTGCCGGGACGCCGCCCGGAAAGAGATCGTCCGCCGGTACTACGCCGCCCGCTGCTCCTATCTCCAGGGCCATGCCGCCAGGGAAGAAGCCGACAAGATCCTCCTCCTGATGAAGCAGCTGAACCTGGACGACGGCGTCCGGCCCGTGATGGCCGCGGCCCGCAACCGCGCCAAAGCGACCGAAAACCCCGCCCTGGCCATCGAACTGCCGAACGGGGAAATCGTCACCGGCAAGACCACCGATCTGCTGGGACCCTCCGCCGCGGTCATCCTGAATGCGCTGAAGAAACTCGCGCGCATTCCGAAGAAGGCCCACCTGATCTCCCCGGAGGTCATCGAGCCCGTGCAGGACCTGAAGTGCAAATACCTGGGCAACCACAATCCCCGCCTGCATTCCGACGAGGTGCTCGTTGCCCTGTCCGTTTCCGCAGCCACCAACTACAACGCGGCCCGGGCCCTGAGCAAACTTCCGAAGCTGAAAAACTGCGAGGCGCATTCCACGGTGATCCTGCCCGCGGTGGACGACAACACCTTCCGCCGGCTGGGCGTGAACCTGACCTGCGACCCCGGCTACCAGAGCCACAAGCTGTACCATAAATGATCCACAATACATAATTATATAACCGGTAACTGCAAAAGCTCCGCTCTCCCTGAGACCTTTGGGGAAAGCGGAGCGTTTGCTGTCTTTCGGATTCGACCTGAGAAGTTCATCGTTCAGCCGCAAACCATTTATCATTATGATTATGAACTGATTTCAGGCCATTTTTCTGATCTGCGGAATATTCCTCATGGCCCGCCAGAGCAGCAGACCCAGAATGCCGCAGGCGATGATCTCCCCGATGCCCACGGTGATCACCAGCATCAGCCAGATCGAACTGCCGCCGAAGGTCTGCCCGAAAACGGTCACGTCCTCGACGCCGTACACTTTCATCAGCACAACCGGCACAATGGCCATATTGCTCAGCACCGGCGGGATCCAGGCCAGCAGCGGTTTCTCCTTCAGGAGCCGGGTACCGACGGCACCGATCAGTGTGGCCAGGCTGCCGAACACCACGTCCCACGCGGCGCAGCCGGTCAGCAGGTTGGCGAGCGCACAGCCTACCGTCAGTCCGGGAACCGCAGCCGCAGTAAAAACCGGCAGGATCGTCAGCGCCTCGGACAGGCGGACCTGGATCGCGCCGCTGGCCAGGCCGAGCAGGTTCGCGATATAGGTCAGGACCACGTAAAGGGCGGCGATCATGCCGGCATTCGCAAGTTTCAGGGAATTGTTTCTTTTCATTTCCGGTATCCATCCTTTAGTTTTGTTTTAGGTGAGGAAGGTCTCGAACTCACCGCGCGGAGGGCGCCTGTGCAGTATACCCTATTTCCCCCGCGGTTTCAAGAAAAACCGCGGCTCCGGTTTTTGCTTTTTTCTCTCCTTTATGCTATACTCTGCCTGCAATCTGACAAGAAAACCGCGAAGACCGGCATTCCCCCACAGGAGGATCATCGCTATGGCTGACAGGCAAAAGCTCATCGCCGTCTGCCTTTCTCAGGTTCACAACTATCTGAATACCGGTTTCCTGAACGAGCTGAGCCGTATCGCCGCTGCCGACGGATACGGCGTAGCTGTTTTTAATACGTCGCTGGATTTCTCCCTGGACCGGAACGGAAGCCGGATCCCCCGCGCCGGGTACCGCTCAATCCGCTATGAGCTGTACGACGCTGTTTTTCTTATCTGCCACGGTTTTCACGATGACGGCCTGATCCGGGAGATCGCCGAGGGCGCCAAAGCCAAAGACGTGCCGGTCATCCTTGCCGGCATGGAACTGCCCGGCTGCTGGACCGTCGTCAACGACTATGAGGAGGGCTACAGGGAGCTCCTCCGCCATGTCATCCGGGACCACGGCGCCACCGATACATTCTACATCGCCGGCGTGAAGGACGAGCCAAACTCTGAAGGCCGCGTGACGTGCTGGCTGGACGTGCTGGAGGAATGCGGCCTCCCGTACCGCCATCAGCTTGCATACGGCAATTACCTGGCAAAGACCGCAGCCGAGATCGTCCGGAAGTTGATCCGTTCCAGGGACAAACTGCCGGACGCCGTCTTCTGTGCCAACGACACGATGGCGATCGCCGTCTGCGACACCCTCCGGGAAAACGGGTTCCGGGTTCCCGAAGACGTCATCGTCACCGGCTTCGACGGCGTTCCCGCCGCCTATATGGTCCGCCCCCGCCTGACCACCTGCACCGATAACCCTGCATCTCTGGCGGAACAGATCATGGACCTGGTCCGCGGGCTGAAAGCCGGGAAACGCGCGCCCAGCGTCATGACCCATGCCTTCCGGCCGGTCTTTTCAGAGTCCTGCGGCTGCCCATCCCCGGAAAACGACCGCTTTGACGCCCTGAGCGTCTACCGCCGGAGCGAGGCGCTGAACAGTCACGAGAATGACCTGTTCCACGCGGTCGAGCGGCTGCTCGCTCAGCAGGAGCCGGATACTTTCCTGCGGATTATTTCCGCTTCCCTCCTGCCCGATTCCTATATCTGCCTGAACAGGCGTATCCTGGAAATCTATTCGGGCACCGACTATGCCGCGGACAGCATCGAGGAAGATCTGCTGTACATCCCCTACCGGGAACGGGAAGAGGATGCGGTCATCACACAGTGCCGGCTCAGCGAACTCCACCCGCAGGAAGGGCTGGAGACCGGGATCACCCTGTTCAACACCCTCTATACCGGCAATGCCGTCTGGGGATTCTATGCCGCCCATACCACAGATCTGGACAGGGATGCCCAGTTGATCAAACGCCTGTCGGACGTGCTGAACCTGATCCTGACGATCCATCTCGGCAGAGCCCGGCAGCAGCAGCTGATCCATCACCTGGACAGCACACTGTATACGGACGCCGTCACGGGGCTGAACAACCTGAAGGGCCTTACCCGTTGGTTCGAAAAATACACCGCCGCGGAAAAAAGTCGCCTGCGCGCCCTGGCGCTTTCCGTTTTCAGCATATCCCGCTACAACTATATCTATGAAAATTACGGCATGAATGAAACCGAGGAAATTACCCGGCTTGTGGCTGCCCGCCTGGCTTCCTCCCATCCGGACGCGCTGGTCATCGCCCGGATCAGTGGAGATCAGTTCGCCGTCGTCACCGCCGGAGACGACGCTGCCTCCGTCATCAGGGCGGCCGGCCGGGCCGCTGAGGACTTCCTCCGGCAGATCGAATCCTACAATTCTGTCAGCTCCAGGCCGTATTTTGTGGAGATAGTTTCAGGCTGCACCGCCCTGGAAAAAGGCTGGAAGGAAGCCGCGCCTGAAAACCTGATCCGGCTGGCACTGGAGGAATTGTACCTGAACAGGCTGCGCAGCAGCCGCGCCGTCTCCAAGCCATCTTCCTCCTCCATGGAGCTCTACAGCACCTTCAACCTGCTGATGGAAAAGAACCTGTTCAAGTTCCATTTCCAGCCCATCGTGAGCGCGCGGAGCGCCCAGGTCTACGCCTATGAGGCGCTGATGCGCACGGACAACCTGATTAACCTCGCCCCGCTCGAAATCCTGGACATCGCCCGGGAGTACAACCGTCTGTATGACGTGGAGCGGGCGACGTTCTTCGGCATCATGGAACGCTTCGTCCGGGATTACAGCAGTTTTAACGGCTGCAAGGTTTTTATCAACACGATCCCCGGCCATTTCCTGAACGAGGAGGACTGCGCCGCCATCCGGAAGGAATTTGACAGCTATCTGGACTGCTTCGTTTATGAACTGACGGAGCAGGATCCCACCACAGAAGAGGAGCTGTACCGGCTGAAGAGCCTTTGCAAGACAGGCAGCAGCGCCCAGATCGCCATCGACGACTTCGGAACCGGCCACAGTAATATCGTCAACGTGCTCCGCTATTCCCCGCAGATCATCAAGATTGACCGGGCGCTGATCTCCGGGATCGGGAAAGATCAGAACAAGCAGCTCTTTGTCCGCAATACGATTGAGTTCGCCCATCAGAACGGGATCCGCGCGCTGGCGGAAGGCGTTGAAACCTCTGAGGAGCTCCGGGCGGTAATCGACTACGGCATCGACCTGCTCCAGGGGGCCTATATCGGGCGCCCCGCGTGGAACCCGGTGCCCACCATCCATGAATCCGTCCGCCAGGAGATCCTCTCCGAGAACCTGATCCGTACCCGCTTCGACCGGGACACAAAGATCTACCAGGCTTCCGACGGCGACTCCCTGGATTTGCTGGCGCTTGCCATGGAACAGTATACCTGCATCCGGATTCCCGGTGGTCATGTTACCCTGACCGGGCAGGCGTCCCAGCAGGCGGATATGATTCTCCTGACCGATGATGATACGGAAACCGTGCTGACCCTGCGGAACGTAAATATCAAAGGCGTTAACGAAACCACCGTTCAGATCGGCAGCCGCAGCAGCCTGACCCTGGAGGCGGAAGGGGCCAACTTCCTGCATAAGGAAGGGATCCGCGTTCCAGCCACCTCCCGCCTGACGCTCCGGGGCGGCGGCAGCCTGAACATCCTGAACAACCGGAACTATTCCGTCGGCATCGGTTCAAACTATAACGATCCGTACGGAACCGTTGTGATCGACCTGGACGGCAGCCTGGACATCCGGTCATCCGGGGACAAGGTAGTCTGCATCGGCGGCGGGCAAAGTGCCGGGGACGGTATTTCCATCCGGAAGGGAACATGCCGCCTTTCCGCCAGGGGCATCAGCGTGATCGGCCTGGGCAGTTCCACCGGTGACGCGCAGGTCACGGTCAGCCGGGAAGCCTCTGTTTCCGCTGTGATAGAAGGCAATGACGCGCTGGGGATCGGCTCCCTCTCCGGCTACGCCGGGATCCGGTCCTCCGGCGCGCTGGACATAACGGTCAACTGCGAACGGGCGACCGGTGTCGGTTCAATGAACGCCACCGGCGATATCCTGCTGGAAGACGGGTCGGTTACAGTTTCCGTCCACTGTGATGCCGGCGCGTGCATCGGCACCTTCAGCGGGGAAGTCTCCGCCCGCATCTGTGATACCCGCGTCCGGATTCACGGCGAAGGAAACCGGGTGGCCGGTTTCGGCAGCTCGGACGGCGCCTGTAATACCCGGATTGAAAGCGGCGACATCGCCGGCGATATCCTCGCGGGAGAACGAATGCTGCTGGGCAACGAACATTCCCGCGTGATCATCACAGGTGGCAACGTCCGTCTTGTTCCGGACAGTAGCCAGGCGCCGGTCTCACCCGACGGCCTTCCGCTGTACTGCTGTACCCCCTCGGAAAACCACTTCGAACAGATCTGCAGGGACAGCCGCGGTTCCTGGACCTACGCGGCGGACCGGAACGGAGAAGGCGAGCTCACCGTCTGGCTGCCGAAAGCATAAGGAAAACGCGGCTGCGGGTTATGAAGCCCGCAGCCGCGTTCGTATATCCGGCTGTATTATTTCTGCCCGAAGGCGATCATGCTGCCCAGGGAACGGACGGAGCCGCGCCCGTAGATGATGGCCTTGCCGTTGAAGAACATGCACGCCGTTCCGCCGCCGTCCAGGTTCAGGGCTTCGGTACATCCGTATTCCCTGAACTTTTCTGCCAGCCAGTCCAGATGGACCCCGGCGTACTTGGACTTCGGCTCACCCTTGACCACGATGCCGATATAGTGGAAGGGCTCCACCATTCCGATGGCTGCCCGGGGCTCGTTGTAGGCGTAATAGTTCGAGTCCGGCCCGGCTTCCTTCTCGTTGATTTCTCCATCGCGGATCAGCCAGGGGCCGAAGGCAAATACCTGAGTGGCGCCTTCCGCCAGGAACTCCTCGGCGGTTTTTTCGCCGGCCAGGTTGATCTTCATGCTGCCGTCCCCGTAAACGGCCAGCGTGTCCAGCGGAGGCAGGATGCGCTTTCCGTTGGCGCGGGTCTTGTTGCCGCGGATCTCACCGTTGCGGATGATCACGCCCACCGGCCAGGACGCCTTTTTCTGGTCCACGGTCTGCAGCCGGTGGCCGTAGTAGTCGTCCGATATGGCCAGCATGACCGTGGACGCCAGATCCTCAGGCTTGGCCTTCATGTAGCCGGCAACCTTTTTCTTGGTGGCTTCCGTGGCGACGGTAAACAGGGGTGACTCCTCCGAGGCGTAGATTTCCGCAATGCAGTATTCCCTGATCCGCTTCTGCTTTTTGATCTTGACGGTTTCCTGGTACCTGGTCACGATGATGGCCAGGTCCCGGGTGGCATACTGCCAGATGCCATTCGCCTCGTCCTCCAGGATATACTCGTCCCCGGGATTGTCGTCCCCAACGAGGAAGCCCTTGGAGTTGAAGTGCCATCCGTCCTTCTCCGTCACCGCTTCGTCCGCGGAGGCGGAATCCTCGTAGGTCTCCTCCTCATAGTCTCCATCCTCCTCCGCCAGGGCCAGGCAGGGAAGCAAAAGCAGGAGCACCAGGAACAGGGCAGCCAGTCGTTTCATCGTTTTCATGCTTTTTTCTTCTTTCGGATATAATACTTTCTGAGGATTTCCGCGTTCAGCTTCGCGGGCATCAGCCGGTGGATATAGACCGCCATATGCTGGTCCGGGCTGGCGATCCGCTTCCGGAAGGGGATCCGTTTCCGGTCCAGCGTCCGGGCGATCTTCCGGCCCAGCACATCCGGGTCGGACCCGTTGTGCTCGTCATGGGCAATCTGCGAAACAGCGCTTTCATATTCCGCCGCGTAGGGTGATCCGCCGCCCATAGCGGCCGCATGCGGACGGTATTTGTCGCTTCCGCTCCGGTGATCCCCGGGTTCCACCAGCATCACCTGGATACCGAAAGGTTTCACTTCCATAGCCAGGCATTCCGCGTATCCCTCGATCGCGTGCTTGCTGGCGGTATAGGCGCTCTGGAAGGGGATCCCCAGAAGCCCGTTGATGGAAGAGAACAGCACGATCTTTCCTCCGCCACGTGCCCTCATCAGCGGCAGGACCGCCCTGTTCACCCGGACCATACCCAGGTAATTGGTGTCGATCACCCGGCGGAACTCCTCCGCTGCGGTCTCCTCGCAGGAGCCGAGCACCAGCATGCCGGCGCACTGTACCAGCGCGTCCGGGTGCGCGATCTCCTTCGCACGCTCACAGAAGCGGCGGACGCTCTCCTCATCCGTCACGTCCAGCTTCAGCCGGTGAATGCCGTCGGCTTCCCCGTCCTCAAAGCTGCGGGCTCCGGCAATCACGCACCACCCGTCTTCCTTCAGCGCGGCCGCGGTATGCAGCCCCAGCCCGCTGGAAGCGCCGGTTACCCAGACCGTTTTCTGTTCGCCCATGGTTCCTCCCGTGTCCGATCCCCTCCGGACCTGCGACAGCTTATTTTATTATACCCTCCCTGTTTTCGCAAGCACAGAACGATAAATGGCACACCAAACATACTATATCATTATGAATTGTGAATTCATGAATTCCATGAAAAAAGCCCCCGAAGAAGTCTTCGGGAGCGTTTTTCCATATGTGTTACTTGTTCAGGGCTTCCTGCACAGCCACGGCCACAGCCACGGTCATACCGACCATCGGGTTGTTGCCGGCGCCGAGGAATCCCATCATCTCCACATGGGCGGGGACGGAGGATGATCCTGCGAACTGCGCGTCGGAGTGCATCCGGCCCATGGTGTCCGTCATGCCGTAGGAGGCAGGGCCGGCAGCCATGTTGTCGGGATGCAGAGTCCTGCCGGTGCCGCCGCCGGACGCCACAGAGAAGTACTTCTTGCCGGCTTCCCAGCGTTCCTTCTTGTAGGTGCCTGCAACGGGATGCTGGAACCGGGTGGGGTTGGTGCTGTTGCCGGTGATGGAGATATCAGCGCCTTCATGCCACATGATGGCAACGCCTTCACGGACGTCGTCCGCGCCGTAGCAGTTGACCTTGGCACGGTCGCCGGTGGAATACGCGGTCTTACTGACGACAGTCAGCGCATGGTCTTCCTTCACATCGGCGGACAGGTAGTCATACTTGGTCTGCACATAGGTGAAACCGTTGATCCGGGAAATGATCATGGCGGCATCCTTGCCCAGGCCGTTCAGGATAACCCGCAGGGGCTTCTGGCGCACTTTGTTGGCGTTCAGCGCGATCTTAATGGCGCCTTCAGCGGCAGCGAAGGACTCATGGCCGGCCAGGAAGGCGAAGCACTCGGTCTCTTCGTCCAGCAGCATCGCGCCCAGGTTGCCGTGGCCGATACCGACCTGGCGCTGATCCGCGACGGAACCGGGGATGCAGAACGCCTGCAGGGCGGTGCCGATCCATTTGGCGGCTTCCGCGGCATTCTTCGCGCCTTCCTTGATGGCGATGGCGGCGCCCAGTTCATAGGCCCACTTCACGTTCTCGAAGCAGATGGGCTGGGTGCTCTCCACGATGGAGTAGGCGTCCACGCCCTTGCCGTTGGTGAAAGCCTTGACTTCCTCAAAGTTCTTGAATCCGTATTTGTCCAGAACAGGCTGCAGCTGAGGCATACGGCCTTCATAATTCTCAAACAGTGCCATTTGTCTCACCCTCCCCTTATTCCTTGCGCGGGTCAATCCACTTGACCGCGCCGTCTTCGGCCTTGAACCGGCCGTAGGTGCCGAGGTTCTTCTCGTACGCTTCGTTGGGGCTCATACCCTTCTTGATGGCGTCCATCATCTTGCCCAGGCTCAGGAACTGATAGCCGCAGACCTGATCATCCTTGTCCAGGGCCATCTTGACAACGTAGCCTTCCGTCATCTCCAGATAACGGGTGCCCTTCTCGCGGGTGCCGTACATGGTACCCACCATGGAGCGCAGGCCCTTACCCAGGTCTTCCAGGCCGGCGCCGATGCGCAGGCCGTCATCTGAGAAAGCGCTCTGGGTCCGGCCGTACACGATCTGCAGGAACAGCTCGCGCATGGCGGTATTGATGGCGTCGCACACCAGGTCGGTGTTCATCGCTTCCAGGATCGTCTTGCCGGGCAGGATTTCACTGGCCATCGCGGCGGAATGCGTCATACCGGAGCAGCCGATGGTCTCCACCAGGGCTTCCTCGATCACGCCGTTCTTCACGTTCAGGCTCAGCTTGCAGGCGCCCTGCTGCGGGGCGCACCAGCCGACGCCGTGGGTATAACCGGAAATGTCTTTGATCTCTTTGGCCTGGATCCATTTCCCCTCTTCGGGAATCGGCGCGGGACCGTGATTCGGGCCCTTCGCAACACAGACCATTTCTTCCACTTCTTTGGTGTATTGCATGTGACTCGGTTCCTCCTGTCTCAGGTTGTTGAATGTGATTGGTATCCAATTAATTATAGCATATCCAATTATTGCTGTTCAACCATTAATTATGGATAATGATTTGTGAATGATGGATTACTCCAGCGCCTTCAGCACTTCCCGGATGGCCCGGAAAGCCTTTTCCGCGCTTGCCTTCACGTTTTTCTCAAAGTCCTCGCCGGTTCCGTCGAAAGCGTCGCTGATGCATTTGATGCTCAGGCATTTCACGCCGCTGCGCTCGCAGGTGCGGGCGATCCCCGCCAGCTCCATCTCGCAGATCCCGCAGCCGGATTCCCCCAGGCGCAGCTTTTCCGCCCGGTCCTCCACGAACTTGTCCCCGCTGGCGACCGCGATCCTGCGGATCCCCGGAATTCTTTCCGCCACCAGGTCCGCCAGCCCGGCGTCCAGCGGAATGAATTCGTCCGGATACTCCTCGTACTGGCCTACTTTGATGGTATCGGCAAAAGGTGTGACGTCGAAATCATAGTGCCAGACTTTTTCCGCCACAAACAGGTCCTCGACCTTCAGTTCCCTATCCAGCGCGCCGGTCACGCCAAAGTTCAGGATCGCTTCACAGCCGTACTTCACGATCAGCAGCATCGTGGCCGCCGCCGCGTCGATCTCGCCGCAGCCGGACTGGACGACATACATGTCGTGTCCTTCCATCCGGGTTTTATAGACGGTCCGGCCGGAAACAACCTCCTCCGTACGTTCTTCCCCGCTGTTCAGAAACGCTTCCATCTCCCGCTTGATGGCAATCAGCAGTCCGATTTTCATTGTTCTCCTCCGTTCTCACAAAACAATGATGATTTATAAATGTGTTGAAAAAAAGACTGTCCGCAGACAGTCCCTTTTTTCAACGTATTTTACTTCTGCATCGCAGCGATCTCGGCGGCCAGGTCATCCTTCCGCTTTTCGATGCCTTCACCGCGCTCGAAGCGGCTGAACTTCACAACGTCCAGCTCCGCGCCGGCAGCCTTGGCGATCTCGCCCATCAGGTTCTTGATGGTCTTGTCGGGATCCTTGACGAAGGGCTGCTCCAGCAGGCACACTTCCTTGTAGTACTTCTCGATCCGGCCTTCGACCATGCGGTCGACGATCTTCTCGGGCTTGCCTTCGTTCAGAGCCTGGGCACGAAGGATTTCCTTTTCCTTCTCCAGCTTCTCCACGTCCACTTCCTCGCGGCGGACAGCCTCGGGCTTGGCAGCGGCGATCTGCAGCGCCAGGTCATGGGCAAAGGTTTTCACTTCTTCGTTGCCGCGGCCGGCAGCGTCAGCGGCGACTTCGACCATAACGCCGACTTTGCCGCCCAGATGGATGTAGGTGGAAACCACACCGGTGGTCTCATAGCGGCTGAACCGGCGGATGGAAATCTTCTCTCCGATCGCCACGGTCGCGTCGCTGACCAGGTCGGAAATGGTCTTGCTGCTGTCGTCCACGAAGGCCTGGGCCATCAGGGCGTCCACGTCAGCGGGGTTCGCCAGGGCAACCTGCTTGGCAACCTTGTTGGCGAAGCCGATGAAGTTGTCGGTCTTGGCGACAAAGTCAGTCTCGCAGTTGACTTCGACGATCGCGCCGATCGTTCCGTCTTCGTTGGTGTACTGGGCAACCACGCCTTCAGCGGCGATGCGGCTGGCCTTCTTGGCGGCCTGGCTCAGTCCCTTTTCACGCAGCCATTCAATGGCCTTGTCCATATCTCCGTCGCTCTCGACCAGGGCCTTTTTGCAGTCCATCATGCCGGCGCTGGTACGTTCGCGCAGCTCTTTAACCATAGCGGAAGTAATTGCTGCCATATTCAATCAATCCTCTCTAATATACTTAAAATATAATGCATATTTGCCGAAGGGGTTTCAGGGGGCGATCGGAAAGCCCTCTGATTGATTAAGCCTCAGTCGCTTCAGCGGGCTTTTCTTCAGCTTCAGCGGCGGGAGCTTCTTCAGCTTCCGCTTCGTTCTGCTCGCCCTGCTTGCCTTCCAGCACAGCGTCGGCCAGCTTGCCGGCGATCAGCTTCACGGCGCGGATGGCGTCGTCGTTGCCGGGGATGACGTAGTCGATCTCGTCGGGATCGCAGTTGGTATCAACGATACCCACGATCGGGATGCCCAGGATGCGGGCTTCGGTCACGGCAATGTGCTCCTTGCGGGGGTCCACAACGAACAGGGCGCCGGGGAGCTTCTTCATCTCGCGGATGCCGCCCAGGTTGGTCTCCAGCTTTTCCCGCTCGTGGATCAGCTTAATGACTTCCTTCTTGGGAAGCACGTCGAACTGGCCGTTCTGCTCCATCTTGTCGATCTGGTTCAGCCGGTCGATCCGGGTACGGATGGTCTTGAAGTTGGTCAGCATGCCGCCCAGCCAGCGGTTGTTGACATAGAACATGTTGCAGCGCTTCGCTTCGCTCTCGATGGATTCCTGCGCCTGCTTCTTGGTGCCGACGAACAGGATGCTCTTGCCTTCCATCGCGATGTCGCGGACGAAAGCATAAGCTTCATCAACCTTGCGGACGGTCTTCTGCAGGTCGATGATGTAGATGCCGTTGCGTTCGGTGAAGATGTACTGCGCCATCTTCGGGTTCCACCGGCGGGTCTGGTGACCGAAGTGTACGCCGGCTTCCAGGAGCTGTTTCATGGAAATGACTGCCATAGGGGTTCCCTCCTTGTTATTTTCCACCCCTTTCCCTTGTGCGGCCGGCCACCGCGGTACACGGCACAAGCAGTCGCAGGGAAAAGGTGCGTAATCGGATGGATTTTAACACAACTTGATTCCAAAAGCAAGTTTTTCCTTTTATTCTTTACTTCTCCGGCTTTTGTATTTTTCTTGCTTTACTTTCCGCCGTTTACAATGATATAATTATATCAGGCAAGTGCCGTAAATGAAAAATCAATATTGGAGGTAATCGTTATGAAGTGGGTATGCCCCGTATGCGGCTATGTACATGAAGGTCCCGAACCGCCGGAAAAGTGCCCGGTATGCAAGGTCCCCGGTTCCAAGTTCATCAAGCAGGAAGGCGAAATGACCTGGGCCTCCGAGCATGTGATCGGCGTGGCCAAGGACGTCCCGGAAGAAATCAAGGCAGGCCTGCGCGCCAACTTTGAGGGTGAGTGCACGGAAGTCGGCATGTACCTGGCCATGGGCCGCGCCGCCGCCCGTGAAGGCTATCCGGAGATCGCGGAATACTGGAAGACCGCCGCGTTCGAGGAAGCGGACCACGCCGCCAGGTTTGCGGAGCTCCTGGGCGAAGTCGTCTCCCCCAGCACCAAGGAAAACCTGCGCGTCCGCGTGGAAGCCGAGAACGGCGCCACCCAGGGCAAGACCGACCTGGCCAAGAAAGCCAAGGAACTCGGCC
>CAMKEI010000047.1 GCA_946411525.1 uncultured Clostridia bacterium | reverse complement strand
CTGCTCTTCGTTATAGCAGGGGATCACGATCCAGAGGATCGGTCTGGCGCTCATCTTTCATCCGCTCCTTATTCTTTCACTTCTTTTTCAGATTCTCAAACATTTCATATTTGCCGAGCATGACCATGATGACATCTGCCGGTATAGGCGTATCGATATCCGGCGGGATTTTGATCGTATCCTCATTGCTTCGCACGGCAATCACGTTAACACCGTAGGTAGTCCGCAGTTCCAGCTCACGGATGGTTTTCCCCACCCACGCCGGAACTGGTTCCATTTCGACAATGCCGAATTCCTGGCTGAGCTCGATGTATTCCATCACTCCTGCGTGGGTCAGGCCCAGAGCCAGTTTGTCCGCCACTTCCCTCTCCGGAATAATTACGCGGTCAGCCCCCAGTTTTTCCAGAATATCCTTATAGGTATCATCCTGCGCCTTGCACATGATGAAGGGAACGTTCAGGCTCTTCAGGTGCATGGTAATCAGGGCAGAAGCGCCAAGATCGGAACCTACCGCCACAATTGCGCGGTCGAAATTCTCCACGCCCAGTTTTTTCAGCACGTCTGCGTCCCGGGCGTCCGCTGCGACAGCGCGGGTAACCCGATCCGCGATTTTGTCAATCAGGGTCTCATTCATGTCGATGGCCATGACTTCTTCCCCGCAGGCGTAGAGCCTGGTTGCCAGTTCTGTTCCGAAACGGCCCAGGCCGATTACAACATAGGATTTCATAGGGCGTTTCCTCCTGTTATCCGATCAGCAGATCGGTATTCGCGTATCTGTACTGTTCTCCCGAAGGTTTGTTCCGCAGGAATCCGAAACTGATGGTGAGCAGACCCACCCTTCCGAAGTACATAAACAGCATAATTATGAATTTGGAGACAATGCTGAGCCGCGGTGTCGCCCCGGCAGTAAGGCCGACCGTACCGATTGCGGAAACCGTTTCAAAAAGGCCGTCGGCAAAGCCTACCGGAGATGTGGCACAGATAACCGCTGCGCCGGCAAAAGCCAGAAGCACCATCAGCATAAAAATCGTAATGGCGTTCAGCACATGGTCGTTGGAAATTGTCCGGTGAAACACGCTCACGGTCCGGCGTCCGCGGATCCTGTTCCACAGGAACATCAGCAGCACAACAAACGTAACCGTCTTCAGGCCCCCGGCCGTAGAACCGGAAGAACCGCCGATAAGCATCAGGAAAATGGAGACCGCTTTCCCGGCAGGCGTCAGCAGGCCCTGATCCACTCCGGCAAAGCCGGCCGTACGCAGCGTCATGGACTGGAAGAACGCTGCCAGCAGCTTTTGGGGCACGGTCAGTGTGCCGAGCGTGGACGGATTTCCCCACTCCAGGAGGCAGGTGAGAATCGTTCCGGCAAGCAGCAGCGCCCCTGTGGTGATCATCACAAGTTTGGTATAAACACTCCATTTTCCGGGGCTCTTCTGCCGAAGCAGTTCATCCCAGACCAGGAAACCAAGACCGCCGATAATAACCAGAGCGCTCAGTGTCAGACAGATGACCGGATCCGTCTGATAAACAATCAGGCTCGCGCCGGGCTGTTTAAAGCCAAGTACGTCAAAGCCAGCATTGCAGAATGCGGAAACCGCGTGAAAAACCCCGAGTTTTACGGCCTGGGGGACAGAATACTCTGTCAGAAACCGTAGCGTCAGGATCAGCGCGCCGATTCCCTCGACCGTGAAGGCGCGTATCATCAGCCGTTTCTGATGAGCCACCACGTCTTCCATGTTTGAACCGATGGCTTCCGCCATAACCAGCTGCTGCTGGATGGAAATACGTTTCCGCAGGCTGAAATAGGCCAGTGAAGCAGCTGACATGAAGCCCAGACCACCCACCTGGATCATGGCCAGGATTACCGCCTGGCCGAAATTGCTCCACTGGGTCCAGGTGTCCGCCAGAACAAGCCCTGTAACACATGTGGCGGAAGTGGCTGTAAACAGAGCTGTAAGCAGCCCTGCACTCCGGTCGTTACGGGAAGCAAATGGCAGTGTCAGCAGCAGCGTGCCGAATAAAATGATCCCCAGAAACACAAGGGCCGTTACCCGGCTGATGCTGACGGCGCGGCGTCTCTTTTTCGGCCGCGCGCCTGTCTTCGGATTTGTCATCTGCTTCCCTTCTTTCGGCATTGAGTATACACCATACCCGCATGCAGGATCAACATCTCCCTGTTTCAGGCTTTATTCATCGTCTTCCAGGTCGATCCGTTCCACATGAATGATTTTCCCGCCAAGCAGAATCAGTCTCGCCATGGTTATCTCCCCTCCGAAGCGTGCACGGCCGCAGCTGCCCGGGTTCAGCCAGAGCCGCCCGTCAATGCGTTCCTCGCTGTACCTGTGGGTATGACCGCAGATGACCGCGTCAACACCGTCCAGGCGACCGGGCACATCCCACCGGTCATGCGTCATATAGAAGGATACTCCGCCGATCCGGAACCGCAGATATCCTGCAAGATCCTTTACGCCCCGCGACCACAGGTCATTGTTGCCGCGGACAGCAAACAGGTTGCCGTACAGTGCCAGTTCATCCAGGTCGCTTTCCCGGATAATATCCCCGGCATGAAGAATAAATGCGCAGTCCTGCACTTCCCGGACAACGCTGCGCCGAAGCAGTCCGTGTGTATCGGAAATCACTGCCACCCGAATCTCGTCACTGCCCATTCAATTCCTCCGGTACAAAAACGAGCTGCCCGAAAGCAGCCCAAAAATACAATTGTCTTTACAGCCGGTCATTCCTCATCTTCCGGCTCGCCGTCAAGGCCTTCCTCCGGCAGTTCGGGGAAAAGCTCCTTGCCGCACTGGGGACAGAGCGCGTCCTCATCAAAATCCACTTCGTCCGGATCAATCTCGACCGTAGCGCCGCAGTGAGGGCATTCGTACTCGATCGTGCCCTCAAAGACCTGATCTTCGTCGTCCTCTGCGAGCTCCTCGTCTTCGTCGTCATACAGATCGGCTTCCAGGTCCGCCAGATCTTCGTCGATACTTTCGACATAATCGCTCAGTTCGCCATGGGATTCCGCCAGTGCCTCAAAGGACTCGCCAACCTCCCCCAGCACGTCCAGAATGCCGAGGATAAGCTTGTGAGAGTCTTTATCCGGGTTAAGCTTCATACCTTCCGCAAGGCCCTGGAGATAACTGATTCTGTCCGTCAGTCTGCTCATTATTACGCCCTCTTCAGATATTCGCCGCTGCGGGTGTCAATCTGGATCTTATCGCCGGTGTTGATAAACAGCGGTACCTGCAGGCTGAAACCGGTCTCCAGCGTCGCGGGCTTGTAAGTGTTGGACGCGGTGTCTCCGGCAAATCCGGGCTCGGTATCCGTTACTTCGAGTACCACAAAGTTCGGCGCTTCCACGGAGAAGGCGCTGCCTTTGAAGAAGCGCACGGTCACATTGGTTCCCTCTTTTACAAAGGGGATAGCGTCCTCGACCTGGTCCTTGCTCAGCGGCAGCTGTTCATAGGTTTCCACGTCCATGAAGTAGTACAGGTCGCCGTCATTGTAGACGTACTGCATCTCCTTGGTCTCAATGATGGCCTTGGGCATCTTGTCAGTCGGATTGAAGCTGCGTTCAACGACCGCGCCGGTCATCACGTTCTTGATCTTCGTGCGGACGAAAGCCGCGCCTTTTCCGGGCTTCACGTGCTGGAAATCAACGATGTTCCATACGCCTCCGTCCCATTCGATCGTAATGCCCTTTTTGAAATCGCCAGCGGTAATCATTGTCTCATTCCTCCGTTCGTTCTTTCTGGGGGTTCCCTATATTACAGGATGATAAGCTGTTTATCCGCCGTAGTCAGCGGTACACAGCCGTTTTCCTTTACAAGGCATGTGTTTTCGATCCGCACGCCGCCCACGCCGGGCAGGTAGACGCCGGGTTCCACGGTAATCACGACGCCGGCTTTTATCACGTCGCTGCAGGTCGGGCTCAGGCGTGGTTCCTCGTGGATATCTATCCCGACTGAATGCCCCAGCCCATGGCCGAAGCGTCCTGCATAGCCCCGGGCGTCAATGTAGTCCCGGGCGAGCTTGTCAATCTCCACACCGGTCTTTCCGGCCATAAGGGCGTCCTCGCACAGTGTCTGTGCTCTCAGTACGGTGTCATAGACCTTGCGCATCTCGTCCGAAGGCTGCCCGAGAGCAACCGTCCGGGTCATGTCGCTGCAGTATTTCCCGACTTTCGCGCCAAAGTCCATCGTGATCATATCGCCCTGTTTCAGAAGGCGCTGGCCGGGAATTGCGTGAGGCAGGCTGCCGTTCTCACCGGAGGCGATGATCGTATCGAACGCGAATTCGTCAGCGCCAAGACGAAGCATCGTAAAATCCAGTTCGATCTGCAGTTCCTTTTCGCTCATACCGGGCCGGATCTTCGGCAAAATTGCGTTGAAAGCTTCCGAAGTGATGTCGCAGGCTTTGCGGATCGCAACAATCTCCGCCGGCGTTTTGATTTCCCGGAGTTTTTGAGGCGCCTTGTTCAGCGGCACACAGGAAATTTCTTCTCCCACCGCACCGCGCATGGCCTCGAAATCATCCACGGAAAGATAGTTGGTTTCTGCCCGCAGTTCGGTGATACCTTCCGCTTTTGCCAGCTCCGCCAGGATTTTGTTGTGTCCGCGGCCCTTTTCCGTCATCTCTACACGGAAACCGGGGGCCTGGCGTTCAGCCTGCTCTGTGTAGCGAAAATCCGTGATGATAACACGGCTGACCTCCGAGAGATAAACAACGCCTTCGCCGGTATATCCGTCGGTCAGATAGAACATATTGGACGGATCATGCACCGCCACGGCTGTACGGGACCCCGGACGGAATTGATTCATCAGCCGCTCAGCTGCGGTCAATTGGATCACGCCTTTCCGGATATTGTCCTCTCCGGGACAAATCCAAAGTATATTTTATCATATCAAAAAGCGTTTGAAAAGAAAAAATTATCTCCGAAACTGTGATAAATCACAATTTCGGAGATACCGTCCCGGTTCGGGTCATTATTTCAGATCAATCAAATTCCTTCAGCACCGCTTCGCCCATGGCGTTCCTGGCGCATACCGCCCGGTGCCGGATCGGAAGGTCCTTCAGGGTACGTACCTGGGCAGGCATCGGTATTCCGGTCAGTTTTTCCAGCTCTTCACTGCAGGCGAAGGCGTCCTTCCCTTCCGCCGCGTCCATGCCGGCGAGTCCTCTCAGAACATCCGCGGCAAACTTGTACGGGCTCGCCGTGGCCAGAAGCACCGTTGGCGTGGCGTCGTTTGTCTTCATCCGGTACTGGCGCAGTACATGGCCTCCCACAGCTGTATGTGGATCCAACAGGTAATGATCTTCCTGAAAGCGCTTACGGATCTCGATCAGAGTGTCCTTGTTATCCGCACAGTCACCCCAGAATACGTCCGCAAGCCATTCCCGGCGCTGCTCACCCACAGAATAGCTGCCGCACTCCTTCAGTTGTTCCATCCATGTCTTCACCAGTGTGCCGTCCCGGTCCGCCGCCTCATACAGTAACCGTTCCAGATTGGAAGAAACCAGGATGTCCATGCTCGGGCTGAGCGTTTTGAAGAATGTGCGGTGAGTGGAATAAATACCGCTGGCGAAGAAATCGGACAGAACATTGTTCCGGTTGCTCGCACAGATCAGTTTATTCACCGGCAGCCCCATATTCCGGGCATAATAACCGGCAAGAATGTCGCCGAAATTACCGGTTGGCACACAGAAGTTGACCGGGTCACCCGGCATAATCGCATGGTTGTTTACCAGATCGGCGTAGGCCGAGAAGTAGTAAACGATCTGTGGCACCAGCCTGCCGAAATTGATGGAGTTGGCGGAGGACAGCGTCTTCCCGCGCGCGTTCATCTGTGAAACAAACTGTTCGGAAGCAAACAGCTCTTTCACGCCTGTCTGGGCATCGTCAAAGTTGCCTTCAACGGCAATTACATGCGTGTTGCTTCCGCCGGTAGTCACCATTTGCAGTTTCTGGACGTCACTGACCCCGTCCTGCGGATAGAATACGGTGCAGCTGGTTCCCGGGACATCCCGGAAGCCTTCGAGCGCTGCCTTGCCGGTGTCACCGCTGGTAGCGACCAGGATGCTGATTTCCCGGTTTTCACCGTTCTTTTGTGCGGACCGGCGGATCAGGTGCGGCAGCAGCTGCAGCGCGATGTCCTTAAAAGCCAGCGTCGGTCCATGGAACAGTTCAAGCACCCAGGTTGCGTCGTCGATCTGCTTTACCGGAGCAATCTCCGGCGTATCAAAGCGTTCTGCAGAATAAGCGGCTCTGACTGCTTCCTCAATTTCCTGGACAGAGAAATCCTCCAGATAGCGCTTAATGATGGAAACAGCCCGTGTGGAATAATCCCATTCACAGAAGGAGGAAATCCTCTGCATTGGAACACTTTGGAACATAGCGGGCACATACAGGCCGCCGTCCGGCGCCAGGCCGTACAGAATCGCCTGGCTGGCTGTAACGCAGCTTTCACCGCGGGTGGAAAAGAATGACACGGTTCAATCACGCTCCGGTTTTCAGAATAGGTTCCGTCTGGAATGAAAGAGGCGCCGGGATTGACCGCCGCCTCTTCTGTTCGTCTGAAGCTCAGATCATATACTGCCGGTAAAAGACCGGAATTTCCTCCGGATCGGCGCTCAGGCTCAGGACAAAGTCCACATCATGTTTCGCTCCGAGCTCCGCCAGGATCTTAACGATCGGTTCTGTGTCTGCCAGTTCCGTCCGGCACAGTTTCAGGAATGCGTCAATGAAGATCGTGCCGACATCAAAATTGGAGGAAAGGATCCCGCACAGAAAGCCGATAAACATATCGGCATTATGAATATGATAATCTTCGGCATTGATAAAGCGAACCTTGTGATCAACGTCGAACATGTAACGGTTATCGTCATCCAGGAAAATTACATCGTGCACCGCGTCACGGGCAGTGGTATTGGTCAGGTCAATCAGCCGCTTCGTTTTACCGGAGCCCTTTTTGCCTGCAATTACCTGTATCATGGGAATCAGCCTCCTTTTATGGGGTTTTCTCTGGCTATGATTATACGCTACTTTTCATTTTCGCGCAACGTGTTTTTCCCGGCGATCTGCTCATATGTGATCCCGTCATCCCGTTCCCGGCCTCTTTCCGTACCCGCGCGGCAAACAGCGTGGTATTCGCAGTACCGGCATACGGAACCGGCGGAATCCTGACCGGGTGAAGCTTCGATCTCGCCTCCGCGCATGCGTGCACAGAGTTCTCCTGCCTTTTCTGCCGCCGCTTCCGTCAGTTTTCGGAGCGTCTCTTCCTCCATTGCCCATGGAGCGCTTTTTGATACAGAACCGTCCTTGTTGAAAACCTTGTCCACTGAATAAGGGCTGATATCCCGGTCCATTGCCCGGAGAATGTCTTCCCTGGCAGTCACAAGTCCCCTCATTCTCACGGCGTTCAGCCGGTCCGTCTCAATCCGGTCCGGATCGTCCTCAGCGGTACTAACTTCCCTGTCCTCCACCGGAAAATACATCGCGCCTGCCAGCCGCGCTCCCGGCATGCTTTCTGCCGCTGCCTTCAGGTAGATCATCAGCTGCAGCTGTTCTCCGGTCGCCATCCGGGCCGGATCCGGTTTTTTCTCCCGGCTTTTGTAGTCCACGATCCGCAGCCATATGCCTTCCCCGTTTTCCCAGGTGTCAATCCGGTCTATTTTCCCCCGGACTGCGGCCTTGCTGCCGTCAGGAAGCTTTATCACTACAGGCGGCAGTCCGTCCGTTTCACCGAAGGACTGTTCGGTGGCTATGGTCCGGAAGTCACTGTTGGCAGCAAACCGGGTCAGCACCTGCGCTGCCCGGCGAATCCGGCGCAGATACCCTTCTCCTGTCCATTCTCCAACAGCGTCATCCCGAAGAGGACTGTCCGCCCACTCTTCTGTCAGTTCGGCGCAGATTGCGTCCATATAGCTGTCCGCCTGCTCCGGAGTGATATCGGGCCACGCCGGATCTTCGCCGGCTCTGTTCATATAACGTTCAAGCGCCGTATGGAAAAAAATTCCGGCATCGTTATTCTCAAATTCAAATGTTTCCTGTCTGACCGGGCGAAGTCCGTAATCGATGAAATGCCGGTACGGGCAGGATGCGAACTGTTCCAGGCGGCTGATGGACAGCCGGTCGGTCATGAAAAGCCTCCGCGCGGTTTCCTGCTTCAGTTTCCGTGTTTCCTCCTCCGGTAGCATTCCGGACAGAATCCGTCGCGCAGTCTCACCGTAGCGCCTGTTGTGCAGCAGGCTGATCAGCGCTGTTTTCCATACCGCGGGCATGTCGTCTGCTGCGCCGTTCTTCAGGTCCTTCAGCCACGGTCCGATACCGTCCAGTGCGGCATACAGCGTAACAGGTTCTGTCCGCCGTTCGCTCTCCCGCGTGCCTCCCTGTTCTTTTATCCCGGGAAATAGTTCCTTCAGTTGCGCAATCAGCCCGTCCGGCTGCAGCGCGCCGCCGTCCTCAGCGCGCAGACTCCAGCTGACCATCAGTTTTTTCAGAGGTAGCGTCAGTGTCCGGTAAAAATCATATTTCCGGATCAGGCAGCCTGTTTCTCTGCTGATCCCGATCGTTTTTCCGGTTGCCTCCTCGAGTTTCCGGCGTTCAGGATCTGTCAGCCATCCGCTTTCAGGCGCCGTCAGCATACCGTCCTGCGCACGGGGGAGGATCAGCGCCTCAATACGCCCGGCCAGGAGATGCCCGACTTCACCGATGACCACTCCGTTTTCCTGCTCGGGCACAGCCGCAAGATCAGCTGTCGCAAGCGCGCTCTCCAACATGTGCCCCAGGTCCCGGATGGCAGCCCTTCGGGGACCCAGCAGCGTCCATAGCTGTTCCAGCAGATCCGTCACGAGTTTCCAGATCTGACGGTTGATAACCGCCTCACGGTACATTTCATGCTGGAGCAGGATCTCTTCTTCCTCCTGAAGCCTGTTCCACACATTCTCTGCCTCCAGAAAATGCACAATTGCCTCCACAGAGGCTGCGGCGCTGCGTGCTTCTCTCAGTTCCGTACGCAGTTTTTCCAGCGGAGCAAGCAGTCTTATGCGAAGTGCTTCGGCTTCCTCCGCGTTGTTTCCCGATGAAAACGGCCGTTGCCAGCGCCGTCCCTCAACGCCGTGCGCCTTGGCGTAATCTTCGAGCTGAAGGCCTTCTTCCTCCGTCAGTGTGCAGAATCTGCTCCGTGCGATCGTGATCACCTGTGCGGTCCTGTATCCGTCGTTCAGGCAGGCGAGCGCGGAAAGCAGCATCCGGCAGACCGGATGGTCTGCCGCACGATCTCTCTTTTGCCAGATGCATGGAATACCGTTTGTTTTCAGCCCGGCGCGCAACATTCCTTCATTTGCCGCGCCGGCAGGAAGCGCGATTGCCATACTGTTCCACGGAACGCCTTCTGCATGCCATCTGCGCAGTGTCGCGGCCACCGTCTCCGTCTCATCCCACGGAGTACTTCCTGCGTACAGCGTAATTGCGTCTCCGGTCTCACGGGTCCATGAAACCGGATTCAGCGCAAAGAGATTCCTGTCCAGCCACCTGAGCGGCTCAGCGCAGTCAGTGCGTTCTTCGCGGAGCAGGATTTTCTCCGCTGCGAAACCTGCTTCCCGCAGCGCCGTTTCCAGGCGGCAAATGCTTTCCCGCTGCTGGATAAAGATCCGCCCGTCCGGTGCGCTCTCCTCATCCATTGTCAGGAAAACAGACGCGCTGTTCACCCGTCCGCACAGGTGCGCAAGCAGTTCGCGCAGATCGGGCCTGACCGTATCGAATCCGTAAACCGCCACATCCGCGCCATTCCACATCCCGCTGCGTTCCAGGCGGGACACTGTGTCGGTCCAGACCGTCTTCTCCTCGTCGAACTGTTCCGATATCAGCTCCTGGTATCCGTTCCAGATGATCTGCAGATCGCTGAGCTTTGTCCGTTCCGCGCCGGTCGCGGCATTCGCTGCATATTCCGCCAGTTCCTCCGGTGTAATCTCACTCTCCCGCAGTTCGTCCAGCGCTCCGCCTACGCGCTTCACTGCGCCGGGAAGATCCGTTATATTCCTGTAATATTGCAGATCGTCTGATTTGTCCGTCATCACGCGATGAACGGCCATCGCGCGGCCAGACTCTGTCAGAGGTCTTTTCGCGCCGGTGCCCATGCTTTCCCTGACCTGCTGCCTCAGCTTCCGGGGACTGACCACCTGCATTTCCAGCAATCCGGGCAATCCGAGACCCGTAATGATGTCTCGTTCTGCCTGGAGGGTCATCTGCTCGGGCACATACAGGATCAGCCTGCGTCCGGCTTCCATGCTCTCTCGCACCGTGCGGAGCACCTGCGGCCACACCCGGCCGCTCCGGCCCGCGATAATCCTGACCCTGTCCATGTGCTTCCTCCTGTTTTCAGTATATTGATTATACCTTCCCCGATCCGGTTTCACAAGTTCTTGCCAGTATCTGCCATATTATGTTACATTGATACTGTTACCAGATCCCGGAAGAGGTGCTTCTGCATGTTCAGGTCCATTCGCTCAGCAATCGGTAAAAATCCCGCGGCTGCCGGACGCTTATTTTCCTATGTTCAGATCCTCCTCGGCTCGCTGATCGGCGGCGTAGCGTACCCTTTGTTCCTGACGCCCAACCGGATCGCGCCCGGTGGGATCACAGGCGTCGCCACAATCCTGAACCACCTGTTGCACTGGCCGGTCGGTACTGTTTCCATGGCCTTGAATATTCCCCTGTTCATAATCAGTTACAGGGCGATGGGAAAGATCTTCGCCTTCCGGAGTCTGGTCGCTACTGTTCTTTTTTCACTGTTCATTGACATCCTGCCGCTGAGTCCCGTGACTGACGATCCTCTTCTTGGCTCACTGTACGGCGGCGTCTTGCTGGGGATTGGCCTGGGACTGATCATGCGCGGCGGGGCCACTACCGGCGGCTCTGATATGATCGCCCGCATGGTGCACAGGCGCTTCCAGTTTATCTCCACTGGGTCTTTCCTTTTTGCAATCGATCTGGCGGTCGTACTGGCCGCGGGTTTCCTCATCGGGATTTCCGAAGCGCTTTACGCGTTGATCAACATTTTCCTCACCGCAAAAGTGATGGATACCGTGATTATCGGTTTCTCATCAAATAAGGCCTGCTTTGTTATTTCTCCCCGCTGGAAAGAAATATCAGAGCGGATCATGCATGATATGGACCGCGGTGTGACACAGCTCACAGCCCGGGGCGGATATACCGGTACGGAGCGCCCGACCCTGCTTTGTGTCATCAGCCGGAGCGAGATCACCGCCTTCAAGCGCATTCTGCATGAGGAAGACGAAGGCGCATTTGTTATCATTGTCGAAGCTCACGAGGCCATCGGTGACGGCTTTTCCGTACTGGATAAATAATACATAAATGGGGAGCCTTCCGGCTCCCCGTTGTTTTCTGAAATACCTTATTCGCCCTGTTCTGCTTCCGTCTCTCCGAGGTTAAGGATCGGTAGCGTTGTCGCTCCCTGTCCGGCCATATAGGTGGGCAGTTTGCCGTCCCAGGCCTTGATTTCGTTGAACCGGATCAGGTTCTCGGTCAGGGATTCAGCGATCTTCTTGTTCGCTTCGGCTTCGGCTTCGCTGCGTACCTGTAGCGCGTAAGCGTCCGCGTCCGCGTTAATCTTGGCCACATTGGCTTCCGCTTCGGCGTTGATGCGTTTCCGCTCCGCCTGCTGCTGGGTCTCCATTGTCATCTGGCCCTGCTCGATCTCCGCCTGCAGTTTCTTCTGTGCGGCAACCTGCTTGGCTTCTACGGCGTCGGTAAAAGCGTCGGTGAAGTCCAGGTTTTCGATGCTCACACTGATAACATTGATTCCGTAATTATTCAGTTCCTCATGCAGCCCCTCGCGGATCGCTTCGCTCAGGCGCTGCCGGTTGGCCACAAGGTTCTCGGCCGTGTATTTGCTGAACACGCCTTTTGTGATCTCCAGCATCCGGGGATAGACGAGTTTGTTGAAATAGTCCGTACCGACTTCCTTGAACAGGTTCATGGCCGTGCTCTTGTTGATCGCGTAGTTGATCGAACCGGTGATATCGACCTGCTGGATGTCGCTGGAAAACGCCTCTGTGGTAAAGGAGCTCTTCTGCTCCCGGTTGTCCATGGAAATAATCCGCTGGAACGGGCTCTTGAGATGCAGTCCGGCTTCCAGCGTCACGTCCTCCACGCGGCCGAAAGTCGTCACAATGCCTGTATACCCCGTCTGCACCGTGGCGGTACAGGTCAGCGCCACGATTCCAAGCAGTACTGCGACTGCGATTATTACGAATAAGCCCTTCTTCATTGTTCTATCATCCTTTCCTCTTCCCCGCTACGCGGGTTCCCGGACGATCTGTTTTCGTCCATGGGCAAAGGATATCATAAACAGAACTCCCGGTAAACAACGATTTCCGCCATTTACCGGGAGTTATTTTTCTGTACGGGTAGGTTTGTACCAAGTATGGTTTTGATTTGTGAATTAAGAATAAGTTATCTTTCCGTCCCGCGGAAAAATAGTGCGAGGGTTCCGGGGCCGGAATGGGCGCCGATGACTGACCCTACATAGGTGATCAGGTCAACCTCTTTACCGTATTCGTTTTTCAGAATATCACGCAGCATTTCCGCATCACCGATGCAGTCGCCATGGGAAATGAACACCGGAGAATCCGGCAGGATCGTTTCTCCGAGCTTTTCCGCCATCCTTCGGATGGACTTCTTCCGACCGTGAACCTGGGTAATCTTGATCAGATGTCCCTCATTGTCCACATGAAGAACCGGCTTGACATTCAGTGCCGTGCCCAGCAGCGCCGTAGCGGCGCTGACCCGGCCGCCGCGTTTGAGGTAGACCAGGTCGTCTACCGTAAACCAGTGGCATATATGGAGGATATCCTTTTCAAGCGCGTCTGCGTTCTCATCCAGCGTCATGCCCGCTCTTCTGTTCTTTGAGCCAAGATATACAAGCATGCCTTCTCCCGCAGAGGCCGCCAGGGAGTCGATCACCCGGATGGTCCGGTCCGGATACTTTTCTGCCAGGGATGCGGCAACCTTTTTGCCGTTCTCACAGGTTGCGCTCAATCCGCTGGAAAAGCCAAGGTACAGGATATCCTGTCCCGCTTCCAGAACAGGGGTAAAGGCGCTGACAAACGCTTCTTCATTTACGCAGGATGTCTTCGCGATCCGGCCGGCGCGCATAGCCGTATAGAACTCTTTGATCGGTTCCTCATGGTCCTTCTGCTCCCTGCCCGTGTCTGTAAACAGGAAAGCAAGCGGGATCATCTGAACATCCCATTCCGCCAGGGTTTCCGGAAGAATATCGCAAGCAGAATCCGTGATCAGCACATAATTGTCAGCCATGTTTTTCCTCCTGGTCAGCACTGTCTCCGGCAGAGCTGTCAACAGAGAAAATATATCATCCATGCCATTTATTGTCAACGCCGCGGGAAAATACAATCAGAAAACAAGCAGAGTAGTTGACAAAGGACCGGATACGGGCATATATTCTTCGCAACGGCATGCCTGCCGCTTACGAAAGGAGATTTCAGCAATGAGATCATTCGCCACAGTCTTCTTCTTTAGCAGGTCAGCGATGGATTGATCAGACGCATACAGCGTTTTGAATCCACCGCCTTTTGAGTTGAGAAAAGGCGGTGGTTTTTCTTTAGGGAGTTGTCTGTCGCTGACCAAAATCTCTCAACAGGATCCCCTATCATATTGAACAGGAGAGAAAGCTTATGAAGAAATATTATCAGCCGGAAATCGAAACTGCACCGCGGGAAAAGATTCTGGAGATCCAGAACGAGAAGCTCTTAAAACAGGTACGGCATGTGTGGGACAATGTCCCCTATTACCGTCACCTGATGGAAAAGAAAGGCGTTACCCCGGATGACATCAAATCCGTGGATGACATCAAAAAGCTTCCCTTCCTCAGCAAGGCCGATCTGCGGGATTCCTATCCCTACGGCATGCTGGGCGCCGACCTGAAGGACTGCGTCCGCATCCACTCCACCTCCGGCACCACCGGCAAGCGCGTGGTTGCCTTCTACACCCAGCACGACCTGGATCTCTGGTCCGACTGTACTGCCCGCGCTATCGTCGCAGCCGGCGGCACGGAAGAGGACGTGGTACAGGTCTGCTACGGCTACGGCCTGTTCACCGGCGGTTCCGGTATCCATGACGGCGCCCACAAGGTTGGTTGTCTGACCCTGCCGATGTCTTCCGGCAATACCGAGCGCCAGATCCAGTTCATGATGGATCTGGAGTCCACGATCCTCTGCTGTACGCCTTCCTATGCCGCTTATATCGGTGAGGCGCTGAAGGAAATGGGTTTCAAACCCGAAGACAACAAACTGAAAGCCGGCATTTTCGGTGCTGAACCCTGGACAGAGGAAATGCGCCAGGAGATCGAGAAGAGTCTCGGCATCAAGGCCTATGATATCTATGGTCTGACTGAGACCAGCGGTCCCGGAGTGGCTTATGAATGCGAAGAGCAGAAAGGCATGCACATCAACGAGGACCATTTCTACGCAGAGATTATCGACCCGGATACCGGTGAAGTTCTTCCGGACGGCTCTGTCGGCGAACTGGTTTTTACCTCGCTGGACAAGGAAGCTTTCCCGCTGCTTCGCTACCGGACCCGCGACCTTTGCGTACTTGACCGCACGCCCTGCTCCTGCGGCCGTACCCATGTGCGGATGGCCAAACCCATGGGCCGCAGCGACGATATGCTGATCATCCGCGGCGTCAACGTCTTCCCAAGCCAGATCGAAACCGTACTCCTCAACGAGGGTTATACGCCCAATTATCAGATCGTGCTCGACCGCGAGCGTAACACCGACACCTTCGATGTCTATGTGGAGGTCGCCCCGGATCAGTTCTCTGACCTGATGAGCCAGATCCAGAAGATGGAGAAGAGCCTCGAGTCCGCCCTGCGTACCATGCTCGGCATCAGCCCGAAAGTCCACCTTGTAGCGCCGAAAACTATCACCCGTAGCGAAGGCAAAGCCGTCCGCGTCATCGACAAACGCAAGCTCCACTGATATAATACTTTTATCAGCATATACCGATTGCTTATTTCGTATTCAGATTGAAAAGGCTTTCCATTCTCAATTCTTCAATTTCCATTTTTCAATTTTCATTATTTTATAAAAGGAGGTTCCCATGGCTATTACGCAATTGTCCGTCTTTCTGATGAACCAGCCGGGCGCCCTGGTGGAGGCCATCAAAGCCATCTCCGACGCGAATATCAACATCCGTGCCCTGAGCATCGCCGAAGCCAATGATTTCGGCATCCTCCGCATCATTGTTTCCGACAGCGATGCCGTGTGCAAGCTGCTGGGCGATCATTATCTCTTCTCCCGCACCGAAGTCGTCGCCGCAAAGATGGGTGACCGCAGCGGCGCCCTCTATCCGATCCTCGTCGTTCTGAACGAAGCGAACATCAATATCGAGTATATGTACGCCTTTACCGGTTCCGGGCCTGAAGAAGCCTATGTTGTCTTCCGGGTCAATGATGTGAAGACCGCCGAGGAAGTCCTGAATGCCAACGGTATCACCACGCTTTCCGACGAGAGCCTGAAATTGTAATTGTTTTTTTTCAGTATTTGGTGTCCAATCCAGCTGCAAACGTTTGAATTTGCATCTTTTGGTATGCTTTCACCTATTGCAGCCCATTGTTGCCTCTTCCCTTTTGTGTTATAGTATGCCCCGGCGGAAATAGTCCGCTGTTTCCAGTATCAGGCGCATTGCGCGAAAGGAAGAGTAACATGAAGAAGGTTATCTGCAAGATCGAGTACGATACCGATGCTTCCGAACTGATCCAGAAGAAAGTTTTCGGCGTATTCGGCGATCCCAAGGGCTATGAAGAGTCCCTGTACAAGACCAAGGACGGCAAGTTCTTCCTGTACGGCTTCGGCGGCAGCGAGTCTCCCTATAAGGAAGAGACCATCACCCGCCTGGCTGCTAACAAGGTCAAGGCCTGGCAGGAGGCGTAAGCCCCGTGAAAAACCCGTCCGGTTCATTCGAACCGGACGGGTTTTTTATTTCTTCATTTATTGTTTTATTCTCAATCCTTTATGAGATCACCCTTGTGCACAGTTCCGCAGCCAAAGAGAAACGGTACAGCCTGACAGCCGTACCGTTTCCCCAATAATTATGAATTCTTAATTGTTGAGCAGTTGCCCAAATCTTTGATTTGGGTAACAACTGCCATGCTACAGCTGTCAAAATCCTGAAAGGATTTTGGTAACAGCGATCGCAGAAT
>CAMKEI010000046.1 GCA_946411525.1 uncultured Clostridia bacterium | reverse complement strand
GCCGCGAAGAAGACGACGACCGCCGCGAAGAAGACGACGACCGCCGCGAAGAAGACGACAACTGCCGCGAAGAAACCGGCCGTTCCGGCGTCCGCCAATACGAGCATGAAGGTGACGGCAGCCGAGAAAAAGCTGATCGAAGCGTACCGCGGCGCTTCCGGAGAACTGAAGAAGGTTTCCCTGAAGGTGCTGAAGGGAGAATACTCCGACGCGGCGATCAAACTGCTGGATACTGTAGGCGGAGGCATTGAATCAGGGGCCGACGGCATCGGAAATGCGCTGGGCAACCTGTTAGGTGGACTGATCGGGAAATAAAGACGGGAAGCAATACGAAACGGACGTCTGAACTGTTCAGACGTCCGTTTATTTGTCCGGGCAGGTACTTATTCGCCGCAGATGATTTCCACATCTTCCGTGACAACGAACTGGAAGCCGGCAAGACCCAAGTTCTCCGGTTCGCCGTCGTTGATCCGATAGCCGTTTTTGGCAAGGTCGGAAGAATCAGCCATGATGCTGATCGGCGCTCCTGAAGGGACATTCCCTTCCGTGGCGGATTTCAGGTTTCCGCGGACATATGTGAAGGTGCAGCCCTTGCAGGTAACCCTGCATGTTTTTGTCTCATCCACGACATAGTCCGCAACAGAAGTGCGGCTGGTTTTGATATCGATCGTCAGATCGGCGGTTACGTTCATAATCCTGATTTCCGTGACCGGTTCAGCCGGCTGGATACGGAGACCGTTCAGGGACCAGCTGATAATCGGAACATCTGATACGACGAGGACGTTGCCTGTTTCCATAAACTCCAGGGAGGAGGAAGGCACTTCGTCAGATGCATGACCGGTGGCGTCCAGCATCTTCAGTATCTTGGAGGTCGCGTTGACAGTGATCGGTCTGGCCGGCTGCTCTTCTTCAGTGGCTGTTTCCGCCCGGGCAGTGGTACTCTGTTCCTTTGATTCCGGCTGTGATGCAGCAACGGCAGTTTCCTTTTTCACAGAGACTGTCGCATTCATCGCTTCTGTTGACGAACCATCCTTATCAAAAGCTTTGAAGGATAAGGTGCGGTTTTCTCCGGCTCCTGAAAACGCATAACTGACTTTCCAGGTCCGTGTGTCTCCATCGTCGGAATAGCCTTTAGTCCACGATTTGACTTCTTTATCTTTCAAATACATGGTCAGTTTAACAGCAGATAATGAAGTAGTCGCGTTAATACCGACCTTTTCCTTGACAATTACCTCTTTTTTTGCGAAGGAAACACTGTTCAGGGTCAGGGTATCGGCTCCTGGTTTATCCATACCACTGATCAGGAGCAGAACCTTATCTGAATCGACATGGTATCCGTTGCCGTTCACATGGGCGTAGACCGTCCATCCGTGCATGGATTCAGGCACCTTTTTCAGGGTGATCGTGCTGCCGTTGGGATTGCCGACCTTGAGGCCCTTGACGGCATCAGCTATTTTTCTTCCTGTATAATCTTTCCCGGTTGCCGGGTCGATGAAGTGCCAGATGATGGAATCGACGGTCCCGCTTGTCTTGATCTGAAATTTGACGGTGCCGCCCGTTTTTACAGTGGCGGTCGCCGGCTGCTTGGTGATCTTCGGCTTGCCCGCGGCAAAAGCGTTAGCGGACAGGGCAAAAACAAGAATCAACACCAGAATCAGCGAAATAAACCTCTTTATCATATGCGCCTCCTGTAAATAATACAAAATGTTGTGTATAGATTAACATAGAATCACAATTTTGACAACATTTTCAGATCGGCCAGGCCTGCCTGAACTCAGGAAGTCTCTTTTTCCCGGAGCGTCAGAAGCCGGATGATGACATATTCAACAGCTCCTTCCTGTTGCATCCGGCCGGACTTCACGGCGTATTCGGTGTCAAAACAGATCCGGACCGCGTTCTTTATCTGCCCTCCGGTATAGGCTGAAGCCTGGCGGAGATACTGATCCACAGCGAAGGGGGGCACGCCGAGAGCGGAACGGATACAGTCCCCGCTGCGTTTCTCATACTGCATGATTTTGATATGCTGCAGCAGCCTGTACTGGCGCAGAAGCATGGCGAGGATCGTCATACGGTCTGTGCCGGCCAGCAGCTGGCTTCGCAGAAGCGCGAGGGCACGGTTTTTCTGTCCGGTGACCACAGCGTCAACCATCTGGAAAACCGTGCATTCGGCGGAAGGCGTGGCCAGCGCGGTAATGTCTGAAGCCAGGATGGACCTCCGGTCTCCCGCAAACGAAGCCAGTTTGCGGATTTCCGTCCGGAGCAGACCCGCGCTGTCGCCGACTGTGAAAACCAGATACTCAGCGGTACGCTCGTCACATTCCTTGCCGGCGTCCCTGAAGGCGTCTGTCACAAAATGAACCAGTTCGGTGCCGCGCAACGGGGTGAACGTCACGACGCCATTCATCTTTTTGACGGAAGTGTACAGCTTTTTACGTCCGTCAGGCTTGCCTGTACAGTAGAAGAGCAGGAGAGTGGTTTCCGGAACAGACGGAAGCCAGGATATCAGCTTTTCATCCGCTTCGCCGCGGCCGGAAAGAGCGGGCAGATCCCGGATAACAACCAGGCGCCGGTCTGCCATGAACGGCTGAGTCTCGGCGTCCGCAATCAGACGGTCTGTTTCCGGGTTGTCAAGCACTGTCTCATTCATCGCCTCCAGGCCCGCGGGGAGGATCGCAGCGCGCAGCTTTTCGAGCGATTCCTGCTTAAGCTGTTCCTCTTCTCCCTCGAACAGCAGCACGGAAGGCAATGCCTCCTGAGACAGGGCACGGTCAAAATCTTTTCGGTCCATGACAGATTCCTCCCGGAAAAGATCAGCGGTTAACGAACGGTACGACAGAAAAGCTGTCTTTCTCAAAACGAACGGTGACAGCGCCGCATTCGGGCGTGCCGTATACGGGGATATCCCCGACACGTTCCCGGAACGCCTGAAGACGGGAATCCCGCCGGCAACTGAGCAGAACGGCCGCGGGCGACACAGCGTACAGAAAAGAATCGGTGGTGGAGGAGGCGGATCCATGGTGAGATGCCTTGAGCAGATCCGCCGGCACGGCGCAGTAATGCTCATAACTGCCGGCGATATCCCCGGTCTGAAGAAAAACTGTTCCGTTCAGAGTAAGACGGGAGACCAGGGAATAGTTGTTGGCATCCTGACCGGGCCGCGTTTTTCCATCTTCCGGCCAGAGTACGGTCAGCATTCCAGAGGGAAGCGGAAGCACGTCTCCACGGGACAGGGTCCGAATTTCCGTGCCGGATGCGCGCAGATCGGTAAGCAGCGCAAGGAAATCAGGATGGATGTCCTGAGACTCCGCTCCTTCCGGCAGATACAGGAGCCGGATAGGAATTCCGTCGTCGATCATCGACAAAAGACCCCCGGCGTGGTCCGCGTGCAGATGAGTCAGGATGACAGCGTCCGGAGTGAGGCGGCGAGCACGCAGGTAACTGCTGACTGTTGCGTCGTTCTCACCGGCGTCGATTACCCAGGTGACGTTCTGATCCCGGAGGACTGCGGCGTCGGCGTTGCCGACACTGAACTGGATATACTCTGTCGTCGTATGCGGTACCGGAAGCAGGGAAATGACGATCACCGCGGCACCTGCAGCCAGCAGTCCGGCCCGCAGGCAGCGGTGGAAACGCACATACGCACAGAAACCGAGAAAGACCAGGATGACGCCTGCCGCCGTCAGCGCGTTCGGCATGCGGATCCAGAGCGTGAGTCCCGGCATCGATCCCAGGCGGCGCACGCCGGAGAGCAGTAGCCCGGTGACCGCAGACAGCGGCCCGGACAGGAGCATTGTCAGCCCGGGCACAGGCAGGAACAGTGCTGCCAGCCAGAACAGGGAAATCAGGAAACTGAAGACCAGCGTTGCCGGCAGGTTGATCAGGAAGATCAGCAGGGGAAGGCGCTGGAAAAACAGGAGTTCCGGGAAGAGCAAACCCAGTTGTGCGCCGAATGTCAGCACCAGGGAAATAACGACGGCACGCGGGATTTTTCCGCGGATACGGGAACCCGCATGCCGCGCTACAGGCGTGAACCAGATGATTCCGGCCATCGCACAGAAGGAGAGCACGAAAGAAGCGGAGGTAACCTGTACCGGAGAGAGCAGTGTCATGATGAACAGTACGCCGCAAAGCAGGTGCAACCCTGACCGCGGCCGGTTCAGGACGCGGCCTTCCGCCGTCAGAAGGAGCAGCAGCGAAGCCCGGATTACCGGCTGGTTCATGCCGCACAGGACGGCATAGCCGAAGAGTATGACAGCATAGAGACCGATCCGGACGCCCTGCCGCAGCCGCAGCAGGCGGAAAAGCGCGGCCAGCGCGCCAATCAGCAGGCCGACGTGAAAACCGCTGACTGAAAGGATATGCGCGATTCCGAGATTCGCAAAAGCCCGGCGGTCCTCGGAGGGGATCAGGGAGCGCATACTGAGCAGCAGCGCGGAAGCGTAGGTGCCGGTTTCGTCCCCGAGCGTTTCCATCAGGGAAACCGAAATGCGATGGCGCACGGAGGCGACCGCACCAGAAAAAGAAAAAGAAGCGGCTTCATGGATATCAAGGCCGTCTTTCCCGTACAGGCAGACCGTCACGCCCCGCTGAAGCAGCGACTCCCGGAAATTGTACCCCTCCGGGTTGACAGCCCCGCGGGGATAATACAGCGACGCACGGAAAGAGACTTCCTTCCCGGGCAGAAGCAGCGACTGTGTTTCATCGTCATAGAAGGTCCAGTAGGCGCCTCCGGAAAGCCGGCGGCCGTCCAGCGTGATATCGGAAAGATACAGCCGGTACTGGCCGAACGAGCCGGTTGTGACTTCATCTGAGATGACGCCGCGGACGTCGTATTCGTTTTCCGCGGGCAGGACGGGATGAAAGGCAAGGCATCCGGCGCAGACGCCGAGGGACAGGCAGACCGCCAGGCAGGCGGTAAAGCGCAGGCGGCTGCTGAGCAGCAGCGCCGCGGCCAGGGCAAGAACAAGGGCGCAGACCGGAAAGACCGGCCTGTCTGTCATTCTGCCCAGAAAAACCCCCGCGACCAGAACGGCTGACGCGGGCGGGAGCAGCCATCCCCGCTGACGCGGAGTCATAGATCAATCACAGCGCCGGCTTCGGCGAGCCGCGTCCCGGGAAAGATGACGCGGGCCTCCTCCAGGAGAATCCGCCGGGGAATAAAGGGGTTCAGATGAGTGACGACGAGCGCGTCCGCGCCCGCGTCTGCGGCGAGGCGGGCGGCGAGTTCAGCGGAAAGATGCGGCTTTCCCTCCGTCCAGGCCTCGCGGGGAAACAGGCCGTCGGCCAGCAGCAGGCTGCAGCCCCGGTAATCCTCAGCCAGCGAGGGAAGCGTGTTCGTATCCCCGGTATAGCCGAACGATTTTCCGTCAAAGGAAACCGTATAACCCACGGCGGGTACCGGATGCCGGGCTGCGTTCACGCGGATTCGGGTTCCGGAGACGTCCAGATCATTTCCGGCGGACACTTCCGAAAAATTAAAGCATGGAACTGAGCGGACCAGACGGTACAGCGCAGAATCGGGATCGGCCGGTCCGAAAACCGGCAGTACGCGGTCCAGTGCCTGCAGGCGGTACATGAGCACAGGCACGTCCGCTGCGTGATCGAAATGCCAGTGAGAGAGGAACAGCGCCGTCAGCAACTCAGGCGCAGTCAGCGCAGTCAGCGCACCAAGCACACCGCTGCCCAGATCGAACTGAAAAAGGTTCTCACCGGCTTCAAGCAGGTATCCGGAAGTCGCGCCGCGGCTTTCCGGGAAAGGCCCGTTCACGCCGAGCAGATGCAGTTTCATCATACAGGTCACAGCTCCTTTACGCTGCCGCCCTGATCCCGGATCACCATGGCGACGCGGGACAACGACACGGAGGTTTCACCTTCGCCGGGATTCAGGATCCAGAGGTTGACTGCCTCTTTTTTCTCTCCAAGGCAGTCGTTCAGCGCGTCGGCGTTCAGGCCGTAGTATTCGGGAAGGGAAAGCATCTTTTTCAGGGCGAGATGCAGTTCCCGGGGAGAAGCGTACATGGAACCGTCGATCATGATTGTCTGCATGAATAAAGCCTCCGGATTCGGTTCATATATTTTCATTAATTGTACAACAAAAGAAAAAGAAAAGGAAGGGTCAGATACCCTTCCCGGTCCGTACAGAGAACGCCAGCATATAGGCGGCAAAAGCGGCTTCAACGGTAATAACGCGCGTGTCTCCCGTCGCCAGCAGCCGGAGAACAGGGATGTTCAGGGCTTCCCTGGCCGCCAGGAACTGATATAACAGGACCAGCAGGACAGCCGCTGCGGGGATCCACAGCAGCCAGGCGAAAGGTTCCCTCATCCTTGTGGCGCCGGCAAGCGGCAGCAGCAGCGCCAGCAGAACGCCGAGCACCGCGCCGAGAAGCAGGGAACCAAACCAGGCATCCATGGAACGGAACAGCGGAATCAGCAGGCACAGCACGATCAGCATGGCCAGAGGAACCAGGAGCACGGTCAGTTTTCTGAGAAACATGTTTCGCTCATCACCTTCCGGATGGATTCAAGCATCTTACGGTCCCTGCTGTCCAGGACAGCGGTTTCAAGCAGGTCGGGCCGATATTTCAGCGTTGCCCTCAGGCTTTCCCGGCGCCTCCATTCGCGGATTTTCGCGTGATCGCCGTTCAGCAGGACTTCAGGCACTTCCATACCGTTCAGGTTCCGGGGTCTGGTATACTGGGGGTATTCCAGCAGGCCATCGGAAAAGGATTCCTCCTCCGGGCTGTCCGCACTGCCGAGCACGCCCGGGATAAAACGCGCGACGCAATCCACGAGGACCATTGCGGCAGGCTCACCGCCTGTCAGGATATAGTCCCCGATGGAGATTTCCTCGTCCACGCATGCATCCAGCGCGCGCTGATCCACTCCTTCATAGTGGCCGCACAGGAGAATCAGCTCCTTTTCCCGCGCAAGTTCCCGGGCAAGGGGAGTCGTCAGTTTTTTTCCGCGGGGTCCGAGATAAATCCGTCGGGCAGCGGGGAATTCTTTCCGGGCGGCAGCCATCGCTTCGACGATGGGCTGCGCCATCATGACCATGCCGGCGCCGCCACCGAAAGGGTAGTCATCCGTATTATGATGCTTGCTGTCGGAGAAAGGGCGGATGTCCGTTACGCTGACGTCCAGCAGGCCCTGTTCTCTAGCCCGGCCGAGAATGCTTGCGGCAAAAAAACTGCCGAACATTTCCGGAAAGATTGTCAGGATATTCACACGGAACGGTTCGCTCATGTCCTGACAGACACCTCCTCCAGACGGTCCCGGTCGACCAGAATCGTCTTATTCGCCGCGTCGACCTGCGGGAAGACTGCCCTGAGCGCAGGCGCCATCAGCGTCCCTTCCGCCGTCCGGAAGACCCAGGTATCGACTGTGCCGTACTGCAGCACGTCGGTCAGTGTGCCAATTGTTCTGCCGTTTTCATCTCTGGCTTCGCAGCCGATCAGATCCGCAATGAGCACGGCGTCTTCTTCCGCGGGGGCGGCGTGGGCGCGGTCAATATAAAGATCAATGCCGCGGAAGGCCTCAGCCGCGTCCGCGGAGGCGCAGTCAGCCAGGAAAGCGTAAACAAATCCGTCCCGGATCCTCGCAATCCGGACAGATACGGGCTCATACCCGTCCCCCGTTTTCCGGTACAGGGTATGCCAACGGCGGAACAGTTCGATATCCGCCGCCCAGGAACGCAGTTTGCACTCCCCGCGGACACCCTGGGGTTTCAGCACGGTGGCGATCATCAGATAATCATTCAAGCGTTTTTCCTCCGGTGAAAGCACGGCGGGATCCGTATATCGGATCCCGCCAGACATGGCTGTCTGTTTATTGAATCTCAACAAAAACAGGCTTGCTGTTCTTGAGCGTGGCGGCCTTGATGACGGCGCGGATCGCTTTGGCAATCCGGCCCTGCTTGCCGATCACCTTACCCATATCATCTTCAGCCACATGGAGCTCCAGAATCACTGCTTCAGGTCCTTCGGTTTCAGTAACGCTGACCTGTTCGGGATGCTCCACCAGAGACTGTGCCACAAAGGTTAGAAGTTCTTGCATGGGTACATCCTTTCTTGTCTCAGGCTCACTTTTCCTCGATCGCGCCGGATTTCTTCAGCAGAATGCGTACGGTATCGGTGGGCTGAGCGCCAACGCCGAGCCAGTACTTCGCACGTTCGTTGTTCACTTTGATCTCAGCAGGCTGAGTCATAGGATCGTAATACCCGATCTCCTCAATGAAGCGGCCGTCACGGGGGCTGCGGATATCAGCGACAACCACGCGATAGAAAGGCTTTTTCTTCATTCCCATTCTCTTCAGACGGATTTTGACGGACATTTGGATTTTCCTCCTCTTAAATAAGTAAAATAAATATATATGGAAATCATATAGCGAGGTATATGAGTCCAATCAGAACATTCCGGGGAATTTCATCCCCCTCATTCCTTTTTTGCCCTTACGGCCCATCATCTGTTTCATCATCTGCTGGGCCTGCTCAAACTGTCGGATCAGCGTGTTCACATCCTGCACGGTGGTTCCCGAGCCGGCGGCGATCCGCTTGCGGCGGCTGGCGTTCAGGATAGAGGGATCACGGCGCTCCCTGGGCGTCATGGAACGGATAATGGCTTCGGGTTTCTTCATGGCGTTGTCGTCCACATCGATATCCTTGCCGCTCATGCCGGGAAGCATGTTGATCATGCTGCGGAGACCGCCCATCTTTTTCATGCTCTGCATCTGGTCCAGGAAGTCCTCGAGGGTGAGCCTGTTGCTCATACCCTTGCGGGCAAATTTTTCGGCGTCCTGCTGATCGAAGGCTTCGGCGGCCTTGTCAATCAGGGTCAGGACGTCGCCCATGCCGAGAATACGGCTGGCCATCCGGTCTGGATGGAAAGGCTCAATATCGGTCAGTTTTTCACCGATACCACTGAATTTGATCGGCTTGCCTGTAACGGCCTTTATGGACAGGGCCGCGCCGCCGCGGGTGTCGCCGTCCAGCTTCGTCAGGATGACGCCGGTTACGCCGAGCTTTTCGTCGAAGGCTTTGGCGACGTTGACGGCGTCCTGACCTGTCATGGCGTCGACCGTCAGCAGGATCTCCGTAGGCGCGACCGCTTCCTTGATGCGGAGCAGCTCATCCATCAGTTCCTCGTCAATATGCAGACGGCCGGCGGTATCGATAATCAGTACGTCCCGCTGGTAATAACGGGCGTATTCGATCGCTTCCTTCGCGGTTTTGACCGGATCCTGCGTGCCCTTTTCAAACACGGGGACATTCACCTGCTGCCCGACGACCTGCAGCTGTTTGATGGCGGCCGGACGGTAGATATCGCAGGCGGCGAGCATAGGTTTCTTGCCCTGCTTGGTTAGGTATCCGGCCAGCTTGGCGCACATGGTGGTTTTGCCGGCGCCCTGAAGGCCGCAGAGCATGAAGATCGTGGGAACGGCCGGAGACCAGTTCAGCCGGGCGTTGGTGCTGCCCATCAGCTCGGTCATCTCTTCATTGACGATCTTGACGGCCTGTTGGCTGGGAGTGAGGGAGGAGAGGACATCCGTGCCGACGCAGCGATCCGTGACCCTGCGGATAAAATCCTTCGCAACGGCGTAGTTGACGTCCGCTTCCAGCAGCGCCATACGCACTTCGCGCATGCCGTCTTTCACAGCCTGCTCGGTCAGCCGGCCGCGACCGGTCATTTTTTTCAGCGCGCCCTGCAGTTTCTCGCTTAAGCCTTCAAATGCCATTTCTGTCCTCCGATTCGGACTCCTCAATGCTGAGCAGTTCTTCGAGTTTCTGTTCCGTTCCGGGATAGTCATGTTTCCGCAGCAGAGAGAGCGCGTCTTCCAGACCGGATTCGATCCGGCGGAAACGTTCCGCGACGCCGAGCGTTGCTTCCATTTCCGTCAGTTTCGCGGCGGCGCGGTTCAGGGTTTCATGCACCGCCTGACGTGAAATGCCGACGTCCCCGGCGATCTCGCCCAGGGAAAGGTCTTCCTCACAGTACAGGGAGAGAATGCGCCGCTGGTTTTCGGTCAGCATGCCGCCGTAAAAAGCGGAAAGGAACGCCAGATCCACCTTTTTCCTCAGGTCTTCCCGTTCCATGATCATCCCTCCGGTGTCAGGGATTATCCCCTGACACCCGGACATTATACAACAACGGGACAGTTTGTCAAGGTTTTTTCCCTGACAGAAATGACCGCTATCCGGCGGGATCCGGACAGGATTGCAGACGCGCACAGAATTATGATAAAATAACACTCAAAAGAAAACAGAATCCAGCCGGAAAAAGCCGTCAACACAAAATAACGGAAAACAGACAGAAAGCGGGGAACGGATATGAGCCAGTGCTATATCTGCAAAGAAAGGGAAGCCACAGTCTTTCAGGACTGCCTGATCGTTGAGCACAGCGTTTCCTTCTCGGAATTCGCCGGACAGCGGCAGCGCACTACCCGGGAGTCCGGCAAAGGCATTCAGAACATCGGCCTGTGCGACAGATGCCTGAAAAAACAGATCAGGGCAAACAGCGACAAAGGGTCCGGCTGCGGTACGGTCTTCCTGGTTTTTGCCCTCTTCTTCGGTCTGGTGCTGGTCGGCGCCGTCATCGCAGCGACCGGCAATGAGGTGGCCGGCGGGATCCTGTTCGCGGCCGGCATGATCCTCAACATCTGCTGGCTGTTCAAAACAAACGTCATCGACCGGAAGAAGATGAGAAAGAATCCGGCGAAGGCCTTTTGTGCCTGCGGAGTGAAGATTGAGGATACGCTCAGGGAAGGAACGAGGGATATCACGGTTCCGCTGGGCGAAGGACTTTACGCCGACTATAAGGAATTCCACAATTACAACAACTCTTTATCGGACGAGGGATCGAAGAAAATCTATGACAACCTGATCACCGGCGATCAGTGGAAAAAGGGCCGGCCGGAGACGGCTTTCGGCACGGAGACGGGAAACGGCTCCGACCGGGTCGCCATGGCCGCCGCGCTGGAGCTGGAAGCGCTGTATCAGAAACATCCGGAAGGTTTCCTGACCAGTTCGCCGGAAGCGGAACCGGTCAGGAAGATCGGCATAAAACTGAACAGCGAGGGCGGCATGGAACTGATGAAGAGCGCGCATGGATACTTTTCCGCGATCTGCGGCCATATCGGGCCCGGCCTTTCCCGCAATCTGGAGATGATCTGGGACGGCATCGGTTCCTGGAGAGGATAAACGTTTCAGAAGACGCAAAAACGGCTGCCCGGAGCGGGCAGCCGTTTTGCTGATGGCCAGGCCGGTCAGGGAACGTCCTCTCCGGTCAGCTTTTTCCAGTATGAGCGGATGGTTTCCTGATTGGCCACGCCGTATTTCGGATCGTTCTGTTTCGCTTCATCCATATCCCGCAGGAAATGCACGCACAGATGCCCGTTGAAATCGTTGTCTTTGATGGAACCGGAGTCATGGGGCATGTCATGGGTGGACGCAAGGGTCCAGCGGCCGTCCGGAAGCCTGACATAGACCGGTTTCTGGTTCCAGGTGTTTACGTCGCCGAAGGCGGCCACCATGGTGTGCGTATCCTGAGCGGTGAGCGGTTCCGCGTCACAGTGCCGTCCCCGGGAATAAATCCGCAGCGTCCATGATAGGCCGGAAGCCGGATCGTAGACCAGGAGATGCTGCCCGGCCGAAACGGAGGGCTTGACGACGTTGAACCAGTGCAGAAGCTGAACAGACGATGCAGACGGCGCGGAGATCCGCGGATTCAGATCCTGCTGCTGTTCCGGCTTCGGCGTCGCGGTGGATTTCGGAATCGGTGTTATTGTCGCGGCAGGACCGCCGGAAAGGGCGGACTGAATGGCCGAGAGGGTTTGTTTTCCGGCTACTCCGTCCGTGCTCAGCTTTTTGCTTTTCTGGAAAGCCTTCACAGCGCGCAGCGTCTGATTCCCGAAAATGCCGTCGGCTTTGCCGTTCAGCGAGCCCAGCGTGATGAGCGCCTGCTGCAGCAGTTTGACCCGGCTGCCCCTGTCACCGTAACGGATGGACGCGTAGCTTCCGAACAGGGAAGAGGTTTCTTCGCCGCCCTTTACAGTCTCCGGCGCAGCAGTGGGCTTCGGCGTGGCAGTGGGCTTCGGCGTCGGGGAGGATTTTGTTTCCGGCGCCGGGGTGGGCGTTGTGGATCCTTTTTTTTTCTTTCCGGCAGCCTGATTTATGATCAGTTCCCGGGTTTTTCTGCCGGCCAGGCCATCCACGGACAGCCTGTTCTTTTTCTGAAAGCTCCGGACCGCGTTTTCTGTTTTGTTTCCGAAGATGCCGTCGGCGGTACCGTTCAGATACCCCAGGTCGATCAGCGCCTGCTGGAGTTCCCGCACCTCTTCGCCGCGGCAGCCGTGATAAAGCGTCGTGGACTCATAGGCACGGGCAGGAGAAGTACACGCCGCGCACAGCATCGCGCTCAGACAGATCCAGGCAAGAAAAGACTTCAGAAACCGCCGCTTGTTCATTCTGTTCCCCTTTCGGCATCAAACAAAGAATTCATCGGACCGGCTGGATTCAGGATATCAGACCCGGCTCAAAATGTAAAGAAATTATTACAACCATATAACGAAAGTTAGAACTACAATCTTTCCGAAAAATCTTTTTTCTTTTTTTATTTTATGATATGATAATAAAAAGAAAACCGGCTTTGCTCCGGATGACAATGAAAAAGGAGTATAAAGATCAGCTATGAGAAAGATCGGCGTACTTACAAGCGGCGGAGACAGCCCAGGCATGAACGCTGCCGTGATGAGCGTGGCGCGAAGCGCCGCCATGTATGGCATTCCGCTGATCGGCATCAAGAGGGGATATAACGGCCTGCTTCGCAAGAGCGCGAACCTGAAGGACGATATGCAGCAGCTGACGCTCGAACTGGTACTGGATATCGCGGACGAACCCGGAACCTATCTGCGCACGGCCCGTTGTCTGGAGTTCAAGGAGAAAAAATACCAGGAGAAAGCCGTCAAGACACTGAAAAGCATGCAGATTGACGGTCTGGTCGTGATCGGCGGGGACGGCAGTTTCCGCGGCGCGGAAGCGCTGTGCGAACTCGGCGTTCCCTGCATCGGTATTCCCGGGACGATTGACAACGACCTGCCCTATACCGAGATCTCCCTGGGATACGATACGGCAGTCAACGTCTGCGTCGAAGCCATCCGGAAGATCCGCGCCACCTCCCGCAGCCATGACCGGCCCGCGGTGGTGGAGGTCATGGGACGCCACTGCGGCGATATTGCCCTGACTGCCGCAGTCTCCACGGGCAGCGAAATTGTCGTGGTACCGGAGGTTCCCTGGACGGTTGAAGGCGTGGCAAGGCAGCTGCAGCGCCAGCTTGACCGGGGCAACACCCGCGCCACGATCGTTGTGGCCGAAGGCTGCTGGGAAGCCATGGCACCTTTCGATCTGTTCACCTTCCTGACGTCACGCGGCAAACCCTGCTATCCGGACGAACCGATGTCCGCGGTGCGTTTCGCTTCCGTCATGAAGCGGATGTGCGGCATGGTTGAGGCCCGCGCGAACGTGATCGGATACGTGCAGCGCGGTTCCGAGCCCACGGCCCGCGACAGCGCCTTCGCTTTTGAGGCCGGCAATCTTGCGGTCCGCCTCCTGCGCGATGGCATCTCCAACCAGGTGATCGGCATGAAAAAGGGCAAGGTGTTCTATATGCCCATCGAAAAGGCGCTGAAGCAGGAACGGTATTTCAACCGCCCGCTCTTCGACCTTGTCAATTCCCTGTAATACGGACAGGCAGACGAAACGGACCCTCAGCCAGGAGGGTCCGTTTCGTCTGCGCTTTGCTCCGCGTCAGGTGCCGCTGCTGCCGGAGGAAGAGGAGAAGGAGGAGGAAGAATGGCTTGCGGCGCGGTCAGCCATCATGTGCTGCAGCGTAACCAGGATCGCAACAACGGTCTTCTCCTTTTCGGGCTGATAGATATCCACGCAGTATTTATCGTGAAGGGAGAGCAGCTTCTGGCTGATGACCGCGATGATCTGATCATGTTCGTCCCAGAGCTGGAAATTCAGGCCGAGGATATTTCCTCTCAGCACCCAGCCGAGCCCTTCGATGTTCGACACATCCTTGACGATATGCCAGATTTCATTGGAAAGCTCGAAGGCTGTTCCGTCAGCCATGGTGATAAAATGACGCTCATGCAGGGTGAGGATTTTGCGCTCGATATGCGCGACCTTGACGCCGTCCGCGTCGGTCACGTCGGTCTTGTCGTGGAGTGAAGGAAATTTGGTCCAGGAATGGTAGACCACGTTTCCTTCTTCGTCCGTGATGTCCGTGTTCTTATGCAGGGAGATCACCTTGGACGTGGTAAACAGGGAACGGGCAGGCTGCCCGTATTCCTGAACATTGTTGACGTTGGCTTCCTCGCCGGCTTCCCTGAACCGATGGACTTTTGAAAAAACACCCATAATACTTTCCTCCCGATGATTCATTCAATCTATTATAACACAAACCGGCAGCGGATTAAAATACCAGTCCCAGCTCATCGCACTTCCGGGTGTTCCATTCCGCCCACCCGGCGTAGAGCATGGAGAAAGGCTCTCTGAAGTATTCTTCCGTCTTTTCCGCGTCCAGGTTCCAGCAGGCGAAGACCGTCTCTTCCCCGTACTGTTCCACCAGCCAGGCGATCATGCTTGCGGCTTCATAAAAGGAGAGCTGATATGGCTTCGGATCCTGCTGGATCTTTTCCGTCCGGTCAATCATCTCGTTGCAGACGGCGTAATAGGGCATCCCCACGGCGTCCCCGCGGATACAGAGCTGGGCCAGGGCATAATAGAGGATCCTTTCATCCAGACAGTCCGCTTCATCGTCCCAGGCGCCCTTTTTCCGGTAGAAGGAGGTTTCCTCCTCAGGCAGGCCCATGTTCACGGACCGCGAGAGGCGGCTCTGCCCGGCAATCCTGGTGACGTACTCCGCGACGCCCTCCGCCCAGAAGCCCGAAGTGATGGGCACCTTCGCGCAGGCGAAGGTCAGATAATGCACATACTCGTGCTTCAGGCTGGCTTTGACGCTGGTCCAGTTATGGAATACCTTGATGAAGTTGGACAGGCTGTTGTAGTAAGCCGAGGCGGTCTGGGAGACCTGCGCGTGTCCGCTGAAGTCCGTGCAGATGACAACCGGCGGCACCTCGTTCAGGTACGGCGCGAGCGCCTCGCGGGCGTCTGCGAAATCCACTTCCAGATCGCCCGTCAGCTCATCCAGGCTGCGGCACATCGCGTCCAGGCCCATCATCTCAATATCCGCCGCCGACAGGTACCACCAGGCGGATTCCCCGTGTATCACATAGGGATAGAGATCAGTCCGGTATTCCTGATTGTTCTCAAGGACGAAACTGTACGGGGATTCCCCTTCGCAGAAACCGGCCGGAAGGGAAAGGAAGAGGGCGGCCGCCAGAACGAGCGCGGTCAGGGAACGAATCATACGCATATTTCGTACCTCCGTTTGTTAATCCGGTATCCAGTATTTGCCGCCGACAGGCGGCAACCCTGCAGGGATCCGCTTCGCGGCGGAAAGAAAAAGCAGAAAACTCCCTTTTCAGTCTTGACAGGCCCTTTCCGGTATGGTATGATCCCTTCTGTTCAAAAGCAGAGGCTTGCCCGTCTCTCACCTTGTGCGGCTCACGCTGCCGGGTAAAGGCACTTTTCCGCAACGGAAACAGTTTGTTCTGAGCGACGGGTCAACAGCCCGCCGCTCATTTTATTGGAGGTGCATGGACATCGCAACCGAACTGATGATCAATGAGGAAATCCGCGACAGAGAAGTCCGCCTGATCGATGAGAACGGCGAACAGCTCGGCGTCATGAGTACGCAGCAGGCCCTGCAGCTTGCCGAGGAGAGAGGATACGACCTGGCCAAAATCCAGCCGTCCGCCAATCCGCCGGTATGCAAACTGCTCGACTATGACAAGTACCGCTATGAACAGGCAAAGCGGGAGCGGGAGAACCGGAAGAATCAGCGCGTTGTCGATATCAAGGAAGTGCAGCTGTCCGCCACCATCGAGGAAAACGATGTGAACACCAAGGCGAAGATGGCGATCCGCTTCCTGGAGAACGGCGACAAGGTTAAGGTATCCATTCGCTTCCGCGGCCGCCAGATCACCCACAGCGAAATCGGCCTGAAGGTCATGCAGGATTTTGCCGAGCGGTGCAAGGACGTCAGCATGGTGGAACGCCGCCCGCTGCTCGACGGCCGCAACATGATCATGATCCTTGCTCCCAAAGCCGTCAAGGCATCCTTTGCCGAAAAAAAGGCAAAGAGGGAGAATGCGATTGCCGCCTCGCAAGAGACGAAAGAGTAAACCGTTGGAAGGAGGACCAAACCATGCCCAAACAGAAATCCCATCGCGGAGCTGCCAAACGCTTTTCCTTTACCAAATCCGGTATCGTAAGGCATAAGCAGATGAACGCCAACCATCAGGTGCGTCTGAAGACCACCAAACGCACCCGTCACCTGCGGAATCCCGGTGTTGTGGACAATGCTGCGGAAGCCCGGACCATTCATAAGTTACTGCCTTACAAATAATCCGGTTCACCGGCAAGGAGGAAAACAAACATGGCACGCATTAAGAGGGCCGTTAACGCCCATAAAAGTCGCCGCAAGGTTATGAAGCTGGCGAAGGGTTACTGGGGAGCGAAATCCAAACAGTACCGCGCCGCGAAAGAACAGGTTGCCCGCAGCCTGCGCTATGCGTTCATTGGACGTAAACTCCGCAAGCGCGATTTCCGCCGCCTGTGGATCACCCGTATCAACG
>CAMKEI010000045.1 GCA_946411525.1 uncultured Clostridia bacterium | reverse complement strand
CGGCTAAGCCGGTGGTATGCACCACGCCTTCAAGGCGATAATACTGGCAGCGTCTCAAGACGCATCGAAAGATTCGCCAACCGCGAAGATTTCTCGGGCCGCCGCTAAAGCGGCCCTTTTCTTATGCCTTAGTATTCTTGCCACCCGTAAACGGGTCTATGAATTCTTTAAACGATAACTGGTCGTACGTAATATCTTCCTGCAACTGATTGCGGATATATTCTGCAATCTTTTCTTTATTGCGTCCGACTGTGTCCACATAATATCCTCGGCACCAGAAATGTCTATTCCCATACTTGTATTTCAGGTTTGCATGTCGGTCGAATATCATTAATGAGCTTTTCCCTTTTAGGTATCCCATAAACTGCGATACGCTTATATTGGGCGGTATACTCACCAGCATATGTATATGATCCGGACATGCTTCCGCTTCCAGTATTTCTACCTTCTTCGCTTCGCACAGTTTTCGTAGTATTTGCCCTATGTCCTGTTTGATCTTTCCGTAGATTTCCTGCCTCCTGTACTTTGGTGCAAATACTATGTGATATTTACAATTCCATTTTGTGTGTGATAAACTTCCACTGTCATTTGCCATAAATGGCATACCTCCTTTGATTTGTTACGGTTGGCGAACCTGTAACTATTCTATCAAAGGAGGTATCTTGTATCTAAAGATTTTTTATCCTCACCGGCTCTGCCGGTGGTTTCCTTGCGCTGAAGCGAACAATGTAGAAAATGCAGCCTATTTCAGGCTGCATTTTTTATTTTTTTCTACATTTCCATAGAGAGTTTTGGCATATTCCTATATCATTTGCCTGAAAGCAGTCCTCCTTATTCATAAAACCCGTCTGCGATTTTGTAACCGCCAGTCAGCTATTTCAGTGCAGCCTGTGCAACTGGATGACGCTCGGCTGTATCTCCTGACAATAATTCCAAGCAAATGAACTGAATAAATAAAACTCTCCGGACCACTAACTATACAGTCCGGAGAGCCAGCACATCCATTTAAGCACTCTTGTCCTCGTCAGATTCTGGCGTTGCAGAATCCCTGGCGTTCACTGTATCCCCAGGAACTACAGCTTTCGCCCCCGGTACAGTGGCCTTAATTGATGCCAGTTTGGCCGCTACCGAAGGTGCCCCGCGGGTCAACTTCTTAATGCTAAGGTCTTCAGCCTTGTCATTCGCCAGGCGTAACTGATTGTCAGAGGCAATGAGATTGTCTTTCGTTTTCTGAAGAGCAGCAATGCTCTTGTCAATTCCGTCCACAGCAGCTTTCAGTTTGTCGCTGGCCAAGCGGTAGTTTCTACCGAAGGCGTCTTTAAACGAGTCCATGTTAGCTTCAAAATTCGTTAGATCCAGCTGTTGTGTTTTAATCGCGGCAAGTTCTTTCTGATATTCAACAGAATTCAAAGCGGCATTCCGTAGCAAGCTTATAATGGTGATGAATTGCGACGGCCTGACTACATACATTTTGGGATACCGGAAAGAAACGTCTTGGATTCCGGAATTGTAGAACTCATTGTCCGCCTCAAGCGTAGTTACGAGAATAGCGTATTCACATTGCTTTTCTCTGCGATCTTTATCTAACTTGGCAAAAAAATCCTCGTTCTTATGCTTTGTAGCAGTTTCATCCGCCTCTGTCTTCATTTCAAACATAGCGGAAAGGATTTCAACCCCATCAATAGTTTCGCGATAGATAAAGTCGCCTTTTGATCCTGATGCTGCGTTATTGTCCTTCTCAAAACTAGCATTCGGAAAAGCGGTTGTCCGAATCTTGTTAAATTCATTTTCGCAAAACTTCTCAAGGCTTTCTCCCAAAGCCTTGGTCGATAATTTTGCCTTAAAATCCCGTACCCGCTGGAGTTCTTCGTCTTTGAGGCGAAGTGCAGCCTCGTATTGTTCTTTCAACATTGTTCCCTGCAGTTTCGCCGCCTGAATCTGAGTCTCCATCTGGCCCTTGAGCACAAGAATTTCTGCTTCCCTTTTTTGAAGTTCAGCGTTCATTTTTTCTTGCGCATTTTTAATGGCCAGCTGTTTTTCCGAATTAGCAGCTTTTGCCTGTTCCGCCATTGTTGCAATTTGCTGATCTTTTTTAGCGATTTCAGCATCTGCAGCAGCAATAATCCGGCTTTTCTCCTGCTGGTTTTTCGCTTCAATATCGCGTATCTTCTTTTCCGCCTGGGCAGCCTTTGCCTGCATATCCATGTTTGCAGCTTCTTTACAATGATGAAGTTCAGCCGCTAAACGGTTTTTTTCTGCTTCTGCTTCTATGACTATTCCGCCGACACGGACGAGTTCGATGAAAATTACTTTGCCCGGGGATACGGAACCATCAGCCAGGAGGAAGACTGGGCAACCCTCTTTGAAGCCACCTTCCGCAGCGATTACGCGGAATGGGTCGCCGACAAAACCGGAATCAAATATAAACTGTATTACATAAACACGTTTATCAGCTTACTGGCAGAAGAACAATAGGAACACTGTCACAGCAAAGCGCCGCTTCCGAGGAAGCGGCGCCGTTCTGTTTTGCTGTCCGGTTTACTTCAGCGTCACCGGATCCCAGCCGTAATCCTTATACGCCCGGATATCCAGGCCGTTTGACTCCACATAGTCCCGGATGAACCGGCTCCGGATCTCCTGGTTTTCCGCGGCCAGCAGGTCCGCCGCGGCGAAGTATTTATCCTCCAGTTCCGGGTCCCCGCCGGCAAAGCTTTCGATATCGGCGGCATAATCATCGCCGTTCCCGGCTTCCGTGAAGGAGATCAGGGTCCATTCATCCCCGTTTTTCTCCATTTCAATGATCCCGGCATATTCCCCGCCGGAGATGTTCTCCAGAAGATCTCCGCTCCGCACATAGTTCAGGATCCAGAAGGTGCCGTACACCTTCGCGTGGGTCTCATCCGCCATCTCCACCTTATGGATGATCGGGCAGGGAATCGTCACATAGCCGGGCTCGGTCAGGTACGCCAGAGCGCGTTCGTCCGCGGCCAGCAGGTTCGCGACGGCGCCCTCGATCGGATCCTCGCCGGAGTAGGCGTAAGCCGGCAGGCCGGGGGCCCGTTCAAAGACGACGGTCTCCCCGTCGGAGTTCATCATGTCATACCAGGTTACCAGCATATTTTCAGCGCTTCCGCCGAAGGTCAGCGTTCCCCACAGCCCCGACGCCGTTTCCTTCTCCAGGAGTTCATCCCCGGGGATCAGGTCTGACTTTACCCCGTCGGCATAGACCAGGGCGTCGTAGTCACAGTCAAAATACGCCGTGGCCCGGATCACCCACGCGCCGCGGGACACGGGGGACGTGATCTCAATATTCCATCCGCCGTCCAGATTCCTGCCCACGTTCAGCGCCGTGAACTGGGTGTCCTGCTCCAGCCAGTTGCCGGCAAAATAAGGCTCCAGTTCGGAATCGTCCGGGGAGGCCGTATAGGATCCGCCGGTTACTTCCTTCACCTTTCCGCCTTCCACCAGCAGGTCGAAGGTGTGCAGCTCATCACAGGCGCCGTGCCTGTTGTAATGCCGCAGGCTGACGGTCACCGCGCCGTCCCCGGCCGGCTCATACCGGGCCGTGAAGACGCCGTTTTCTTCTCCGGCGGAAGCAAGCTTCACCACCGTATCGTCCTGGGCCATCTCTCCCGCGGCCCATGTGCCTTCTCCGTTCACCTGTACGGTCAGCACATAAGCACCGTCGTCGATGCTGCCATTGATTTTATCCGACAGGTTTCCGGTTTCATCACCGGAAAAATCAGCCGTTTCCGCGGCGGCACAGGCCGCCAGCATCATCAGGGCAAGCAATACCGCAAGTATTCTTTTCATTTTTCCAAACCCCCATAACTGCGTTGTTGCGATCATCCGTATGATGATCCTACAGTATATACGCAGCATAACAGAAAACGGGCAGTCATAACAGCCCGTTCCTGGTAAAATTTTACTTTACCGGTTCGTTTTAATGCAGACTCATCCCGATGATATCGCTGGTCTGCTCTGCCCAGGCAATAAAGTACGGCTCTTTCTTTTCCACATCTTCAAGCGCCTTCATCCGGGCAGCGTCTTTTTCATTTCCTTTCCGGATAATCACGCGGGCAGCAACCCATGTAATCAGCTCGCCAAGCAGAAATCCCCCGGCAAAGGCAGCGATTGTCGGCCCCTTTTCCATTCCGGGCTTCGCCACAATAGCCAGCAGCCCAAGGCCCGTAAACAGGCCGATCCAGGCCCCGATGAACGTTGTCAGGCAGCCTGTGCCGACATTGTCCTTCTTCTTTTCTTTTTCCGTCATCTTCAGCGACTTGGAATAACTTTTGATGTGGGGCGACCAGTGCTGGTACTGCTTGCAGTGAGGGCATTTGCCGTTTTCGTTTTTGGGGATCTCAAATCCCCCCTCCTTAATCTTTTCGTCCATCTGCGCCACGGCGACAGCCAGCTGCATTTTGGCCTGCTCCTTCATGGCTTCCGCATTGGCCCGCGTTGTGTAGACCCAGCTTGTGGACTTATGCGTGCTGCCCACCCGGGTGCTGAATCCATCCCGCTTTTCCACTTCTTTTCCGCACAGTTCGCAGGTGTACCCCCAGCGGTAATACTGATTGGCCACCGCCCCGGAAAAACTCTGATTCGCCATAAAAATCCCCTTTCAGATTATTGTGTTTCCTGCATCTGGCGGACAAAGCCTGTGGAAAGGGCTGTATTGGCCTTCTTTTCATGAGGGATCTGATCCAGCGTCCTGGATGCGATATACTGCATGGACAGGTCGTAGGCGGAATTGTAATTTTCGGTCCGCCAGTACTGGGTCCGCGGCCCGTAGAAAGCGGTACCCGCATCCCTGGCCCTGAATTCCTCCGTAGTGATGGGCGCCTTCTTTTTGCTTGCCCAGGATATAACGCCTTTGCGGACCCCCATCAGTTTATAGCCGATACAGCAAATCAGGAGGCCTGCAACCAGCCCGATCATCGAAACGTAGAACTGCTGATCGCTTCCCTTTTTCGTGATCAGCATCACGATCAGCATGATGCCGAAGACCAGCGCCGACAGCAGGCCGCCGAAGAGCAGGACCATCGTCGGGTAAAAGAGCCGGGCGTCCTTCCTGGACGCGCAGCGGGGACAGAAGAGATCGGTATGCAGCCGGATATTTTCATAGGGGGTGCTGCGGGTGAATGTCGTTTTTGAGCCGCTTGCCGACCACTGCTTCTGTACGTTGGAGACCGTGGACGTTCCTTTTGTGGCTGTGTAATACGGCGTTTCCACCAGCGGCGCGCCGCATTTGGGGCATTTGCGGTCGTTCTTTTCCGCCCGCTCCACATATCCCTCCAGTTCCGCCTTGTATTCAGCGGCCTGTTTCCGCACTTCTTCCTGCGGCGCTTTCTGCGCGATCTTTTCCAGGGCTTTGGGATTATGCTTAATGTCCAGCACCTTTTCCAGGCTCCGCCGGGCTTTCGCCGGGTCTGTTCCTTTCCATCCTGCCATTGCGCTTCCTCCTTCGCTTTTCCAGGATCCGGTCATCTGCCGCCGCGGGATCTCAGGTAATTTGCCATGTCGTTCAAACCCTTGCGGGCGGCACACTGGGCGGCAGTCCTGCCGTATATATCGGTGCCGTTAATCTCTGCCCCGGCATCCAGCAGCAGGCGAACGATCTCCCTGTGGGCGGCGTCATATCCCTTGCCTGCAGCGGCAATGAGCGGCGTTTCGTCCGGACCGTAACGGTTCACATCCGCGCCGCCGGCGATCAGGGCACGCACCTCATCCACGTCCCCTTCCGCCGCGGCCCACAGCAGCGGAGGAATGGATCCGTTTTCGGGTTCCTCGATGCTCCTGCCGCAGCGGACGCATTTACCGGCTTTGTATTCATGCTTCATGGGCCGGGTCTTATCGCAGAAAGCGCATTTTTCCTCGCATTTGCCGGAGACCGGCTGCCAGGTGTGCTTCGCGTTCCAGGCGTCGCCTTCCTTCCCGCAGACGGAGCAGACGGGAATGCACTTGTTTTTCACATACTTCCAGCTGTGCGCAATGCCGCGCTCCTTCCCGCAGACGGCGCAGCGTTCCACACACTGGCCCTTGACCCGCTTCCAGGAATGAACGGCATTCCGGACGTCGTCCTCCGCCCCGCAGACGGAGCAGACCTTCACGCACTTTCCGGAAACATGCTGAAAATCATGCCTTGCCTCCACAATTCCGCAGCGGGTGCACTTCCAGAGGCAGGGCTCGCCGGCAGGCTGAAAGTCATGGGGCAGATCGTCCGTTTTTTCGCCGCAGCGGACGCACTTGCCCCGGCAGGAATCGCCAAATACCTCGTAATTGTACTTGTGGCCGAAGATGCAGGAAATGCCCATAAAAACCTCCTTGTATGATTACGGAACCGCAGTATATACGATCCTTTCCTGTTTAATTGACAAACAGCGAACTGCGCTTGTTATAGTAGGCAGAGTTGATCATCAGGAACACTGCCCCGCTGGCAAGTGAAATGAAATTGGATGCAGTGAACATATTCATACCCGTTGCCGCAGAAGCCCATAAAATATAAACCAGACCTGCGCCGATAGAAAGGCAATACTGGATTTTCAGGGAAAAGGGCCCGTTTGCCCGGAACTGATTCAGGCGGTTGCGTACAATGATCCTGAAAACGCCAAGCGCAATCAGAATGACGCTGTAAAACATATCGCAGCTCTTCAGTGCGGGAAACACGCTGTATATCTGGGCCGCTCTCACGCCCCGGCTTTCATAGGTTCCTCCCGCAACCAAACTTGCCCCGCTGATGATCGTTACGATTGCGCCGATAATCAGCATGACCATCAGAAACTTATGCCATTTCATCGGATACTGATCCGCCGGGGAAGCCGGTTTTGAATCACTTCCCGCGGTTGGGTCCGGAGATGCCGGCTGCTTATCTGCGGCATAATCGTATGACTGATGATAAGGATCCCTGTCCTCCCGGGCTGATTCGCATCTGGTTCCGCAGCGGGGGCAGAATCTGTCCTTATCCTCAAGCTGCACACCGCAGTTGACACATGTTTTCATTCCGGGCGCCTCCGTTTAAAGATCTTCAATGATTGTATCCTGTTTTGCATCTCCCGTTTTTCATGCAAGCCTTTCTTTTTTCACAATACCATAAATGATATTGGTTGCACAATGATTTAACAATTATTTCTATATAACGCGGTGCCATAGAAAAAGGCCTCCGGATCGCACCGGAGGCACTCGGTCTGTCAGCTTTATTCTGAGTTTTCCGTACCGTTATCCTGCCCGATTTCCGGTTTCTCCGGCTCCGTCAGACAAACGCAGGACAAAAGCATCCGGGGACGCGGCTTATCCTTTCACGCCGGACATGGTCATGCCTTCAATGACCTGACGCTGGAAGAACAGATAGATCAGCGCCGGGGGCAACATGGAAATCAGCATGGAAGCGATCTTGACGCGGGCGTCCACATAGAAATTCGGGCTGAGCATATTGGATATTGCGACGGACAGCGGATGAATCCGGTTCCCGGTAATCAGGGACGGCCAGAGGTAAGACCCCCAGATCTTCAGGAACATGATAACCGTTACTGTGATGAGTCCGTTCCGCATCAGCGGAAGAACAATGGATCCGAAGATCCGGAAATGCCCCGCTCCGTCGATCCGTGCGCTTTCGATGAAAGAGAGCGGCAGATCCTCCAGGAACGACATGAGAATGAACACTGCCAGCGGTGAAACCATCATCGGCAGCGCAATACCAGGCAGGGTATCCGACAGCCCGGTCTGAAACACGAAACGGTACAGCGGGATCACATACAGCACCAGCGGCAGCATCATACTCCCCATTAGCAGCGCGTATAACAGATTCCGGCCCGGGAATTTATAAAATGTAAATTCATAGGCCAGCAGTGCGCTGATACAGACCAGGCCTGCCAGCGTAACCAGGGTGTAGAGCAGGGTGTCCCGGATAGCTGTCAGGATATTGGCCGCATTCAGTGCGTATCCGATCTTATCCAGGCCGTTGGAGATGCTGTTTGGGAAGAAAGTGGTTGTGATGTTGGAAGCGTCCGTGGAAAAGGTGGCGGATATCAGATGCCAGATGGGAAACAGGCAGATAACAGCCCAGATCGATGCAAGGGTGTAGAGAATTGTTTTTTCCCAGGGCGCTTTCCTAATGGATTGCTGCTTCATCATCTTCTCTCCCCTCCTCACGTATTCTTCCGACGCAGCTTATACTGGACCAGGGTGATCACCATAATGATACTCATCAGAATCACGCCCTCAGCCGCTGCACGGCCCAGCGCGGATTTTCCGCCCTTGTATACGTTCCGCACCATCTCCATCACAGGGAAAAGCATCACCTGGTTGGCGCCGCCCACCGCATTGATGTCCGTGGTATTGGTGAGAATCCAGGGAATATCGTATACCTGAAGCGCGCTGATGAAAGAATAGGTGATGACAAAGAACAGAATAGGCTCCAGTAGCGGGATCGTGATCTTGGTCATTTTTTTGAAGGTGCTTGCCCCGTCAATCTCCGCCGCCTCGTACAGTTCCCGGGGAATATCCTGGATTCCGGTGGAGAAGATAACGAAGTTCAGACCCACGGAATTCCAGATGTCGATCAGGATAACCAGTGCGATGGCGTAGCCTGGTGTATCCTTCCAGATGGTGTTGGTGCCGATACCGATCTTTGCCAGGTTGCTTGCTATCAGACCTGTTTCAGACGCCATGTACCATTGCCAGATACCAGCGCACAGGAAAAGCGGCAATACCGTAGGGAAGAAATAGGAACCGCGGAAGAAGTTATATGCTTTGTTCCGGAACTGGCTGACAATCAGCGCCAGGGCCAGAGCGATAAACAGACCCACGGCAACCGTGATCGGCACATAAATGAGCAGATTTGTCAGGGACGCCATATAGCGTTTGGAAGCGCTGCCCTTTCCGGAAAACAGGTTTGCATAGTTTTCAAACCCGACAAAATTGATTTCTCCCTTGCTGGAGGTGGACCAGTCGGTAAAGCTCATGGCCATGCCTTCAATCATGGGAATGAGAATAAAGCAGATAAACAGGATGAAAAAGGGCGTCAGTGCCACGTAGATTGCGCCGTATTTCCGGATTCCTTTCCGGAAACGTTCGCCCGGGCTCAGCCGGGAAAGCTTTGCCTGCAAAACGTTCACCTCCTCTGAATGGTGGAACGGCGCCGGGCTTATCCGGCGCCGTTCGCGAAATGATTATTCGCCTTCGTCTGCGATCATGTCGTTGATCGCTTCGATCAGGGCTTCAGCGCCGTCTTCCGCGCTCATCGCGCCGGAGGAAACCTGAGGCGCGATATCGCCCAGAGCGGACATCCAGAACACATTGGTCTTGCCGAAGTCCATCTGCAGCATGCCGCCTTGGAGGCCCACGGCAGACACAGCGCCGATCATCGTGGATGTCACGTTCTCGTTGGCCATGGAATCCTCACGCAGTACGGGACGGCCCAGCTTCACTGCCCATTCCGCTTCCGCTTCCTGGGTGCCCATGTACTTCAGCCAGCGGGCTGCAGCGGCATCCACCTTCTCGTCTCCGGTCGTTACGCCGTACATCAGATCCCAGCCCTGCAGGCCGCCGGTGCGTCCGCCTTCCTCGTACGGCGGGATCAGGATCACGTCGTAGTTGGTACCGGCGTTGGCATAAGCGGGATTGTTCCACGGGCCGGCCAGAATGAAGCCCAGTTTGTTCTGCTTAAAGGCTTCCTCGGCTACGGCGTCGCTGTACATCATGGCGTTGGCATAGGTATCAATCTTCGCAACGGTTTCCAGCGCGCGGACGAACTGTTCCGCCTGCAGCGTGGTTTCCCCGTTTTCGATGCCGGGCGTCAGGTTGTCGGCATCCAGGGCTACGATGGCACCGGGGCAGAAATATCCGCCTGCGGACCAGGAGGTGGTAGCGTCCGTACCGGAGGCCTTCACCTGGTCCAGCTGAGCCAGGAACTCATCCATGGTGGCGGGCGCCTTGGAGGTATCGATCCCCGCAGCAGCCAGCACATCCAGATTGCGATAGATCAGCGGAATATAGCTGATGAAGGGCAGGGCATATACGCCGTCTTCAAAGGTTATAGCGTTGATCGCGCTGGCATAGAATCCGGAGGACCACTCAGTATCCGCAAAGATATCGCTCAGGTCCAGCAGGTTGATAGCTTCCTTATACTTCTTCAGGTCACGGGCGGACGCGGAGAAGCAGTTCGGCAGGCCTACGCCTGCCATCAGGCCTGTCAGCAGTTCATTGTCGTTCTTGCCGGTGAAGTTGATACCGGTCACATCGGGATCGTTCGCGATGAAATCCTCAGCCCATCCCTTCATCACTTCCCAGGACACGTCCTGAGTAAAATCGGAATAGACCCAGAATTCCAGCATGACGCCGTCCGCATTTCCAACGGTGTCAGCCAGGGCGGACACTGCTGTCAGCGCAAGCAGTAGCGAAAGCAGGATGCATACGTATTTCTTCATCTGAGATTCCTCCTTAGATAAAAATATTTATGTGATCCCTTTTCCAGGGGAAACACCGATGTTTCGTTACATCCCGCCCCTCACATCTTACCGCGTGAAGGCCAGCCTTGCCGCTCCCAGCAGTCCGGCATCCGCCGCGCCCAGAGAGGATATCCGCAGGTCCATGGAAAGCCGGAGCCCGTACCGCCGGCAGAATTCCGGCACCCCGTCGCGCAGCCGGTCGAAAATCAGGGGATCACTGACGACGCCGCCGCCGAAAACATACAGTCCAGCGCCCGTCACAGCTTCCATGTTCACGGTCGAAAGGGTCAGAGCGTAAATCGCGTTCTCAATGATCCGCTCCGCCAGCCGGTCCTTTTCCCGTGCGGCAGAAAAGATATCTTGAGCGCAAACCGGTTTCCCGCTCTTTACCAGCACGCTGCCGGGAAACTGCGGTGCCAGGCGGGCCGCCTCTTCCGCAAGCCCCTGTCCGCTGGCCACAGCCTCCAGACTGAAAAGCCCTTCCTCCCCGGGAAGCGAAAGGAGCATGTTACACACTTCGCCGCAGGTGTTTTCCGATCCCCGGACCAGGCGGCCCCGGTCATATATGCCGATGGCAGTTCCGGTACCGACATTGACAAAGACAAAAGTATCGTTTTCCTGTCCGGCGCCCCAGGCGGCCTCCGCCAGCGTGGCAGCATTTACGTCATTATCGATTACGCAGGGGAGCCCGATGGACTCCTCAAGCAATTCCCGCAGGTTTTTCCGCTGTCCTCCACCCAGAATGGAAGAGGAGACCAGACAGTTATGCCGGTCATCCACCAGTCCTTTGATGCCGACGCCCATGGAGCAGGGCTGCTCTGCCGCGTCCTTCAGCAGTTCGCGTGCCTGCTCTGTCAGGCTTTCCACCAGTTTCTCAAGACCGTCCCGCACCACAGGCCGCCGGCTTGAAGAAAGGATTTTCCCCTCCCGGTTCACAAGTCCCGCCGCCGTTTTGGTTCCGCCGACGTCGATAGCCAGAACGGTTTTATCCATTTGAGCGGCTCCTTTCACTCGTTACGGTCCAGTCTGTTCAGTGCGAATGCGATGGTTCCGGTCAGACAGGCTTCCCCGCCCAGGGAGGCCAGCTGTATATCCACGGGCGTGGAAGTGCGCGCTGTGACAGCTTCCCGGATATCCTCCAGAATGTCCGGCATCGCCTCACTCATGACGCCGCCCAGGATCAGGCGGTGCGGGTTCAGCAGCCCCACAGTGAAAACGATCGCGCTGGTCAGGACCCGGATAAAACGCTGAATGGTTTCCACATCCCGTTCCCGGCCCCTGGTATATCCGGACACTGCGCACAGGAAGGCGTCCATGGATCCGAAGCAGGAAAGGCCGATTGCCTCCTCCAGGCTGACGGATGCGTCCTCGGTTGACTGCCGCAGGGCCGTCCGGCCGATTTCCCCGGCCATGAACGAATGCCCTGCTACCAGCTGACCATTGCACAGGATGCCGCACCCAACGCCTTCTCCCAGATGGAGGTAAACCAGATTGCCGCAGTTCTGCCCCTTGCCGAAACGTTGTTCCGCAATCAAAGCCAGGTTCACGTCGTTATTGATATCAATCGGCACCCCGTACCAGGCGGAAAGTTCTTTCTTTAAATCGTAGTTCCGCCAGTGGAGCCTGGTGCACCGGAGCACCTTTCCCTCCGCATTCACGCTTCCGGGAAGGCTTACGGAGATCCGGCCGATCTTCTCCGCCGGAATCCCCGCGGATTCCAGCAGATTGCGGATGTTTCCGCTTATATCCTCCGCGCCTGCGGCGGGAAGAAAATCTTCCTTCTGCAGAATCCTGCCCCGCAGGTCCGATACGCACACAGTGCTTTTCTCGCCCGTAAGGTCAATCCCGATCAGATAGGAGGAAACCGCGTTATAGCGCAGCATCTGTCCGGGGCGGCCGCCGGATTTCCCGGAGGTCTCTTCCATCTCCGCCTCGAAGATCAGCTCGCCCTGAAGGAGCGAGTCAACAATCTGGCTCACCGTGGAGCGGCTCAGCTGCAGCTCCTTGGCAATCTGGGCCCGACTGACAGGTTCTTTATTCCGAACCGCGCCGAGAACCAGCTGCTGGTTCATGTGCCGGATCATTTCCTGGGAGCTTCCCTGACTGTTCATTTCATAACCCCTTTCTGTTTGGACAACTCCAGAACATAGGGATTATACCATTTTTCAAAGGGTTCTTCCAGACTTCAAAATCTGTTCGGTATATTAGTTCGTTCGTCGTACAAACTTATAATATCATGGATTTTTATATTGTCAACACTTTCTTCAAAAATTTTTATAAATCAATATTTACATATGGTATATGCCGATGTATAATAAGTTCGTCCAATGAACAAATCTGTTTTTCCAGAAAGAAAAACAGGAGGGCTGCAGCGAAATACGCTTCCGCAATCGGAACAAAGCGACTGAAAGAAAGGAAGAACAACGATGAGCGAACTGTATCAGAACATTATGGGCGAGCCGGAAGTACTGACCGACGTGCTGAATAACCGCAAAAAATACTTCGGAGCATTGGCGGAAAAGTATAAAGATGCGGAAAGAATCTATGTGGTTGGCTCCGGAACATCCTTCCACTGCGGTCTCAGTGTGCGCCGGTTCATGGAGCAGCTGACCGGTCTGGAGGTCACCGCCGCGTATCCTTCTGTATTTATGGAAGGAACTGTCCTGCACGCCGGAAAAGCGCTGTGCGTCGGCATCTCCCAGAGCGGACGGAGCGCTGTCACGGTAAAGGCACTGGAGCGCTGCCGGAAAGCGGGATACTATACCGCCGCCGTTTCCTCCAACAACCCCAGCGCCATTGCGGAAGCAGCCGAGGACTTTATCCCCCTGATTGTAGGGATTGAACGCAGCGCCTCCACCAAAGGATATGTAACGAGTATGCTGACGCTGATCCTGCTGGCGCTGGAAATCGGTCTCCGGAACGGAAACGCCTCGGAGGAGGACGAGAAGCGCATCGTCGCCCTGTTTGAACGTCACATCGCAAAATTCCCCGAGATGGTAAAAATCTGCGAGGACTGGATCGCCCGGAACGAAGCAGATTTCCTGAAGATGGTCCGGGTTTCTGTCATGGGGTATGAGGCAAACTACGGCACCGCGCTGGAAGGCGCCTTAAAGCTGCTGGAGGCAGTGCGGGTTATGGTGGCGGGTTACGATTTTGAGGAGTGGCTGCACGGCGCCTACAACGCCCTGAGCGAAGAAAGCTTCCTCTTTATCTGCCGGCACACCGGCCATGGACAGTATGCGGAGCGGGTTGGAAAACTGCAGCGCATCGTCTCTCCCTTCACTCCCCACGTCTATGTCATCGGCGGAGAGGATGACGGGGATCCGCGGAACGTATGCCTGCCGGTTTCAGGCGAAGAGATTCTGGCTCCTTTCGAGTATATTCTCCCCTTCCAGATGATGATTGCCCTCCTGCCGGAGAAAAAGGGAATCAATGCGGACCGGGTGCTGATCCCGAATTTCCATACGGAAGTAGGCAGCAAAAGCGTTCAATAACCAGCGCTTTTCACAGCAGCCGCGCTCCGGGCGCGGCTGCTTTTTGAGGCGTCTCCCGGCACCGTTGCAGCCCGGAAAGCAGGCGCCGGTCCATGCGGGTTCTGTCTGTTCATCGCATACAGGATTCCTGCATGTGTGCGGCGAAATGTGTAACCGGACAAAACACCCGGGACAGGGGGACTCAAAAATGAAGAAAATCCTGACCATCCATACCGGCGGCACCATCGGCATGTTTCCGACCGAGCGCGGATACGCGCCGTCAAAAGAAGCTTTTCACGCCGCCATTTCCGCAATTCCGGAATTATCTGCGCCTGTCATGCCTGCATATCATTTTATGAGGAAGAGGAAATACTCAGCAGAATTAATCATTAGCATTGTCAAAGAACGCATCGAGAAAGAAACAAGTTGGGAATGTTTGAGTGCAAAATATAATATTCATCATATGAAGGTATTTCCATACCGCATGGAGAAAATGCTGTAGTCTTGTTATGAATCACGACATTCCAGCCAGCAAAACAATCACCAATCAATGCTGAACCGTGGGCACAAAATGGGCACAAAAAAGTCAGAAAGGTGGTAGAATATGTATAATCTGTATAGATATGGTACCTGCAAAGTATATACTACCACCACATATAGTAGAAAACACAATCCCATTATCGAGTTCGAGTGAGCAGCCGCAATAATCGCAGTGAATAAGTACATGAAGCCCGGATCCCGTTTTTTACATCGGGATCCGGGCTTTTTCCGCTTTGGGTTATGCTGATGATCCTATTTTCTTTGGTCTTTATTTTCCGGAAACCGTCATCATACCGGCGTCCACAGACGGACTGCCGATCGGACTGCCCGGGAATTCCAGGTCACTGCCCACCGCGCGTACCGACTTCAGCAGCTGATAGATATTGCCGGCCACGGTGATCCGTTCCACCGGTTCTGCCTGCGCGCCGTCCCGGATCACAAAGCCCTTGGACAGCAGCGAGAAATCACCGCTGATTGGATTGGCGCCGGCATGCAGGCCGGACAGGTCCGTGATCAGCAGTCCGTTGTCCGCATTTTGCAGGAGCTCCTCCAGGGACTGCTCCCCGGGCTCAATGTAGAAGTTACTGGGCGACACGTGTATGCCGCCGTCCCGGCTGGCGTTTCCGGTCGTCCGGACGCCCTGCTTTTTCGCGGTCTTGCGGTTGTGCAGCAGCGTCTTCAATACGCCTTTTTCCACCACGGCCTTCGTGCGCGTGGCGCTGCCTTCCCCGTCAAACGCGGCAGTAGCCAGTCCGCCCTTGCGCAGCGGATCATCTGTAATGGTAATCAGCAGGGAGGCGATCTCTTCCCCTTCGCGGCCGGCCAGCAGGGACATCTTCTGCTGCGCGTTTTCCGCGGAGAAGATGCCGCAGAAAGTCTGCAGCAGGCTTTGCATGGCGTCATGCCGGAAAACAACCCTGTATTCCCCGGAGGCAACCGGTTCCGCGTGCAGCTTCGATACAGCATCAGCCGCCGCGTCCTTTCCCAGCTTCACAGGATCCAGTTCGCGCAGTTTCCGGCCGTATTCCAGTTTGAATCCGGTCGCGGTCGAATCTCCGTCCCTGGCGATCGGAATAATGTACGCCGCGTAGAGTTTCCGAGTTCTGTGCAGGTTCAGTCCGTAGGAATTGCGCAGGATGACCTGCTCCTTCTGCGTGCTGACGGTAGCGCCTTCGGTCTGCGGAATCCGTTCATCCGCCGTCTTGGCAGCCTCCTCCGCCCGCAGGGCAATCGCCAGCTTCTCCGTGGCTGTCACCTCGTCCAGGTCGTCGCTTTCCTCTTCGATTTCCGGGTAGCTATCGTCTCCGGCAAAAATCTCGTCCTGCTCCTCCGCCTCATTCAGAGCGGCGGATTCCTTCACCGCATCCACCAGGTAGGCGATGGCTTCCGCGTCAAACGCTTCCGTCGAAGCGTAACCCATCCTTCCGTTCACGCTTCCGCGAAGCGAAAGGCTGCAGGTGGCAGATACTTCATAGCTGTCAACAGCGCCGTTATGGGCCTTCGCGCTGAAGCTGTCCTCATCCGAATAATAGATCTCCGCTGTCTCGATTCCGCCGTTTTTTGCCGCGTCCAGCAGCGTGTCCATAAATTCTTTCATTTCCATACTGCTTTCCCCCTTATCGTCCGCCGACCGTGAGACTGGAAACCCGGATCATCGGCTGCCCCACATTGACCGGAATTCTGCCGCTGCGCGAACCGCACATGCCTTGTGCCTGCCGGCAGTCCTTTCCGACCCGGTCGATCTTCATGATGACGTCGCTGCCCCGTCCGATCAGGGACGCGCCACGGACCGGATGGAGGATTTTGCCATCCCTGACCCAGTATCCCTCGTTAACCGCGAAGTTGAATTCACCCGTGGCGGGATTAACGGAGCCGCCGCCCATATGTTTGGCGTACAGGCCGTCTCCCATGGTGGCGATCATATCCGCCTCATCGTCCTCTCCGGCAGCGATGTAGGTGTTCCGCATACGGGAGGTCGGTGCCCAGGCATAGCTTTCCCTGCGTCCGGATCCGGTGGGCGGCATATTCATCCGACGGCTGCCGAGCCTGTCGATCATATAGTTGACCAGCTTGCCGTGGTCGATCAGCACCAGCTTGCCGGTCGGCATGCCTTCATCGTCCACATGGGTGGATCCCCACTCATTGACGATCGTACCGTCATCGATGGCTGTCACGCACGGCGCGGCTATCATTTCCCCCAACCGTCCGGAAAACTCGCTGAAACCGTAGGCGACGCTCGTAGCCTCCAGACTGTGGCCGCAGGCCTCATGGAAGATTACTCCGCCGAATCCGTTGTCGATCACGACGGGATACACGCCCGCAGGGCATACCGGCGCGTGCAGCATGGTCACCGCCTGGCGGGCGGCTTCCTTTCCGCATGCCGCCGGGTCAATGCGGCTGTCAAAGATCTCAAATCCCATGCTGCCGCCGGGAGTGGCGCTGCCGGACTGGTTTTCCTTCCCGTCCGATGCGACCGCATTGACATTCAGCCGGATATACACTCTCCGGTCCGTCACAAACGTGCCTTCTGTGTTGCAGATCAGCACGTCCTGCACCCGGTCCAGATAGCGGATCTGGGCCTGAACGATTTCGTCTGAATAGGCGCGGGCCGCAGCGTCTGCTTCGCGCACCTTTTCCGCCTTGGCGGAAGCCTTGACCTCTGTAGGCAGCAGGCGGATCTCCTCCGGCCGCTCTGCGTGCACAATCCTGAACGGCGCGATTCTGCAGCCCTTGCCGCCATTCACGGCTGCAGCTGCCTTGTCCGCGCAGGCCAGGAGGCCTTCCCTGCTCGTGTCATTGGTGTAAACATAGACAGCCTGGTTCCCGATAAAGATCCGGACACCCGCGCCGTGGCTGCGGCCGGACGTCACCGCTTCGATCTTTCCGGACCGCAGGTTGATATCCTGTCTGGTCTGGTCTTCCAGGTAGATTTCACCGAAGTCCGCGCCGGTAGCCGTTGCCCGGGCCAGCACTTCCTCCGCAATA
>CAMKEI010000044.1 GCA_946411525.1 uncultured Clostridia bacterium | reverse complement strand
GCCGATGGTACTTGGCTGGTAACGGCCCGGGAGAGTAGGTCGCCGCCGGATCCCAATAGATCACCTGCTGATGCAGGTGATTTTTCTATTGGGATCTCGGCGGCGCGCTCCCGCAACCTCAATGGTCGCTCAAAGTCCTTGGAGCGGACTTTGCTCTCCCTTTCGGTTGACTCGTTCGGTTCACTTCCGCTTTCGGTGGACAGCCCACCGGGCTGACGTTCGCCTCGCTCCCCGGATCCCAATAGATCACCTGCTGATGCAGGTGATTTTTTACTGCCCTCAAATCATCATGAAAGCCTTGAAATTGTTTCAAATTTATGACATAATATTAAGACAGCGATATATTTCAGATAACGGATCCGGACAGCATGAGCTGAATGACAGGATATTCAGCCCTGCAATCAAAGGAGGATAAAGAACATGAAAAAGTGGTTTGCGGCGTTTACGGTGCTTGTGATGGCGCTGGTTCTGGGCTGCCCGGCCTGTCTGGCGGAAAGCGCTTCTGATTCCGCACTGACTGTGGAAGAAGCGAATCTGCTCTATGAGGAATACCTGGGCCGTATCATGAGCACGGAAGATGAAATCGGGTACTTTGTCGGCACGGTTGAGTACGGCCTGCTGGATCCGCTCGACGTGGATCCCTCGGAGTACATCGAAGGACTGCAGAAAGCAAAGCTGGTTGCGGCGGACATCGATGAAGCCCCGGAAGGCGAATATGTCTTCCTGCGGATTCCGGATCACTGCCAGTTTGATTTTTTCCAGGGCGATGAAGTCAAGAACTACCTCCGGCTGACGCTGGAAGGAGATACTGAAAAGAGCATCCTGCTGCAGGCGGAATTTCCTGAAGACTTTTATATGACCATCAGCGGGCTTGTTCAGATGTGGGCGAACGAGCTGGCGATCGCGAACGGGCTTCCGATGGAAGATGATGAAACAGAAGCGCAGGAGCTGCCGGAGGCAGGCTGGTTCCGATCCAGCATTGAAGGCGCAGTCTGGCAGGATGACCGGGCCTCCCTGGAAGTGATTCCGGAGGATGACGGATACAAAGTACTGATTATGTGGGGCAGCAGCGCCTGGGAGACCACAGAGTGGACGTATGCCTGCTACTATGATATGGAAGAAGACCGGCTGACCGCTGTCCATGTGGACTGTGATGATATCGTCTACGACGAAAATGGTGGGGAAACCCGGACGGAACAGCTTGATCAGGACTGCGACACCGTCTTCGCGCCGGATGACGAAGGGCGGCTTGTGATTACAAACGCGGTGGACGAGCGCCTGGAGGGCAAAGCCTTCACGATGATCTCGGCTTATATGGAAGATGAACCGGGCCTCCGTTCGGACATCCAGCAGGTAACCGATTCCCCTGAATGGGTTGCGAAGCTTCCTGCAGCACAGGACGCAGACCAGCTTTTTGTGGTCGCGGGTATCGGCGCTGACAGGACGACGGCTGTGATTACCATGCACCAGAAGGATGAGAGCGGTGCCTGGAAACAGATCCTTTCCTCCCCGGGCTTTGTCGGTAAAAACGGCCTGTGTGCGGACACGGATCATCAGGAAGGCTGCGGCCAGACGCCTGCCGGGGTGTATGGCTTTAACAAGGCGTTCGGCATTGCTGCGGATCCCGGCTGCGAAATCCAGTATATCCAGGTGGATGAGAATACCTGGTGGTCCGGTGATCCCGACCGGCAGTACAACCAGATGGTGGATATCCGCGACGTGCCGGATCTGGATGCTGACAGCAGCGAACACATTACGGATTATGAATATGAGTATCAGTACTGCCTGAACATCAGCTTCAACGAGGAAGGCACCCCCGGCCGCGGCTCCGCAATTTTCCTGCACTGCTTCGGAACCTGGAAGCCCTGGACCGGCGGCTGCGTGGCCGTTCCTGAGAACATCATGAAGCAGATCATGATCAATGTCCGGAAAGACTGCGTCGTCGTAATTGATACGGTGGAAAACCTTGGCATCAGTTTCTGAATGGCCTGAAAACGAAGAAACCGGCACCGCCTGAAAGCGGTGCCGGTTTCGTTCTGTTCATTATTTTCTTGCCTTGTAGTCGTTTTCAATATTCTGTTTCCAGGCGCGGGTCAGCGGCGCGCGGGTGCGTACGGTGCGTACAGCTTCGCTGACCCCGGCATAGTTCAGCGCCTGGCCGGCCGGGTCGTTGATGTAATTCACGGCGCGATCCTCTGCGATGCCGAAGTGGGAGGCTGTTTCCACCGCGTCGATATTCGCGCCCAGGAACAGGAATTCCCAGCCGTATTTTTCTTTCTGCCGCCTGACCATGGCTTTCACTTCGTCGCTGGTGTAGCGGCGGCTGGCATTTTCCATGCCGTCTGTTGTGATGATGAAGATCGTATGCTCCGGCCGGTCCTCTTCCCGGGCGTACTTGTGCACGTTGCCGATGTGATGGATCGCGTCGCCGATTGCGTCGATCAGGGCGGTGCAGCCGCCCACGCAGTACTGCCTGTCCGTCATCGGTTCGATCTTCTGCAGATTCACCCTGTCATGGATGACCTTGCTCCTGTCGGAAAAGAGAACCGTGGAAACCAGCGCTTCGCCGTCTTCCTTTTTCTGCCGGTCAATCATGCCGTTGAAACCGCCGATGGTGTCCGCTTCAAGTCCGGCCATCGAACCGCTTTTGTCAAGGATGAAGACCATTTCAGTCAGATTTTCTTTCATTCAAAATCCCTCCTGTCCGGTTTGTAGCAGGAGCATTTCCGCTCCTGTATGCAAATCATACCGGAACCGGGAGGGAATCAGGTCGCCCGGCAGGCGACAAATATCAGTTCATGCCGGAACCCAGCAGCGGCTGGTCAAACGCAAACAGCACCTCGTTGATATCATAGATATTATAGTTTCCATGGGAGATACAGTACTCCAGAATAATATCAAAGCGGCTGCTTCTGGATAGGGAAAAACCGGCCTTTTTCAGCAGTTTTTTCGCTTCCGGTAGCGAAAGCTCCAGGGCGATTGCGAAAGCGAGCACCGTGGGTTTGCTCGGCCTGTAGTCCGGGTTGGTGCGTATCTTGCTGAACAGTTTCCGGTCCACGTTGGCTTTCTTATAGCATTGGGCGTCTGTCCAGCCTCTTTCGTCAATCAGGCGCAGCAGTGCCTGGGAAAAGCTCTCGTCCGTCTTTTTCAGCATTTCTTCCCAGTCCGGCATGGCCGCGGACGGCATGACCTGCCCGTCCGGCGGCGGGCACGGCATGGCGTCGTATGAGGCGTTTTCATGGGCGGACTGGATGAGAAACATATCCATATCCAGCGCGGCTTTTTCATCTGTATGCCAGAGCTGTTTCCGGGCGGACTCTGTTTTGTTCCGGATGCGTTTTTCTGTGTAGAGATCGTCGATGTATTCCCGGATATCACGGAAGAGCTTTTTTCCGGTTATGAGTTCGTCATGACCGAACACGACGAGGAACACCGTCATATCATGGTCAAGCAGGAAGCCCGTTATTGCATCCACGGCAACGGCCAGCGCCTGGTCCTTCGGATAACCGTAGGCGCCGGCGGAGATCATCGGGAAGGCAACGCTTTCGCAGTCGTAAGCCGCGGCCAGTTCCAGAGAATGGCGGTAGCAGGCGGAAAGCAGCTCCTTTTCCCCGTTTTTTCCTCCGTGCCATACAGGGCCGACCGTATGAATGACATACCGGGCGGGGAGACGGTATCCTTTTGTGATTTTTGCCTCACCGGTTTCACAGCCGCCGAGCGTCCGGCATTCTTCGAGCAGCTCCGGCCCGGCGGCCCGGTGAATGGCGCCGTCAACGCCTCCCCCGCCAAGCAGGGATCGGTTGGCAGCGTTCACGATCGCGTCCACATTCATTCTGGTGATGTCATTCCGGATCATCTGAAAAGGCATATGATTCACACCTCGCTTTACCCGGATTGTATCAGACCGGGGGTGATGGCGCAAGCTTGATGATGAGGGGGAAGGATGGTATAATCCAAATCAGACAGGGACTGCCAGAAGAAAAAAAGATATGCCGGGAGGGACAGGACATGAAAAGAATCGGATGTTTGCTGACCGCGCTGCTGATGGTAATGACGTTTTGGGGAGCAGCGGTGGACGGGTATTCCGCCTCCGCGGAAGAGGAGTATACGCTGCCCCGGGAGGAAGGAACCCGCCAGATAACCTTCTATTGGTACGGGGAGGATGTGGATTACAACACCTGCGACATGTGGATCTGGTATCCCAATGCCGACGGGCACGGGTATCTGTTCCATCCTTGCGAATATGGGGTAAAGGTTGTGCTGAACGTGCCGGAAAGCGAGAATAAGGTCGGCTTTATCGTCCGGAGGAATTGTTCCGATCCGGGCGGCGCGAGCTGGGGAGAAGCGACAAAGGATTATGACGGGGACCGCTATGCGGAGATCACCGGCGATACGACGGAAGTGTACCTGCTGCCAGGTGATGAGAACCTGTATAAAAGCGATGACGGCGGAAAAACGCTCTACCAGGAAAAGAATCTGACGCTGGCGGGGATTGTTGAGATGGATCAGATCCAGTACTATCTGAACCCTGCTGTGCGGATTGAATCCCTGGACCAGGTGAAGGTTGCCGAGCAGGAAACCGGAAGGCAGCTGGAGGTGACCGGTCTTTCCAGCCTGAACAACAGCGTCGTGACCGGTAAAATTACCGTCGGGGAGGAACTGGACCTGGCAAAGGTCTATACGGTCGAGATCGACGGCTACGGAACGGTAGCCGCTGTTCCGACGAAAGTGTTTGACTCAGCGGCCTTCGCGGAAAAGTATCTTTATGACGGCGATGATCTGGGTGCTGTGCCCGGGGAGAACGGAACGGTTTTCAAGGTCTGGGCGCCGACGGCAGGCCGGGTGGTGCTGAACCTGTTTGAGGCCGGAGACGGCGGCGAAGCCTTTGACCGGCTGGAAATGACCCGGGGAGAAAAGGGGGTATGGACCGCGGAAAGTACCTGCGGTGCCGGGACCTATTACACATATACCGTAACGACAGCTGTCGGGGAACAGGAAACGATGGATCCGTACGCCCGGGCGGCCGGCGTGAACGGAAACCGGGGGATGGTGATTGATCTGCCCGGAACGGATCCGGAAGGATTCGCGGAAGATACCTATGTGGACAGTATCAGCGCCTATAACGAGGCGGTCATCTGGGAGGTACATGTCCGCGACTTCTCCAACAAACTGGCTTCATCCCGGTATCCCGGAAAATACCTGGCCTTTACGGAGCACGGCCTGAAAAACACAGCAGGGGAGCCGGCAGGCCTTGACTATCTGACGGACCTGGGCATCACGCACGTTCATCTGCAGCCGGTTTATGACTACGCTACAGTGGACGAGGCGTCGGAGGAGCCGCAGTTCAACTGGGGGTATGATCCGAAAAACTACAATGTACCGGAAGGCAGCTACTCTACCGACCCGTATCACGGAGAAGTACGCGTCAGGGAATTCAAGCAGATGGTGCAGGCGCTTCATCAGAGCGGACTGGGCGTGGTCATGGATGTGGTATACAACCATACCTTTGACAGGGATTCCTGCTTCAACCGGGTTGTGCCTTACTATTACTACCGGTTTGAATATAACGGGGACTGGTCCAACGGATCCGGCTGCGGCAATGAGACGGCTTCGGACCGGGCCATGTTCCGGAAATATATCGTGGACTCTGTCCGCTACTGGGCGCAGGAATACCATGTGGACGGATTCCGCTTCGACCTGATGGCGCTGCACGATGTAAAAACCATGCAGGCAGTCGAGGAAGCCGTACATGCCGTCAATCCCCGGGCAATCCTGTACGGGGAAGGCTGGACCGGCGGATCGACGCCCCTGAACCAGAACCAGCAGGCTAATCAGTCGAATATCCGGAAGATCCAGGCTTCTGAAGGCGCCATCGGCGCGGTGGCGGTATTCAACGACGGTATCCGGGACGGACTGAAGGGCAGCGTATTCAATGCAAGCGAGAAGGGCTATATCAGCGGAAATGTCAGCAACCCGACTGCCCGCCAGGTGATTTTCGGCCTGAGCGGCGGCAGCAGGGACCAGAAGGTTTCCTGGTTCGCGGAGAACAACGCCGTCATCAATTATATGGCCTGCCATGACAACCACACGCTGTATGACCGGCTGCTGGCTTCCAATGCGGAGGATTCCGAGGAGGAACGCCTGAAGATGAACCGGTTCGGCATTTCCATCATCATGATCGGCAGAGGTATTCCCTTCTTCCTGGCCGGCGAGGAAATGCTGCGCTCCAAGGGCGGTGATTCCAACAGCTACAAATCCAGTGACGAGGTGAACAATATCCGCTGGGATGATCTGGTTCCGGGCAGCGAAGTGATGAACATGCGGGACTTCTACCGCGGGCTGATCGCGCTGCGGAAAGCGAACGGATTCATTACCGGCGCGGAAATGGAGTTTGAAATCGTCCGGGACGGCGCGATCGAGGTCCGCTGGACACAGGACGGCAGCCTGGCGGCCTGGGCACTGATCAATCCCGCCGGAGAAAGGGAAGTCACGCTGCCGGAGGGGAACTGGAAGGCGCTGCTCCTGAATGAAACGATCGATCCGGAAGGCACACAGACGCTCAGTGGATCCGTTGTCACGGAAGGACGGACAGTGCTGCTGGTCCGGGCTGAGTAAACCTGTACAGAGGAAGATATGAGGATCATTTTTATCCGACACGGGGAACCGGATTATGTGCATGACTGCCTGACAGATCAGGGAAAGCTCCAGGCGCTGGCGGCCGCGGAGCGGCTGAAGGACGAAGGCATAGAGGGAATCTATTCCTCGCCGCTGGGCCGGGCGGCTGAAACGGCCGCGGCAGCGGCGAAGGCGCTGGGCCTTTCCGTCATGACACTGGATTACATGCGGGAACTGCACTGGGGCAGTATGGACGGTATGCCTATCCCCGCGGACGGCCATCCCTGGGACCTGGCGGATATGCTTGCGGCGGAGGGTTACGACCTGACGGATCCGTCCTGGCGGGAGCATCCGTATTTCAGCCGGAACAGGGTAACCGGGGAAGCGGATCATGTCGCGCGGAAGACGGATGAATGGCTGCTTTCCCTCGGCTATGAGCGGCGGGGTGCCTATTATCGCTGCGTCCGTCCGGACAAGGGACAGAAGACGGTCGCGCTTTTCAGCCACGGCGGCTCTTCCGCCGCGGCGATGGGGCATATCCTGAACCTGCCTTTCCCTTATGCCTGCGGGCTGTTTCATCTGGAGTTTACCGGCATTACGGTGATCCGGCTGGACCGGAATCCGGGAAAGCAGACGCTGCCCTGCCTGGAACTCGCCAACGACAGCCGGCACATCCGCGGACTCCGCTGTCACCGGCCGGCGGATATGTAAGGATAGGTCCGATGAGCTTTGGAGGGACAATGAAGAAAGCGGGGATCTTACTGCTGGCTGTATTGCTGGCAGCCGGCTTTTCCGGGCAGGCCTGCGGTGAATGGCTGACCTTTACCGCTGACAATGTGCCGGCTGAGCAGGGCTATCTGGTGCAGGAGTATACCGGCACGGTCCGGATCACCTTTCTGGGAGACTGCACCCTCGGCGGCGAGGAAAAGGCCAGAAATTACTACAGGGGTTTTGTTGAAACAGTCAGCCGGAGAGACTACGCATGGCCTTTCCGGAACCTGACCGCACTGACGGCGGCGGATGACCTGACCGTGGCCAATCTGGAGGGCGTGCTTTCAGACAGAACGGACCTGCGCAGAGTGGAAAAAACATATAATTTTATGGGTTCCACAGCTTATACGGAAATCCTGAAGAAGGGTTCCGTGGAATGCGTCACGCTGGCCAACAACCATTCGCACGACTACGGTACGGAAGGATACAGGGATACCGTCCGTGCGCTGGAAGAGGCCGGCATGGCGTATTTCGGCACGGAAAGCATGGCTGTCTGGCGGAATGCGGAAGGCCTGGCGATCGGTTTCCTGGGTGTATCCGGGAATCTGTCGGGAAGCCGGTACAGGGAGTACCGGCAGCAGGCGGAAGCCCTGCACGGGCTGGGGTGTGCTGCTGTAATCACGGTCATGCACGCGGGCAGGGAATACGAGTACCCCCCGGGAGATTACCAGAAACAGATCGTACAGCGGTCCATCGCCTGCGGGACCGACCTGATCATCGGCCATCATCCGCATGTGGTACAGGGTTTCGAGATCCGGGACGGCATACCGGTGGTTTACAGCCTGGGCAACTGCGTGTTCGGCGGCAATACCAATCCGCGGGATCATGACGCGCTGGCAGTTCAGGCGGATCTGGCTTTCGAGGACGGTGAACTGACCGGCATCACCCTGCGGTTTTACCCGATTTCGGTCTCCGGTGAGGCCGCCTTCAATGATTATTCCCCGGTGCTGTTATCCGGTGAGAACGCGGAGCGGGTACTGAGAAAAATGGAGACATCCACCGGGATTTATCCCGGCGCCTATGCGGAAGGCCGGGGAGCCGAGGTCACTGTTCCGGCCCCGTGAATGCCTTGCTTATTCATCCATATCCTCATATAATATGAACAGGGAAAGAGGTGTGGACCGTGCGGCGGGAGAAGAATCAGTATATCTTTGCTTCGGAGCTGTCAAAGCGAAACCGGAGCCATCGCTTCCGCAACGCGGTCCTGATCCTGCTGCCGATCCTGATTATCTCCCTCGTCGTGATGAATATCGCGGTTTCCCGTCAGGTGAAACTGGAGGAAATCCGGCTGACGGTGCTGAATCTTCCGGATGATCTGGAGAACTTTTCAATTCTGCATCTGAGCGACCTGCACGGCGCCCGGTTCGGGGAAAAACAGAAAGCGATCGAAACCGCGCTGGGAACAACGCGGTATTCCTGTGTGGTTATGACCGGCGATATGCTTGGCGAGGACGGGGATGTGCAGCCCCTGCTGGAACTGGTCGCCCTGATGCCACAGGACACGCCCAAGTTCCTGATTCCGGGGGATACGGACGGGCCGGCTGTTGAAACAAGGGCCCACAGCAGCCTTTCCGTCTATACCGGATGGGCAGAGGAACTGCAGGCTGCGGGCATTCAGATCCTGGACCTGCCCGTGCTGATCACCCGGGAGAAAGGACGCATCTGGTTTGTGCCGGAGGAGCTGTATGCCCTGGATCTGGACGGGATGCGCAAGGTCTTTCAGAAACAGCTGGACGACCTGAACGGGCGGAAGACTTCGCTTACGGCGGATGACGCGGCCCATATCCGTGCACTGGAATATGAGATCCAGCGTATAGAAAGCCTGCTGGAGATCAGGAAGGAGTTCCTTCCCACCGACATTCAGGTGGTTCTGACCCACACGCCGCTGAGCGATGATTACCTGTCGGATCTGATCTCCTGGACGGCGAAGGAGGATCTGTTCTCCATGCGCTACGCGACGCTGATTCTTGCGGGTCACTATAACGGCGGCCAGTGGCGTCTTCCTTTTGCCGGCGCGATTTATGTGCCGGAACTGGGCTGGTTCCCCAAGGACGAGCAGGTACAGGGCCTCAGCTATGTGGACGGGGTTCCGCAGTATATCAGTCCGGGCCTGGGATCGGATCCGCATTATGAGCATCAGCCGGGGCGGATCTTCAACAGCCCGGTCATCACGCGGATCGTCCTGACGCGGAGAGCGACAAAGTAACAGACAGGGGTAAGGTGAGATGTTTCGGTTTGGAACGGGCAAACGCGGCCGTCATGAGATCGACATGACGGAAGGGCCGCTTCTTCCCTGGATCCTGTCTTTTTCGGGACCGCTGATTCTTACGGGAATCCTGCAGCTCCTGTATAACGCGGCGGACGTGATCGTGGTGGGCAACTATGCCGGCCATGAGGCGCTGGCAGCGGTTTCCTCCACCGGTTCACTGATTAACCTGCTGGTGAATGTGTTCATGGGCCTGGGCGTCGGTGCCAGCGTGGTGGTCGCCCGGAACTACGGCGCCCGGGATGTGCAGGCGCTTCGCAAAGCGGAACATACCGCCATGACGCTGGCGCTGTTCATGGGTATCGGAGTGGGAATCTTCGGTTTCCTGATGACCAGGCCCCTCCTGCGCATGATGGATTCCCCGCCGGACGTGATCGACGGAGCGACGCTGTATGTCCGGATCTATTTCCTGGGTATGCCGGCCAACATGCTGTACAACTTCGGCGCGGCAACAATGCGCGCGGTGGGGGATACGAAGCGCCCCATGGTTTACCTGATGATCTCCGGGCTGGTGAACGTGTTGCTCAACCTGCTGCTGGTGATTGTGTTCCATATGGACGTAGCGGGCGTGGCCATCGCGACGGTGGTGAGCCAGGTGGTCAGTATGGCGCTGGTGCTGATGTGCCTGTTCCGCACCCGCGGTGTCACGCAGCTGAACCTGAATGAATGCCGGATTGACCGCAGAAGCCTGCGGGAAATCATACGGATCGGGTTGCCTGCCGGTCTGCAGGGAAGCCTGTTTTCCATTTCCAATGTACTGATTCAATCCTCCGTCAACTCCTTCGGCTCCCTTGTGGTGGCTGGTAACGGTGTGGCGAGCAATATCGAGGGCTTCGTCTATACTGCCATGAACGCCCAGCATCAGGCGGACATGACTTTTGCCAGCCAGAATTACGGCGCCGGCAAGCCGGACCGGGTGAAGCGGACGCTCTGGTGCTGCCTGGGCGTGGTTACGGCCATCGGGCTGGGCATGGGCCTGCTCATCCTGCTGTTCGGCAGGCAGCTGATGAGCCTGTACAACCCGGAGGAACAGGTCATCGCCAACGGCATGATCCGCATGGGCATCATCATGCCGACCTATTTCCTTTGCGGAATGATGGACGTCATGGTCGGCCAGATGCGGGGTATCGGGTACTCGATCATGCCGATGATCGTTTCCCTGACCGGCGCATGCCTGCTGCGTATCGTCTGGATCCTGACGGTTTTTGCCCAGGCGCACACGCTGACCGTGCTTTACCTGTCCTATCCGGTGTCGTGGTTCGTGACCTTCGCGATCCACTTCCTGTGTTATATGTTTGTCGCCCGGAAGCGGCTGGACGGACTGAAGCCTGTTCCGCAGGCCTGATGGCTTTCCGGCCGCCCGCTGCCCTTCCGGGTCTGCAGGGACGTTTTGTCAGGAGAGAGAAAGATGGATGCCGCGGTATCTGCTGCCCGGGAAAAACTGAAACTGGCGACTCCGCTGAAGAGAGACTGCGGCCGCGTCTGCGGCGCCCGCTGCTGCCGTCCTTTGGAGGGCGAGGAGACGGGCATGCTGCTGTTTCCCGGTGAGGCGGAAGCCTATGCTGGAAAAGCCGGCTGGGAGATCCGGAAAACTGTGAAGGGGGATCTGCTGCTCTGTTCCGGCACCTGCGACCGGGAGGAGCGGCCGCTTTCCTGCCGGCTGTTTCCGCTGCTGCCCCTGATCGGGGACGGCGGGGAGATCCGCGTGGTTACGGATCTGCGCGCGCGGGCGGTCTGTCCGCTGGCCCGGCAGGGGAAAAGCGCCATGGATCCGGCATTCATTGACGCAGTCCGGGAGGCGGGGGAGATCCTGGCGGCGCGGGATGAGCAGGCGGTGTTTCTGGATATGCTGGCGGAGGAGCAGGAAGAACTGAAGGAACTGGGAAAACGGTTCGGGATATAACATACAGAATGATATACCGGGGTTTGCGGTGATCAGCGAAAAGGAGGCGGCGGAGATGTTTGAACAGGTCAGGATCGATCGGGAAGTGTTCGGGAACGGGGAGAACCTGCTGATGTGCGGCAATGTGATGAAGCTGCCGGACGAAATCCGCGCGTTGGCCGGCAAGGCGCAGTGCGTCTATGTGGATCCGCCGTTCATGACCGGGGAAAAGTTCATGCGCAGGCGTCCCTACGGTGAAAAGGGCTGGAAAACCGGCACCCCGGCACCCCGGTATCCGGCCTACGAGGACCGGTATACCAGCGAGAAGCAGTATCTCCGCCTGCTGCGGCGGATGATTTCCGTCGGAAAGATGCTGCTGAGTGATACCGGCGTATTCTATCTCCATCTGGACTGGCGGATGTCCGCCCAGGCGCGGATCATGTGCGACAGGGAATTCGGCAAAACCCGCTTCCTCAATGAGATCATCTGGGCCTACGAGAGCGGCGGAAGAAGCAAGAAAACCTTCTCCCGCAAGCATGACACCATCCTGCTGTACGCAAAGACCAAAGACTATTTCTTCGATCTGACCCGGGTGCCGCTGGCCCGTGGCGACGGAAAGCGGAACCATATGGCCCGGGGCCGGGACGAGCAGGGAAGAATGTTCTCCCGGATTACCTCCAACGGCAAGGAATACCGGTATTACGACGACGAACCGGTCTATCCCAGCGATGTTTGGTCGGATATCAGCATCCTGCAGCAGCGGGATCCGGAGCGTACCGGCTACGCGACCCAGAAACCCCTGAAACTGCTGGAGCGCCTGCTGCTTCCGGTTACAAATCCCGGGGATCTGGTGGTGGACCTGTGCTGCGGAAGCGGTACGGCACTGGAGGCAGCGCAGAAGCTGGACTGCCGGTTCGCCGGCCTGGACCTGAATCCGGAGGCGGTGGCTGTGGCGCTGTCCCGGCTGAAGCAGAAGGACCTGACGGTCGTCTGCCCATGCGGCGGAAAAGCGGAACTGCTTGCGGAGAACGAAGCGGGCCGTTTCCGGATGGACGGGCTGGAGGTTTCCCATCCCGCCTTCCCCGTGCGTGCGACGCCCTTTGACAATCTGGAAGCCTGGGAGACCGGCGTGATTGAGGCCGGCGTTTTCCGGGCGGACCAGTGCTTCCGTCGCAGCTTCCGCTACCCGGAGCTGCAGCAGTCCGTGAGAACGGAAAAACCGGTTCCTGCGGTGATGACTACGGATGCGGCCGGAATCCGCAGGGCCTTTGAAATAAAATAATCCGTTTGTTCCCCTTGTCTTTTACGGGGGCGGGTGGTACGATACCGGTATCAGAAAAGGATCGTCCATGGGACGATGAGCGCATTAGCCTGAATTTGAAGAGAGGATGACTGAACATGGCACCGAAAAAACCCGTAAAAGCCGAAAAGGCCCCCGTTTCCAATATACAGGAAGAGAAGCTCAAGGCGCTGGAGCACGCGCTGGCTGATCTGGACAAGCAGTTCGGCAAGGGCGCCGTCATGAAGATGGGCTCCGACGCCGTCAACCGGGATATCCCCGTGATTTCCACCGGCTGCCTCACGCTGGATTACGCGCTGGGCGTGGGCGGTATTCCCCGCGGCCGTATCGTTGAGATCTACGGTCCGGAATCTTCCGGCAAGACCACCGTCGCCCTGCATGTGGTGGCGGAGGCGCAGAAGGCCGGCGGTATCGCCGCGTTTGTCGACGCGGAGCACGCGCTTGATCCGCTCTACGCGAAGAAGCTGGGCGTCAATATTGACGAGCTCTATGTTTCCCAGCCGGATACCGGGGAGCAGGCACTCGAGATTACCGAAGCCCTGGTGCGCAGCGGCGCGCTTGACGTCGTCGTGATTGACTCGGTTGCGGCCTTGGTACCGAAGGCGGAGATCGACGGTGAAATGGGAGATTCCTTTGTCGGCCTGCAGGCCCGCCTGATGAGCCAGGCTCTGCGCAAGCTGACCGGTGTGATCAACAAGACCGGCTGCGTCGCGATCTTCATCAACCAGCTGCGGGAAAAGGTCGGCGTCATGTACGGCAACCCGGAGACGACTCCCGGCGGCCGCGCGCTGAAGTTCTACTCCTCTGTCCGTCTTGATGTCCGTAAGGGGGAAGCCCTCAAGAACGGCTCGGACATCATCGGCAACCATACCAAGGTTAAAGTGGTCAAGAACAAGGTCGCTCCGCCCTTCCGTGTCGCGGAGTTTGACATCATCTACGGCGAGGGCATCAGCAGGGAAGGGACCCTGCTGGACATGGCTGTGGAATACGGCATCATCACCAAAAGCGGCGCTTTCTTCTCCTATGGGGATCAGCGCATTGCCCAGGGCCGGGACAATGCCCGCGTCTATCTGCGGGAGCATCCTGAACTGACCGCTGAAATCGATCAGAAGGTCCGAGCGATTCTCTTCGCGCCCAAGGACCTGACCCCGGATGAAGCGGAGGCCGTAGAAGTCCAGAAGCAGGAGGAAGAGGATGACCTCGCTCTGCTGGAGGAAGATATCTGACCGGTCATACGAAACAGGAAGGGATCCGAACGGATCCCTTCCCTTTTTATTTCTTTTTCAGTTTCCGCCAGGTTTTCGGCATGGAATACAGCACGTAATGAGGCGTCTCATCCACGTCGAATGGTTCCGTGAATACGGTTTTACCTGTTTCTGCGTCAATACCGATCACGGCATCCTCTCCCGCAATGATCCGCATGATCCATACCGGATGGGGTTTTGCGTCCACCAGCACGCAGGTGTTTACTTCGGCCCGCCGGGTTCCGGCTGCCTTCATCCCCAGCTTCTGCGCTTCCTCATGTCCGATCCTGACCGAGGATTCTTCCGGAAAGTGGGTCGCTTTCAGGATCTTTCCGTCTGCGCTCTTTGCTTTCAGTCCGGTCTTGTCCCGATCCAGCTGCACCCAGATAACCTGGTTCCATTGCCCGAAATATCCGTGGATCTTCCAGTACCGGTCAAACAGGTTGTCGCAGCTCGGGCCTTCCTCATCCACAGTGAGTTCCTGGACTTCGCCGTCCTGGGACAGGACGACGGAGATGCTGCCGTGCTGAATGGTCTTTGTGATGAAATCAACATAGCAGGTGTACAGGCCCATGACGGACGCCCGGTATTCCGTCTCATCCAGCGGATCCAGGCCCGGGTACTGGTCCCGGACGGCCTCCGCGGCGATCCGGAGGTAATCGGGTTTTTCCGGAACTTCTTCTTCCGCTTTCCTGCAGGCCGCTTCCGGAATATAGGCTTCATACCAGGAACAGTCATCCCTCAGGCTTCTGACGGTTCCTGCCGTACTGTCGACCGTAACGATCCAGCTTCCGGCTTCCGGGTCTTCTGTCCGGTCCCACGGAGCCCAGATCACCAGTTTGACCAGCCAGGCTCGTTCTCCGCCGTACTCGGTCAGGATGGCCGAATCCAGGGCGGCCCGGTCTTTTTTAACAGTGTCCCTGGCGATCCGGATTGCTTCTTCCCGGGAGATCTCCTGCGCGTCCGGTTCGGGATAACCGGTCAGCTGGTACCCTCTGAATTCAGGATACTGGAATTCACCGGGATCCGGTTTCTTCTGCCGCATCATCTCATGCAGCAGCTGCCATACAGCCTGCGGCCATGTCTCCTGTGAGGAATAAATCTGCTGGAACCGCGTCAGCAGCTGCTCGGCTGTATAATCCGTCCAGTCAGACTCGTCGCCTTCGACACTGACGCTTTCGGCAGGGTCGCTGTCGCTGAACGAAACTGAATAGCTGCCGTGTTCCATATCCCTCGGCTGCAGCCGGAAGAACCAGCAGGTTTCCGGGTTTTCCCTGTCTGCGGGTGTGAAGGTGCGGTACAGCTTCCAGATACTTCGGTCTTCCAGCGGCAGGTCCTCCCCGTATGCTTTCCGGACGCTCGCCAGTGCGAAAGCTTCCGCATCCGCAGCGGTCATGTTGTCCGGACCGGGCAGGCAGGAACTGTGGGACTCATAGCTTCCGATCCTGGTCAGCTGCTCGTTGTACCAGTCCTGTTCCTCCAGCGTCCAGCCGGAATCCCGGCCGAAGGCCTGTTCACAGATCGCTGTAATCACGGTTTCCTCAAAGAGGCCATATCCGTTTGTCACCATCTGCATGACGGTGCTGTTCTCTTCCAGTTCGATTCCGTTTTCATCCAGGATACGCACGATCTCAGCCAGTTCTTCCGCGCTATAGAAATTGTTGATCCCGACGTCGGGATCATTCGCGGTTGCCATCGGAACGGCAAGCTGTTCCACGATTTCCTGAGGGCTCAGCGGTGTGGCCGCGGAAGCAGCCGCGGCGGTCAGTGCGATCATGGCTGCAGCGATCAGCCCGGCAAACAGTTTTTTCTTCACGTCGGTTTCTCCTTTTTATCTCCTTGGGGATGGATTCGCCCTCCGGAGAGCCTTTACAAATTATATAACGAATCCGGGACGGAAGATCCTGTCAGCGGCAGATAAATTTCGTTAGCACTCTCGACCTGAGAGTGCTAAATTTCGCTTGCAATTCACATTCGCGGGTGTTACAATACTGATGCGATAAGACCCGCTGGCCCGGCAAAGGACTGCCGGGCGGCATTTTTCAGGAGGCGAAATTCTATGGCAATGAAGAAAGAAAAAGGTTCCGTATCGATTGATGCGCAGAACATCATGCCGGTCATCAAGCGCTGGCTGTATTCAGACAAGGATATCTTCCTGCGGGAGGCGGTTTCCAACGCCTGCGACGCGATTACCAAGTTCCGCATGCTCCATCCGGACAGTGAGGAGCCCATGACCGTCACTGTCACCGTGGACAAGGATAAGAAGCTGATTAAAATCGCCGATACGGGTATCGGCATGACCGCAGACGAGGTCCGGAAGTACATCAATCAGGTGGCTTTTTCCGGCGCTGCGGAGTTCATGAAGCAGTTCGAAGGAAAGAAGCCGGAGGAGCAGGGCGATATTATCGGCCACTTCGGCCTGGGTTTCTATTCCGTCTTCATGGTCAGCGACAAGGTTGAGATCCAGACCCTCAGCAGCGAAGGAGAGGCTGATCCGGTCCATTGGGTATCCACGGACGGTATGGGTTTCGAACTCTCCGGCGGAAAGCGCAAGGCCCACGGCACGGATGTCATCCTGCATATCTCGGACGAGGAGAAGGAATTCCTGGAACTGTGGAAGGTGCGGGAAATCCTGAACCGTTACTGCGGCTATATGTCCTATCCCGTTATGCTTGAAGACGCGAACGCAAAGCCCTTTGAGAAGGAAGTGCCCGTCGGCGATGAAAAGAACGAGGACGGCAGCCAGAAAACCGAAAAGGTGCTTGAGGTTCCGAAACCCCAGCAGATCAACGACACTGCGCCCCTGTGGCTGAAGAAACCCTCGGACTGCACGGACGAGGAGTACAAATCCTTCTACCGCAAGGTGTTCATGGACTTCGACGAACCGCTGTTCTGGATCCATCTGAACGTGGACTACCCCTTCAACCTCAAGGGTATCCTGTATTTCCCGAAGCTGAAGAACGATTTCGGTACCCATGAAGGGCAGATCAAGCTCTTTGCCGGCCAGGTCTTCGTCGCGGACAACATCAAGGAGGTCATTCCGGAGTTCCTGATGCTGCTCAAAGGCGTTATCGACTGCCCGGACCTGCCCCTGAACGTCAGCCGCTCCTTCCTGCAGAACGACGGCTATGTGAAGAAGATCAGCGCGCACATCACCAAGAAGGTCGCGGACAAGCTGAACGGCCTGATGAATACGGAGCGCGAGGCCTATGAAGGCTACTGGGACGATATCGCGCCTTTCGTCAAGTACGGCTGCATCAAGGACAGCAAGTTCTTCGATATGGTGAAGGACGCCATCCTGATGAAGAAGACCGACGGGAAATACGCGTCCATCGCGGAATACAAGGCGGCCAACTTCGACAAGACCGAAAAGAAAGTCTACTACACCAATGACGAGAAGCGCCAGGCGGCCTCCGTCAAGCTCTATACGGACCGGGGCATCGAGGTCGCGGTGATGAACACCCTGATCGACGGCAACT
>CAMKEI010000043.1 GCA_946411525.1 uncultured Clostridia bacterium | reverse complement strand
AAGCAGCCTTGCGGGGCTGTCTCCTGCGAGGGGGACAGCCCCGCTTCTTGGCAAGAAAAGCCTTATCGGCTTTCTCTTGCGTAAGCGCTTACAGAGCGCCTGGTGCTAAATCAAACGTTTACGCAAGGGAAAGCAGATCCCTTGTTGTTTCCAATTAAATGAAAAGGGGTGGACGTATGCAGGCTCAACCGGCGGTAAAAAAGAAAGTCAAATCCGTCAGCTACAGCCACTGGGGCTACATTTTTATCGCACCGTTCTTCATTGTTTTCCTGATCTTCGGTCTGTACCCGATCATCTTCACGTTCAAGACTTCTGTCACGGACGCGGTCGGCTGGGAAAAGATCCTGAACAACAGCTATGTAGGACTTGAAAACTTCAAACAGCTGTTTACTTCCGGCAGCCTGGTCTATGACAAGTTCTGGGGTGCACTGGGGAACACGATTATTATCTGGTTCTTCAATTTTGTGCCTCAGCTGGGTCTGGCTCTGATCCTGGCATCCTGGTTCACAGACAGCCGCCTGCGGTTAAAAGCTCAGGGCTTCTTTAAGACCACGATCTTCATGCCGAACATCATTACCGCGGCTACGATCGGTATGCTGTTCATGAGCTTCTTTGCTTATCCGATCGGTCCGGTAAACACATTCCTTCAGACAAGCGGTATCGTAAACATGCCGGTGGAGTACTTCCGGTCTGTGGAGTGGAGCCGTGGCCTGATTTCCTTCATTCAGTGGTGGATGTGGTGCGGCAATACCATGATCATTATGATTGCCGGTATCAGCGGTATCAACCCATCCCTGTTTGAAGCGGCCCTGGTGGATGGCTGCTCCAGCCGCCAGACCTTCTGGAAGATTACCCTGCCGCTGATCAAGCCCATTCTGGTATACAATCTGACGACCTCCCTGGTTGGCGGTCTGACCATGTTCGATATCCCGCACATGATGACGCAGGGCGGCCCGAATGACACCACGAACACGGTGGCCCGGTTTATCTATACCCAGGGCTTCACCGGTTCCCGCAATTTCAATATGGCGAGCGCCGCTTCCGTAGTGCTGTTTGTGATCATCATCATCGGTTCCCTGGTGATCCGTTATGTACTGAATGATCACGATCCCAAGCCCGGTAAGCTTGCGAGGAAGGGGGCGATCAAATGAAACGGACCAGAAAGATTGTTTTCCTTGTTTTCATAGCGATCGCCATCATTGGCATGTTCCTGCCGATAGCAAAGTTCTCGGACAACTCTTCTGCTTCTCTTACTGCGGACATTGAGAAACAACAGGGTAAGGTGGACAGCGCGGAGACCCAGCTGCAGCGCTGGATTGACGGTGGAAAGAAATCTGAAGCTGACATCCAGAAGCAGCGTGACAAGGTTCAGAAGGAAAAGGATAAGCTGCAGGCGCTGATGGATCAGCAGGCAGCAGCTACTGGCGAAAACGCGTCCGGCCTGAGCTATGCGCTTCTGCCCGGAAAGCTTCCGTCTGAACTGGAAGTCGACATAACAGTTGTAAACCAGTATAAGCTGTATGAAAGCTGGAATATGGCCAACCAGACGAGAGTCAGTGAGGAGTGGAATTTCAATCCTTTCTACGCTTTGATCTGGGGAGCCTTTGGTACGCTGGTCCTTGCAGCGCTCCTGGTGGTACTCGCGGGCAATAAGGATGCCAGCAAACTGTATACAGTAGCTGCTTTCCTGCATCTGATCAGTATTATCCTGTCGGGCTATGCAATTCTCCGCCTGGCAGCGATTCCGATCAAACTGCCATATGGCAACGCGGAAATCAGCACGCTGGTGGTGCTGATGATCATGGGCGGCTCCATCATCTCCTTTGCGGCGCATGTACAGGGTGTACACAACTCCAAGCGGAGCATGATCTATGTGTTCTGTACATTCCTGAGCCTGCTGGCGATTGTGCCGTTCTGGATTATGATTGTGAACGCGACCCGTTCCAGCCAGGCAATTCAGCAGGGTGTGAGTGTTATTCCCGGCACTTACCTGCAGTACAACTGGAACGTGCTGGCCAGCAAGAACTTTGACGTCTCTGTCGGCTTCATGAACAGCGCAATCATTGCTTTCGGATCCACGATCCTGAGCGTGTATTTCTCCGCGATGACAGCTTATGGCTTCAAGGTATACAATTTTAAGGGCAGAGCTTTCCTGTATGCTGTCGTTATGGCGATCATCATGATCCCGACGCAGGTTACCGGCACCGGTTTCTTCATGTTCATGTATCAGCTGCACTGGGTCAATAACCGTTTGGCGCTGATTATTCCTTCCATCGCTGCGGCGGGCACAGTGTTCTTCTTCCGGCAGTATCTGGAAGCCAATCTTCAGCTCTCGCTGGTGGAAGCAGCCCGGATCGACGGCTGCGGTGAAATCCGGACCTTCAACCGGATCATCCTGCCGATCATGGTTCCGGCGATGGCAACCATGGGCATTATGGCGGTGATCGGTTCCTGGAACAACTACCTGACTCCCTTGATGCTGTTTACTGATCCCGGCCTGAAGACCCTGCCGATGATGGTACAGGAACTGCGTGGTGATATCTACCGTACAGAATATGGTTCCATCTATCTGGGCCTTGCCATGACAGCGCTGCCGCTGATCATTGTTTACTTCGCTTTCAGCAAGTTCATCATTGCCGGCGTTGCGCTGGGTGGCGTCAAAGAGTAATCCGCTTAAAAGCAATACTCCCTTCGCGAAATGTGAAGGGAGTATTTTTTTATGGGGTTTTTGTGCCCGCCGGCACAGGAAAAAGTTTACTGACCGTACCTTGGTAATCTTCGCTTATTCCGCAGTCAGTCCGAATCCCCGCGGGAGCCAGGAGTCTTCCGTTCCGATCTGATCCAGGGAGCTGTACCAGGGGCTCGGGAGTTTGCCGCTGAAAGGCTTCTTTCCGCATAGGACATTGGCGACACCCTGCCCTTCTGAGCCGGGCAGGTAGCACATGACAGCCGCATCCCATTGATCCATGTATTGGCTGACCAGCACCTGGCGTCCGGCTACGATGCAGGCGATAACCGGTTTACCGAGTTCTGCGGCTTTTTCCATCGCGGCTTTGTTTCCCTGCAGGCCGAGTGCGCCGCACAGGTCCAGGTCGGCGGTATCGCCGTTCCATTCCGCGTAGGCTTCCTCGCCGACGACCAGCAGGACTACATCCGCCTGATCCGCTTCGGAATCCCTGGTGATCACGCGGATTCCGAATTCGTCCGCTTTCTGTTTGAATCCTTCCAGGATGGAAGTGACGCCGGGGATATCTTTTTCCGGACTGCTGTTCCATCCGACGGTCCAGCCGCCGCACTGCGCCTGGTCGTGATCTGCCGCGGGACCAGTAATCCAGACGGTGGTGCCGCTTTTCAGCGGAAGGATGTTTCCTTCATTCTTCAGAAGCACCAGGCTCTTTTCCACGGCCTCTTCGGCCACCGCCCGGTACTCGTCGGAGCCGGTCTCCTGCTGTATGGTTTCCAGACTGTCACACATCGGATCATCCAGGATGCCGGCGTCCATCTTGACCTGAATAATCCGACGGACGGCGTCGTCAATCCGTTCCTTTGGGATGAGGCCGGCTTTCACGGCTGAGATGATACACGCTCTGGCTTCCCGGAAATGATCTGCTTCCATGAGCATATCGACGCCTGCGTTGACGACGGCTGCGACCTGATCGATGTAGTCCGTTGGGGAAGTCTGGCTGACAGCCTCCCAGTCGCTGACGATGTAGCCCCTGAAGCCCATTTCGTTCTTCAGCAGGTCAATATACTGCCTGTTCTCATGCATCTTGACGCCGTTCAGGGAGGAAAAGCTGATCATGATCGTCTGTGCGCCGGCGTTGATCTGCGCCTGGTAGACGGAGAGCAGTTCAGCAATCTGTTCTTCGGAAAGCCTGGCGTCCCCCCGGTCGATGAGCCGGGGCAAATCCCTGCTCTCACCGGTACCGAAAGTGACGTTGCCGTCCCCGAAGAAATGTTTCGGGCAGACGACCATGCCTTCCTCCAGCAGGCCGCGGGTATAGGCTGTGCTGAGCTTTTTGATCGTTTCAATATCAGATCCGTAACTTTCATAGGTCCGGCCCCAGCGCGGATCCGCGGACTGGGCGACCACCGGTGCGAAATTCCACAGCATATGGCAGAGCTTTGCTTCGTCCGCTGTGATTTTTCCGATCCGGTACATCAGGTCCTCATCGCCGGCGGCTCCCAGGCCGATGTTGTGCGGGAAGTAGACTGCCCCGACGCAGTAATTGACGCCGTGTACGTCGTCCTGGCCGTAGATATAGGGAACGCCGGCTTCCGATTTCAGGGCGGCCTGCTGGAACCGGGCGGTAAATTCCCGCCATTCCGCGGCGTTCAGATGGGCCCCCTGGGACAGGATGCTGCCGTAGCAGGCGTATTCCATCTCATCTGTGAATATGTTGTAGCAGGCGGGCTGGACCATCTGGGAGGCTTTCTGTTCCAGCGTCAGCTGAGCTGTAATTTCCTCCGCGGTCATATCCTCATACCGGTTTTCCGCAGCTGCTCCGCAGGCGCAGAGCAGGAGGCAGATGAACACTGCCAGGACACGGACGGCAGCACGGTAAATATTTCGATGATTGAAACGGTTCATGAATCAGTCTCTCCTTTTCCTGTCACGGTATATTCCATAATAACCGAAAAACCGCGTTTTTGAAACAGGAACCTCTTGTATGGCGGAAACCTTCTCTGATATAATTTGCGCAGAAGACTGAAATCGTTTACACGGTCTCGCTCCGGCACTGATGTTTTTTACCCGGAGCCAGATCATAAAGGAGGGAAATGCGGATGGGCTTTCCGAAAGATTTCTGCTGGGGCGCAGCGACGGCTTCCTATCAGATTGAAGGCGCCTGGGATGAGGACGGAAAAACGCCGAACATCTGGGACGAATTCTGCGAGCAGCCTGATAAAATCCTGGACAAGTCCGATGGCAGGGTTGCCTGCGACCATTACCACCGGTATGCGGAAGACGTTGCCCTGATGGCGTCGCACGGGATCCGGAATTACAGGTTTTCCGTTTCCTGGGCGCGTATCCTGCCGGAAGGAACCGGCCGGGTGAACGAAGCGGGTGTCGCTTTCTATGACCGGCTGATTAACTGCCTGCTGGAGCACGGTATCCGTCCGTGGATGACAATCTACCACTGGGATCTGCCCGCCTGCCTGCAGCGGAAGGGCGGCTGGCTGAACGGAGAAATGCCGGAATGGTTCGCGGAGTATACCGGCGTGCTGGCGGAGCGATTCGGAGACCGGGTGAAGGACTTTATCACGATCAATGAACCCCAGTGTATTGTCGGCTTGGGATATATGGCCGGTTTGCACGCGCCGGGACTGAAGCTGGGACTGCGGGACCAGGTGATTGTCTGCCATAACCTGCTGAAGAGCCATGGCCGCGCCTGCCGGGTGCTGCGGGAAAAAGTGAAGGACGTCCGGATCGGCTACGCTCCCTGCGGCGCGCCGTCAGTTCCGAAGGACGAGCATAATCCGGCGGACGTGGACGCCGCCCGGAAAGCCTATTTCACAACGAGCGAGAAAAGCCCGGCTTTCTCCGTGGCCTGGCTGAGCGATCCGGCGATCCTGGGAACCTATCCGGAGGATGGCCTGAAGCTGTATGAACAGTACCTGCCGGAAGGCTGGCAGGAGGATCTGAAGCTGATCTGTCAGCCGCTTGATTTCTATACTCAGAATATATATGAAGGGGAAGAGATCCGTGCGGCAGATAACGCGGCCGGGTTCGAGACCGTACCGTATCCGGCCGGACAGTCCCGGACCGCTTTCGGCTGGCCGGTTACGCCCCGCGCGCTGTACTGGGGGCCGCGGTTCCTCTGGGAGCGGTATCATCTGCCCTTTATGATCTCGGAGAACGGGATGTCCTGCCATGACTGCGTCATGATGGACGGAAAGGTGCACGATCCGAACCGGATCGATTATCTTCACCGATATTTGAAGGAACTTCGCCGTGCGGCTGATGACGGCGTTGATATCCGCGGTTATTTCTACTGGAGTCTGCTGGATAATTTCGAGTGGGGGAAGGGGTATACGCAGCGCTTCGGACTGGTCTATGTCGATTATGCAACCGGAGAGCGTATCCCGAAAGACAGCCTGGCCTGGTATGCGGAAACGGTGCGGACCAACGGAGAAAACCTGTAAGAAAACAATATCAACCGGAGATTAAACTGATGCTGAAGACCCGCGGGGAGGACCGGACAGCCTACAGACAGATTGCCAAACTGACCGGGCCGATCATCATCCAGAATCTGCTGAGTGCGTTTGTCACCTCAGCGGACGTTGTCATGCTCAACTTTGTGGGCCAGGAGCATATTTCGGCGGTTTCGCTGGCAGCGCAGTACGCGACGGTGCTGTTCATGGTGCTATACGGGCTGGGCACCGGCGTGACCATGCTCAGCGCCCAGTATTTCGGCAAAGGCGATATGCGTGCGGTGGAAGCGGTTCAGGGAATCGCGCTGCGTTTTTCCGTGGCCGTCACAATGCTGTTTGCGGCGGCGGCTCTGCTTGTGCCTCGGGCGATGATGCGGGTGTTTACGCCGGATCCGCAGCTGATTGAGATTGGTGCGGGCTATCTGCGGAACGTGTCTGTGGCTTATCTGTGCTGGGGCCTGATTGAGGTCTACCTGGCCACCCTCCGGTCCATCGGGCGTGTCGGAATCAGCACCGGGCTGAATACGGTTGCCTTTACGCTGAATATTCTGCTGAACGCTGTGTTTATTTTCGGCCTCCTCGGCGCGCCGAAGCTCGGCGCGGCCGGCGTGGCGCTGGCTACGTCCATTTCCAGGGTCGTGGAGCTGATACTCGCGCTGATCGTTTCCGCCCGGATCCGGGATATCCGGCTGAAGCTGTCGCAGATGTTTATCCGTAGCAAGGCGCTGTTCAGGGATTTCCTGCGGATGGCCATGCCGGCCACGCTGAACGACGTTTCCTGGGGCCTGGCCTTTTCAATGTATTCGGTAATCATCGGGCAGTTCCTCGGCACGGATATGGTGGCGGCGAATTCCTTCACTTCGCTGGTCAGGACGTTCGGCACCGTGCTGTGCTTCAGCGTGGCCAGCGGCGGCGGGATTTTCCTGGGCCAGCTGCTTGGGGACGGACGGATGGAGGAAGCGGAAAAAGGCGCCGGCGCCATGATGAGACTGACGGTGCTGTCCGGTGTTGTCGGTGGGTTGATCGTGCTGGCGGCCATGCCTTTCGCACTTCGGTTTGCCAATCTGACAGATCAGGGAAAGCATTACCTGAAGGTGATGCTGCTGATCAACACTTATTATGTGATGGGCCAGGCGGTCAATACTTCCCTGATCGCGGGCGTGTTCCGCGCCGGCGGAGACAGCCGCTTCGGATTTATCTGCGATACGATTGACATGTGGTGTTACGCGGTGCCGCTGGGCTTTCTGACCGCGGCGGTGCTGAAGCTGTCGCCGCTGTGGGTGTATTTTCTGCTGTGTACGGATGAGTTCGTGAAGTGGCCCTGGGTGATCGGGCATTACCGCAGCCGGAAATGGCTCAGGAATATTACAAGGGAGAATGTGGTAGAGGAATAAAGGGGGCTTTCCGATCGCCCCCTTTGATCCCCTTCGGCTGACGCTGTTATGATACTGTCCGATGAATATCAGGACAGTTTTTTCAGTTCGCGCAGTTTTTCCGCAAGACGCATATACTCCTCCTGGAGCAAGTCCGGGCGGTCGCCCTTCTTCGGGCTGGACAGACGGGCGGAGATCGCCGCCATCTGCATCTCCAGTTTGCTGACCGCGATCTTCCGGTCTTCTTCCGAGGTGTCTTTTCTTCGGGGTGCGATCATTTCCTCCCAGCCGCCCTCGAAGGTTTTCAGCGAGCTGTTCTCAAAGGAAACAATACGGGTGGCTGTTTTCCGTATGAACTCCTCGTCATGGCTGACGAAGAGCAGTGTTCCGCCGTAATCCGCAAGCAGCTTTTCCAGTTCCTCCATGGTGAACAGGTCCAGGTGGTTTGTCGGTTCGTCCAGCAGGAGGGTGTTGCAGTCCTTCAGCAGAAGCCTGCCCAGCGCGGTCTTGGCGCGTTCGCCGCCGGACAGGAGGCTGAGCGGTTTGAGTACGTCGTCGCCGCGGATCCCGAGGCATGCCATCACGGTGCGGGCGAAATGTTCCGGATGGACGGATTCCCGCATGATATTTTCCAGTACGCTGGCGTTCAGGTTCAGGGTGCTCTCATGATGCTGGTCGAACCAGCCCGCGCGGACGGCGGGATTGAACCGCGCGTTCCCCCGGAACTGCACGCCGTTTCCTGCCTGCCCGGTCAGTGTCCGGAGCAAGGTGGTCTTGCCGCAGCCGTTTGGCCCGATGAGGGCGGTGCGGCTGCCTGTGGGCAGAACGAAGCCGGAGTCCTTCAGGAGGGTTTTGCCGCCGGCCTGCAGATACGTGCATCGGAACTCCAGGGCGTTTTTCGCCTCCACCGGGTGGGTGACGCCCAGTTTCATTGTGATGACCGGCATGGTCCGCGGCTTTTCCTTTACCTCCAGGTGCTCCATGCGGTTCTGGATTTTCCGCTTTGCGCTGCTCAGCCCCAGCACGGCGTTGGTGTATTCATGGGTGTGGAGCCGTGCTTCGCTGTTGCCCATGCGGCTGGGGGCTTTTTTGACGGAGGACGCCCATTCCGTCATCCGCTGGGCGGATTCCTTCAGGCGCTTCATTTCGGTTTTGTACTGATCATATTCAAAAGCCTGGCGTTCCCGCCGGCGGAGGCGTTCTGCCATGAAATTGTCGTAGCCGCCGGGAAAAACAGAGATCTTTCCGTCTTCCAGGTACCAGATGCGGTCGCAGATCTCCCGAAGCAGCGCCCTGTCATGGGATACCAGCAGGACGGCGCCGGCAAACCCGGACAGCTTTTTGCGCAGCAGCGTCAGTCCTTCCCGGTCCAGATCGGTGGTCGGCTCATCCGCCAGCAGCAGGCCGGCCCGGGCGGACAGTGCCCCGGCGATCCGGTTCCGGGTCATCTCCCCGCCGGAAAGCCCTTCGCGCATACCGCGGGCGTGAAACTGGGCGCGTGTTTCCGCGTCGTCGCCGGCGTCCGAATCTCCCTGCTGGCGGATCATGGCAATGGGGGACATACGGCGGACCTGTCCGGCCTCCGGTAGCAGCTCCCCGGACAGTACACGAAGCAGCGTAGTCTTGCCGGCGCCGTTTTCGCCGATCAGGCCGATGCGGTCACCGTCATACACGGACAGGCGGTCCAGGTTCAGGATCGGCCGGTCGCCGAAGGAAACCTGAACGTCATTTATCTCAAGAATGCATTTGGGCATATAAAAATCTCCTTCCGCGCCGCGGAGGAGCATAATCAGCGAACAGAAAAAAGGCGTCCGGATCTCGCGTTACGCAACCTCCAAACGGCGACACAAAAACTTCTCCCGGATTGTGTAAGCCGGGGGTTTTGGCAGCCGGTCCGTCAGTTGCGTTTCATCGGTCTGTATAGCCCGTCCTTTCGTTGAACTGTGGATAGCATAATCGGAATACCGGTTTTTGTCAACAATCAGATTGCCACGTCGGCTTCGGCCGCTTTGACGGCCACATACTCATATGCGCGGCGGTACTCTTCAAAGGTGGTCATGTGCTCCAGCAGCACCGGAGCATCCGCCGGAAGATACCGGTCGATGATTCGCAGGATGCGGACGAAATCCAGGCAGCCTTCGCCCGGGGAACATTCGTGCAGTACTGTGGTGAGTTCCATCGGATCCATCCGGGAATCCTTCAGGTGGGTGCTTCTGATATACGGACTCAGTTTTGAAAAACATTCCTCCACGAACCCTTCTGCGTCCAGGAAGCGCCGCGGGCAGTTGATCATATTCACAAAATCCATATGCACTGCAAACTGTTCCCGGTTCACATCGCGCATCAGCTGCAGATAGACGTCCGGGCTGTCCGGGATCATCCAGGGCATGGGCTCCAGGCAGAAAAAAGCCTTCTTCGGATTCGCGCTGTCGATAATTTTCCGGACGGCTGTGATCAGCCTTTGGTACATTTCCTCAGTGAAATTGCCGGGATCCGCCGCGTCCCAGCCAGCTGTACTGTCTGTGCCGGCGATGTTTACACAGCAGGGGATGTCCTGTTCGTCCGCCAGGCGCAGCTGACGGATGGCGTAGTCGAGGTTTGCCGGGCCTTCGGCCGGATCGAACGGATTCCGCCATACCCCGGCTTCCGCGATGACGACGTCGTGCTTTTCGCAGATCCGGCGGAGTCTTTCGATTTCGTCCCGGGGTGTGTCGCAGGTGAAAGGTGCGGTAACGGCCCGGAAGCCGGACTCGACCAGTTTCTGTTCCCATTCCGCGGGATTGCCACAGCATACGGTTCCGCCAAGACGCATACCGTTTTCCTTTCTGCAGGAAATGCCTGCTGTTGTTTTCAGTTCAGTGAAACCAGGGAGACCAGCACATCCACCATCTTCTCCAGTGCGGGGACCGGGATCAGTTCCTTCCGGCCATGGAAATTATATCCGCCGGTGGACAGATTGGGGCAGGGCAGTCCCATGAAGGACAGGCGGGCGCCGTCCGTTCCGCCGCGGATCGGCTGGACAAGCGGTTCCACACCGTTGTCCAGGAAGGCTTTTTTTGCCCGCTCCAGGATCTCCGGATACTGCTCCACAATCTCCTTCATGTTCCGGTAGGAATCCCTCAGATCCACAGTGACGGTTCCTTCTCCGTACCTCCGGTTCAGCCAATCACGGGCGGCAAGGACCGCTGCCTTTTTCTCTTCCAGTTTTCCTGCGTCATGGTCCCGGAGAATGTAGCGCAGTTCAGCGGCCTCTTCGTTTCCGCTCATGCCGGTCAGATGATAGAAGCCTTCATAGCCTTCGGTATGCTCCGGCCGTTCCCAGGGCGGAAGCATCCGGGCGAACTCCATGGCGACCAGGGAGGCGTTGATCATCCTGTTCTTGGCGTCGCCAGGATGGATGCTGACGCCCTTTACGCCGACCCTGCAGGAAGCCGCGTTGAAGCATTCGTATTCCAGTTCGCCCAGCGCGCCGCCGTCCACCGTATAGGCATAATCGGCACCGAAGCCCTTCACATCGAACAGATCAGCGCCGCGGCCGATCTCCTCGTCCGGGGTAAAGCCGACGCAGATCTTCCCGTGATCCGGCGCGTCCGGCGCCAGCAGCCGCTCGCACAGCGTCACAATCTCCGCCACGCCGGCCTTGTCGTCCGCCCCGAGGACAGAGTCCCCGGAGGTCACAATCAGCTCCTGCCCCTTCAGTCCGGACAGGAAATCGAAACCGCTGATCTCCACACCGTTTTCCAGGCGGATCACGCTGCCGTCATAGGAGGGGATGATCTGCGGCCGTGTGGCGCCGGGAACTGCGTCCGAGGTATCCATATGCGCGATCAGTCCGATAGCCGGCGCCGATACGGCGCCTTTGGCGGGGACAGAACCGTAGACATAGCCGTGCTCATCCATCCGCGCGTCTTTAACGCCCAGCGCCTGCAGGTCCCGGACCAGCATTTCACCCAGAACCTTCTGGCCCGGCGTGGACGGGCAGCATTCGTTTGCCTCGCAGGAGGTGGTCTCCACCTGCGCATATCTCAAAAACCGTTCTCTGACAATGCTCATAATTCAAGCCTTCTTTCCTGTCCTGAAAAGACAGATTGTTTTCTGCCTGCAGTATATCATACGGAAACAATGATGAAAAGAACAGAGAGCCGGCAGGTGTTTCCGTCATGATGATTCATGAAAGAAGCGCTCAGACGAGTGCCTCCGGGGTTCGGGAGCAGGTTTACGGTTTCGTTTTTCCGCACAGGTCGCAGCCTTCGCAGCTGCTTCCGCAGCAACCTTTACCGGCCTTTCTGCGCCTGCGGATCCGGAAAACGGCGAGCGCCGCGGCGCCGGCAACGGCCAGCAGGATCAGGATATCCCAGATATTCATGACGGTGCCTCCTCAGAATAACAGGCCGATGAGCCGGATAACCAAAGCGGCGAGCCAGGCGATGGCGCATTGCCACAGAACGACGCCCAAGGCCCATTTCCGGCCCATTTCCCGGCGGATGGCAGCGATGGCGGCTACGCAGGGAGTGTACAGCAGGCTGAAAGCCAGCATGGAAGCGGCGGTCACTGCACCGAGAGCGGCCAGGCCGCCGCCGAAGAGCGTCTGCATGACGGAGACGACGCTTTCCTTGGCCATGAAGCCGGTAATCAGCGAGGTGACAATACGCCAGTCGCCGAGCCCGACAGGCGCCATGACGGGCGCCAGCAGTCCCGCGATGGCTGCCAGGATACTGTCGTGGGAGTCGGCCACCAGATTCAGGCGGAAGTCAAAACTCTTCAGGAACCAGACCACGATGGTCGCGATCAGAATCACAGAGAAGGCGCGGTGCAGGAAATCCTTGGCCTTTTCCCACAGCAGCTGCGCCACATTCCGCGGGGTCGGGAAACGGTAATTCGGCAGTTCCATGACAAAGGGTACCGCTTCGCCCCGGAATAATGTCTTCCGGAACAACAGAGCGACCAGGATGCCGGTCAGGATACCCAGCAGATAGAGACCGGTGATAATCAGCCAGCCGTACTGCGGAAAGAAAGCGTTGACAAAGAAGCCGTAGATCGGCATCTTGGCGGTACAGGACATGAACGGCGTCAGCAGGATCGTCATCCGGCGGTCCCGGGCGCTGGGCAGGGTACGGGTGGACATGACGGCCGGCACGGTACAGCCGAATCCGATCAGCATCGGCACGATGCTCCGGCCGGAGAGGCCGATCCGGCGCAGGAGCTTGTCCATCACAAAAGCGACGCGGGCAATGTAGCCGCTGTCCTCCAGCATGGACAGGAAGAAGAACAGGATCACGATGATCGGCAGGAAGCTGACCACGGTGCCGACGCCCTCAAAAATCCCGTCCAGCACAAGGTGCTGGATCGACGCGTTTACATGTACGGCTTCCATACCCTGTTCCGCCGCGGCGCTCAGGGCGTCAATACCGGTCTGCAGCAGATCCTGCAGGAAGGGACCGATCAGGAAAAAAGTCAGGTAAAAAACTGCGGCCATAATCAGGATAAAGAAAGGAATCGCGGTGAAGCGTCCGGTCAGGATTCTGTCGATCTTCTCACTCCGCACACGTTCCCGGCTTTCCCGGGGTTTGATCACGGAAGCGTCGCACACCTTCCGGATAAAGGCGAAGCGCATATCGGCAATGGCTGCCGCACGGTCCATGCCACGCTCCTTCTCCATCTGCAGTACCAGGTGCTCCAGCATGTCTGCTTCATTCCCGTCCAGTTCCAGCTGCGCCTGCAGAAGCGGATCGCCGACGATCAGTTTGCTCGCGGAAAAACGCACGGGCAGGTCTGCCCGTTTCGCGTGGTCCTCGATCAGGTGGCTGACGGCGTGCAGCGCGCGGTGAACGGCGCCGCCGTGGTCTTCCACGCCGCAGAAGTCCTGCTTTAAGGGTTTTTCCTGGTATTTTGCCACATGGATCGCGTGGCGGATCAGTTCCTCCACGCCCTCGTTTTTTGCCGCGGAGATCGGTACTACCGGAACGCCCAGCATGGCTTCCATGGCGTTCACGTCCACCGTGCCGCCGTTGCCGCGCAGTTCGTCCATCATGTTCAGGGCAACCACCATCGGGATGTTCATTTCCAGCAGCTGCATCGTCAGGTACAGGTTCCGCTCGATGTTGGTGGCGTCCACGATGTTGATGATCGCCTTCGGGTGATCCCTGAGCACAAAATCGCGGGAAACCAGCTCTTCGCTGGAATAGGGGGACATGGAATAGATGCCCGGCAGGTCGGTGACAAGCGTGTCGCTGTGGCCGCGGATGACGCCGTCCTTGCGGTCGACAGTGACGCCGGGGAAATTGCCTACATGCTGGTTGGAACCGGTCAGCTGGTTGAACAGGGTGGTTTTGCCGCTGTTTTGGTTGCCAACCAGCGCGAAGGTCAGTTTTGTTCCTTCCGGCAGGGGATCGCCGCTGCCCTTGGGATGAAAACGGCCTTCCTCACCCAGACCGGGGTGCTCAGGAGAACGCTGGCTCTTTTTTTCCTGTTCGGCGGTTTTCTGTTCAACCGGTGAGATCCCTATCTTTTCCGCGTCCGCCAGGCGGAGAGTGAGCTCGTATCCGTGGATCCGCAGTTCCATGGGATCGCCCATGGGCGCCAGTTTGACCACGGTGACCTCTGTGCCGGGGATGACACCCATATCCAGGAAATGCTGGCGCAGGGCGCCTTCGCCGCCGACCTCTTCGATGACGGCGGATCGGCCGGGTTTCAGTTCGTTCAGTCTCATCACGGATCATTCCTTTACTGATATGGTATGATGCACAACTGAATTTTACTCCTTTTTACCCCAGTTAGCAATAACAAACAAACGGCAGCAGCGGCAGTCTTTTTTGTTCGCTTGAAATACAGGCAGAGAAAAGATACAATATCGGTATCAACCGGAAACGGAGCGGAACGGAATGGCACTGACAGCCTATTGCAGAAAATGCGCCAGAGAGGTGGATGCGGGAGAGCACTGCCCTTACTGCGGCACGAAGCTCGGCAAAAACGCCGCACACGCCGCATGGTGCCTGGAGCGGACGCCGGTCCGGGATTGGATGTGCTGGAATGCGCTCATGCGGGTACTGCTGCCCGCGGCGCTGGTCATCCTGCTGCTGGTGCTGCTGGCGGAAGGAATTGCCGGCGGGATCGGCGCGGTGGAAAAGATGCTGGTTTCCGGTTTTCCGGCGGTACTGCTGATCCTGCTGGGCACGATTCTGTTGCTGGCGTTCGCTGCCCTGCTTCTGCAGGGGAAAGAGCTGACGGATTATGTGGTGGACAACCGCGGTATTCACGAGATTCATTATCTTCCCAACCCGACCCCGGTCAGGCTCATTGCCCGGCTGAAATCCCCGGCGTTGATGAAGCGGGCGGAACAGGGTGCCGGAGTGAACGTCCTGAAACTCAGTGAAACGGACCTGCCCTGGAAGAACGTTGCCCGCGTACAGCTATGGCCGGAGAAGTGCATGATCCTGTATTACGCGCCGTCCTGGTGGCTGCGGATCGCTGCGGCATGCACGCCGTTCATCTGGGATGACGTGATGAGCCTGACCCGTGAAAAGCTCGGCAAAAAACGGAAAATCAGGCTGCCTGCTTCGCTGGTTATTCCCGCGGAACAGCGGGCAGGACGGACGGCGTCCCATTCAGTATCCCGGCCGGTCTTTCCGGATCCGGAACCCGAGGAAGCCGTCGGGCAGATCAATCTGTTTGACGAGGCTCCCGGGGATACGGCACAAAACGAATAAAAGCAGGAAACCGGCAGCCTTATGAAGTGACCCCAAACAGTCAGACAAAATACGAATCAAGCAATCAAGAGGGCTTGTTTTCTGTGAACAGCAGGAGACAAGCCCTTAAGTTTTACTTTAATACGACGGTTATTGTAATAATCCAGATAATCTTCCAGTGCTGCAACAAAATGCTCCATAGAATCAAATTCTTCCAAGTAAAGCAATTCGCTTTTGAGCAAACCGAAGAAGTTTTCCATAACTGCATTATCTAAGCAATTTCCCTTCCGGCTCATGCTTTGCTGAATTCCACATTGTTCTAACAGATACTGGTAGTGTTTGTGCTGGTTTTGCCATCCCTGATCTGAATGTAGGATGGGATGTGCACCTGATGGAAGAATTTCAATTGCTTTCTTTGTCATATTCATAACCATTGACAAAACCGGTTTGTCAGATATGACGTAGCTGACTACATCACTGGAATAAAGATCCAAAATCGGGGAAAGGTATATCTTCTGTCCAAACAGTGAAAACTCAGTAACGTCTGTTACCCACTTCTGGTTTGGCGCTGTCGTACTGAAGTCCCTTTCCAGCAAATTGGGTGCTACTTTCCCAACTTCACCCTTGTAGGATCGATACTTTTTAATCCTGACTTTACATTCCAGTTTCAAATTGTTCATAAGCCGTTGCACTGTCTTGTGATTAATGCAATATCCCCGATTCTTCATTTCCAGGGTAATACGTCGATAGCCATACCGACCATGGTTCTCATGAAAAATATTCGTGATCTGTTCCTTGATCTCACTGTATTTATCCGGCACCTGGCGACGCTTTGTATGGTAGTAATATGTCGCTCGTGCCAAACCAGCCACATCCAGCAGCAGTGATACCTTGTATTCATGCCTCAGTTCCCAGATCACTTGCGCCTTTTGCTTTGGCGTTCCTCTTCTAAAACCAAGGCATTCAATTTTTTTAAATAGGCATTCTCCGCTCTTAACCGTTGGACTTCTGCAATGAGGTCTTCCTCAACCTCTGGTTTCAATTGCTTTCGAGGTCGGCCTCCTTTGCCACTTCGTCCTCGTCGTTCTTTTCTGAATCCTTCCGGGCCTTCTTCCAAATATATCCTTTCCCAGAACCGGACCCTGTCGTTTGATAACCCATATTTCCTCTCTGCTTCTCTATAACTTAGTTTTTCTTCTCTCATTGTCTCGACTACTTGTATTTTGAATTCCGGTGTGTATTGTTTGTTTGTCCTACCCTTTGACATATAAAATCACCCCATTTGTTAGTAGTGTATCATACTTGTCTAACAAATGGGGTGCAGTTCAGATGGACTGCCGGTTCTATATCCGGAAATATGTCAGTTGCCCAGGTATGCTTTCTGTACGTCGTCGTTCTGCAGGAGTTCCGCGGCGTCGCCGGACATGGCGATCCGGCCGGTTTCCAGCACATAGGCGCGGTCCGCGACGGAGAGGGCCATCTGGGCGTTCTGTTCCACCAGCAGGATTGTGACGCCGGACTCGTGCAGTTCTTTAATGATCCCGAAGATCTGGTCCACCAGGATCGGAGCAAGGCCCATGGAGGGCTCATCCAGCATCATCAGCTTGGGTTTGCTCATCAGGGCCCGGGCCATGGCCAGCATCTGCTGCTCGCCGCCGGACAGGGTACCTCCGATCTGTTTTTCCCGCTCCTTCAGGCGGGGGAAGCGGCGGAACGCGTCCTCCAGGGAGGCGTCGATTTCTTCCTTCGGGCGGCTGTAGGCACCCATCTCCAGATTTTCCCGGACGGTCATATGCTGGAAAATGCGGCGGCCTTCCGGACAGAGGCTGAGTCCCTTGAAAACCATCTTTGAGGCGCCGGTGCCATCGACGGGGACGCCGCCCAGGACGATGGAACCCTGGCGGGGCTTCAGCAGCCCGGCAATGGTATTCAGTGTGGTGGACTTGCCGGCGCCGTTGGCGCCGATCAGGGTGACGATTTCGCCTTCACGCACTTCCAGGCTGATGCCTTTCACCGCATGGATGGCACCGTAGTATACATGCAGATCCTTGACCTTCAGCAGGGGCAGATCACGGTCGGGAATCTTTTTTTCACTCATCGTCAGCCCTCCTTCTTTTTGCCGAGATAGGCTTCGATGACGTCCGGGTTCGCCTGGATTTCATCGGCGGTGCCTTTGGCAATGATCCGGCCGAAATTCAGCACGCAGATACCCTCGCACACGCCCATGACCAGACTCATATCGTGTTCAATCAGCAGGATCGCGATCTGGAACCGATCCCGTATCTTTGCGATATTTTCCATCAGTTCTTCCGTCTCGTGGGGATTCATACCGGCTGCCGGTTCGTCCAGCAGCAGAAGTTTCGGCTCGGTTGCCAGCGCCCGGACGATTTCCAGGCGGCGCTGCGCGCCGTAGGGCAGACTGCCGGACACCTCGTCCGCCAGGTCCTGCATGCCGAAGATGTCCAGCAGTTCCATGGCCCGCTCATGCTGGCGCTTTTCCTG
>CAMKEI010000042.1 GCA_946411525.1 uncultured Clostridia bacterium | reverse complement strand
GCCAGAACCTGCTTCTGGATGAAGAAGGCGGGGCCGCCGACGCTCAGGGCGATCTGCGGGCCGTCCGGCAGGCCGTAGTTGGGGATGATGTACAGGGTGTCCTTGCCGTCAACCTTCTCGATCAGGCGTTCCTTCTGGGGCTCGATGTGCGCCCACAGACGGGGGGTCTTCTCGGGAGAGACATAGTCCAGCAGGTTGATCAGGGCGCCGTTGCTGATGATCAGGTCGGCGCTGTTGCCGCCGTCAAACAGGTCCGGATAATCCTGACCGGAGATCATCATACCAAGCTTCTCGTCCAGGTCGCCGGCGAGATATTCAAACTTGAATTTGACGCCGAACGCTTCTTCGATCTTCTTGTAGATCTTGTTGTCATCAGTGGGCTGGTCACCGGGATCGCCGCGGAAGACGGTCAGGGTGATAGCTTCTTCAGCTTTCTTACCGCCGAGCACGCCCGTCGCAAAGAGCACGCCGACGACGATTGCCGCAACCGCGATCAGCGCGAGCACGATAATCAGAGCCTTTTTGTTTCCCTTCATGGTTTTCTCCTCCATTTTTTCTTTTGGCACACAGGTGCCTTTTGTACATATTATGACCAAATTGTACGTACTTCCACAATGGCGAATTCGGTCAATCCGCTTTATCTGTTGCTCTTTTGTTGCTCATTTATTGCCTCTTTTTTCTGCAAACGTTTACATATGTCATCATATTTTGCGTAGGAAAAACCTTTCTGTTTCCTTGTTTTTCGGTTGTTCTTCCCGCATATTTCGCTCATTTCTTGTTCAACAAGAAATGAGACGGTTTCACAGAAATCGCCTCACGCAAGAATTGATCAGTTTTTTGAGCAGTTTCCCTATTTTTTGTCCTGTATACCGGATACGCGGTCAGGCGCCTGCAATTACAGGAGATGTTTCCGCATTTCCTCTGGATCGATGGCGGAAAGATCGGCCGGCGCCACGTCAAAGAGCGTCTTGCAGCCGAAGATCTGCCGGCTGTTCATCCGGACCACGGCCCGGGCGCAGGCCACCAGCACGGAAGCGGTGAACTCGGGATTGGAATCCAGCTTCAGGGAGAACTCCATCACATGTCTGCGGCTGCCGTCCATGCCGGTGCTGCCGCAGCGGATCACCTGCCCGCCGTGGGGCAGCTCGCTGTGGTCGCGCTTCATTTCCTCTTCGGTGATGAAGGTCACGATCGTGTCATAATCGGCAAAATAATTGGGCATCTCTTTGATCTGTTTCTCGATCAGCGCCTTGTCCGCGCCGTCCTCCGCCACCACGTAGCATTCGCGGGTATGCTTCTGGCGGGTGGTCAGCTCCGGATTTTCCCCGTTGCGGACCTTAGCCAGCGCTTCCTCCACCGGCACGGTGTACTGCCGGGCGTCCTTCACACCGGGAATCCGGCGTACGGCGTCACTGTGGCCCTGGCTGACGCCGCGGCCCCAGAAGGTGTAGTCCTTCCCGTCCGGCAGGACGGTGTTCATATACAGGCGCGCCAGGGAGAACAGACCGGGATCCCAGCCCGCGCTGATGATCGCGGTGTGCGCGTACGTCAGCGCCGCCCTGTCCACGTTGGCGAAATGCTCTGGCACTCGCGCGTGGGTATCGAACGAATCCACCACGTTGAAGGATTTCGCCAGCATCGGGGTCATTTCCGGCAGGTCAGAAGCGCTTCCGCCGCAGATAATCATCGCGTCGATCTGCGCTGCATAGTTTTCGGCGTCACGCGCGGCGTAGACCGGAGCGCCTGTCAGCGTCTTCACCGTCTCCGGATTCCGGCGCGTGAACACACCGAACAACTCCATGTCCGGATTCTGCCGGATCGCCAGCTCCACGCCCCGTCCGAGATTACCGTACCCGTAAATTGCGATCTTCATATGAGCCTCTCCCGTTTGACAGATATAATAATGTTGAATTATGAGTTCAGCAGATCCTTCATATCATACATGCCCGGCGCTTTCCCGATAAGGAACTTCGCTGCCTTCAGGCTGCCCTCAGCAAACACGCCGCGGCTGAACGCCTCGTGCTTCAGGGTGATCCGCTCGTTCTGGGTGCCGATCATCACCTCATGGATCCCGACGATATTACCTATGCGGATCGCCTGGATGCCGACCTCGTCCTTTGTCCGTTTCCGCATGCCGGAACGGCCGCAGTTGGCTTCCGCCTCCGGACGGACTTCCTTCACGGCGTTGAACAGGGCCAGCGCGGTCCCGCTCGGCGCGTCCAGTTTCCGGTCATGATGCTGTTCCACGATCTCAATCTCGCCGTCAGGATACAGGGCCGCGGCCCGCTTCACCAGATCCGTCAGCGTCGCGATGCCGAGGGAATAGTTCGCTGCCAGAAATACGGGGATCTTCTTCGCGGCCTGCCGGATCCGGGCCTTTTCCTCTTCTGTCTGTCCCGTGGTGGCCAGCACAACCGGCAGTTTTTTCGCCTCGGCATAGTCCAGCAGCGCGCCGGTCATGGAGTGATGGCTGAAGTCGATGATCACGTCCGCCTCTGCAGCGCATTCATGAAAGGAAGGAACACAGATCCCTTCCGCGGGAATCATGGGATCGACGCCTGCGGTGATCTCGCAGTCCGCATCCCGCTCCGCACAGGTCCGGACCTCCCTGCCCATGTGTCCGCCGTATCCGCACAGAAGGATTTTCATTCGGTTACCTCCAGTCCGGCTTCTCGCATCAGCTGAAGCATTTTCTGCCGGTTTCCCTCCTCCATCTGCACCAGCGGCAGGCGGAGCAGGTTCTGTCCGAAGCCCATGGCAGCGCAGGCCGCCTTCACGGGTATCGGATTTGTTTCAATCATGACCTGGTTCATCAGGGAGAGCAGCTTCAGCTGCAGATCCGCGGCGCCCTTCACGTCGCCCGCGAAAAACCGGCGGCACATTTCCGCCATTTCTCCCGGCACGATATTGGCTACTGTGGAAATTACGCCTTTGCCGCCCAGGCTCAGCACCGGCACGGTCTGATCGTCGTTGCCGGAATACACGTCCAGGCTGTCCCCGCACAGTTCCCGTTCCTTCGCGACTTGGCTGATGCTGCCGCAGGCTTCCTTGACCGCGGCGATCTTCTCATGTTTCGAAAGCTCCGCCAGTGTTTCCGGCAGCATGTTCAGTCCGGTCCTGGAGGGCACATTGTACAGGATGCAGGGCACACTGCTCGCGTCCGCGATGGCGGAAAAGCTCGCAACCAGCCCCCGCTGAGTGGTCTTGTTGTAATAGGGCGTCACCAGCAGCACCGCGTCCGCGCCGGCGCGGCAGGCGGTCTCAGTCCGTTCAATGGCGTGGGCCGTATTGTTCGAGCCCGTTCCGGCAATCACCGGCACCCTTCCCGCAACGCGTTTGACACAGAAAGCCGTCAGATCCTCATGCTCCCGGTCGGTAATGGTACTTCCCTCTCCGGTCGTACCCGCAACCACAAGTGCGTCGATCCCTTCGTCCAGCTGGAAATCAACCAGCCGTCCGAAAGCGTCCCAGTCGATCCCGTCCCCGGCGAAGGGGGTGATGATCGCGGTCGCCGCGCCCGTAAAGATCGTGTGCTTCATGCCGGAACACCTCCTGAATGAATCAAAAAACAATTGAATGCAGTTTATCTCAGGACTGATCCCGCGTCAATCCCTGCCGCCTGTCAGTCCGTGATGACCAGGTCCGTGATGATATCTGTTTCCTCCGCGGGAAGATCCGATCGCAGCAGTGCCCGGAAGCAAAGGCAAACCGCTCTTCCGGGATGATCCGCAAGAAAGCGGTCATAGTATCCCGCGCCGTGGCCCAGTCTGACGCCGTGGAGCGCTGCCGCCATACAGGGAACCAGGATCAGGTCCGGTTCGGGAATGCCGGTCATATGCTCCGGCATATCCGGCTCGGGAATCCCCATCACGCCGGCCTTCGGCTCAGACAGATCTTTCACCGGCAGCGCAACCATCCGCGTCGCGTCCACACACCGCGGCAGCAGCAGCGTCTTTCCCTCCCGGAGAGCTGTTTCCATGATCTCCCGCGTATCGGGTTCTCCCGGCAGACTCCAGTAAGCCATGACTGTCCCGGACTGCTTCCAGAAGGGCAGATCCAGTACCTGGCGGGTGATCTCCCGGCTTGCTTCCTGCCGGTACTCCGGGGTCAGCCTTTCGGAGATCATCCTCGCTTCCAGCCGGATGCGCTGTTTCTCCGCTCTTGCTCCGCCATGCACCGCCGTGTCCGCCTCCCGAATCTCAGTCGCCGCAACGCTTTCCCTGCGACTCGTATTGTATCATACCGTTCCTGTTTGTGCTGTTTTCCGGTTGTTTTTCATCCTTTTCCTGTGATAAAATGGAAAAAACAGCCGTCCCCGCTGGGATCCGCTACTGACAGGACCAATAAGGAGCTTCTCATGAGTATAATCGTCATCGGTGCCGTCTTTGTGGATATCAAGGGATACCCTTCCCGCACCTATATCCCCGGAGGCCGGAATGCCGGGAAAGTGCGCTTTGTGCACGGCGGCGTCAGCCGGAATATCGCGGAGGACCTGGGAAACCTGGGGCTGGAACCTGTATTCCTCTCCCTTGTGGATCCGACCGGGTCCGGGGAAGACGTCCTGCTGCGCCTCCAGGAGCACGGCGTGAATACCGGCTATATCCGGAAAGTCCGGGATGGAATGGGCACATGGGTCGCAGTGTTCGACAACAATAACGACGTCTGCGCTTCCATCTCAAACCGGCCCGATCTGAAGCCTCTGCTGTCCCTGCTGCAGGAGGAGGGAAACCGTCTCTTTTCCACAGCGGAAAGCGTCCTGCTGGAACTGGACCTGGATGAACCCGTGGTGGAGGAGATCTACCGGCTGAAGGAAAAATACAACACCCGGATCTACGCGGCTGTGTCCAACATCAATATCGCGCTGGAACGGCGGGCCTTCCTGCAGAAGACAAACTGCTTCATCTGCAACCGGCAGGAGGCCGGTGTCCTGTTCTCCGTCGAATTCGGCAACGAAAGCCCTGGCTTCCTTGCCCGTCAGCTTTCAGAACTGGTTACCGGTGCGGAGATTCCTGCGATGGTCGTCACACTCGGCGCAGACGGCGCCGTCTGGGCTGACCGTCACGGCCGGTTCGGCGCCTGCCCTGCGCAGCAGGTCCCGGTGGCGGATACCACCGGTGCCGGTGACGCGTTCTTTGCCGGCGTCACCGCCGGCCTGACCTACGGCAAGGACCTGGCGGAAGCCTGCGGCATCGGTGTCCGCCTGGCTTCCTCCGTCATCTGTTCCCTAGAGAATACCTGCCCGCGCTTCCTGCCCTCGGAGTTCGGGTTTGATCTGCAGTCCTGACCAATGAATCCGGCGTCAGTTCCAGAGTGCCTTAAGTGCTTTGATCAGGTACTCCAGATCCTTCGTTCCGGCGGTTTCGCAGACGGAATGCATGGCCAGCTGGGCCAGGCCGATATCCACCGTATCCATGGAAACATGCGTATTGGAGATGTTACCCAGCGTGGAACCGCCCGGCAGGTCTGACCGGTTTGCAAAATGCTGCACCGGCACACCGGCCTGCTCGCAGATCAGCGTGAACCGCGCGGATGAAACGGCATCCGTTGTATATTTCTGGTTGGCGTTGTGCTTGATCACAACGCCTTTATTCATATATACCCGGTTCTGCCTGTCATACTTCTCCGGGCGGTTCGGATGCACGGCGTGCGCGTTGTCCGCGGAAACCATGAAACTGCCGGCAATCGCAGCTCGGATCTCCCCGTCTGAAGCGCCCAGGGCAAATCCCGTCCTTGTCAGCGTATCATACAGGAAGGAGGAATCTGCGCCCTGGCGGGTGGAGGATCCGACTTCCTCGTTGTCAAACACGGCGCAGACATTCACCGCCTCCCGAGCCGCGCTCTCCGTAAGGGCCGTCATCGCCGCCCAGGCACATTCCAGGTCGTCGATCCGCGCGCAGGAGAAGAAAGCGTCCCCTGCGCCCCAGACGCTCGCCCGTTCCCGGCTGTACAGGAACAGGTCATGACCGAGGATATCGTCTTCCCGGACGCCGGCCGCCTCCGCGATCTCCTTCATCAGCCCGCCCTTCGCGTCCTGATCCCCGTACAGGGGCAGCAGGTCCGTCTGCGGGTCGTATTTGTATCCGTCGTTGACTTCCCGGTTAAAATGGATGGGCAGGTTCGGGATCAGCACCGCGTCCCGGTCCAGGTTGACCAGCCGGACACCCACGCCGTCTCCTTCCCGCACGGCCAGCCGCCCGGCCACGGACAGCGGCCGGTCCAGCCAGGAGGACATAATCATCCCGCCGTACTTTTCCACATTCAGCCGCACATAGCTTTCTCCGGCGTCCTCAAAGTGCTCTTTCAGTTTGAACGCAGGGGAATCGCCGTGGGCCGCGGCAATCCGGAAGGAGGAAAATCCGGTTTCCGGCACCTCAAAGGCGATCACCGCGGAATCGTTCCTCATCACATAATACCGGCCGCCGGTATCCACCAGCCAGGGATCCGTCTCATTCAGCTCCGTAAAACCTTTCCCCCGCAGCATCTCCCGAAAGCCCGCCGCGGCGTGGAAGGCGGTAGGGGCCTGCTCGGCGAAATTCAGAAATTGTTCCAGCCTGTCCATCGCAAACTCTCCTGTATTGTCTTTTTTGTTCCGCCGAAGGCAGCCGGTGTGGTCGGTATACCCAGCCGTTTCAGCGGGAGTGAAATCCTCTGTTTCAAAAACAGCGGACGGAAAACCCGTCCGCTGTATGATTTATTTGTTCCAGGTCAGTGCCGATGTAAGCACCGTTGCCCTGTCCGCGTCCACCGTCAGCAGGCCTTCTTCAATGACGCCTTCCTTCCGTTCATCCGTATCGGTAATAACGACGCAGCTGCCTTTGACCACAGCCGTCACAAACGGCACATGGCCGGCCAGGATCGCCAGATCCCCTTCGGTGCCGCGCAGGATCAGCATCCCGGCGTCCCCGCGGAACAGATCCCCGTCCGGAGAAGAGATAATCAATGGGAAGGTTTTCACGCTCTGCCGCCTTTCTTAGCCTTCTCGACCGCTTCATCGATGGTGCCCACAAAGAGGAACGCACTTTCCGGCAGGTCGTCATGCTTGCCTTCGATGATCTCGCGGAAGCCTCTGAGAGTCTCGCTCAGCGGAACGTACACACCGGGAAGGCCGGTGAATTTCTCGCTGACGAAGAAGGGCTGGGACAGGAACCGCTGGATTTTACGGGCGCGGGTTACCAGCAGTTTGTCTTCCTCCGCCAGTTCGTCCATGCCCATGATGGCAATGATATCCATCAGTTCGTTATACCGCTGCAGAATCCGCTGCACTTCACGGGCAATGCGGTAATGCTCATCGCCCAGCACGTCTGCGCTCAGGATGCGGCTGGTGGAATCCAGCGGATCCACGGCGGGATAGATGCCCTGGCTCGCGATGGAACGGGAAAGCACCGTTGTCGCGTCCAGGTGGGCAAAGGTCGTGGCGGGCGCCGGGTCGGTCAGGTCGTCCGCGGGGACGTAGACCGCCTGTACGGAGGTGATGGACCCTTTATGGGTGGAAGTGATCCGCTCCTGCAGCAGGCCCATCTCCGTGGCCAGCGTCGGCTGGTAACCCACGGCGGAGGGCACGCGGCCCAGCAGTGCGGAAACTTCGGAACCGGCCTGCGTGAAACGGAAAATGTTGTCAATGAACAGCAGCACGTCCTGGTTTTCCTGGTCGCGGAAATACTCCGCCATCGTCAGGCCGGACAGGCCGACGCGCATACGTGCTCCCGGCGGTTCGTTCATCTGGCCGTAGACCAGCGCGGTATTGCCCAGAACGCCGCTTTCCTTCATTTCATAATACAGGTCGTTGCCTTCGCGTGTACGCTCGCCGACGCCGGTGAACACGGACAGGCCGCCGTGCTGCTTGGCGATGTTGTTGATCAGTTCCATGATCATGACCGTCTTGCCCACGCCGGCGCCGCCGAACATACCGATCTTGCCGCCCTTGGCATAGGGGCAGATCAGGTCGATGACCTTGATACCGGTCTCCAGGATCTCCGTGGAAGTCGACAGTTCCTCGAAGGAGGGCGCCGGGCGATGAATGTCCCAGCGTTCTTTGGTTTCAACATCCGGACCGTCGTCCACCACATTTCCGAGCACGTTGAAAATCCTGCCCAGGGTCTCCCGGCCGACCGGAACGGAAATGCCTTTGCCGGTGTCGGTCACGGTCACGCCCCGCTGCAGACCGTCCGTGGAACCCATGGCAATGCAGCGCACGGTGTTGTCACCGATATGCTGGGCTACTTCCACCGTCAGCGTATGATCACCGATCGGCAGCGTCAGCGCGTTATAGATCGCCGGCAGCTGTCCCTGTCCGAAGTGGACGTCCACCACGGGACCCATGACCTGGGCCACAACACCCGTATTCACCTTATCCAAAGTCTTTTGCTCCTTCCTGACTTATCAAGGATATATCTCACCATCTCATAATGATAAATTACAAGCCTGATCCGGCCACAATCTCCGTGATCTCCTGGGTAATGGAATTCTGCCGCGCCCGGTTGTACTGCAGCTGCAGGTTGTCGATCATTTCCTGGGCGTTCTTGCCGGCGGAATCCATGGCCATGCGGCGGGCCGCCACTTCACAGGCGTAGCTTTCCCGGATGCATGCCGTCAGCAGTCCGCTGACATAGGTGGGAACCGCCGCGTTCAGCACGGTCTGCTCATTGGGCTCAAAAACCGGTGCGGCGCCTTCGCCTTTTTCCTCGTTTCGCTCCAGCGGCAGCACCCACATCAGGGCCGCTTCCTGGCTCATCATGGACTTGTAGCGGGTATACAGGATACCCAGCCGCCCGAATTTCCCGTCCAGGAAATCCCGGCACAGTTCGTCCGCCAGCTGTTTCGCCTGCGCCGCCGGATACTTTTCGGAAGAAACGACCGGTTTGCCCCAGCGCTCGCAAGCCCGCTTGCCGATCGGCACAATCTCCGCGTCCGGTTTGGTAGCCGCCAGGCGGAATACGTTCGCGTTGTATCCTCCCGCCAGTCCCCGGTCGCCGGCAATCACGATGATCCTCGTCCCCGTTCCGGCTGGATGCATGTACGGCGTACGCTCACACTCCGGCGAAGAACGGAGCACGGAAACCACATCTTCCATCGCGGATGCATATTCCCGGCTCTGGTTCATGGTCCGGGTCGCACGGCGGATCTTGGACGCCGCCACCAGCCCCATCGCCTTTGTCAGGTGCAGGGTGGAGTCCACGCTGCGGATGCGGCTCCGCAATGATTTGATATCAGAGCCCATCCGTTACCCCCTGAAGGCTGCCAGCGCCTGCTTCATTTCTTCGATCTCTCCGTCTTCCCACTTGCCCTGCTCGATCCTCTCCAGCAGGCTGCTGTAGCGGGACTCCAGGTATTCGTACAGTTTCTCCTCATAAGCCGCCACGTCCTTCGGTTCCACCTCATTAAGGTAACCGTTGATGACGGCATATACGATCGCAACCTGGCAGCCGACCCGTACAGGCGCGGAACGCTTCTGTTTCAGCACTTCCACAATGCGTTCGCCCAGGGCCAGACGGGCCTTGGTGTCCGCGTCCAGATCACTTCCGAACTGGGCAAAGGCCTGCAGCTCACGGTACTGCGCGTACAGCAGTTTCAGCTCGCCGGCAACCTTCTTCATGCCCTTGATCTGGGCAGAACCGCCGACGCGGCTGACCGAGATGCCGGGGTTAATGGCCGGACGGATACCACTGTGGAACAGTTCCGTCTCCAGGAAGATCTGGCCGTCCGTGATGGAAATCACGTTGGTCGGGATATAGGCGGAAACGTCGCCCGCCTGGGTTTCGATCACCGGCAGCGCCGTGATGGATCCTCCGCCGTATTCCGGTGCGATGCAGACCGCCCGCTCCAGCAGGCGGGAATGCAGGTAGAACACGTCACCGGGATAGGCTTCACGTCCCGGGGGCCGGCGGATCAGCAGGCTCAGGGCGCGGTATGCCACCGCGTGCTTGGACAGGTCGTCGTAAATGATCAGAACGTCCTTGCCCTGCTCCCGGAAATACTCAGCCATGGCGCAGCCGGAATAGGGCGCGATATACTGAAGCGGAGCGCTCTCCGCGGCGGATGCACTGACAATGATCGTATAGGGCATGGCCCCGGCCTTCTCCAGCTCCTGTGCGATCTGCACCACGCTGGTACGCTTCTGGCCGATGGCCACATAGATACAGAGCACGTCCGTATCCTTCTGGTTGATGATCGTATCCACGGCGATCGTGGTTTTGCCGGTCTGGCGGTCGCCGATAATCAGCTCGCGCTGGCCGCGGCCGATCGGGATCATACTGTCGATGGCCTTGATGCCCGTCTGCAGCGGCACGCTGACGCTCTTGCGCTGGATAATGCCCTGGGCGATGGCTTCCACCGGACGGATCTCGGTCGTCTCCACGGGACCCTTGCCGTCGATCGGCTCGCCCAGCGCATTCACGACGCGGCCCAGCAGGTTCTCGCCGACAGGTACGGACAGCGCTTCGCCTGTCCGGTACACGATGCTGCCCTCCTGGATGGAATCCTTGTCTGACAGGATCGCGACGGAAACCGTCTCCTCCTCCAGGTTCTGGGCCACGCCGAAAGAACCGTCCTCAAACCGGAGCAGTTCGTTGGCCATGCAGGAACGAAGGCCGTACACAGTGGCAATCCCGTCGCCGACGGTAATGACTGTGCCGTTCTCCTTCATTTCGATCTTGGACTCGTACTGCCTGATCTGCTCTTTAATGATACTGCTGATTTCTCCCGCCTTGGAGCTCATGCGTTCATCACTTCCTTGATCTCTTCAAGCTTATTCCGGATGCTTCCGTCAATGATCCGGCCGTCCACTTCCACGCGGATGCCGCCGATCAGTTCCGGGTCCTCCCGGCACTGAAGCGTGACCTTCCGGCCCAGCTTCTTTTCCAGTTTCGCGCGTAACACCACCGTTTCCGCCTCTTTCAGCGGAACGGCGGACGTCACGACCGCGATGGATTCGCCCCGGTATCCGCGTGCCAGTTCATCATAGTCCCTCGCCATGCCGTTCAGTGCCGACACCTGCCCCCGGGACACCATCATCCGCAGGATCGCCAGCAGGATGTCCGGAATCTTCCCGCGGAACGTGCTGTCCAGCGCGTTCAGGCGTTCCTCCTTGGGAATGGCGGGGCTGGCCAGCAGCGCCCGGTACGCGGGCGTCTGCAAAAGCGCGCTGATTACGGTCTCCAGTCCTTCTGACGTCTCTTCCGTCAGCCCGGCCTGGACAGCCAGCTCAAACAGCGCCTCGGCGTATTCCCTACTCGTTGTCGTCATTGCCTGTCTCCCGTCAGTCCAGATCGTTCAGGAAGGAGTCGATCAGCGACCGGTGATCCTCCTCGTTGATCTCACGCTGCAGCAGTTTGCCTGTCAGCTGCGCGGATACGTTGGCGATCTCGTGCTTCATCTCGTCCTCGGCCTTCTTGCGTTCCAGGATGGCGTCGGTTTCCGCCTGGCGGCGGATCTCGTTGGCCCGTTCCCGCGCTTCAGCCAGGATCTCATTGCTCCGGAATTCCGCCGTACGGTTCGCGTCCGCGATGATCTGGTCGCCCGTCATCTTCGCGGCTGCCATGGCCTCCTCGTAATTCCGCCGGTTCTCCTCCGCCTCGTCCCGGGCAGCCTGCGCCTGGGCATAGTAATCGTCAATGGTCTGGCGGCGTGCGTCCACCATCTTCTTGACCGGCTTGAAGAGGAACCGTTTGATGATCCACGACAACAGGAGCAGATTCGCCAGCGAAGCCAGGATCGCCCAGATGTTGACGGAGATAACGTCTAAAAACTGCATGTTCGTCCTCTCAGTTCATCCGCAATGTAATTACTTGATGGCTTCCTTCAGGATTCCGGTGAAGATTCCGGGCGCCACGAAGATCAGCAGGATCGCCACGATCAGGCCGTACAGACCGGTGGTCTCCGCGATGGCGCAGCCCATGATCATGGTCGAGGTGACGTCGCTCTTGCACTCCGGCTGACGGCCGATCGCTTCGCAGGCCTTGGCCACGGCGTTGCCTTCACCGATACCGGGGCCGATACCGGCGATCATCGCGCAGCCCGCGCCCAGTCCCAGCAGTCCCAGCATGATACCCATTGCAAGTTCCAACATTGTTTTCTTCCTCCGTTTATCAGCCTTCAGGCTGTTTTTCCCTGTTTCAGTTTGCGGCGACCGGCTGTTTGCCTTTGCGCTCGCGCTTTTTGTTCCAGTCGTCCCACGGCACCGCGCCGGAAATGTTCAGCATGGTCAGCATCGCGAAGATGAACGCCTGCATAAGCCCGCTGAATACGTCAAAATAGATGCTCAGGATTGCCGGCAGGCCGACCCGCAGCAGCGGCATATCGCCGAAAACCCCGGGCAGCCATCCCAGCAGTGATTTGCTCAGCCCCGTCAGCGCCGATCCGATCAGGGCGGAGATGACCGCGCCGGACAGGATATTGCCGTAATGACGGAACGCCATGGACACAGGCGTCGCAAACTCGCCGATCAGGTTCATCGGGGCAAAGACGGGAATGGGTTTGAACAGACCGATGAAGTAATTCCACAGTCCGCCCCTGAACTTGTAATGCATAATCAGGATGAAGACCAGGATCGCCCAGCCGAAGGTGACGTTGACGTCCCCCGTCGGACTGAACAGTCCCACCAGGCAGATCAGCGAGGAAAACGCGCTCAGCCCCATGATCGCGGCTATGAACGGCCCCCATTCGGCAAAGAAGCCCCCCATGTTGTCCTTAACCAGCTTCTCGCACTTTTCCACGATCCATTCCGCCACGAGCTGCCGTTTGCAGACCGCCTTGACCGTCAGGCCGTGGGTCAGGTACAGGCACAGACCGAGGATCGAGATCATGACCGCCCAGCTGTTTACCTGGCTCTCGGAGATATACGCGTTCATCACCGGAGCCGGGAACTCCGCGTACACCATGGCACCGGAGATATGGACGCCTTCAGAAGCCGGTGTGAACAGCACCTTCAGCACGATGCACGCCAGGATCGGCAGGATCATCATCGCGATCAGGGCGTAATCGATCACCCGGAACCGGGTGCTTTTCACGTCCGGCACCCTTTCTTCAGTCAATCAGATCACTTCCTTCCGTCCCCGGCTGCTCTCCGCCGCGGTTCCTGTTGAACCGGGGCCAGAACGCTATCCCGATCCGGGGAAAGAGCATCGGGATCAGCGTCGCGTATACATTGGTTTTGAACACGGCGATCAGGATGACGCACAGCAGTGCGCAGCCGAGCAGCCGGACCGTTGCTGTCGCCTTGACCCGGGCCGCCGCTTCCTCCGGTTTGCCGTTCTCAACTGCGCGGTTCATGGCGCGGGTGGCAATCACCGCCATCAGGCAGAAATTACCGATCGCGACAGCCGCGCCGCCAAGGTTCCCGAACAATACGGAAAGATCCCATTTGCCGAGCAGCAGGAAAACCGCTTCCATAACCAGGCTGAGGATAACCACCCACGCGGCAATGTATCCGGTTTCCTTTTTCACAGCTGGATCCATGCCCGGCAGCGGCCTCCTCTCCATATACATAAACTTTAAATTATTGTATCAAATCCCCCGGGCATTTGCAAGATTGAAGAAAGCCAAAACACCAAAGAAAAAAGCGTTCCGGAAGCCAAACAAACGTTGACGGAGATCCTGTTCCAATGTACAATTACGTAGGTTGAGTACAGTTTTTTATGGAAAATACTTCCTGATCAAAGGAGTGCAAATATGTCTAAGCTCGTCATGGGATACTGGGACTGCCCCGTCTGCGGAACCAAGGAAATCCGCGGTGACGTGACCAACTGTCCCTCCTGCGGACGCGCCCGCGGGGAAGTCCAGTTCTATATGAAAGGCTATTCCGAGGGCGAGACCCGGGAGGAAAACGAACGGTCTGACGTGGAATACCTGGACGAAGAGCAGGCGAAATACGTCAGCAAAAATCCAGACTGGTACTGTTCCTTCTGCAATTCCCTGAACAGCGATAACGCCGAAACCTGCAGCAACTGCGACGCAAGCCGGGCCGATTCCGAGAGCAACTATTTCGAGATGCTCCAGAAGAAAAAAGAGCGGGAAGCCGCTGAAACCGCAGCCCAGCCGCAGCCCGCGCAGCCGCAGGCAAAACGCCGCAGCCCGCTGCTCATCTTCGCCGTGATCCTGATCGCCGTTATCGGGCTGTTTGTCTGGATGAACGGCAGCAAAACCTCCGGGGACCTGAGGGTCTCCTCCCTGAGCTGGATCCGGAACATCAACGTCGAAGAAAACCGGATGTTCAGCGAATCTGGCTGGAATCTGCCAGCCGGCGCAGAGCAGACCGACGCGCGGAACGAGATCCACCACTATGACAGCGTGCTGGATCACTACGACTCCGTGGAAGTGCAGCGTTCCCGCCAGGTGGTGGACCACTATGAGACCTACTATACCTATACAGACAACGGAAACGGCACTTTTACCGAAGTTCCCCACGAGCGTCCGGTCTATACCACGGAGTACTATACAGAGACAGTGCAGCAACCCGTATACGTACAGGTTCCCCGCTATCAGACCAAATACTATTACAACATCTGGCGCTGGACCCCGTCCCGGGATGTAACTGCTTCCGGGGACGACCATAACACCGCCTGGCCGGAAGTGACCCTCTCGGAAAACGAAAGGGAGGGCCAGCGGAGCGAAGTTTACCGGTTTACCGTGGAGAACATCAAAAAGGCCGGCGAGACCGCTACGTACCGTCTGGCGGAAAGCGACTGGATGAATGTGAACACAGGCGACCAGATCTTTATTACCGCAAGGCGTTCCGGCGCCGAACCGTTTATCTCCGATGAAAAAGGGAACAAAATCGCGGATCTGATCCGTGAAAGATAGCAGCTATACAGGATTGTTCAAAAAACTCCCGGAGCCTTCAGGCTTCGGGAGTTTTACTGTGTATCCGGTTTATTCCGCGCTGACGTCCAGTCCGTTCTGAACGCCACGCCACCGGCTGAACGGATAAACCACCTGGCGCACATGGCCCACGATCATGCTCCGCTCAATCGGTCCGACGCTGCGGCTGTCGTTGGAATTGTTCCGGTGGTCGCCCATGACGAAGTACTGCCCTTCCGGTACTTCCCGGGCCGGCATGGTGTTCAGCATTCCCGTCCGGTACTCATCGTTGATGTAGGGCTCTTCGTACCTGACTTCCTCTTCCTGTCCGGCTTCCTTCACGTACAGGTAACCGTCCTCGAGCCTGATCGTATCCCCCGGCAGGCCGACCACCCGCTTCACAAAGTTGGTGTCTCCCCGGCCGGGATAGCGGCAGATAACCACGTCAAATCGTTTCGGATCCCCGCCGAACGTAAACCGCGGCGCGTTTTCCTTTGCTTCCTTGTCCTGCCAGGGCAGGCACAGCCAGGTGCTGGAATAATCAAACTTGGTTACGAACATGATCTCTCCGTCCGCCAGCGTGTCGTCCATGGACTGCCCGTCCACGCGCACAGGCTCAAACACGACGGACCTGATCACCAGCGCTGCGACCACCGCCACAAGAATCGTCAGAATCCAGCTGAGGATTTCCTGCCCCACCGTTCTTTTTTCCTTCTTTGCTTTCTTTTTCCCGCCTGCCTGTTCCGCCGGCTGATCCATTGTTTTCCGGTCTTCGCTCATATCATTGCGCCCCTTTCAGTCTCTCGATCTCTTTCAGGATCGTCTCCCGGCCGCAGTAGTTCAGCGGGGAGAAACGTCCCTCGGCCGCCTTCTCCAGTTTTTCGAGGGCGGCTTCCCGGTCGCCGGCCTTCTCATCGTACCGGCTCAGGAAATAAAGCGTATCGATCTGTTTGTCTTTGATTGCAATTGCCTTTTTGAACCAGGGTTTTGCGCCTCCCTTATCTTCCCTGACCCGGTACAGGAACTGCCCCATGTTGTCCAGGCAGATCGCGTCCGCGTCATCATACACCAGTGACTGGCGGATGAATTCCTCCGCTTTTTTCACTCCGGCTTCCCAGGCTTCCATGGGTGAAAGAGGTTTCTCTTCGGAACTGCTGTCCCCGTCGTCCCCGGCAGGCACTTCTTCCGGCGCTTCCGCCGGTTCTTCGGCAGCTGACTCTTCATCAGCGTATTCATCTTCAGCAGGCCTGTTGATGGCATCGTACTTCTCCACATACAGGTAGCCCAGCGTCTGATACAGCAGGCCGGTCTCCGTCTTCCGGAACTGCTGCTCCAGCGTGTTGATTCCCTTGTCGATATCGCCGAGGCGGAAACAGCAGGCTGCATAATCCACAAACAGTGTGATCCGCTGCTCCTGCGTCATTCCGGGCGCCTTCTGGTGCTTGACCAGGAAATCCTTCGCCTTCTGATACTCACCTTTCCGAATGATCATCAGGGCGTAGGCCAGGACGAACCGGGGCTCGTTCAACCCTTCCGAAAAAGCCTCCTCGTACAGCTTCAGTGCTTCTTCCTGCTGGCCTTTCTGCTGAAGCCTGTACGCCCTGTTGGCTTTGAATGAAGTCATTAAACCCATGTGTTCATTGCTCCTTCAGCTTCCGTTTCAGTCTTTGCCAGCGGTATTGTAACTCATTTTTCATTTCTTGTACAGCGCACTCCTGCCCGATACCCGGTTCGCTGATCCGGATCATCGCCTGTTCCGTCATTTTCAGTGCTGCCGGAATATCCCGCCGGATATGCTCCTCATACTTGGCCAGTTCCACATAGGGAAGCGCCCCGCCGCGTCCCTCGCGGATCATATCCCGCCAGACCTCCGCGGCTTCTTCCCGCTGACCGCTCCGGCGGTAGCTGACCGCCAGCGCCGATCCCGCCAGGTCTCCCATACGCCCTCCGCGGGCCAGCCGGTAGCACTTCCGCGCGCGCTCCGTCTGGTCCACCCGCTCCAGCGCCCGGCCCATGGAATAAACGTCCTCGCTGAAGCGGATCTTTTCCGGATGCAGATACAGGTCCGCCATATGGTTAAGCAGCACGCAGAGGCTGGCGATATCCTGTGCGTTATGCTTCAGGATATCGTCCAGCAGGGATATCTGGCCTGTTTTCAGATAGGTAAAATACCGCTGCGGCACTTCGCTGCCGGGAATATCGTCCGTCCGGGGTTTGCCGAGAATCACTTCCTCCAGCCGTCCCAGGCTGCACCGCCCCAGCCGCAGCTTCCAGAGCCGGCGGCACATGTGCAGCAGGTCCAGATGGGGCATGTCCAGGCAGGACCGGTCCATCCGGTTCATCAGGAAGCGGCTTTCCAGCAGCGGGACGTCAAAGGTGGTTCCGTTGAAGGTGCACAGCACGTCAAACCGGCCCAGCCCGGCCGCCACATGCTTCAGCAGATACGGCTCCTCCGGATAGTCCCGCATCAGGAACTGGTGCACCTCGAACCCGTCGTCTGTCAGGTATCCGAGGCCGACGAGAAAAGCGACCGTGCCGCTTCCGCCAAGGCCCGTGGTCTCCGTATCCAGATAAAGGATCCGCCGGGGATCAAAATCAGCCGGCATCTCTTTTTCGCTCATCAGGGACAGCGTCTCCCGGGTCAGCTCCCGGGCCCCCGGAAACTCTTCCGGCGGCCGGTATACGGCAAAATGCCTGCAGTCCCCCGCACTCTGCTGCGTTCCGCCCGTCCTGCCCGGATTGGTGCCGCCGACCGCCCTGAGTTTATCCCTCAGGTTCATCTGGTCAGCTCCTTCAGCAGGCGGATGGCCGTGCGCTTTCCGTCCTCGCCGATTTCGCCCACCGGGCCCACGCAGGAAGGACAGCCGTAGGAGCATGGGCAGTCCTCCGCTACCTGCAATGCCTTGCTCAGGAGCAGTTCCTTCATCCCGAACGCCTTATGACTCAGGCCGATGCCGCCCGGGGTATTGTCGTACAGCAGGATCGTCGGCTCGCCGGTGATCGGGCTTTTGACCTGATAGACTACGGCAATATCCTGCGGCGCGCACATCAGGTACAGCGGACAGACGATGCGCAGCAGGTTTGCGATGCCCATCATACCGTTTTTCAGCTGGTCGCTGGCGATCTTCGACGCGATTTTCTCCGGCAGGGTCCACCACATGGAAGTGGTATGCATGTCCGTCTCCGGCAGCTGCACATGTCCGAAGCCCAGGGTCTCGTGCGTGTCGAATTTGATCTTCTTGAACATCGTCACCAGGGCGGTTACCTTGATTTCACCCAGGCCGGCAATGCCGCCCTGCGGCGTCTGCTCTTCCTTTTCAATGTCCAGCAGGCTCAGGTTGATGTTCAGGTCCGCGTCCGTGTAATACCCGACGTCC
>CAMKEI010000041.1 GCA_946411525.1 uncultured Clostridia bacterium | reverse complement strand
TAAAAAAATCGGTGAAGGCGGCCGCCTTCTCCGGATCCCGGTTCATCACCCGGGGTGTCCAGGTGTCCAGATAGGTCAGTTCAAACCGTCCGTCGCACTCCTCCGGGTAAACCTTCCGGAACTTCGTAAACGCTTCCCTGGTCATCAGGAGGTCCACGTCGTCGTCCCACGGGATAAACCCTTTGTGCCTCACGGCGCCAAGCAGCGTCCCGCACATCAGGTTGTATTCGATCCCGTGCCTGTCGCAGACCGCCGTGATATCGCGCAGCTGATCAAGCAGTTCGTCGTGGATCTCGTCCAGTGTCAGTTCCCTCTTCATGCCGGCTCTCTCACTCCTTCAGGAACGCCTCCGCTTTCTCTGCGATTGCCTTCCCGTCCATTCCGTATACTTCCCTCAGGTACTGCCTGTCGCCCACCACAGTTGTAAAACAGTCCTCCAGTCCGATCCGTTTCACCCGGCAGCCGGTTCCCGTCTCCGCGGCCAGTTCGCAGACCGCGCTGCCGAAGCCGCCGATCACAGTATGCTCTTCCACCGTGATGATCTTCCGGAAAGCTGACAGCTGTTCCGTTATCGTTTCGGTATCCAGCGGTTTCAGGCAGGGAAAACTCACCACCTGCGCGCTGATCCCTTTTGCCGCCAGCCGTTCCGCCGCGTCCATTGCCTGGGTCAGAATACCGCCTGCGCTCAGGATGGCGATGTCTTTCCCGCCCCGCAGCGTAATCGCTTTGGGAAAGGTCCAGCCTTTTACCGGTCCGTCGTGCACTGCCGGTTCGTTGCCCCGGCCCAGGCGCAGAAAACAGGTCCCCTTCCTCCAGAGCATATCCCGCGTCACGACTTCCGTTTCCGCAGGATCGCCTGGCGTATAGCAGGTGATCCCCGGGATGGCCCGCATAATCGCCATGTCCTCCGTCGCGTGGTGGCTCATGCCGAGGCTTCCGTAAACAAATCCTCCGCCCACGCAGACAATCTTGACATCCGCATTATGATAGACGCAGTCGTTCCGGATCTGTTCGAGCGGCCGCAGCACAGGAAAATTACCGATGGAATAGACCAGCACGGTCCTGCCCGTGGAGGCCAGTCCCGCGGCCATGCTGACCATGCTCTGCTCAGCGATGCCGGCATTGATCAGCCGGTCCGGGAATCGTTCATGGATCCGGCGGAGCACGCCGAAGCCCAGATCGCCTGTAATCAGTACGATCCGCTCGTTCTGCTCCATTTCCTTCTCAAGAACCCTAGCAAACGCGTCCCTCACGGTCTCTGTGCCTCCAGTTCCTTCAGCGCCGCATCATATTCTTCTCCCTGGGGCGTCCGGTAATGCCACAGGATATTGTTCTCCATGAAGGATATCCCCTTCCCTTTCACCGTATGGGCAAGGATCACATAGGGTTTCCTGCTGCCGGCGTTTTCCTTCGCCCGCCCGAACGCAGCCAGCAGGGCGTCTGTGTCGTGGCCGTTCACGCTTTCCGCGTTCCAGCCGAAATCCTTCCATTTCTGTTCAAAAGGCTCCAGTTTCAGGGTGTCCTCCACGGTGGTCAGGCTCTGCATATGATTGTAGTCCACGACGGCAATAAGCCGGTCCAGTCTGTACTGGGCGGCCTGCAGTATCGCTTCCCATACGGAACCTTCGTCGCATTCCCCGTCGCCGAGCACGACATAGGTGCGCCAGCGCGCCCCGTCCATCTTTGCCCCCAGGGCCATGCCCACGCCGATGCCAAGGCCGTGGCCCAGCGCGCCTGTGGAAACCTCCACGCCGGGTACTCCCTTATGACTGACATGCCCGGAAAGAATAGATCCGTTGGCATAATGCGTTTTCAGCTGTTCCACAGGGAAAAAACCGGTCTCTGCCAGCGCGGCATAAACCGCGCTGCCCGCGTGACCCTTGCTCAGGATCAGTCGGTCCCGGTCCGGCTTCTTCGGTTCTTTCGGATCCACATTCAGTACGGAAGAGTAGAGCACGGCAATAATCTCAGCCACGCTGAGCACACTGCCGATATGGCTGCCGCGGCTGATGTGGGTCATTTCCAGCCCGTTCCTGCGGATCAGCCAGGCCAGCGTTTTCGGATCCCGGACGTCCGGTTTGCCTTCGAAACCGCTGTGTACCAGCGCCTCATAGCTTTCCATACTGTCCCCTCATGTCTTGTTATTTGTTTTCTTTCCTCATGACTTCCGCTTTATGGAACACTCCTTTGATCGTCTCAAAGAACAATCCCGCGTCCAGTCTGAAGCTCTGATTCTTCGCGTATTCCACCCTGAGCCTGTTCTTCTCAGGCAGGATCAGCCGTTCAAAATTGGCCACCGGATCTTCTTCGCCGACAATCTCATCCTGAGCGATATACACGATGCTGCTGCGGTCCGTAATGCCCGGGCGCACCCACATGATGCACTGCTGTTCCTCCGTATACTGTTCCGTATAGAGAAGAAGTTCCGGCCGGGGTCCCACAAAGCTCATATCGCCCTTGATGATATTGAACAGCTGAGGCAGCTCGTCCATCTTCAGCCGCCGCATGATCCGTCCGGCCCGGGTTACCCGGTCATCGTTTTTCGCGGTGCATCCGCCGGTTTTATCTGCGTCCACCACCATGCTGCGGAATTTGAAGATGCGGAAAGGCTGGTTGTGATATCCGCCCCGTACCGCCCTGTAGAAAACAGGCCCCTCAGAATCCAGTTTGACCCAGGCGGCCAGCGGAATCATCAGGATCAGTCCGGGGATCAGCAGGATCAGCGACAGCAGAAGATCCAGGATCCGCTTGACCACTTTACTGTAAAAAGGATGGGAAAGCGGTCCGTCCCAGTAAGGCTCTTTCGGCAGATCGTTCCGGCTCATCAGTTCTCTCTCCGTAAATCCAGCATTTCATTCAGCCGTTCAAGCTCGTCCCGGCTGGCATACTGCAGGATGATCCTGCCCTTCGAGATATTCCCGGTCAGGGTGGTTTTCAGGCCGGTCTGCATACGGATTTTTTCCTGAAGCTCTTCCAGCTCGGCCGGCAGCCGCTTCGGCACGGATTTCTTTTTCGGTTTCGCAGCCGTCGCTTTCACGAGCTGCTCCATCTGGCGGACATTCAGTCCTTCCTCAACAGCTTTACGGGCCAGGCGCAACTGTTCATCTTTTCCGTTCACGCCGGCAAGCACCCGCGCATGGCCCGCGGTCAGCAGGCCGTCTTTCACCATCTCGGTCACTTCATCCGGCAGCTGCAGCAGACGCAGCATGTTCGCCACAGCGGGACGGCTCTTGCCCAGCCGCGCGCTCACCTTTTCCTGGGTATATCCGCACTGATCCATCAGCGCGCGGATGCCTTTCGCCGCTTCGATAGGGTTCAGATCTTCCCTCTGCAGATTCTCAATCAGCGCGATTTCCCGCTGGCGGATTACATCGATATCCTTTACGATACATGGCAGCGTCTCCAGCCCGGCCTCCCGGCCCGCGCGGAATCGCCGCTCGCCGGCGATGATCAGATAACGGCCGCTGCCTGCAGGCGCGACCAGCAAAGGCTGCAGGACGCCCTGTTCCCGGATGCTGTCCGCCAGCTGGCTGATGCTTTCGGCGCTGAAGGTGCGTCGCGGCTGATCGGGATTCGGGTCCAGTTCGCCCACCGGGATTTCCTGGATGCTGGTTCCCCAGTCTTCCGCTCCCGCGAACAGGGAATCCAGTCCTCTTCCCAGGCCATGCGTTTTCTTCGGCATATATACAGTCTCCCGTCGTTACTTCTTCTTTTTATTCCGCGCCAGCACTTCCTTTGCCAGGCTTTCATACGCCATGGCGCCGGTGCTCCGGGGGTCGTACAGGCAGATGGGTTCTCCGTGGCTCGGAGCTTCGCCCAGTCTGACGTTGCGCGGAATCGTGGTGGCAAACACCGCTTTCCTGAAATGCTTCTTGACCTGATCCACCACCTGCAGGCCCAGGTTCGTCCGGCCGTCCAGCATCGTCAGCAGGATGCCCTCGATCTCAAGGTGCGGATTATAGGTCCGTTTTACCCGGTTAACGGTGTTCATCAGGGCTGTCACGCCTTCCAGAGCATAGTATTCACACTGGATCGGCACAAGCACGGTATCCGCCGCGGTCAGCGCGTTGATCGTCAGCAGGCCCAGACTCGGCGGGCAGTCAACGAAGATGAAATCATAATCGTCCCGTACGACGCCCAGCAGCTTCTTCAGGAAATATTCCCGGTTGTCTGCGCTGACCAGTTCCACTTCAGCCGCCGCCAGGCGGATGTCCGACCCGATCAGTTTCAGCTTCTTGATTTCTGTGTTCTGGATGCAGTTCTTCAGCTGAGCCCGGCCCATCAGCGCGTCGTAAACCGAGCTGCGCTCATTCACGGTCCGGCCGAATCCGCTGGTTGTATTGCCCTGGGGATCCAGGTCCACCATCAGGACCTTTTTGCCCGCCTGCGCGATGGCGGCGGAAAGATTGACGGCTGTGGTGGTCTTGCCCACCCCGCCCTTCTGATTCGCGACGGCGATGATCTTTGCCATATTCCTGCCTTTCACACTGCAGCTCCGGACAGCTTTATGCTTCCGGAGCTTCTCCGTTTTCGATCCTTGTGATCATGTCGACCCGCCGCTGATGGCGGCCGCCCTCAAACTCGGCGGTCAGCCAGTGCCGGGCGATCATCTTCGCCAGCTCCGTACCCACCACCCGGGCGCCCATCGTCAGGATATTGCTGTTGTTGTGCCGCTTGCTCAGCTCCGCGCTGTATACGTCGCTGCAGGTGCAGACGCGGATGCCCTTCACCTTTCCCGCCGCAATACCGATGCCGATGCCGGTGCCGCAGATCAGAATGCCGCGGTCGCATTCCCCGTCTGCCACGGCCATGGCGGCCTTGTATCCGTACACCGGGTAATCGTCGTCCCGGTTGTCCGCGTCATAATTGCCGAAGTCTTTCCATTCCAGGCCCATCTCGTCCAGCATTTTCATCAGTTCTTTTTTCAGGGCGACTCCCGTATGGTCACAGGCCAATGCGATCATGGTGTTCACACTCCTTAATTCCGTTCAGCGAGGATCCGGGGAGGATCCGAAAGCTCCCCATTTCCTAAAGAACTATATCTATGTTATAATACATCAACACGTTCCGAATTTCAAGGAGGCCGGAAGATCATGCCCCTGCATCACTGCGAGCTCTGCCACATCGATCTGGACCGGATCACCGTCCGCCGCGGCGGCCAGATTCTGCTCCAGGATGTGTCCATGCATATCCATTGCGGACAGCTCACCGTCCTGATCGGTCAGAACGGTGCCGGCAAGACAACCCTGATCCGCGCGCTGCTGGGTGAACTGCCGCATTCCGGCCTCATTCGCCATGTGGACGGCCGCGGGCTGAACATCCCGCATCTGCGGACCGGGTACGTACCCCAGCATCTGCAGTTCGACCGGGAAATGCCCCTGACAGTGCGTGACTTCATGGCGGCTTCTCTCTCGAAGCGTCCGGTCTGGACCGGCGTAGGCAGGAAAACCCGCACGCTGGTGACTGAGGCTCTTGCCGCCGTTAATGCGGAAGGCCTGGCGGACCTGCCCCTCGGCCGCTGCTCCGGCGGCGAGCTGCAGCGCGTGCTGCTGGCCCTGGCCCTGAATCCCTCCCCGGATCTGCTGGTGCTTGACGAACCTGTCAGCGGCATCGACCGGAACGGCCTGAAGATGTTCCTGGATACGCTGCTGGACCTGAAGAAAACGCATCATATGGCTATCCTGCTGGTCAGCCATGATCTGCGCTTTGTCCGGGAATACGCGGACCACGTCGTGCTGCTGGACAAATCCGTCCTGGCACAGGGTTCCGCCGCCGAAGTGTTCGCGTCACCTGAATTCTCCGCAGTCTTCGGCTACAGCGGCGATGAAGAGGAGGCGGAATGATGGATACGATCTACGGCGTTATCGGAACGATCCTCCCCCTGGAGGCCTATCAGTATTCCTTTATGAAAAACGCCTTCCTGGCGATCCTGCTGCTGACCCCGCTGCTGGGACTGCTGGGTACCATGGCCGTTAATCACCAGATGGCCTTTTTCTCCGACGCCCTGGGGCACTCTGCGCTCACGGGTATCGGCCTGGGTATCCTGCTCGGCCTGCGCAGCGATCTCGTCGCGATGCTGGTCTTCGGCATCATCTGGGCAATCCTGATCTGTGTCATCAAACAGTCCGGCTCTGCCTCGGCGGATACGGTCATCTCCGTCTTTTCCTCCACCTCCGTTGCGGCGGGTCTTCTGATCCTCGCCCGGGGCGGGAAATTCGCGAAATACTCCGCGCTGCTGATCGGCGACATTCTTGCCGTCACACCCGGCGACCTGTTCTGGCTTTTGCTGGCCCTTGCCGGCACGCTGGTTTTCTGGGCGCTCCTGTACAATTCCCTGCTGCTGACCAGCGTCGACGGTTTCCTCGCTCGCAGCCGGGGAATCCGAACGCGGCTGGTGGAATGCGCGTTCGTGGTCATGGTCGCTGTAGCGGTCATGCTGTCCATCCGCTGGGTCGGCGTGATGCTGATCAACGCCCTGCTGATCCTGCCTGCTGCCTCGGGCCGCAATATTGCCCGCTCCGCCCGCCAGCACGCAGCCTGGTCCGTAATCATTGCGCTCGTCAGCGGCCTCCTGGGCCTGACGCTTTCCTATTATCTGGACACCAGTGCGGGCGCTTCCATCGTCCTGGTCTCGGCGCTGTGCTACGCGGTTTCCCTGGCAATCCGCTCCATACGCAAATAAATAAGCGGCAGTCCGTCTGTTTTTGCCGGACGCCGCTTTTTGATTTCCTTTCCGTTTTTACAATCTGTCTTTCACCTTGTCAAGCCGCCTGTTCATAATGATCAGGGTGATTACCAGTACCAGCGGGAACACGCTGCCGGCGAGCATGCCCGTCTGCAGATTGTCGCCCGCCTGCTGGGTGACCGTGCCCACCAGACTCGGTCCGAACGCTCCGCCCAGGTCGCCGGCCATGGCCAGGAGGGCGAACATGGCTGTGCCTCCCTGCGGCAGGCGCGGAGAAATCAGGCTGATGGTGCCGGGCCACATAATCCCGACCGAAAACCCGCAGAACACGCATCCGATCAGTCCGGCGAACGGATTCGCGGACAGCGATGCCAGAAGATAGCAGCACAGGCAGAGGATACCGGAGCCGATCATGAAACGGCTCAGATTCATCTTCGGCCCGTGTTTTCCGTAGATCACGCGGCAGATACCCATCGTGACGGCAAACATGCAAGGCCCGATCAGATCGCCCACTGTCTTTGAAAAGCCGAGCGCCGCTTCCGTATAGGCGGAAGCCCATTGCGCCATGGCCAGTTCGGATGCGCCGGCGCAGACCATCAGCAGGATCGCCGCCCAGAAAACGGGCGTGGCGAACAGGCTGCGGATTGTCATGCCTTTTCCTTCCTCCGTAAGCCGTTCGATCGGACAGGTTGCAAAGTTGAATATGTTATACAGCGGGATCAGCGCCCAGATACAGGCGACCCATTTCCAGTGCTCAATGCCGAACAGTGAAAAAAACAGGGTTGACAGCAGGATCACGCCGACAGATCCCCAGCAGTAGAAGGAATGCAGCATGCTCATCACCGCATCCTTATGCTCAAACGGGCAGGCCTCCACGATCGGGCTGACAAGTACTTCGATCAGGCCGCTGCCGACCGCGTAGACGACCACGCAGATCATGATGCCGGCAAACGGATCGGCAAACAGGTCCGGCAGCACTGCCAGGCCCGCCAGGCCCAGTCCGCTGGCAATCTCCGATATCACAATACTGCGCCGGTACCCGATCGCGTCCACGAACCGGGCGCAGAACACGTCGATCAGCAGCTGGGTCAGAAAAAAAGCTGTGGGAATCAGGGCAATCCTTCCCAGCGGGATGCCGTAGTCCGTATGGAATTTCAGGAACAGCAGCGGCGCGAAGTTCGCCGTAATCGCCTGGGTGATAAATCCCAGATAACTGGCCCTCAGCGTCTTCTGATAGTTCTTCTTCATAAAAACCTCATCCGTTTACCATCTTCGTCCTCTTCCGTAACAGCTGTCGCACAGCCTGTACGGCCAGTTCCAGGGCAGATGCCGCTTGCAGGACGGGCAGGTGCGTTGCTGCAGTTTCTGTGTGGAGAGAATATGGACGATGCCCTGGGAGATCAGATCCTTGCGCCGCTGGATCTCCGCGAGCAGCTTGTCTGGCTCCGGCAGAAAGAGCCGTGTGTAGTTATAGTACAGATCGCACCTGCGGTAGTCGGCCTCCAGCCCGTCAAGCATCCGGATCGTGCAACTCTCCGGCTCCACGATCTCCGGCATCTCCGGCATGACGCCGATATGCTCCCCCTTGCATTCGGCGTGATACATCGCCTTCCATCGGAAAAGCAGGTCCTGGTCCTTCTCGTCAAAGGGGATGCAGAGGAACCGGTACAGCAGCCGCCGGTCCGTTTTCGGCGTTTCCATCATGGCGGCCAGTTCGGCCATCCGGACTGTGGATGCTTTGGAAAAGCAGCCTTTGTCCTGCATGCGGATCCACTGGTCCAGGATTACGGTCAGCGGCAGCGGAATGCCCAGCAGCGATTCCGGAAATCCGATCACGCCTTCCGTCAGCGGCAGCAGCGGACGGGCCATGGCCCGTGCCACTTCCTGCCGGAAGCCAAAGGCGTTTACATATCCGATCTCATATTTGCCGTATCTGCCTGCGCGCCCTGCGATCTGCTTGATCTCCGAGTCCGTCAGCTGCCGGGTAATATCTCCGTCGTACTTTTCGGATTCAAGGAAGACAACGCGTTGGATCGGAAGGTTCATCCCCATGGCGATCGCGTCCGTGGAAACGACGACCTCTGTCTCGCCCCGGTGAAAACGGTCCGCCTGGTTGCGGCGCACGTCCGGCGGCAGCGCGCCGTAGATCAGCGACACCTTGTATCCCCGCGTTTTCAGTTCCGCGGCCACGGCATGCACGCGGGCTTTGGAAAAAACGATCAGTGCGTCTCCTGTCCGGACGGAGGACGGGAACTGGAAACCTTCCTTCTCCACTACCAGCGGTGTCATCCGCTCATGGCGGATCACCGTCAGTTCGTCTCCGCAGTCCTCAATAATCCGGGTCAGCAGTGTCTCCGCGTCCGGGGAGGCGCAGGCATGGATCTCGTCTGCGCACAGGCCCAGAACGGCGGCCGTCCACGCGCCGCCGCGGTCCCTGTCGGCAATCATCTGGCATTCGTCGATCACTGCCACGTCGTAATGCGTCTGCAGGTCCGCCATCTCCACCGTGGAAGACTGCACCCGGCTGAAGGGCACCCGGATCTGTTCCTCGCCCGTAACCAGCGAGCAGGGAACATCCGCAAGGTTCAGTGCTTCAAACTGTTCCGCGGCCAGAAGCCGCAGCGGCCCGAGATACAGCCCTTGTCGGGCGCCGTGAAGCCGCTGGATCCCCTCGTAGGTCTTTCCGGAATTGGTCGGCCCCAGATGCAGATAAAAATGCCGGTGCATCTGCCGGGCCAGCGGATACAGATCCCGGTAGTGCTCCGGGATTGCGTCCAGCAGCGCGGTACGGATGCGTCTTTCTTTCTCATAGGCGGCGTCCGCTTTTTTCTGAAGGCGGATCAGGCCCGGATTTTTTTCCAGCAGCCGCCGCAGGCGCTCCCGGGTAAATTTCTTTTCCAGTGCGTTGAAAACCAGACGGCCTCCCCGTTCCGCTTCACGTCGGACAGCGGACGCCACGGTTTCTCCGGACGGCATGCGTACCGATCTGCAGGCGGGCAGTTCAGGAAACTGCTTTGCGGCTTCAGCCCGCAGAAAACCGTCCAGTGAACCGGGCTGGAAAGCGCGGTTCACCGCCTTGGGCGTCAGCCCGCCGGGAAAATCCTTTTCCATGATCCGCCGAACCACAGACCGCTCAGGATCTTCTTCACGGAGTCTGGCGCCGTGATCGCCGGTTCTCAGCCACAGGACTACCCGGTTCTCCGCCCGGCTGGTAAACAGTCCGATCTCTTCGTCCAGCCAGCGGCGCAGATCGCCCTCCCGGATGATCCGCAGCGCTTCGTACGCTTTTTCCAGCGGGACTTTGTTCTTCTCCACCGTACGCAGAAAAACCAGGTCGATCTTCCGGCCTTCCTGCATCTCTTTGGAGATCATTCCGGAAAGCCTGCCGAACTCTGCCTGGTCGCCGCTCAGCACCAGTTCGCCCCGCAGCAGGCCCTGCCATACCTTGTCCCTCCGCTGAAGCTGTCTCAGTATCGTCTGGAATTTTTCACTCTGAAGATAGGCTTCCTTTTCCGCAGGTTTCATGCTGCGGGTAATAACCCGGGCTTTATTCAGGGCATGCTGGTGCAGATACCGTTCCCGCTCAGGCAGCAGCGCCTGCACATAGGCTTCCATTGCGCTTCTGTCTGTACGGTTCATGGCGGATGACTCTCCTCCCGGCTTCTTCTGGTATCAGTATACAGTTGTTTCAGATCTGATGCAAATGCCGTTGATTTCGGTCACAGTTTCTTTTTATTTTTCATCTGTTCCCAAAGCACGTCCGCCGCCGCGGGTGCCTCCGGCTGATGTTTCGCCGTCTGCGGTTTCCGCTTTTTCTGCCTGTCAGGCTTCGTTTGTTCCATTGTTTCCTTTTTCATCGGTTCACGGAACAGATCCAGTCTGCGCTGGGCGACGTCAAACAGGAACAGCAGCAGCGCTAGTCCTGCCAGCGCCGGAGTCAGGTTCATCCGCTTTCGCGCCGAAGTGTCCGGGAAATTCAGCAGTCCTTCCGTGCTGTCGCAGACGGCGCCGCCTGTCTCTTTCGCCAGCGTCTCCAGCGCGCCGGTATCCTCCCGGCGCTGATCGTATTCCGGGGTCCAGGAAACGACGGCCCCGCCTTCGGCTGTCTCCAGCACTCTGCCCTGTCCGTCTTCCATCTCGATCCGCGCTGCGTAGGCGCCGGAAAGCGAAGTCTCCGCCTCACCTTCAAAGCGGGAGTCGGAGATCCGCTCCAGGCGCACTGTCTGACGTTCCCCATCCGGACGGATCAGCGTCACAGACGCCACGGACGCTTCCGACGACGCTTCGGTTTCCCATCTCATACGGCCCTCTTCCAGCGTGATTTCTCCGCTGCCGGAGCGGTCAGGCAGGATGAAGGAAACCATTCCGGCAAAAAACTCTGCCGCCCGTTCCCAGCTGAGGAATGCGGCGCTCCATCCGCCCTGCACGTCGCTTGTCCAGCACAGAACCCTGCCGGCTCCGTACTGCCACCATGCCAGGACCGGATCCTGCCGGTCGCTGCACAGCGACACGGTTGCCAGCGGTTTTTCTGTCACGGCAAGATAGCCGCCCAGTTCAGGGAAACCCGGGAAATCCGTCATCGAGCTGTCTGTAATCATCGGTGTGAACACCCGATTCTGGACATATGAGCCGGAAATCAGCATGGTCTCCCTGGTAAAAATCCTCGGAAGGCTGTCAAAAGGCCCGGCTGCATACATCCGTCCGCTGCCGGTCTCCGCGATCTTGGCCATACCTGCATAATCCGCGCCGTCGCCGACCGCGACGGTGGTTACGGTGATCCCGCTTCCCGACATGCGGCGGACTACGTCCATGTAACCGGTGTCGCCGGCTTCTCCGTCTGTCAGGAAGATCACATGCTTATACTGTGCCGTGACCTGCTTCAGTGCTTCATATGCCATGACCAGCGGAGAATAAAAAGCCGTGCCGCCTCCGGGACGGATCGTGGCCACCTGCTCCTGCATGGCAGTAACGTCTGTTACATAGCTTAAAGGGATAACCCATTTCCCGGCGTCATCAAAAGCAATAACACCGGCCTGGTCCCGCTCGTTGAGTACTTCCAGCGCGGCGCATGCCGCTTCGCGGGCCAGCTGCAGCCTGGTCACTCCGTAAGAACTGTCCGTCATGGAACCGGACTTGTCTATCACCAGCACCAGCGCTGTTGTCGGCAGCTCCGTCCGGTTCCGTACGTCGATTGTCACCGGCAGCATTTCTTCCAGTTTGCTTCCCCGGTACCCTCCCAGCGCGTAGCTTGAATCTCCGCCAAACACAGCCACGCCGACTCCCAGTTCCCTGGCAGCCGTATCCAGTGCCGCCATCTGTCCTTCCGTCATCCGGTCCGCGTCCGCATTCACCAGCGCCACTGCATGATATGTCAGCAGCGCGGAAGCCTGTTCCGGCAGCATCGATACCGGCAGCGTACGCACCTGCATACCCGCTGCTCCGAGTATCTTTTCCAGAGCCGCGCCGGCGCCGTTCTGCCCTTCCGCGATCAGCACGGAAGGTGCGCCGGCGATAACGGTATAGGCCGCGCCGGTGTCGTTGGCGGAAACACGGTCCCCTTCCATGAGTACCTGCGCCTCCACGGTGCTGACGCCCGCTTCTCCCGCCGTTGCCTCAAAGGCGAAGGTGTTTTCTCCCTTTCTCAGCGTTACGGTCCTGGTCCGGGCTTCGCCGCGGTTTCGCGTCAGCAGCAGCGTCGCCTCGCCGGCGGCATTCGCATGCACTTTCACGACGGTTGTGTACTTTTGTCCTGTATAAAGGGAAGAGGGAACTGACACGGAGGTGACCTGCGCGTCCGTCCCGCTGCGCGGTTCTGTCTTCAGGACGTTAACCGGTAAGCCGCCCGCGGAGCGGAAAAATCCTTCCTCCCCTGTCACGCGTCCGTCGCTGATCACAGCGATCCCGCCGTTGGAATCCGCCGGCAGCAGGGCAGACGCCAGCTGCAGCGCGCTGTTCAGGTCGCTTCCGGAACGGTCTGTACGCGCCGTCAGATTGTCCGGCAGTATCGTCCCGCCGATCGGACGTTCCACAGCGGCGTCTCTGCCGAAAACAATCACGCCGGTCTGCCGGTCCCCGCCGTTTGCCAGCGCTTCGCGGGCCAGCCGGAGCGTCTCCTCCTCGTCAGTTGAAGCGGAAACGTCCACAACCAGGAAAGCGGTCCGGTCCGGGCTTGCGGTCAGCAGACTCATGCCGGCCAGCGCCAGAACAATCAGGGAAACCGTCACATGCCGCAGAATATGGGAGATCCTTTCCTTCCGGGAACGGCTCCTTCGGATCAGACAAAGGATGAGCAGAATTGCGGCGCACACCGGCAGAACCAGCAGGCGCAGCGGATGCAGGAACTCAACCGACATACCGGCTCACCCCCATTTCGATCAGCAGCAGCATCAGGAAAGCCGCCAGCAGAAGTGCTGTCAGCTCTTTTCCCTGGCTGCTGCGTGTCTGTGCCGCGTCTGCTTCATCGTCAGGCGCCACGCTGCGGACGTCGCTTTCAGCCAGCGGCATCAGGCTTTCCGTCTCTTCACCGCCCGTTGTTTCGGCAGGCAGAAGCCAGTCCAGTGTATTCTGGATCAGCACGGGAAAATCATATTTCAGCGGGAGATTGGAGTTGTGCAGGTCAAAGCCCAGCACCGCCATCCCGTCGGCATAGGCAATCACGGTCGCCCCATCGAGCGTAACCGCGGTTTTTCCGCCGTTCACCGGCCTCACGCTGCGGAAAAATACGTCCTTCAGCGTCAGGCCTCCTGTCAGCGGACTTTCGGAAATCGCCGCCGCAGAACCGGCAGCCACGTTTTTTTCGGTCTCCCAGCTGAAAGGTCCGAAGGATGCCGCTTCAGAATCGTATCCCTTCTCCGGCAGCGTCCGGGTCACAATCAGCGGATCGCTTCCGAGAATATACAAATCCGCCTGCGTGGAAGCAAGGGCTTTCTCTTCTGTTCTGACTACCGTCAGATCCCGGCGAACCCGCAGGGCGCTCTCCAGGAACACGCTGTCCGATGTTACCGCAACCGTCCTGGTTACCGCGTGCATTACCGCTGCTTCCGCCGTATTGTCTGCAGCCAGGGCATCCTTTTCACGCACGCTTACACGCACGCGCTTCGCATCCTCCGGAATCGCGAAGCTGACGCCGCAGGTCCCGCCGGCGCTGATCTCGGCTTCCCGGGCGTCGCAAAGCACGCCGTCCGCCTCGCAAGTCAGGGATACGATGCAGTTTTCCCCGAAATTCGCGACGCGGGCAAACGCCCGTCCGTCCGCCGCCTCCAGGGAATAAACCGCACGGTTTTCAGCGCCTGTGCCGCAATTGTCGATTGAAAGAGCGAACGCGCCGCCCCGGACGGTCGCCTGGCCGCGCAGGAACGTATCCGAATAGACAACTGCGTTCGCGGCAGTCTCTTCCCCGGCGTCCCGTGCGATGGCGTCCGCCAGCGCCAGCGCCCTGGACAGATCGGAGCTGTTCCGTTCGCAGGCAAGGGATAAAACGGTTTTTTCCGCTTCCTCCTTTTCTGCGTTCAGCGCCAGCCGATGCGTTTCTTCTCCGGCTGCCAGAACAGTAATCTCCTCCTCTGCCGGCAGCGTACGGATCAGCGCCAGCGCTTCCTCCTTCGCCAGATCCAGCCTGCTTCGTCCCGCGGTCTCCGCCTGCATACTGCCGGATACGTCGAAAATCAGCACAGTCCGGCCGGCCGTTCCGCCGGGGATTGCAGGCCGCATCAGCGCCAGCGCAAGAACCAGTGCCGCAAGAATCTGCAGCGGCAGCAGCAGGTTCTTTATCAGTCGCTGGAAAGGCCGGTTCACCGGGTAATCCATCACACTCTTCCGCCAGAGAAAGACAGACGGAACCTGCCGCAACAGGAATCGTCTGCGCAGCAGGTAGAGCACCGGAATCAGCGCCGGCACAGCCAGCGCCCAGGCAAAGCCCGGAGACAGAAAATGCAGCATCTTATTCAGATCATTCCGCTTCGGGATAACAGCGGAATAAAACTCTCCTCAAATGGTTTGCTGCCGTCCAGCAGCATATAATGCGCTTCACTGAAAGAACAGTTCTCACGGATACGTTTCAGGAAATCTTCCAGCGCGGCGCGATAGGCGTCCAGAGCGGTTCGGTCGGCAAGAAGCTCAACCTCTTCTCCGCTTTCGCTGTCGGTCAGGCGGACGGCGCCTTCATAATCCGGCCGCAGTTCCTCGCCCGCCATCACCTGGATCACCGCGGTCTCCTGCTTCAGATAGCTTAGGTAATCCAGCGCTTCCTTCAGCGCGTCCTCGGTATAGCCGTCGGTAATCAGAAAGCACATGCCTTTTTTCAGGCCTTCCGTATGTTTCACTGCTTCTGTCAGCGTCCCTTCTGTCCCGTCCGGCTCACAGGCATCCAGGAAGCCGGTCAGTCTGGGAAAAGCAGCGCGCCCGGAAAGTTGAGGGGATCTAAGCGTGCGCCCGTTTCTGAGCACATGCACACACAGCCGGTCACCGCCGGTCAGCGCCAGGTATCCGACCGCTTCCGCCGCGGACCGGGCCGATGCCCACTTTGCTCCCATGGAAGCGCTCGCGTCCAGCAGCACCGTAACCAGCGACTCCTGTTCTTCCATGAACAGTTTCAGAAACAGCCTGTCAAAACGGGCGTATGCGTTCCAGTCCAGCCTGCGGATATCGTCGCCCGGAATATATTCCCGGTAATCCGAAAACTCGGCTGAAGAACCGGTCTGCCTGGACCGCCGGCTGCCGCCGGCTCCGCCCTGCGCTTTTCCGCGCATGGCCAGGCTCATCGTGTTGAGCCGGTTCAGAAAAGCATCTGTCAGCATGGTGTTGTCTGTTCTTTCCTCATTATTTTTCCTGTACCGACGCCAGGATATCCGCCAGCACGCTCTCCATGTCTTTCCCAGCCGTGACAGCTTCAAAGTTCAGCGCCGCGCGGTGCCGCAGACAGGCGGGCGCCGCAAAGCGGATGTCTTCATAGGCAACGTTATACCGGCCTTTTGCCAGTGCACGGACGCGGGAAGCGGACAGCAGTGCCTGCGCCGCCCGCGGGCTGGCGCCGAAGCGCAGGTACTTTTTTGCCGTCTCCGGTGCGTCATCCGTTTCAGGATGAGTGGCAAGCACCAGCCGCAGCGCGTACTCCTGCACGCTGGCAGCGATCGGAACGCTCCGGGCCGCCGCGCGCATGGCCAGCAATTCCTCCGCGCCGATCACCCGATGCGCTTCGCCGCCGCCGTCCTTCACGGTCAGGTCCACAATCGCGCTGAGTTCCTCCAGTGTCGGAAAAGGCACCAGCACCTTGAACAGGAATCGGTCCAGCTGCGCCTCGGGCAGCGGATAGGTTCCTTCCTGCTCGACCGGATTCTGGGTGGCCAGTACGAAATAGGGTTCCGGCAGTTCTCTGGTTTCTCCTGCCACAGTTACGGAATGCTCCTGCATCGCTTCCAGCAGCGCAGCCTGGGTTTTGGGTGTGGCGCGGTTGATCTCGTCCGCCAGCACGATGGAAGAGAACAGCGGACCCTGCTGGAACCGGAAAGCATTTCCTTCTTCCGTACGCACCAGAATGTTTGTGCCTGTGATATCCGCAGGCATCAGGTCCGGCGTGAACTGAATCCGGGAAAACGGCAGGTCAAGCACCTTGCCGAGAACCCGAACCAGATGTGTTTTGCCCAGTCCGGGCACGCCTTCCAGAAGGACGTTCCCGCCAGCGATTACCGCCAGCATCAGGTGTTCCACCACTTCGTCCTGACCGATCATCTCCCTGGCAATCTCCGACCGGATCATCTCATACTGTTCCGCGAACCGTTCCGCCGCGCTCATATTTCCGCTCATTGTCATGCTCCTTTTAATTCTGAATCCGCAATGAAAACCTGAATGATTACTGCTGCTCTGTCAGCAGCCTGTAATACTCTTCCACCCACTGTCTTTCCTGCATCGACAGGTTCTCCCTGTCCGCCGCGCGGGCTTCCGTATCGGCATATTCCTGCAGGGCTTCGCTCCAGGGCACGTCCCCGTCCAGGTTTCCTTTCCCCGGCCCGGTTTCAATCTGCACGGATCCTTCATCCTTCATCCGGTACTGCTCCGTCATCACGTCCTGCGTGCTCCTGCCGATGTGTTCCGGATCGTAGATCGTCTCATATTCAGCTTCCTTGTACCGCGGATCCCTGTTCCCTTTGACGATCCCGGAATGACCGCTCCCGCTGCCCTGCTGTTCCTCGTTGGTGGTGCCTTCTCCGGCTCCGCCTCCTGCCTTGTTGCCGTTGTTGCTCTCGCCCGGGCCGGTTCCGTTCTGTCCGCTCTGGTTTCCGTTGTTTCCGGTTCCGGCTCCGTTCTGTGTGCCCTGTCTGCCGGAAATCCCCTGTACGGTATTGCCCGCCTGCAGGGAGGGATTCACCGCGCTCTTCAGGGCCGTAACCGTCTGCAGAGTCTGAAGCTGCGCGGCCGTACCGGTGTCTGCGGACGCAGATGAGGCGCCAGCCTGTCCGGCACCCGGGGTTTCAGTCATGTTTCCGGACGCCTTCCCCTCCGCGCTGCTGATGCCGCCGGTCTCGCCCGCTTCACCGGAATGGTCGTATCCGGCAGCCGCGTCGCCCGCTGTCTGCTCTCTCATTTTTTCCAGCCGCTGTTCGGCCTTATCCAGCGCTACAAGCGTATCCGCCGCGTCACGGCTTTCGCCCAGTTCCCGGTTCAGGTCCGCGGTGATCTTCCGTAGCTCGCTCTTCTTTTCGTCCGGCAGCCGTTCCTCATCTTCCCTGGCTGCCTGTTCAATCTTTTTCCACCCTTCCTGCACCGTTCTGTTCAGCGCTTTCCGGGCCGCGGCTTCCGCATCCTGAGTATTCGGAACCAGCAGCAGGACAGCCAGCAGCGCTGCACATCCCAGCGCCGCGAGCAGCGTCTTTTTGACGCTGCCCGGACGAATCCGTTTCACATCCAGTTTTTCCAGTGCTTCGCAGGCGTCCCGGCGCTGCAGCAGATGAATGGTTCCTGTCTCCTTTTCCAGTTCAAGCGCCGTAACGGTCCGTTCTTTTAGTCCGCAGGCGTCCGCCGCCTTTGCCGCCGTCATGTTTTTCACCCGACGCAGCGCGTTCCCGACAGATACCAGCAGGGTCACCGCAGCCACAGTGAGCGCCTCCCACAGACCTCTGTCCGGAATGGGCATGCAAAACGCGGCTGCCTGGAGAAGTACGGCAGCCGTAAGCCCTGCAGCCAGTCCGGCTGCAGCGCCGCGGAGAAATCTGTTCCGGCGGATCCGGTTTTTCACCGGCCGCAATGCTTTGAGTAATTGCTTCATGAATACGCCGTCAATCAATTCATTCTACCGATTTTTCGGGATCAGCTTTTGACTGTGCTGTTTCCCTTTCGGATCATAAGGGACGCAAGGATAGTCAGGATTGCCGAGATCACCAGCATTCCTGCGGTACAGGCCAGCGCGATAAAAATCCATCCGGCCCGGTCTGCCATCTGCCAGGTACACAGAAGCCTTCCCCATCCAAGCTGGTCCGCGCGGGAACTGAACACATGCAGCTCGCCCTGGACAAGCGATAACAGGCCAAAGCCCGGATTCAGATACAGCAGCGGCGAAATCATCGTCCGAGCGCCGGCAGCAGTCAGTGCCGCGTACTGTGCCCGATCATATACCACGTCCGTGATCCGCCTGGGATAGCCAAGCAGGAACGGCAGCGCTGTAACAAGGCCGATCGCCAGAATCAGCAGATAGCTGAGGACGCCGCTGAGCACTGTGCTCCGGGAAACCGACGAGCAGAACACTCCGATTGAAACACAGGCAAACGCCTCCGCCAGCAGGAACAGTTCCCCGATCAGGATCTGCCCCAGCGTAACGCCGCCGGTCAGCAGGCACAGGCTCATCACCGGCATGCCGCAGACAATCAGCAGCGCAAGTACGGCAAAGCTTTCAAGCACTTTACCGAACACGATCCGGAACGAACCCGTGTTTGTCACCAGCAGCAGGTCCAGCGTCTGGCGTTCACGTTCTCCGGCCACGGAAGCGGACGTCATCGCCGGCGCAATCAGAATGATCAGGCCGAACTGTGCGATCAGCAGTGCCAGATAGCACAGCGGCCCCTGGGTCATCGTACCCAGATAGACCGTATTCGAGAGGAACGGTCCCAGGAATGCAAGCGCAAGCAGCAGCAGCGCAGCCACATAGGCCGTCACGATCAGCATGGTCCGGAAAGAACGCATGCGCCTGGTGGCTGAGAAGGCCATAATCGGGTTAAGCATCCTGCGTCACCTCCATAAAGACCTTTTCGAGATTCATCGGCGCACGGTGGAAATCGACCACCGGCACGCCTTTCATAATCAGCGTCCGGAGCACATCCCCGCAGATGTCGTTCCCGGACTCCATCCTGATCCGCAGCAGATAAGGCTCCTCCCGGAGTATTTCGGTCACCGCGGGCATTTCCTTCAGGCAGCGGACCGCCGTCTCCACGCTCTCCTCGCCGCAGCCGTCTGCCAGACGGATGTCCAGCGGCGCGTTTCCGTTCATTTTGTCATTCAGCGCTTCCACGCTGCCGGAAAACACAAGTTCTCCATGATCCAGGATCGTCAGGCTGTCACACATCTCCGCCAGTTCCGGCAGGATATGGGAAGAGATCAGCACGGTCTTACCCATCTCCCGCAGCGTGCGGAGTATGCCTTTCATCTCTGCCCGGGCCCGCGGATCCATGCCGGATGCAGGCTCGTCCAGAATCAGCAGCTTCGGGTCATGGATCAGGCTGCGCGCCAGGCACAGGCGCT
>CAMKEI010000040.1 GCA_946411525.1 uncultured Clostridia bacterium | reverse complement strand
TGCTGCGCGCGGTCGGGCCTTTGCCGATCATGATGTCGATGGCAAAGTCCTCCATTGCGGGATAAAGCACCTCTTCCACCTGGCGGGAGAGGCGGTGGATTTCATCGATAAAAAGCACGTCCCCGGCATTCAGGTTGCTGAGGATCGAAGCCAGGTCACCGGGCCGCTCAATGGCGGGGCCGCTGGTCACGCGGATATTCTGGCCCATCTCCGCTGCGACGATGCACGCGAGGGTTGTCTTGCCAAGGCCGGGGGGGCCGTAGAGCAGCATATGGTCCAGCGCGTCATGGCGGGAAAGGGCAGCCTGAATATAGATATCGAGGCTGTTCTTGACTGCCTGCTGGCCCACATAGTCCCGGAGCGTATGGGGACGGAGGGTCTGCTCCACAGAGCTGTCTTCCGCCATATAGGCGCCGGTCATCAATCTATCATCCATCATAGGTTGCTCCTATCAGAAACCTGCCATCGCTCTGAGCGCGAGGCGGATCAGTTCTTCGGGTTTGTCGGTCCGGTCCCTGACCTGGGAGATGGCGTTGCGTGCCTCGGTTGAGGAATAGCCCAGGGCGATCATCGCTTCGATCGCTTCGGTCACGGCGTCCGGACTGAGGGCGGGAGCAGCGGTGTCCTGCACCGGAACCGCGGCGGAGACATCCGCCTGGCTGATTTTATCTTTCAGCTCAAGCGCGATGCGCTGGGCAGTTTTTTTGCCGATGCCGGGGGCGCGGGACAGCGCGTTAACATCCCCGAGCAGGATCGCAAGATTCAGGTCCCGCAGGGGCATGGCACCGAGCACGCCCAGGGCGGTCTTCGGGCCGATACCGGAAACGGATGTCAGCTGGAGAAACATCTCTTTTTCCTCCCGTGTGGCGAAGCCGAACAGTTCCATGGCATCCTCGCGGACGGAGAGGTATGTATAGCAGCGCATCTTTTCTCCCAGCGGCGGGGCAGCCTGCAGGGTGTTGTTGGAACAGTTGAGCTGCCAGCCGACGCCGGAAGCCAGAAGGACGATGCTGCCGTTCAGCTTCTCGCAGACTTCGCCTTCGATAAACGCGTACATATCATATCCTCCGTGAACACAGGATTATTTCATGCGGAACTGGGATCTCGCAACACCGGCCTGGCAGTGGGTGATGGCGCAGGCAATGGCGTCAGCTGCATCATCCGGTTTCGGTACTTCGTCCATTTTCAGCAGGAGCTTTACCATCTGCTGGACCTGCTTTTTATCCGCCCGGCCGCTGCCGGTGACCGCCTGTTTGATCTGCATGGGGGTATATTCATAGAGGTCTTCGGTATATTCCGAAGCGGCGATAATCGCAGCGCCGCGGGCGGCGCCGACCATGAGGGCGGTGGTGGGGTTATGGGAAAAGAACAGTTCCTCAAAGGCGACCTCGTCCGGGTGATAAATCCCGATGACATCCCGGATGCCGAGTTGCAGCGTACGGAGGCGGTGGTAGATCGGGACGCCGGCTTTGGTCTCGATACAGCCGTAGCCGACGAGCTTCATGCGGCTGCCCTCGGCCTCCACTACGCCCCAGCCCATCAGGGCATAGCCCGGATCGATGCCCAGAACGATCAAAAAACCGCCTCTTTCCTTTATATTCCATGACCATGGTAAACGTTACCCCCACGAATGTCAAGGCGAACAAAAGAGTTGCGAAAACGGAGGTTTCGTGTACAATGTTGGTATCGTCCGGCGAAAAGGAGGAATAGCGCATGAAGCTGACAAATGAAGGGCTCAGGGATACCGCTGCCTGGCAGCGGGCCGGGGTGATGCTGCCCGCTTTTGACCGGGAACGGATGGTCCGAGCGACGGAGAAAGATCCGGTATGGGTTCATTTCGGCGCGGGCAATATCTTCCGGGGATTTATCGCAGGTCTTCAGCAGCGCCTGCTGAACAAGAACCTGACAGACAGGGGCATCTTTGCCGCGGAAACCTGGGACTGGGAGATCATCGACCGGATTTACGTCCCTTACGACTCCCTGACGCTGATGGTTTCGCTTCGGCCGGACGGCGGCACGGACCGGGAGGTCATCGCTTCGCTGGCCGGCGGCCTGAAGGCGACCCCGACAGAGGAAACGGACTGGGGGAAACTGAAAGCTGTTTTTGAGGCGCCTTCCCTGCAGATGGTTTCCTTTACGATTACTGAAAAGGGATATGCGCTGCGGGATATGAAGGGCGAATACTTCCCCGCGGTCCAGGCGGACCTGAAAGACGGTCCGGAAAGGGCGCGCCACGCGATGGCGGTCGTAGCCGCGCTGATGCGCCACCGCTATGTTTCCGGTGCGGCGCCGGTCGCGCTGGTCAGCATGGATAACTGCAGCCGGAACGGGGAGAAGCTCCGCGGTGCCGTGCTCGAGATTGCCGGTGCATGGGTGCGGGCTGGCTTCGCGGATGAAGGCTTCCTGGCCTGGCTGAGCGACGAAACAAAGGTTTCCTTCCCCTGGACCATGATCGACAAGATCACCCCAAGGCCTGCAGACTCCGTGACCCGGAGCCTGCAGGAGGCCGGGATTGAAGATATGGAGCCGATCCAGACGGCGAAGCATACCTATATCGCGCCGTTTGTGAACGCGGAGATCCCGCAGTATCTGGTGGTGGAAGACCGATTTCCGAACGGACGGCCGCCGCTGGAAGAGGCGGGCGTTTACCTGACGGACCGGGATACCGTGAACCGCACGGAGCGGATGAAGGTTACCACCTGCCTGAATCCCCTGCATACGGCGCTGGCGGTATACGGCTGCCTGCTGGGTTATTCAATGATCGCCGACGAGATGAAGGACCCGGACCTGAAGCGGCTGGTGGAGCGCATCGGCTATACGGAAGGGCTGCCGGTGGTTACGGATCCCGGGATCCTGCGTCCGGAGGATTTTCTCCGGGAAGTGCTGGAGAAGCGGCTTCCGAACCCGTTCATGCCGGATACACCCCAGCGTATCGCCTGCGATACGAGCCAGAAGGTCCCGATCCGTTTCGGAGAGACAATCAAAAGCCGGCTGAAGGATGGCAGCGCGGATATGCTGGAAGGCATCCCACTTGCGATTGCGGCATGGCTGCGGTACCTGCTGGGCACGGACGACCGGGGAGAACCCATGCCGGTGTCTCCGGACCCGATGGTGCCGGAACTGCAGGCAGCCCTTGCCGGTGTGAAGTTCGGCGAGCCTGACAGCGCGGGGAACGCGCTGGCACCGGTGCTGGCGAACGAACTGATCTTCGGCACGAACCTGCTGGAGACGCCGCTGAAGGAAAAAATCGAAACCGCATTCCGGGAGATGCTGCTGCCCGGCGGTGTACGGAAATCCCTGCAGCGGATCTGAGCCGATAACAGACGAAAGGACCGGATAAACATATGAAACTTTGGGGAGGACGGTTCGGCAAGGCGACCGATGGGCTGGTGGACGATTTCCATTCCAGCATCTCCTTTGACCAACGGCTGTTCGAGCAGGACATCACCGGATCCGTTGCCCACGCGACCATGCTGGGCGAGGAAGGCATCATTCCCTCGGAAGACGCGGAGAAGATCGTGGCCGGGCTGAAGGGAATCCTGGAAGATGCGCGGGCCGGAAAGATTGAGTGGATGGTGGACGCCGAGGACATCCATATGAACGTGGAGACGCTGCTGACGGAGCGTATCGGTGAGGCGGGAAAGCGCCTGCATACCGGCCGGAGCCGGAATGATCAGGTGGCGCTGGATACGCGGATGTACGCGAAAGCCGCATGCCGGGAAACGGAGAGCATGCTGGATGAACTGGTCGAAGCGCTGCTGTCAATTGCGCAGGACAACCTGCATACGATCATGCCCGGCTATACCCATATGCAGAAGGCACAGCCCATTACCCTTGCACATCACATGATGGCTTACGTCCAGATGTTCCTGCGCGACAGGAACCGCTTCCGCGCAGCGTATCAGGCGGCGGACGTCATGGTGCTGGGATCAGGCGCGCTGGCGGGTACGACCTATCCCCTGAACCGGGAGCGGGTCGCTGAACTCCTCGGTTTCAGCAGGATTTCCGAAAACAGCCTGGACGGCGTGGCGGACAGGGACTATATGCTGGATTACCTTTCCGCAGCCTCTATCTGCATGATGCACCTGAGTCGTTTCTGCGAGGAACTGATCCTCTGGAACACAAACGAGTTCCGCTTTGCGGAGATGGACGACGCCTTTGCGACGGGATCAAGCATTATGCCGCAGAAAAAGAATCCCGACGTGGCGGAACTGATCCGCGGAAAGACCGGACGGGTTTACGGACATCTGATGGGTCTGCTGACCGTGATGAAAGGCCTTCCGCTGGCGTACAACAAAGATATGCAGGAGGACAAGGAAGCGTTCTTCGACACCAGGGACACCCTGGTGAAAGGATTAACCGTGTTTACAGCCATGCTGAAGACGGTGACTTTCCGGAAGGACGTGATGGAACGCGGCGCGTCCGGCGGATTCACGAACGCGACAGACTGCGCGGATTACCTGGTGAAGAAGGGCGTCGCTTTCCGCGACGCGCACAAGGTTGTCGGCGAACTGGTGTCGCACTGCCTGAATGAAGATAAGGCGCTGCTTGACCTGACGCTGGATGAACTGAAACAGTTCCATCCCGCCTTTGAGCAGGACGTGTTTGACGACCTGAGCATGATTACCTGTGTGGAAAAAAGAAAGATCCCCGGCGCGCCGGCGCCGGAGATGGTACAGCGGGCGATCGACTCCGCCCGGGAAGAACTGAAGAAATGATTATTCAAGCAGCATCATGACTGCCTGCGCGCATCCGCCGTGGTCCAGGTCGGAAACGACCCGGTCCGCGGCGGTTTTTACATGCACATGAGCGTTGCCCATGGCGACGCCGAGGCCGGCTGCGCGCAGCATGGGGATGTCGTTGTCAGCATCTCCCACGGCGATGCACTCCTCCATCGAAATGCCGAGCAGCCCGCACAGGCGTTCCAGCCCGGAACCCTTGCTGACACCGGCAGCAGAGCACTCCAGGGAGGAAACTTCCGAATAGGCCAGCTCCAGGTCCGGGATATCCAGCTGTGCCCGGGTACGGATACGCTCCTCAGGATCTGCGTGGTAGAGGTTGATCTTCAGGAAAGGCTCCTGGCAGGTTTCAGCGAAAGCAAGAATATCCGGCACCAGCGTCATGGCCCGCTCATACATGGGACGGTAGATACCCATGTGGTAGTGCTCCAGGTTCTCCAGGTGCGAAGCCTGGATGATATCCCTGTCCGCTGTCACGATCTGGAGCATCAGGTCTTTTGTCCGGGCGGCTTCAAGAATCCTTTCCACCTGTCCGGAAGGGATGGCGCACAGCCCGAAGGTTTTCCTTTCCCGGATATCGTACAGTCCGGCGCCGCTGGCAAAGACTGCGTAACGGACTTCCGGAAGCAGCGCGATCTGTTCATCCAGCTCGCAGACGGCCCGGCCGGTGTCAAAGACCACTGTTTTTCCTGCAGCACAGACAGTCCGGACTGCCTGTATGGTTTCCGCCGGGATCTCCTTCCGGGTGTTGAGCAGCGTGCCATCCAGATCCAGCGCGATTAACCGGTAACTCATAGTCTGTCTCCTTTTTTCATGATCCGGTGGTCGAAGAGTGCCAGCATGGCCGGGAGGAGTGTCAGCACGAGCAGGACGGACATCAGGGCGCCCCGTGAAATCAGCAGGCCAATGCTGGAAATATAGTAGATACTGCACTGGATCCCGATGATGAATCCGGCTGTAATCAGGATGACACCGGAGGTGAGGATTGTGGGCAGCGCCCTGCCCAGCGCTTCCTGCAGCGCTTCCCTTGACTGCATCCCGCTGCGGCGGAGCATCCGGTACTGATCGCAGAGCAGGATGCCGTAATCAATCGTGGCACCCATCTGAATGGACAGGCAGATCAGATAGGATATAAAGAAGACGGAATGGCCGAATACTTTGCTCAGCCCCATGGAGACCCAGATGGCGCCTTCGATGACAAATACCAGAAGGAGGGGAAGCAGGAAGGCACGGAAACTGATCGCCACAATCAGCAGGATGGCCATCAGCGTGATGAAGTTGACTTTCAGCAGATCGCTGTGGAAAGCGTTCCCGATGTCATAGGTGGACATGGGGCTGCCGGTCGCATAGTAATCGCTTCCATATATGTTTTCCGCAGCTTCCAGGATCGATTTCATGCACATGCTGAAATCCGGATCGGTCACGGTAAAGTCCGGGCTGAGGATGAGCCGCTGATATTGTTCTCCGATAAAAATCTCCCGCGCGGAATCAAGCTGCTGTTTCAGGTTGAGGACGGTCTCGTTGCCCTGGGCATAGGACTCCGCGGCGGACAGCAGGGCATCCGCGCGGACGACGTCACCGAAGTCATTCATAAAGAAGAATATGGTGACCATATCTTCATCCATGCCGGTTATTTCCGCGACTTCCGCCGCCGTATAATACCGCAGCGCATCAGCGCCTGTGGTGACCATGGCAGCGATTTCCCGCAGGGCAGGAGACCCGTCAGCGCACCGGACTTCCTCCAGTTTCCGGACCAGCTCCCGCTGCCGGTCGTACGCTTCGTCGGTTTCTCCTCCGGGGACCAGAAGAATCAGCGGGTTGGAAACACCGAATATGCCGGAGATTATACCGGTATCATCCCGGGTCAGCGTATTGGCGACCATAAAGCTGTAGGTGTTGTTCGCCGTCAGAACCGCGCCGCAGAGCACGAGCAGGATCAGGATGATGGCAAGCGGCTTTCTGTTTTTCCAGATCCAGCCGCCCAGCCGGGCGCCGTTCAGCCGGAGAGGCTTATGCCGCGTTTTCTGCAGCGGCCTTTTCAGCAGGAGCGTCAGGGCGGGCATCAGCAGGAACACGCCGAGCATGCTGATCAGGATTCCCTTGCTCAGCACCAGGCCAATATCAAATCCGATGGTAAAGCTCATGAACAGCAGGGAGAGCAGCCCGGCGACAGTGGTCAGAGCGCTTGAAGCAATCCGCATGAGGCACTGTGAGATCGCCTCGGTCATAGCTTCCTCCGGGCTCAATCCGTCATCGCAGCAGTTGTTCCAGGTGTGCAGCAGCATGATGGCGTAGTCGATGGACAGAGCCAGCTGCAGGATCGCGCATACGGCGAAGGTGATGAAAGACACATCCGGGAACAGAAAGTTGGTTCCCATATTGATCAGGATGGATACCGCAAAAACGATCAGGAGCAGCAGCGGCTCAAACCAGGCGTGGCTGGTAAACAGCAGGACAAGCACCACAATCGCGACAGAAATGGCCATTACGCCGGGAATCTCCGCGCCGACGCTGCGCTGCACATCCAGCTGCTGTGCGGCAGAGCCGCCAACCCAGTAAGTACCCGCATCAGGGAACAGGGATCGGAGCGTCTGAACAAGCGCCGGCGCATCACAGTCCTGCAGCGTCAGTGTCAGCCGCTGATAGGAGGTCTGATCCCTGATCACGGTATCCGCGGCAGGGTCGAACTGAACGAACCGGATCTCTTCCATGTCCCGAAGCTGATCGGCATAGCCTGCTACAGTTTCCGCAGGCTGATCAACAAACATGATATACAGCTGTTCCGTGGCACCGAATTCGCTGTCCATGACGGCCAGAGCCCGCCTGGTCATTGTGTTTTCCGAGAGATACCTGGTCAGGTCGTAGTTGATCCGGGTCCGGGAAATCTGGGGAACGCTCCAGGCAGCGATCAGCATAACGACAATCAGGATCGCGGTGCGGTACCTGACGACAGCTTTGGCAATCGCGTACCTCATGGCAGTTCCTCCCTTCCGGCTTTGCTGCAGTGTATCCTATCATAACCTTTCAGGCATGTCCACTGACCGGTGAAAAATAGGGCTGGACAAACAAAAGTCCCTTTGTTATAATACCGTTTGCTGGTTGTGCCGATGTGGCTCAGTTGGTAGAGCAGCCGATTCGTAATCAGCAGGTCAGGGGTTCGAGTCCCCTCATCGGCTCCAGTATCGAGGTGTAGCGCAGTTTGGTAGCGCGTTTGGTTCGGGACCAAAAGGCCGCGGGTTCGAATCCCGCCACTTCGACAGGAAAACCCCGGAAGTTAAAGGCTTCCGGGGATTTCTTTATGTCCTGTTGGATCACGCAAAGTTTCTTTATAATGTACATTACAATGTACACGTACATTGTTGTACAATGTACAAATCAGAGCGCGTCAATGATCGCCTGGAGAGATTCATAGTCAGCCGATTGGTAGTATTTCGTCATGCTGGCATCAGCGTGGCCGATCAGGGCGGCCTTGTCTGTGTCGGAGCCGCGAACATTTTTCAGAAGGTTCGCAAATGTGTGCCGGCAGGAATACGGAACGCGGTCAGCGATTCCAAGGGCGTCCATGAGGGGATTGAAACAATATTTCCGGAAATGTTCGTCCGTCATCAGCGAACCGTCGGAACGGGGGAAGATATATTCGCTGTCAGATGCCATTCTTTCAGCCAGAATAGGGGTTATTTTCGCGTTTACGGGTACGATGCGGTTAGTACCCGCTTCCGTCTTAAAACCGCCGATAAGGCAGTTTTTTTCCTTTATATAAGCATCCTTCTTCAGTGATAGCATTTCATTGGGACGGAATCCGGTGTAGCACATTGCATACACATAATCTGCATACGGCAGCTTTCCGATGGCCTTCCGGATCTTTTCCAGCTCGTCAGCGGTGAAGGCCGGGCGGGTGCCCTTCTTCTTTGAATTAACGTAAACATATTGTGCCAGGTTCTTGTCCGTCAGGTTGTGGATGATGGCATACTTATAAACGAGTGAACAGACCGTCCGCATATCGTTCAGGGTGCTGCGGCCCTTCGGGCATTCGTCCACGCACTGCTGGAGATCTGAGACAGTAATGTCCGGGATCGGCAGCGGATAAATCTTTTTGAAGTATTTCCACGCCGCCTTGTACGTGGCCATAGTGACCGGCGCGATCCGGCCGGTGTATTCCTTCTCCCAGCGGTCGTAGATTTCGGAGATGGTGTCGGTAACTTTCGGACCTTTGTTTTCTGTTTTCAGGGCGAAACAATAATTCTCTGCTTCGGTCTTTGTACGGAATCCACCCTGGGTGCGGTACTTCTGAATCTTCCTTCCGTCACGGTACTCCCAGCCAATGGTAACGCGGGCCGTCCATGTCTTTCCGCGTTTGAAGGCTGTGCCGGCGCCGTTTCCTCTTGCTCGCTTCCGGTCTGAACTTGGTAAATTTGTGACTTTTTTTCCACAATAGGGGCAGAAAAGCGCGTCATCCTGGAAAGATTTATGGCATTTTTCACAGTTCATAATGCCCCCTGATCAATCAACGCTTCAAACAAAGTCATAGCGGCTTCTTTGTCTACTTTCGCAAGAGCACCAAGAGCCTGATACAACCGTATTTTATCAGCTGATACTTTGACCTTGGAAGGATTTACCTTCATAATTTTATCTTCAATATCTTCTTTTTCTTCGGGCGCTTCTTCCCAGCGAATTGGCCTTGGCGGTTCGGGCCTTGAGTCTTGCGCAAACAATTGAAGGTTCATTGTTGAACCATCATCCATAGGCCACCTCTGATCAGTCCATCCCATCAGGTACCCGACTGTTGTGTGGAGAACACGCGCAAATTCCGTGATTTTCTTTTGAGAAATATCAACTTTCCCGGCTTCAATCTTAGTGATCATAGACCTATCTTTATATCCCATAGAGCGAGCCAGATCATCCTGGGTCATGCCGAGTTCTATGCGTAAGTCTTTAATCCTATCGTAAATCGTCATCGTTTGTTCCCCTCCCAAGACGGAAGAATACCACAATGCAGAAAAATTTTCAACAAAATTAATAAAATGTGTTGACAATGATTCAGCAATACTGTATATTGTGGCTGAGGAATTAAATTCAACATAGAAAGGAGGATGCGGCATGACGAATTCTTCAATGCTCAAGGAAAAGATCCAGGATTCAGGGCTTATTAAGGCATGGATTCTCCGGCAATTAGGTATTAAATCCTATGCCACGCTTCGCGCAAAGATTAATAATAAGAGTAATTTCACAGCCAGCGAGATTGACAAACTGTGTGAAATCCTTAATATTAATAGAAGCCAGCGCGAAGCAATTTTTTTTGCCAAGTCTGCTGAATAACATTCAACAAAGTGAACAGGAGTACACACAGGCCACAAAAAGAAAACAATGTGGCAAGGAGGACTGTGAATGACCACCGAGGAAAAGGTCGCGTTCCTGAAAAGCCTGCCGAGCGAGACGATCAGTCCCAAGATCATGGCGCTGGTCGATGGCGGTGATCCTTATTCCTATAACATCGCCGCTAAGAACGGGCAGCTCGACCTTCCGCATTACTGGCGGGGAAGGAACTTACGCATCTGGAAAGGGCCGGTCATCCAGATGATGGCTGGCGGAATAGAAAAGACCGCCGGTGTTGCAGCACCGGCGGACTAAAGGAAGGAGCACTAACAAATGAACTCCACTAAGAATTATAGCACATCTGGAATCAAAAATCGAGTGCCAATGATCATTTCCCTGATCGTCCTGGCCGGCATGATCGTGCTGAACATCGCCGTCAAGACTCCTGAACCGGAGGCCGACACCGTGCACCCGTTCGTAAACGTGAACGTGAACTGGGAACAGTCGTTCCATACCGGCAGCTGGGGTGAGTGACATGGCAGAGACGATGGAATCCCTGTGCGTCCAGTGCGGAAAATCCTGCACAAAGGGATGCGACTGGTCCCGGGACTTCACGCCGGTCGACGAATGGACGGCTATCAAGACAGACAAAAGCTACCTGGTCATTTCATGTCCGGACTATGTGGAAGACGAACCGATCCGGCACATCGATACGGACGGGATGCTGAGGCTCCTGGAAGCACTTGGGAAGCAAATCAATGACGATTATGTATGCGGTACACCGCAGATGCGGAGAGTGATCGAGCAGGATCTGAGATACGGGCCCGCCCGGAATCTGCTCCAGTTCAACGACATAGACAGTGTGATCATGAATCTGAGGAAGCTCGCAAAGGCGCGCGACGAGGAAGCGGCAAGAAGGTGTGCTAAGCCATGATGACCATCTGCCCGATCTGCGAGAAGAACGTCTGCATCCACTGGCCGGAGCACTGGGTGTACCGGCGCGGACCGACTTATTACTGCAGTGATCAGTGCATGAACGTGGCGATCACCCGGAGCACGAAACTGCTGAACAGTGTACTGTTTAAGAAAAGGAAGGAACTCATTATGAACAATAAAATCACGCTTGAAATGAAAAAGAAGGCGGCACAGATCGCCATCGACGGCGGCAACCCGCTGCCGTACCTGAAGCAGCACGGAGCCAAGAATCCGTCAGCGACATGGCAGTACGTCCGGAAGTGCCTGGAAAAGGCCGACCCGGAGATGTACGCAAAACTGCCGGACAGGCTCCCGAAGACGGCCGGCGATGTGATGGCAGACGCCAAGGCCGCTGCGGATGAGTTCTTCGGGAAGTGCGAGGATATGGGCCTGCTGAAAGACAAGCCGGCCACCGTGAAGATCGACGGACCGATCCGGATCGAGACGCCGGAAGGGAACCAGGTGGAAGTGATCGAGACACCGGAACAGCCGAAGCCTCCGCGCCTGAAGTTCAAGATCAAATCATTAGAAACCGAACTGGGGACATATACAGCCGGGAACAAATACTTCGAGTTCAAGAGCGCAAAAGACAACAGTGACGCCATTGAGATGCTGCTGGAAGACTTCATTGCACTGGCAAACGAACTTCCGGCCGTGATGGAAGTACTGGGGGTGAAACAATGAGCGAAGCGGAGATGATGACAAAAATCCAGCGCCTTCAGAGTGAACTGAAGGATGCCAGGAACGAGCTGTGCTACCAGTGCAAGAGGTATAAGGAAGCGCACCTCGGCGCCTGTGATGACTGCCGGTACAGGCACGGAGGCGAATGGGAGGAGGATCTGAACGATGACTGAGCGCATTATCCCCGATCTCCCCAAGGCGAAGGCGCACTGGGATCGCCGGTGTGATCCGGTGCCGTATCTGATGGTGCCAATGAGCGACGGTACGGTGATGCGGTTTAACGCGGAGGTAAAACATCCCGGGTATGTAAAGGCTGTACAGAACATCAAGAATTTGGAGGGATATAAGCATGGACGTTGATATGATCATTGAATCGCTTAAAGAGAGCCTGCAGAGCCTGGAGGATATAAAGACGGAAGTCGCTGAGGAACAGGAAGAGATCCGGAAAACGATCGCGCTGATTCCAGCGGGAATATCCTGTCCGCTGCGGCGTCAACCATTACAAGGACCGGGCTGACGGTTGTCGCACCGGAGGACGCGGCGTTCATCATTGTCCACACCAATGATGGCAGAATGTCTTTCAAAGGATACGACTATTCACAGAACTGGCCGTATAACACGGTGGACATCATCAATTATCTTCCGAAAACAAGCGGAACCGCATCAACGGTCACATTCACATGGACCGGAAACAGCTGCGTGGTGAACGGCACACCGACCGGAAACGCATGGAATTACCTGGTCAATTATGCAACAGACCAGGTGCCGGAGATGATCGTGCCGGGCGGAAGGTATTACCTGCAGTTCGCGGAAGGAGCCGGCGGGAATGTTGCTTTCGCGATGGTATGGCGGGATTCCGGAAACGCGGTAATCAGGCGGGATTATCTGTACAACGATGCAGAAATTATTGCGCCGGACAACTTTGAAACCGTTACAATCGCCCTGGCTGTTTTCAACGGATATACGGCGAGTAACGAAACAATCACCTGCAGGCTGTTCACCGTTTCCGGGACGTCGAAGTTCCTGGCGGATGATGTAGCAGAAGTAAAAGATATCCTGAAGGATTTTATTCCGCGGAATGTCCTGCTGGACTTCGGTAATTTCAACAACGGGACGAGCCACGACGTAACATACACATGGAATACAGACCATGAGACCTGTATTGTGAACGGTACGGCAGACGCGGCATACTCGTTCAATTTCCTGTGGATTTATTCGGATGGCCTGCCGGAAGAGATCAAGCCAGGAAGACAGTATGATCTGATTTATACAGCATCGGACGACAACAAAGTCGCAGCGCATATATACTATCTGCTGCCAGAGGACGAAGTCGTCAGCACGCGATACTTCGGGAACGCGACAATAACTATCCCGGATAACTGCGTCGGCATCACAATCCGGCTTGACACAGTGGAAGACGTCGTATGTGAAAACGTAGCGGTCAGCATCAAACTGATGACGATCGGCGCGGAACAGATTGAATCCGGCGTTGCAAACCATGTGTCCAAAATGTTCAGCGTTGGCAGTTCGTTCATGACCGGGTGGATCTACAAGCATGACGAAGCAACCGGGACGGCGAAATTCGACCATCAGTGTTCATACGACAATTCGCCGTATGGAAATGTGGCGATCAGCCTGGGCATTGAGCAGAAAAACGTGACGCACCTCCTGATGGAATCGACAGGGTTCCTCCAGGTGATCTACCAGAGCAAGGGTAACATCCTGGACAGGCTGCTCGCGACAGATCTATCTCCATATGATTACATTCTGACACAGATCAACCGCCCGGACCTTGGCGTTTATTCCGGTCAGGGGTTCGATCTTGGTGACCTGAATTCCGAACCGAGCGAAACAACCATTGTCGGCGGCGTGAAAACGCTGATCAATTACCTGAAGTCAAACGCACCGAACGCGACCCTGATCCTGGTCGGACCGCCACCGTCTGATCCACGGGATGGCTATCGCGGTGCGAATGTGTTCACAGCGAAATATCTTGACGGTTTTTCCATCGGCGAAGTGAATGAAATGCTGCACAGGCTGGCTGTGCAGGAGCACTTCATCTACATCGACTGGGAAGACCTGATGCTGTCATATTACTACTACACCCTGTGCGATGACGGAAACGTTCATCCACGGGACGACGCGACCACACGCGCCATGGGACTGTACCTGGCGAGAAACTGCAACTATGGAACAAGCCTGGCAAAGGTGCTGAAAGCGGACGCGGAGGGACAGTGATGAGCTGGGTCGGATGGGTTGGCGTGGCGGTCGTGATCCTGATCGCCGTAGAGGCTGTAATCATTATTCCGGACAAGCTGCCGGTGATAAGGAGGCGGAGGAACAGAAAATGAACAGCGCGACATATGTGGACAACCTGATCGCAAACCTGAAAACGAAGGGCATACCGCTTTCGGAAGCGGCATGGCAGGCGGCGCTGGCCTGTGTAGGCTGGGCGTATGTTTTCGGGGCGAGAGGTCAATACTGCACGCCGGCAAACCGGAGGGCGAGATACAGCGACGATCATCAGACGATCAAAACGGCGTGCAGAAACTTTGACGGAGACGGCAGCTGCACAGGGTGCAAATGGTTTCCGGACGGCCAGCGGACGCGGTTCTTTGACTGCCGCGGGTTTACGTACTGGATCTTATTGCAGATATTCGGATGGAAGCTGCAGGGTGCCGGGGCGACGAGCCAGTGGAACACGGCTGCGAACTGGAAGGCGAAGGGATCGGTGGAGGACGGCATTCCGCAGGGGGTAATCGTATGCGTGTTCTACAAGGATAAAAAGAATCCGAAGGTGATGGCGCACACGGGCTTGTATTACAACGGTGAAACCGTGGAATGCTCCAGCGGGGTGCAGCACAGCAAGACGCTGAACCAGAAATGGACGGACTGGGCCGTGCCGGCCTGCGTGGACGGCGTGGTTCCGAAACCGACGCCCGCGCCGGAACCGCAGAAGACGACGAAACCGACGATCCGGAAGGGAAACAAAAACCAATACGTAAAAGAAATGCAGACCATGCTGGACAAGCTGGGGTACAGCCTGGGGATCTGCGGGATTGACGGGGACTTCGGCACGGCGACGGAGAAGGCCGTGAAGGAGTTCCAGCGGGACGCGGGACTGACGCAGGACGGCATCTGCGGGCCGAAGACCTGGGCAGCGCTGCAGGCGGCGGTGGACAAGATCAGCGGAAAGCCGGCGGAGGAACCGGAGAAACGCTACACGGTGACCATCAGCGGACTGACGGACGCGAAAGCAAAGGAGATCGTGCAGAAATACGGCGGGGTAATCTCCGCAGAATAAAAAGGGAAAGGACAGGTGAAGACAGGGATGAGGACAGTAAGCTACAGACTGGACGACCTGAGGAAGGCCGTCATCCGCATCGGCAAGGTGGCCGAAAACGAATACACCCGCGTACAGATCGACGCGGGTGATATTTATGCGGATTACCCGCACGCGTCGGCGGCGCTGACGGTGCAGCCGCCGGCAGGGGAACCGTATCCGGCGGTGGTTACGCGGAACGGGAACCTGGTGATCTGGGACGTGAAGGACAGCGACCTTGTGAACGACGGGGACGGAGAGATCCAGCTGACGTTCACGGCGGGAGAAACCGTGATCAAGGGACCGATCGGACGGATCAGCGTATGCAGGTCCATCATCGGCGAAGGCGAAGCGCCGGATCCGCTGGAGGACTTCCTGGCGGAGGCCGGGGCTGCGCTGACAGCAATTCCGGAGACGATCGACGCGGCACTGGAAGCGGCGAAAGAGAGCGGGGAGTTTGACGGGCCTCCAGGCGCGGACGGACAGGACGGCGTGGACGGGTACAGCCCGTCGGCGAGCGTGAGCAAAAGCGGATCGACGGCGACGATCACGATCACCGACAAGAACGGAACGACGACCGCGGAGGTTTCCGACGGACAGGATGGATCTGACGGACAGCCTGGCGCTGACGGATACAGCCCGACGGCCAGCGTAAGTAAGAGCGGAAAAACCGCGACGATCACGATTACCGATAAAAACGGCACGACAACGGCGCAGATCTCTGACGGCGAGGACGGACAGGGCAGCGATGTGATCGATGACACGGCCGGGTCCGGAACGACGGATAAGACCTGGTCGGCGAATAAGCTGTCAGAGTTAAACAGTGCTTTAAACTCCAAAGTGAGCGAACCGCAGATCGAAGGAACGAGTGGTCAAGTCCTCACTACTGATGGCAACGGTGGACGGTCATGGACAACCCCTTCCGGTGGTGGGGGTGTGACGGATGTACAGATTGATGGTACGACAATTCTGAATCAGGGTGTGGCAAATATTCCGTTAGCAAGTACATCTAATGTGGGGCTTGTTAAAACAGAAGGTGGAAAAGGCATAGCGGTAAACAGTTCTGGACGTATATACACGGATTCAGCAAATTCAACACAAATCAAGGCAGGAACACAAGGATACAATCCAATAGTTCCGGCGAATCAGCATGAATCAATGTTCTACGGACTCGCCAAAGCAAGTGGTGACACCACCCAGAGCAGTAGCTCTAATGCGGTGGGGACGTATACGGAATCAGCGAAATCATCAATCTCCCAAATGCTCGATGCACCGGAAACCGTCAGCGGCACAACCCCGTCAATCACGGCGAAATCCGGTGTGCGGTATGTTTGCGGTGAGTGTGCAACCCTGTCCATCACTGCTCCTGCATCCGGTTGCATTGATGTGGTGTTCACTTCCGGTTCAACGGCAACCGTGCTGACAGTTACTCCGACAAAGACGGGTGTTACTGCAGTGAAATGGGCTAACGGGTTTGATCCGACATCGTTGGATGCGAATACTACCTATGAAGTCAACATTCTGGACGGCGAGTTTGGGGTGGTGGGATCATGGACTTGATGGAGATCAGAAGGGGGTTGTTGATGGCAATGGCAGGAATCGCAGATAGTGATAAAGAGTTTTTATGCACAGTTACAACGGAATGTAGTTTCAAAGATTTACTAACAAACCATCCTATTCCTTTGAAGTATAAATACGAACTGTGCATTATGAAAATCACAGGCACAACTGCACCAACACAGGGAACACGGTCAACAAATTGGGTTATTTTCTGCACACAGAATCCGAGTAGTTATGGCAATTTTATGATATTCAACTATAAGACAACACTTGATGCCCCAGACAATATGTTGATTTTCCAATCAATGGGTGCGGCAAACCAATCATATTTCAGCGTTTCAGATAAAAAGATTACATCATCAAACACAACGTCAACGGCTTATTACATCCCGTCTGGTGCTGATGTAAATATCCTTCATATCCCGTTCCGTTGGGATACGCTTGAAAAAGACACAACACTTATTTAATGGAAAGAGAGGTCAAAAACAATGAGAAACATTTTCATCGTCAACGCAACACAGGTGGTCACTTCTGAACAGAACCCACAGGGACTTTTCTCCGTTGTCAGCGGTTATCCGAAAAACTTCGACTCCCGTTCCTATCCTGCTTCTGATGGCAATCCGAACGGTGACGAAGCGAAAGCACTTCAGATGGCGAAATCAGAATACTTTTCCCGTCTGTCTGCCAACTATGCGTCTGACTCCCGTGTGATGTGGACGGTCACGCTTGAAATGGCGAACGGCAGAACAGTAATGGCTGAATCCTTTGGTGCTTTCCCGGACATGACTCCTGCTCCAGAACCGGAACCGGAAGAACCGGACGGTGACGGCGAATGACACTTGAGAAAATCCTGTGTTTAGCCGTTGGCTTTTTCATGGGAGTCTTTGCAACGGTGATCGTTACGGTTTTGATTGCCGATTGGAAAGATAAGCGGTCAAGGTTAAAGTGACCATTAACAAAGAATCGGAGGGGTGCTTATGATCCCATACTGGGTCGCGTTGGCCCTTTTTGTTGTCGGCGTTATCGTCGGGTATTTCATTAGAATCCTCCAGGAAGAGGACGAAAGGTGGAGATAAGTATGGACGCATGGGAGATCATCAAGGCGGCCGGTATTCCCGCATTGCTGCTTGGGGTGATCATCACATCATGGGTACAGATCCACGCCGTCAAGAAGGGCGTGCAGGCACTGCTGCGGGACAGGCTGATTCAGGGCTACAAGTTTTACCGCGCCCATGGCTGGGCAGACGAGGATGACAGGTCAAACCTGGAAAACGTATACGTACAGTATCACGCGCTGGGGGCCAACGGTGTGATGGACAACCTGAGGCAGAAGTTCCTCGACCTTCCACTGGGCCCTCAGCAACCGGCCCCGAACGGGCAGGCAGCGGATCAACCGGTAAACGGACAGCCTGCAGCGACTACTACTATTAAATGAGGAGGAAACATGAATGATCAACTGGAAGGACCTGATTATCAAGAGCCTTATCAGAGCGTTCCGGACTTTTCTTCAGACATTCTGCGGCAGTATTACCGTGGGGCTATTATGGACCGAGGTGCAGTGGATCCCTGCTCTCTCTGTGAGTGCTGTGGCGTTTGTCTACAGTCTTGCCATGTGCATCTGCGGCGGGATCCCCGAGACGGAACCGGTGCCGGTGCAAATCGAACCTCCTGATGAGGAGTAAAACTGACGCCCTGGGTGATCACCCGGGGCGCTTTTTTTATTTCTTCCGAACAATACAATGTACAGTACAATGTACAAACCGGCTACAGGCATTGAAAAGACTATGCAATTCGTTGGTTCGGGACCAAAAGGCCGTGGGGAAAGGATTCGATGACCGCCAGTGGCGGAAATTTCATCGAATCCTTTCTCAACCGATAGGAAGCGAGCTCCACAGTGTGGAGTCGCGACCATATCGGTTGCGGCCCGAAGGGGAATCCCGCCACTTCGACTCCCCGGGACATTGTAAATCAATGCTCCCGGGGTTTTGCTTTTCCTGCTGATTTTCCGCTTTTTTCCGGTTTGCAACCGAGAGGGTTGCAGCAGGTCGCCAAGGCACTGGTTTGGCAGGCGGAAAAGATCACTTCCGGGAATTTCCGCATATTTCCAGCTTTTTCCGCTTTGAAAATGTCCACTTTGATATTTCTCGTTACAATTCCTGACAGATGGACAATTTGTTTTTCGTTTGTTAAGATAATTACAGAAAAATCTAACGGTTGACGATGATAATGGGCAGGTGTTTCGGGAGGAAAAAATGTGGATATTTATGCTTGATATATTCGGATTATGAGGATCAGGGGAAACGCATCATGATGGTCAAAGAGCTCAGAAAATAACTCATAATACAAAAAGTACGGTCTGAACAGGGACAGTTGCTCTGTTCAGTACAGGCAGATCTGAAAGACCGGGAGAAGAAAGGAGCAGACGGATGAAACACATCTATTCTGAAATGCCGGAAAGCCTGAAGGGAACCTATGCTGATTATTCCAGGAACTTTGGCTTCTCATGGAAGGAGTTCGTGGCGACGGTGCCGTCGCCGCTGTTTCTGGTAACCACTTATAAATCAAACGGCCTGCCCAACGCCTGTATGCAGTCCTGGGCTGCTTTCACCAGTGCTGACCACGGAAAGGGTTTCTATGCAATCCTGGCCAGCGTGAATAAAAACGGACATTTTTATCAGACCATAAAGGAACAGCAGGAAGCTGTAATCAATTTCATGTCGGCAGATTACCATGCCGCCTGCATGGCAACCATCCGGAACAACGCATTTGAGGCAGACGAGATTAAAGCTTCCGGGCTGACAGCGGAAAAAGCAAGCCAGGTGAACGCTCCGATGGTCAAAGAATGCTTTATGAACCTGGAATGCCGGTATGTATGGGAAAAAGAGATCGTACCGGGAGACGATCATGTGATGATCTGCCTGGAAGTGCTGGGTGTGCATATCGATGAGGATCATCTGGAAGACAGGACTGGCGAAGAGGGACTTCTTTATAACATTCATTACCAGATGAATCCGGAACATGTGATGAAAACCGGACATGATTATGCGGCTGTGCTGCAGAAAAAGATTGATGTGATGGAATACTGATCTGTAATGCTGCTTCCGATTATATCGCGTTCACGTTCAAGTAATGCATGTTAATCCCGACAATTCATTATTTGTGGATGTGCGGAGGCTGCAGAGCTTTTGTTTACATTGGCAATCATCTGTGACAGTCGGGATTCAAACGATAAGATATTCTTATGAAGAAAAGCCCGGACAGAAAAAGCGGGTTTATGAACAATGCTTACGATGGAGAAAACGATGGTTGAAGAACATGATATCCAGCAGCGCCTGGCTGCATTCATAGAGCGGGAGACAGAGT